>JAYVZP010000104.1:0-56509 GCA_043783275.1 Rhodanobacteraceae bacterium
GCCTATGGGCCAGCAACGCAGCCGAATAGGTGCTGCCCGTCAGCTGCGACGGCAGCAACTCCGGCGTGATCGTCCGCGTCGTTGAAAGCACCACACCACGCTCCATCGCATTTTCAAGCTCACGCACATTCCCCGGCCACTCGTAATCCACTAGAATTCGCAGTGCCTCGGGCGTCAGCGAAGGCGGCTCCGTCCCGTTCTCCGCCGCATAAAAGTTCAGAAAATGCTGCGCCAGCAAAGGCACATCTTCGCGGCGCTGCCGAAGCGGCGGAAGTTCCAGGCAAATCACATTCAAACGGTAAAACAAGTCCTCGCGGAATCGCCCATCACGAACCGCCTGCTGCAGATTCACGTTGGTAGCCGCTACGATCCGCACATCCACCTGAATCTCGGACGTACCGCCCAGATGCATGAATCGCTTGTCCTGAAGCACACGCAGAATCTTCGCCTGCATGTCCATTGACATCGTCCCGATTTCATCCAGGAATAACGTTCCGCCGTTTGCAACTTCAAACAAACCCTTTTTCGCATTGACTGCCGAGGTGAATGCCCCTTTTACGTGCCCAAACAACGTTGACTCCAATAAATCCGAGGGCACCGCCCCCGTATTCACCGGAATAAACGGCTTGTCTCTCCGCGGCGAATTCTGGTGAATCGCCTTCGCGATCAGTTCCTTACCCGTCCCCGACTCCCCCTGAATCAGCACCGTCGAGCGGCTGGGCGCCACCTGCGCAACCGTATCAAACAGCCTCAGCATTGGATCTGACTTGCCAATAATGTTCTCGAAGTTGTAACGCTGCTTCAGCACCCGTTTAAGCTGAATAACCTCCGCCTCAGCCTTGTGCCGTGCGATGGCGCTGCGAATATCCGCCAGCAACTTCTCGTTGTCCCACGGCTTCTGAACGAAGTTCTCAGCGCCCGCGCGAATCGCATCGACTACATTTCCCACTGTCCCAAACGCCGTTATCATGATGACCGGCAACTCAGGATGCATGCTTGTAATGCGCGGTAGCAAGTCGATCCCCGACTCTCCCGGCAGCGCCAGGTCCAGCAGCAGCAGGTCGAATGTTTCGTGCGACAGAACTTCAAGTCCTTCGGCGCCATCCGGCGCCAGCGTTACATCAAAGCCCTCAAGGGTCAACAGTGTCTCAAGCGACTCACGTATGCTGGGCTCGTCATCAATGATCAAAAGCCGTGGACGAGCAATGTTCTTTGCAACAAAGGTAGGTGCTGAGGCGAGCGCTACGGACATAGGCAGATTCCCGGAGACAACATTGCTAGAGATAGGCTCATCGAGTCATCCGTGTTGATTTCAGGCATGGGTCGTGCTCCCTGCCAGTGCTGCGGGCAATCCTGCTGTAACCGACGCAGGAATCTCAAGCCTGAAAGTCGTTCCTTCGCCAGGCGCGGACGTCACCTTGATCTTGCCACCGTGCTCCTGCAAGATGCCGTAAGTTATTGCGAGCCCAAGACCAGTGCCTTTATGTTGACCGGCTTGCGGGTTCGTCTTGGTCGTGAAGAACGGATCAAAGATGCGGTGGAGATGCTCCGTCTCAATCCCGGTACCGCAATCCTCAAGCTCCACCACCACCATGTTGGCTGCATTGAACGTCCGCACGCGCAGCAGGCCATTGCTCAAGCCATGCATGGCATCCTTCGCGTTCAGCATCAGGTTCAGGATCACCTGCTGCAACTTGCCCTGGTTGCCCTGCACCAGGCTAAGCGAAGGCGCAAGGTCATGCTCCACGCGAATCCGTGCCGTTTTAAACTGATGGTCCAGCAGAATCGCTGAGTCATGCAGCAACTGATTCAGGTCAATCCGCACAAACTCCGCACCAGACGTCCGCGAAAAATTCAGCAGCCCATTCACAATCTCGGAAGCCCGGAACGTCTGCTGCGTAATTTTCTCGAGCACCGGCAGCAGCCGCGTATCGTCGCGAAGCTGCTTTGAAAGCATCTGTGTATAGCTCGAGATCACCGCCAGCGGCGTATTGACCTCATGCGCAACGCCCGCGGCCAGCAGCCCAATTGAGGAAAGCTTCTCCGACTGTGTAAGCTGCGCTTCCATCTGGATCTGATCCGTAATGTCATCCACCAGGATGATCCGTCCAACCACCTCAAACGTCCTCGTCAACAGTGGTGCAATCGCGATGTTCGCAATCCGGGTCTCACCTGTCGGCAGCGCCAGCCGGAACTTGTACAGCGTGTGTGTCCCTTGTTCTTCGCGCACACTGTCGAACCGCGCCATGAAATCATCCGGCAGAATATCCGAGAGTAAATACCGAACAGCCTCAGACCTCGGCCGCGCAAACATGACCTCCATCTGCGCATTCCAGCTTTCAATCCGGTCATCCAGATCCACTGCAAAGATGCCAATGTTGATCGACTCTACAATATTCTGGTTGAAGTCCTTCAACCGCTCGAACTCATTGATCTTCAACTCCAGCCTGCGATAAAGCTGCGCATTCTGAATTGCAATCCCGATATACCCGGCCAGCGACTCCAATACCTCCATATCTTCAGACGAAAGAAAATTCCCATCGTTCGTCCGACCCAATCCGATGATCGCAACAGTGCGCGTTCCGGGTCCCGTCCTGTTCGCCACCCGGCACGGCAGGTAGTAATTCAAATCCAACAGGGAAGCCGTGTCCCGCTGGGAATCCGTCAACCTTAGCGCCTGCTGCGGATTCTCCAAAAATACATGCGGATTTGCCTCTGGAGAGTCAAAATCCAGAAACCGAACATCGAGTCCCTCAGCAGCGCCAGCGACCACATTGGTCAATCCGTGGGACGCCGAAAGCTTGAACGACGCAGGCTGCACCGGTCGCAGTTCGGAGTCCTGTTCCGAAGCCAGAAAGACTGCAATCCGCGTTACCAACAACGTTTGCGGCAGTCGCTCAACGATCGAATCCAGCAAAGCCCCCAGATTAGTCTGCGAGTTAAGCGACCGCCCAAAATCAACCAGCGTCTGGCGATAATCAAACCGCCTCTGATCGAAGATTCGATCCACCCTCGCCTGAATCGCTCGCTTCAACGGTTCGAAGATCAGACCCGTCGCAACAATCGCAGCCAACAAGCCCCAAACCTTGAAATTTGGTAGCCGCGTCTGCACCATGTGCGCCGTCACGGCCACCACTGCGAAGTAAATCCCCACCAGCGACGCCGTTGCCAGGGTATAGGTGACGCCCCGCTTGAAGATCAGGTCCACGTCCATCAGGCGATACCGCACAATCGCCCAGGAGAATGTCAGCGGCAGAAATACGAGCGACAACCTGACCAGGTTCGCAAATCCTGCCGGCACCGGCCGGTCCGCCAAAAACGGCACAACGTAAAGCAACGTGAAGGGAATCACCGCAACGAACGTCCCGCGCGTCAGCCATTTCAGCTGCTGGCGCTGCAATGGCGACTCAGCCCGGCGCGCCCGTACAAAAAAGATCGCCGCCGCCCAGACGTAATAAATCGCCATATATCCGTATGCGATCTTATCCAGCCTGTGCTTCAACGCCTCAGTCGCGGACCACCGCACGATTGCCGCAATCTGCAAACCAAGCAGGTACAGCCCCGGCAGGTAAAGGACCGTCGCAATCAGTGTTCGCCGGGCACGACGAGTCGGGTCCGGCAGGGAATCAGAAAACGTAATCGCGAAATGCAGAAACAGCGCCGGTTGCAGAAACGTCGCGATGATATTCGCCCAGTAAATCATCTGGTCGAACACATCCAGTTCACCCGTGTACTTGAACGCGTACAACACGAAAGAGACGAGACAGAACACATAAAAGTGGGTCGACTTCGGTGCCGTCCAGCGTCGAAACAGCACGTAGAGCCCAATCATCAGGTAGACGGCCGCAATCAGCCGAAGCCCAAAGTTGATAGACCGGTCCACTGGCTCCAGAATCACCTTGACGTCGATATGTGTTGCTGCGGCAGACATCGTGCAAGCCTTCGCAGGGCGCGCAATCGTGTAGGTAGCATCCCCGAAAGCCCCAAGCCGAAAGATCTCCCGCTCAAACGATCCCACACGAGGCACGTGCCGCTCGTTCACGGATTGCAGAACATCACCTTTTCGAACGCCCGCTCGCTGGCCCGGAGAGTCTGCTGGTACCTGTTGCGCGCACAAGCCGCCATCAACTTCAGTCCACCAGATGCCATCCGTCGGAACGCTGTAGCTCGATTCGGACGCGACATTCAGCCCCGCAAAGACGCAGGCCGCAAGAGTAGCGGCGGCCAGCACTATTGCGAGAATTCGCGTTTGAAAGGCATTTTTCACTGTTTGCACACCGCGTAGCTGCACTTTACTGGCCAAACTCTTAATGCCCGGATACTAGAAAGTTACATCGTCCAACCAAGGGTTCTACCATTAATCATAGACTGATCTGTCATTTCGAATTTCTGGACATGATGTCCCTCATTCGGCAACCTCAGATACATCAGGTTTGGTTCAACTCGCTTGACCGATTTATTCCGGTGATATGAACTAAACCTATGGAATATTTTGACGTCCACCCAATTTCCAAAGAGATCCTGAAGCGCGACGATCAATATTTGATTCCGGCTTACTCACGCTATCCCATCGTCATGGTTCGCGGCGAAGGGTGCACGCTCATGGATGTGGACGGAAGACGCTATCTGGATTTGATGGGCGGACTAGGCGTCAATGCCCTTGGGCATGCACATCCCCGAATGATTTCGTCGATGGTAGACCAGGCGGGGGAGATAGTCCATCTCTCTCCTCAATATTCAAATCCTTGGCCCAGCCTCCTCGCCAAGCGCCTGTGCGACATCTCCGGCATGGCAGGCGTCTTCTTCTCGACCGGTGGTAGCGAGGCTGTCGAAGGTGCCCTCAAGCTCGCGCGCACCCACGGCCGCACAACCGGTGGCGTCCAGAAACATGGCCTCGTGGCTCTGCGTGGCTCCTATCACGGCCGCACCTTCGGTTCGCTCTCCGTCACCGGGCAGGATAAGTACAGCGTCGACTTTGGCCCAGGCCTCCCGGGCGTCACATTCGTAGATCGCAATGACCTCGTCTCGCTCCGCGCCGCCGTCTCGGAGACCACCTGCGCCATCCTCATCGAGCCAGTACTTGGTGAGGGCGGGGTCCACTTCTGCTCCAACGAGTTCCTGGCCGAGGCGCGCCGTCTCGCCAACCAGTTCGGTTCGCTCCTCATCTTCGACGAAATCCAATGCGGCCTCGGCCGCACCGGAGAATGGTTCGCCTTTACCCGCTCAGGCGTCCGCCCCGACGTCCTCATTCTTGGCAAGCCGCTCGGCGGCGGCATCCCCCTCAGCGCGCTCCTCGTCACAGAGCGGCTCTTCAACTCCTTCGGCGTAGCCAAACACGGCAGCACCCTCGGTGGCACGCCCATGGCCTGCCGCCTCGGAGTCGAGTTCCTCTCGATAATGGAGGATGAAGACATCCTGGCCCGCACCCGCGTCGCCGGACAACGCCTCAGCACCCGTCTGAAACAGATCGCATCCGCCTTCAAAGAGGTCTTGGAGGTTCGCGGGTCCGGGCTCATGTGGGGTGTCGAATTGAGCGTACCCGCCCGTCCGATCGCCGAGGAGGGTTTGCGCCGCGGAGTCCTCTTTAACGTCGTGCAGGGCAATGTTCTCCGCTTCCTTCCCCCGCTCATCCTTACGACCGCGCAGGTCGATCAGGCAATGGATATCCTCGAAGACGTCATGAGCTTTCTTTTCGAAAAAAGCGAAGCAGAGATTCATCAAATCGTAAACGTGGGATAACAAAGATTCTGAAAGTGGTGCAAACTCCGGGCGTAATATTTACATTCCTGTAACCTAATGATGAGCCGCCGTTGGATTTCTCACGGCCGTCTTCCAATTGGTTGAGGAGCTATCAAGATGGACCAGTTCGTTCAAATCGCCGAGTCGACCGTCGACGTTGATGGAATCAAGGTCCACTACTGCCGCGCCGGGCGGGGACCCGCTCTCGTCATGGTTCACGGGCTGGTGGGGTCTGCCCATAACTGGGATCAAAACATTGAAGAATTCGCCCGCTTCCGTACAGTCTATGCTCTTGACCTCGTAAACATGGGGGAGTCGCAGCGGGTCGTAGGCCTCGATGCCGGCTTGGAAGCTACCGCTGATCGCATCGCTCGCTGCATGGACGCTCTGCAGATTGAATCAGCCGACATCGCCGGCCATTCGCACGGCGGTGCCATCTCCATGATGCTCGCAGCCCGTCACCCCCAGCGTGTGCGCAAACTTGTCCTCTTCGCCCCCGCGAACCCCTACTGTGATCTGGGTAACGGGCTCATCCACTTCTACAACACTCGCGTCGGCGGATGGCTTGCACGCAGAATCCCCCAGATGCCTCGCGCCGTGCACGATTTCGCCCACCGGCGCATGTACGGAGATCGAAGCCGGGTTCAGGCAGGCGCACTCGATGGCTACACCCGAAGCCTCAACCGCGAGTCCGTAGAACACGTCCTCGGTATCGTCCGTCGCTGGGCCGATGACATGAGCTTGCTCCGAAACCGGCTTGTCGAAGTCGCTGGCCGTCCCACTCTGATCATCTGGGGGGATCGCGATCGCGCCGTTGGGCTCACATCCGGTCAACGCCTCGCAAAAAAGCTGGGTGCGAGCCTCGTGGTTATCCCCGGCGTAGGCCACCTCCCCTTCGCTGAAAACCCGCAACTCTGCAACGAAGCTGTTGGCAGGTGGCTCCAAGCCTGACTGTATCCTCAGGTCGCAGCTACCTCACCTTGACCAAACCAAACCGCCGCTCCAGCCAATCACCAATCAATCCCTGCATCACCCCGAGCTTCGCCTCCGAGCTAGTCGGCACACCCTGAAAAAAATGATCCGCCCCCGCCACAATAAACCGCTCCCAGGGCTGCGGGGCCGACGCTAGAACCTCATCCAGCACATCGCCCGGACAAAACTCATCCTCATCGCCGGAGATGAACAACTTCGGCTGCGTACATGTCTGTATAAATCCATACGTATAGTCCCGCCCAGCTGCTTGAACCGGCAGCCCAAGCCCAACCAACCCCGCCACCCGCGCATCACCGCAAGTCGCTCGCAATCCCACGTTGGACCCAAAAGAAAATCCTGCAAAAATAATCGGTAATCCAGTCAACTTTTCCAGATAGTCAACGGCGGCCCCTACATCGTCCACCTCACCGTTACCTTCATCGTGTGTTCCTTCAGACAGTCCCGTCCCACGGAAATTGAAGCGCAGTACCGGCAATCCGAACTGCGTAAACGCCTTCATTGCGTGGTATACAACTTTGTTATGCATCGTGCCACCCGATGGCGGATGCGGGTGCGCGATCAGCGCAGCAAACGGAGCCTCCAGCACGCCGGTATTCAGCAATGCCTCAAGCCTGCCCGCAGGCCCCTGCAAATCATCAATCGTACGGAGATGAGATTGAAACGCCATAGACCCCAGTCTAACGATCTTTCAATCCTCAGGTTATGCTTGGGAAACCATGGCGATCGACCCTATAGAACTGACACGAAAACTAGTGGCCATTCCCTCCACGACCTACCACGAGTACAACGTGGGCGTCTTCCTGCACGAGTTCCTCACCTCTGAAGGCTGGACCGTAGAGCGTATGCCCGTCGCGAAACCAGCCCCCGGCACTCCCGGCTCTGAAGGCGGCCCAAACGAAAAGATGGAGCGCTTCAACCTTTTCGCTTCCATGCCTGGCATCGCTCCGGAAGTCGTTCTCTCCACCCACATGGACACCGTCCCCCCCTACGTCGAACTTCGCGAAGACCCTGACTACCTTTACGGTCGTGGCACATGCGACGCCAAGGGCATCATCGCCGCCCAGATCGCCGCTGCCGCACAACTCCGCGAGCAGGGAATCGCCGTCGGCCTCCTCTTCGTCGTAGGCGAAGAGCGCGACTCAGCCGGCGCCAAAGTAGCCAACCAAAACCCTCGGGGCTCCCGCTTTCTCATCAACGGCGAACCCACCGATAACCGCCTGGCCCTGGCCTCCAAAGGCTGCCTCCGGGTCGAACTCTACGCCGACGGCAAGATGGCCCACTCGGCCTATCCTGAGCTGGGCGAATCCGCCATCGACAAGCTCATCGCGGCCCTCTCCGATATCCAGGCGCTCCCCCTGCCCGTCGTAGAAGCGATCGGCGAATCCACTCTCAACGTTGGCCTCATCTCCGGCGGCCGCGCTCCCAACGTTATCGCCGACAAGGCCGAAGCCCACCTGCTCGTCCGCCTCGTAGGCCCCGCAGACGAGACCAAAGCCGCCATCCTCAAAGCCGCCGCCGGCCGCTGCCGTGTCGAGTTCTCGCTCGAACTCCCCTTCGTCCGCATGCGCCGCGTCGGCACACTCCCCACCATGATCGCCAAGTTCACCACGGACATCCCTTCGCTCACCGCCTGGGGCGAACCCTTCCTCCTCGGCCCCGGCTCCATCCACGTAGCCCACACGCCAGACGAGTGCATTTCGAAACGCGAACTCCTCGAAGCTGTAAATCTTTATGTCGAACTAGCGCTTCAGGTTGTGGCCTCGTGAGCGAGAAGGGGGTGGGCTCCTACATTCCGACGCTCGATGGGTGGCGCGCCATCGCCATCCTTGCGGTGCTCGGATACCATTCACCGGCTTTGCAAATCGGACGCTTTCACTTCAGCCTGGTGCACGACTATGGCAGCCAGGGTGTCGACCTCTTCTTCGCCCTGAGCGGTCTTCTCATCTGCACCAAGCTGTTGCAGGAGGAGGCGCTTCGCGGTTCGATCTCGCTACCTTCGTTTTATGCGCGGCGCGTCTTCCGCATCCTGCCAGCGGCGTTTACCTACCTGCTTGTCGTCGGCGTCCTGGGCCTGTTTCATATAATTCCCATGCCTCTGGGATCGTGGCTGGCCGCGCTTACCTCGTCCACCAATTACTACGTAGCCTTCGCGCACAATCCCGGCCTGGACTGGTATACAGGGCACTTCTGGACGCTCGCAGTCGAGGAGCATTTCTACCTCCTGCTCCCCGGTCTCCTTGTGCTGTTCTCAAGGCATCGCAAGTGGATGCTCGGTGGATTGATTATCTTCTTCACGTTGTGGCAGGCGATCTGCCGCAACGGGTGGCCGCAGCGCACTGACCTCCGCATCGATGCGCTTCTGATCCCCGCCCTGCTGGCGATCTTCCTGAGATCGGAGCGGGTAGTGGACTGGTTTCGCAAGTGGCTCTACCCCGTGGTCGGTGTCATATTGGTGGCGGTCGTATCGCTTGCTCTGTCCAAAATCGGCGGTCCGCTAGAGGCCATCAAGCCGCTTCTCAAGGTGGTCTATCCGCTACTGATCTTGAGCACGATCCTGCACGCCCAGACCTGGCTCGGCCGGGTGCTTGAATCCGCCCCGCTACGATGGATCGGCCGAATCTCCTACTCGATCTACCTTTGGCAGCAGCTCTTTTTTCTGGATGCGCGTGAGACCCGTGCCTATCACTCTACGTGGCCGCTCGACCGATTGCAGCACCTGCCCCTCAACCTGATCGCAGTCTTCTCCGTGGCGGCGCTGAGCTACTACTCTATCGAAAAACCGCTGATCCGCCTCGGCCACCGTCTCACCGGAGGCGCCCGCGTCGTAAAACCAAATGCCGCAATCGTGAGCGCTGAACCGGTCGTAATTTGACCCTCCTGATGCGTCAGGAGGGCAAACAAGCTGCTTCCGCACTCAAGAAGTGGGCTGGCGCGTCCAGATAGCCATCGCAAATCCGCGATTCTCGTCCGGGAATGTGGCGGTTTTGTCTGGATATTCGGGGTTATATCGGCCCCTGATGTCAGACTCCTCTGGGAGCAGATGCGGTAGCCTGTGCGCCTCCGAGTCCAAACGGGACCCGAACGCGCATGACCGCCGAAGTGCCCACCCAGCAAGACAAAGTAGTTCGGATACTCCAGCTGCAAGTCCTGGAACACCGTCCCACCCTCTGCCAGTGGGTCACGCGGCACCATAGACCTTAGCAGTGTGGCGGTCGTCACAGGCCAGCCCCAAGCCCCTTGCGATAGTGCCTTGCGCTTTCGCAGCCTGATCTTCAATGGCACCCGATTTAACGATATCGCCATGACGTCTCCGATGTCCCCCGACGCTCTCCGTCGGAAAGACTATCCCTCTCCTCGTCCCGTTCGCACCAACGAAGACCGCACCACTTTCCGTACCCATATTTGCACACTGCCCACTACGCCTCTCTCTGGCTTAAACTACTCGTATGGCTGCAGATTTCACCCATCTCCATCTTCACACCGATTACTCCCTCCTCGACGGCGCCTGTGACGTAGACAAACTCGTCGCCCACGTCGACAAAATCGGCCAGAAGTCCGTTGCTATGACCGACCATGGCAACATCTTCGGTGCGGTCCATTTCTTCGACTCCGCCAAAAAGAAGGGCATCAAGCCCATCCTCGGCTGCGAACTCTACATCTGCCAGGCAGAAGATCATCGCGCCAAGGGTGACGGCGACAAGTACAACCACCTTCTCGTCCTCGCAGAAAACGAAGAAGGCTACCGCAACCTGATCCGCCTCACCTCGGAGGCTGCTCTCCACGGCTTCTATCGCAAGCCCCGCGTCTCTAAAAACTTCCTCGCCCGCCACACCAAAGGCCTCATCGGCTTCTCCGGTTGTCTCGCGGGCGAGGTGTCCCAGCACCTCATGGTCGACGACTACGAGAAAGCCAAATCAACTGCCGGCAAATTTGAAGAGATGTTCGGCAAAGGTAACTTCTTCCTCGAGGTTCAGGACCACCACCTCGGTCCGGACAAAGCCGTCGTTGACTATATGTTTCGCATGGAGAAGGACCTCAACATCCCTCTTATCGCAACCAACGATTCGCATTACATCGAAGACTCCGATGCCCGCGCCCACGAGGTCCTCCTCTGCGTCCAGACCGCCGGCAGCATGAACGACCCCAAACGCTTCAAGTTCGGCACTGAAGAGTTCTACATCAAGACCGCTGAAGAGATGGCTCGACTCTTCCCGGACCACCCGCACGTCATCTCTGGCACCATGCAATTCCCGGAGCGCTGCAACCTGAAGCTCAGCAAAGTCGACAACCCGTTCCCCGAATTCCCAGTCCCAGAGGGCATGGATCTCGACAGCTACTTCGAGCAGGTCTGCCGCGAAGGGCTTCAAAAACGCCTCGCCACAAACGTCTCCCACCTCCGCAGCCGCGGCATACTCCGCAAGACTGAAGCCGATTACCACGCACGTCTGGACCGCGAAATTACCTGCATCAAGCAGATGAAGTTTCCCGGCTATTTCATGATCGTGTGGGACTTTATCCGGTACGCCCGCGAGCAGCATATTCCCGTAGGCCCGGGCCGCGGTTCCGCAGCCGGCTCGCTCGTGGCCTACTGCATGGAGATCACCGATGTGGATCCCCTTCAGAATGAGCTCCTCTTCGAGCGTTTTCTCAACCCGGAACGTATCTCCATGCCAGATATCGATATTGACTTCTGCATGAATCGCCGCGGAGAGGTCATCGAATACGTCCGTCGCAAGTATGGAACTGACCAGGTCGCCCAGATCATCACCTTCAACACGATGGCGGCTAAAGCGGCAATCAAGGACGTAGGGCGTGCCCTCGATATGCCTTACGGTGAAGTCGATCGGATTGCCAAGATGATCCAGGGCAAGATCGGCGTCACCATCTCTGAGGTCCTCGCCGACAACGGCCCGCTCACTCAGGCCTACGAGTCTGAACCCAAAATTCGTGAACTGATCGACACAGCTTTGCGCCTCGAAGGCCTCGTCCGCGGCGCCGGTGTCCACGCGGCCGGCGTTGTCATCGCCCCCAGCCCTCTCACGGAACTCGTCCCCGTCACCCGCACCAAAGACGAAGCCATCGTCACGTCCTACGACATGGGCTCCATCGAAAAGATGGGTCTGCTCAAAATGGACTTCCTCGGCCTCACTACCCTCACAGTCATCGACGACGCCCTTCAACTCATCAAGCAGACCAAGGGAGTCGTTGTCGATCTCGCCACCATCCCCCTAGACGACGCGAGGACCTACGAGCAGGTCTTTCATAAAGCCCTCACCTCCGGCGTCTTCCAGTTTGAATCCAGCGGCATGCGCGACGTCCTTCGCCGCTACAAGCCCAATACCGTAGAAGACCTGACGGCCCTCAATGCGCTCTACCGCCCCGGCCCAATCCAGGGCGGCATGGTGGACGAATTTATTGAGCGCAAGTGGGGGCGCCGCGCCGTTGAATACGAACTGCCCGAACTCGAACCCATCCTGCGCGAGACCCTTGGCGTCATGCTCTACCAGGAACAGGTCATGCAGATATCCAACCGGCTCGCAGGCTTCTCTCTCAGTCAGGCCGACATGCTGCGCCGTGCCATGGGTAAAAAGGACGCCCCCGAAATGGCTCGGCAGAAGATCAAGTTCATGGAAGGAGCAGCCGACAACAAACACCCCAAAGCCATAGCAGGCAACATCTTCGACCTCATGGCCAAGTTTGCCGAGTACGGGTTTAACAAGTCCCATTCCGCCGCCTACGCACTCCTCGCTTACCATACCGCCTACCTCAAGACCCACTATCCGGTCGAGTTCATGGCCTCCCTCCTGACCAGCGAAACCTCCAAGCCCGAAAACGTCGTAAAGTACATCTCCGAGTGCAAAGAGATCGGCATCGCCGTCGTCCCACCCGACGTCCAGATCTCGCTCGCCAGCTTCACGCCCTCAGTTATCGACGCTCCGTGCCCGATTCAGCCGGGCACCCTCGGGATGAGTGGATCCACCCCACCGCCCGAGCCCCCACAAAAGATCGAGGCCATCCGCTTCGGCCTCGCCGCAATTAAGAATGTCGGCCACAACGCCATCGAGAGCGTCCTCGCCGCTCGCGCAGAACCAAATAAGGGACCCTTCACGTCGCTTTGGGAGTTCTGCGAGCGCGTTGACCTGCGCCTGATGAACAAGCGCGTCCTCGAGTCGCTCATCAAGGCCGGAGCCATGGACTGCTTTGGGCCCCGCGCCGCCGTCATGGCTGCATTGGACACGGCCATTGAGCACGCCCAAAAAGCCCAGAAGGACAAGGAGTCCGGCCAGCATGGACTCTTCGGCATCTTCGACAGCGACATCCCCGCCGTCGGCTTCGCCACCGCGCAGTCGCTGCCTAAAGTACCCGAGTGGGATGAACACACCCGGCTCCAGAACGAAAAAGACGTACTTGGTTTCTTCGTCTCCGGCCACCCTATGGACAAGTACCGCGAGAAGCTCCGCAACATGAAAGTCATGGACACAGCCACCGCCTGCGAGATGAAGCCTGAGCCTCAGGTGTTCCGGCGCGGCGGCAATAACGGGCCCGATCCTAGCGAGATCTCCATCGCCGGCATCATCACCGGTCTCAAAGTAGCCAAATCCAAACGTTCCGGCGAGATGTACGCCCAGGCCATCCTCGAAGACACGGTAGGCAAGATCGAACTTATAGCATTCCCCCAGAGCTACGAAAAACTTGCAGAGAAACTGAAGATCGACGTCCCCGTAGTAGTCCGAGGCTCCCTCCGAGGCGAAGAAGACTCCGCTCCCAAGCTGGCCATCTCCAACATCCAGGCGTTGGAAGATATCAAACTCAAGCTCCCCGAGGCCCTGAGAATCAAGGTCCCCCTCCACTCTCCGGATGCCGCTCTTCTGACCAAACTTATGACGCTCTTTCGCGATAGTCCCGGCCAGGGGAAGCTCCTTCTAGACCTCGAAGAGCCTGGTGAATTCTGCGTGGTCCTGGAGCCAGCCAGGCTAGCCGTCCTGGCCGACCGCCTCTTCATCGATCGGGTAGAAGAATTAGTAGGCCGAGGCGGAGTCCGCGTAATTCAATAGCCGAAAGCAATGCCCGGGACAAAAAAAGAAAATGTCATTCGTACAACGCATTCGCAGGTTCACCGCGAGTGGCGCAATCCAGGGATCTCCACCACCTTCTTACCGGCACCAGCTTCCGATCTCGCCTCCACCCCTCGCCTTCGTCGTGAACCTGACCTTCATTCGTTGTTGCCATCTCAAAGAGATTTACGCTCCATCTGAGTAATCTCCACTTGACATTTCCCAGCCTCCTTGACGCACACGGTAGAAGTAACTTCTCGAGTTTCCCAATATCCAAACCGCCGCCGGCTCTCCCCGGCGATCGCTAACGGTATACCAAGGTCCGAATCTAAACTCCATCGATTGAATACTTTAGGACCAAACACCTTGGACGGGGTCTAGCTCCTTCACGTCCTCAAACACTCCATACAACGTCGGATACAATTATGTAGATGGCAGAACAAGATGCAGGCACGCTGACACAGGTTCACGCAGGTCAAACGCCCGTTCCCGAGGCCTGGGTCCGGACCGAGCTCGCACGAAACCCCGCACGACCCTACCCCATGGACTACATCGAAGCTCTCTTCACCGACTTCAACGAACTCCACGGCGACCGAGCCTTTGGTGATGACGCTGCCATGGCGTGCGGAATGGCTCGCTTCCACGGCAGCCCCGTCATGGTCATCGGCAACCTCAAAGGTCGCACCCTAAAGGAACGGGTCACGCGTCGTTTTGGCAGCCCGGAGCCCGAAGGTTACCGCAAAGCCCTTCGCGCCATGAAGTTCGCCGAGAAGTTCGGCCGTCCGGTCTTCACCTTTCTCGACCTCGCAGGGGCATTTCCCGGCATCGGCGCTGAAGAACGCGGCCAAGGCGAAGCGATCGCACGCAATCTGTTCGAGATGTCTCAACTCCGCGTCCCCACCATTGCCACAATCACTGGCGAAGGCGGATCCGGCGGTGCCCTCGCACTCGCTGTAGCTGACCGCGTCTTGATGCTCGAGAACGCCATTTACTCGGTGATCTCGCCCGAAGGCTGCGCCTCGATCATGTGGAAGGACGCTACCCGCAAGCAGCAGGCGGCCGCCTCGCTGCGCTACACCGCCAAAGACACCAAGGCACTAGGCTGCGTAGACGACGTCATATCAGAGCCCCCCGGCGGCACGCAAGCAGACCCCGGCGACGCCTTCACCCGCGTCAACGAGCGCCTCTGTCACCACTTCAACGAGATCAGGAATATGTCCATTGACGAGCTTCTCGCAAAGCGTTATGAAAAGTTTCGCAACATGGCGCAGTTCTATACCACTACGCAGCCCGCGTAACTCCATAAGAATCTTCTTTGAGCCCGTCTCAATAAACTACAAGGACTAGTTGGCACAATCCTCAAATACCGCTGGCATCAGGAAGATTCCGCGCGGGCTGCAGTTCGCCCTGTTCATCACCGCCATGGCGTGGGCAGGTGCTGCCAGCGCCATTGCTGACCGCGCAGCACAAGGCATCTGCGTCCGCTTTAACCTCGTTGCCTTCCAGACTCTGCTGGAAGCACTTTTCCTGCTTTTTCTTGTCGTTGTCGGCTTCAGGGCTTTGGATTGGGTGGCGGCGCGCGGCTGGCAGCGAGTTGAGGTTCTTCCACTGCCGCGCCGGGCTGGATGGCCAACGGAGTGGAGTGTCGGGGCCGCCATCGGATGGACGCTTTCGCTGCTCACTATCATGCCCATATTGCTCACCGGGCATCTGCATTCGACCGTTGCGATCAAAACCAACCAGTCAGGGCTCATTGCAACGGCCGTTCTTACGCTACTCGTCGTGACGATCGCTCAAGAAGCTATCTTCCGGGGTTACCCGTTTCAACGCCT
This sequence comes from Rhodanobacteraceae bacterium, assembly GCA_043783275.1. GTDB lineage: Bacteria > Acidobacteriota > Terriglobia > Terriglobales > Acidobacteriaceae > Edaphobacter. Next base: position 15,620 of record JAYVZP010000104.1, read on the forward strand.
GACGGAAGCTATCGGGTCTTCGTGGGCCTCGATCCTGATCTCCGTTGGCTTCGGGATCACGCTTGTGTCCGCCAACCCTCCGGGTCACCTCCTTATGGCCGTACTGGGTGGATCGGTCTTTGGTCTGCTCCTTGCAATGGCATACCTGCGGACTCATGGCCTGTGGGTTGGCTGGGGTCTGCACTTCGCTTATCGGGTCGTCACCGCAGTGGTCTTCGGACTGCCCATTGCGGGACACAGTAACCTCGACTCGATCACGGACACACGCGTCGCTGGTCCGCGCTGGCTTACCGGGGGCGCCTATGGTCCAGACGCCGCGCTACTGACCACCCTGATCATCCTAGTGGGCATGGTATTGCTATATCGCGCCACAAAGGATTACGCCTGGCGGTATACAGTCTCGCCAATAGTCTCAGCGGGATACGAAGTCACCATTGCTCCTCCCGCGGCTCACGTGGCCTTGGACAAGGCCGCCGCTTCGCATCCACTGGTGCAGATTCTATCGACGACCTCGCAGACCCGCTCCATCTCCGGCACCCCCGCGTTGGACAACGAGGGAGGACCGCTGCCGCCGCATTGAGACTGCACACCTTAGGGAGTGCTACTTCAGTGGCAGCAGAAATATTTTCACCGCATCCCGAATGTTGCGAGCATGACTTGCAAAAGCCCTCCAAGAAGCGCAGTCTGGCAGAATCTGAGGTGCAATCGTGAAACTCAGCGCAGACAAATGGATCTTTCCTCTCGCTTTAGCAATCCTGGCTGTCTTGCCTATCTCCGTGCATTCTCAGGTATTCACTGTGGGTGAGAAATCTGCCACTGCAGATATCAAGACAGACTTCACACCGACCAGAGTCGAACTTCCCAACGAGACACTAACCGAGCGCGGCCGCCGCGACCTGGTCCGCAATCTCGAGGCAGAGCAGGGCTTCGCTCACCGGGTTCTCCCGCTAGCGACCGTCATTAGCCTCCAGGCCAACGGAAACATGACCCCGGGTCCGGATATGTACAAACAACAGATTTACAAAAAAGGGCAGGCCGCCGCACTGGGGGATCGCGTTGCGATTACCGGGCTTGAGTTCAAGGGAGATCGTATCCTTATCGACTTGAATGGTGGGCCTTACGCCAAGCACCGGTTTCTGAGCCATATACAGATAGGGATGGGTAATCTTCCGAATGCCGCTCCGCAAGGGGAGCCCGCGACTGGTTGCAGGATCGCTCTCGTATTTGAAGGCGGCATTCCTGAATTGACGGCGCCAGAAGTAAAGGCGCTACTGGAGCCTCTGGTTGACTTTGGCGTGAAGACTGGCGAGCAGGCCTATGCAGAAACCCTGCCGGCACCCCTGAAGAGCGCCATTGCCTCGCATGAGGTGCGGGTCGGAATGAACCACCGTATGGTGCTGGCGGCACTGGGCCAGCCGGAGAGTAAGGTCAGGGAGACCTCCGCCGAAGGGCGGTATGAAGAGTGGATTTACGGTCATCAGCCTCAAACAATCCAGTTCGTAAGGTTTGTCGGCGACCGTGTCAGCCAGATAAAGATTGCGGCATTGGGCAAGCCTATGCAGGTTCGCGACCAAGACGAGATGGCCGGCTATGCCTCTCCGACTCCGGTGAAAGTGGTAGATGTGCACGATGGGCCAGTTGCCGGCAACCAGTCTTCGACGCCTTCGCTGAAACTTCCGAACGAAACGAAGACGCCTGCCGACATGCCCACCAGTGCCCGTACCGACCACCGCGTACAGTTCCCGGAGGAGCAATCGGGTGCTGGCAAACCGGCAGATACTCCCTCGCCGGGACCGCAGGACAAACTCGATTCGCACTCCCCCAATAGACAGTTGCGTTTCTGAATACCAAACGAAGAATTGAAAACAGCAGCTCGATACGCACGATCCAGATCCTGACGTTGGGGAAGGTTCAAGAACGGCATATCAGGATAAGTCAGCTTGAAAGCTCTGCAACTGATACTCTACTGGTTGGACTTCAATCTGCAGAAACTGCGCGCGAGCACAGGGGGAGGTGGCGCTTTCACACCTCCGTACACGCACACGAAGCCAAATCAACTAGCAGCATGGAGAGCACATAATGGCAAAGATTGCCAAAACAGGCGACCGCAAGAAGGTCATGGATACCAACAAGAGCACAGAATGTCCGAAGTGCTCCAAAGCGACGCGCATTGTTAAGCGCGTCAAGGACCGCGAACGCGGCGTTCCCGGCGGAGTCTATATCTCCTGCTCGGCATGTGATTTCTTCGAAAAGCTCTAAACGCAGGGAAGCGTTCACTTGAAGGGAGAGCCAACGGCTCTCCCTTTCTGCTTTGGGAACCTAGGTTGTTACCTCGCATCCTGAATATCCACGATGGGGGATTGACGATTGACCCTTCGCGTTGGCAAACTCATCGGCGGAAGTGAGGGCTCGCGTGCAGAAGATCCAGGGAGTAGCAGAGGCGATCGCCGGAGGTGCGGCATCCACGCATTTCACCCGGCCAACATTTTTGATGTGTTCGCCGGAATGGTACGACGTGGACTACGTTATCAATCCATGGATGGCAGGAAACCTGCATCGGCCCAGCCGGGACGCTGCTTTCGCCCAATGGCGTGGACTCTATGCGGCGCTGAAGCAAATTGCCGATGTCCGCTTGCTGCATCCCAAACCGGGCGCACCTGACATGACATTCGTGGCGCATTCCGCGCTGGTCAAGCACGGAGTTGCCGCCATCTCAAGTTTCGCCCACCCAGAACGCCAGCCAGAGGAGCAACATCTGCGCGAGTGGCTGCAGGACAACGGATTTATCATCTGGGATACGCCGCGCGAGACGGCTTTTGAAGGCGAGGGTGACGCGCAGTTCGACCCGACCATGGGTGTCTTATGGGCCGCACATGGCGCCAGGACCTGCCGGTATAGCCATCGCCATGTCGCGGACGCATGGCACACCAAATTGATCTCGCTCCACCTGGTTGACCCACGCTTTTACCATTTAGACACGTGTTTCGCTCCGCTGAGCGGTGGACACCTCCTCTACTACCCGGAGGCGTTCGACACGGAGTCGCTCGCAAGAATTCATTCGGCTTACCCAGCGAGCCAGCGCATTAGCCTGACGGAGCAGGAAGCCACGCAGTTCGGATGCAACGTAATAAACCTTGGGAAGCACGTCCTGATGCATGGCGCTCAGGGGGGCGCTGCAGCCAAACTTCAGGAGGCGGGCTACATCGTGACCAAACTGCCTCTGGGTGAGTTTGTTCGAGGAGGAGGAGCTGCCAAAAGCCTCGCCTTGCGCCTTAGCGACCTTTCAGTGATGCCTGTGTGAGAACACCAGCAATCTCTTCCAGTATTGTGTTGAAAGCCTTTTGGGGATCTATTGCTTCGGTGATAGGTCGCCCGACTACCAGCATGGAGGCACCGGCGGCGAGTGCAGCGGCCGGAGTCGCCACCCGCCGCTGATCGTCGGGCATGCTGTTACCACCAACGGGCCGGATACCTGGGACGACAAGTATCGGCTTGTTTCCAAGTTGAGCCCGAAGCAAGGCCACTTCTTCAGGTGAGCAAATCATTCCGGGGACACCGGCGGCATGGGCGAGTCTGGCGAGCTTCAAGACTTCATTAACCGGAGAGTCCTGAATACCGATTCCGGTGAGCTCATTCTGATCCATGCTGGTCAGCACCGTAACAGCCAGAAGGCGAGGCGCTCCTGGACCCAGGGCCGCTTCTTGAGCTGCGCTGAGCATCGCGGCTCCACCCAGACCATGGATGGTAAGGAGGGAAGCGCCCGATGATGCCAGCGACCGGACGGCGCCGGCGACTGTGTTTGGGATGTCATGCAGTTTGAGGTCTAGAAAGACGCTAAAACCGCGTTCCCGCAACGTCGAGATGATGGAAGCTCCCTCTGCAAGATAGAGTTGCAGCCCAACCTTGAACCAACGGCAGCGACCGTGCAGCTTGTCGACCAAGGCCAGTGCCTGAGCAGCGGAAGGGAAGTCGAGAGCGACGATCAGGTAATCGGCGGGGTCTTCGGATGGCTTTTCCTGGGCGTCCATGGGCGGCAGTCTCCTTATGAAAAGTCTACCGCCTCTAGAGAAGTGTTACCTGGAAACCAGAGGGATGGCCGGCAGCTGCAGTTGGGCAACCAGCGCTCGGGTCATCTCCGGGTCGTTGGGAGAGACGGCTTCAAGCTTGACCTTGCCGATACCATCCAGTCCGACGGCGTGGGCCGCAGCAAAGGAAAGATCGACGATGCGATTGCTGTCGATAGGCCCACGGTCGTTGACGCGCACAAAGACGCTCTTGCGATTGCGCAGGTTTGTGACACGGATCCAGCTTCCTAGGGGAAGGCTGCGATGCGCGCAGGTGAGCGAGTGCATGTCGAAGTGCTCCCCCGTGGCAGTTTTGTGGCCCTGAAACTTGAGTCCATACCAGGAGGCCTGGCCAGTCTGCAGCCAGTGCCGCAATTTGGTCCCGGTGGCGAGGGCGGAGGTGTTTGAAAGCTGCGTTGCTTTAGTATGGTCGTCGGCCAAGGTGGTTGCCGTTAGACCAAACAAACAGAGTGCAAGGACAGTTCTTATACTGACGTTCTTTACTAGCCGGAGTCGCGCATGCTCGCTCAAGGAGCGGCCGCTGACGGGCTTTGAATTGTGGGACATTTCACTCACCCCCCTATTTTCTGGGGTGGGAGACCGTAAGTCAAACAAACTGAATCGGTTAGGCTGCGAGGCGTTTGCTTTGCACAGTATGTTGTGATATTGCTTTGGGAAGATGTAAAACCCAGTTTTGACCTTGATTCGTGTGATTGTGCATTCAAACATGCTCTGTTTCGGGTTAAAAGTGTTGTGAATAGATTTTTTAGTTTTTTCTAATTGAGTGCGTTTCTGGCTCGTTTGGGCTCCGATGAAGACGCTTTTGACGATCGCTGGGTTTGATCCCTCGTCCGGTGCCGGCATCACGGCTGACTTGGCGGTGTTCGCAGCGCACTCCGCATTCGGGATCTCGGCGATTACCGCGCTGACCGTACAGTCGACTGTGGGCGTTCAGGCTGTGTATCCAGTCGGGGCAACCTTGCTCGAACAAACGCTGCACTTCCTGACGCAGGATTTACCGCCAGACGGCTTGAAGATCGGCATGTTATCGACGCCGGCGAACGTGGATATAGTCTCTGGTTATGTCGAAACGCTGCAACTGGATCCGCGACGTCTGCCGGTTGTGCTTGACCCGGTGATCCGCTCGAGTACTGGTCGAGAACTTCTGGAGGTCGACGGGGTGAGAGTGCTGAGGACTCGCCTGCTGCCTTTGGTCGACTGGATCACACCGAATCGCGACGAGCTCGCGTTACTGAGCGGGCTGCCTGCGGCGACAGAGGAGGAGGTGCTGACGGCAGCGGTTAGTCTGCAGGAGCGGTATTCAAGGCTTTGCATTATTGTTACGGGCGGAGATGCTGATGGGGCTGATCTGGTGCTGCCTGCGGGGGGCCGGGGGACATGGCTCCGAACGACGAGAATCATTAGTAAGGCGACTCACGGGACGGGATGCGCCTTTTCCAGTGCGCTGCTGTGTGGGTTGGTGGAGGGGTTGGACGGGTTGGACGCGGCCGCACGAGCTAAGAAGTACGTCACCGAGGCAATCCGCACGGCCGTACCGATTGGTCACGGCAAGGGGCCGATGAATCTGCTGTGGCCGCTTCGCGTGGGTCGCAAATAGCAGTTTGAAACGCTCACGATTGCGGTAGTGGAGCCGATAGGGCAAGGAGAGGAACATCCCTATGTCCAGTCTTGCTCTGCCACACCTTTTCCCCTCGCATTCAACTTCAGCTCCCGAGACCGTTGTGGCCAATGCGTCGCGCACTGGTAAGCCAAGGAGGAGCTCAGGCTTTGTCCGCCGTCGTAGCACCCCGGAGCAGGGTCGTGCGCTCGAGACGCTTGGGCATGCGGTTGAGTATCTGATGGATTCGGGGCTATTTCTGAGGGACGACCGCGACCCTCAGGCCGAGCAGCAGGCGATTCAGATTCTGATGCGGCTGAGCCGGGCGGTGTTCGCCGAGTGCGCGATTGTGGTGCCGCTGCGGGTTCGGGTGCGGCTGTGGATTCAGCGGAAGGTTGGCACGGTTTTCAAGGTGTCGGGCGCGATCAGCTCCAGCCACTTGGACTGAACGCGGGAGACTGTTAGGCTGTCTGGGAGATGGCCTTGATCGTAATTCTGAATGGACGTAGCGAGCAGTTCGACGGGCTTGACGAAGGTGCAACACTTTCCGAGGCGATCGGCTTGCTGGGCCTGAAGGCTGACCGGGTGGCGGTGGAGCGTAATGGCGAGATCGTAGGCCGGGCTTTGTGGGCGACGGTGGAGTTGTTTTCTGGAGACAAGCTGGAGGTCGTGCACTTTGTCGGCGGGGGTACAGCCGAGGACGCACGATGAAGAAGGGCCTGCTGCTGGGAGTGGGAGGGATTCTTGTGGCGTTCCTGGCTATCGGCGCACGCGGGCAAGATGCGAGCCCCTCTCAGACGGGGCGGCGCTTCAGCGGCACCGATGCGAATTGCCTCTTTGATGCCGGGGAAGGTTCTCATTCAGTATGCGAGAGCCGTTCGGCGACCTTCAAAACAGGCAGCAATACCATGTACCTAAGTCAGACCATGGCATATGACACCATGTCGACCTATGGGCCAAGCTGGAACTTTGGGAATGATGGTGGGTGGAGAACGCAGAAGGTTCATGATGGAACTGCTATTTTTGCGGCCAGGGGGATACACCAATATTTCAACGCGAACGCCGCCTGCCACTCGGTGGGGGATTGTGCGCTGATTTACGGGTGGGGATACTCGGATGGCGGCATTCATGGGCAGTCAGACGAAGGAACTACGATGGCGACACTTGATGGCGGGGAGACCTCGGGTTACTTTCACGGCATGATTGGGGCTGGGGGAAGCGACATTCGGCAACCGGAGCTTCGATTTACTTCGGGCAATAACTGGACCACGGATGGGGCGTTTCTACTAAATATCAGTGAGGGGAAGTTTGCGGGAAATCTGAACGGAGAGAGCGTTCGCCTTTCGCAACCTTTCAGCCGATGGTTGAGCTATCTGCCAGTAGTCAATGTCAAGCTTCCACTTAGCGATGCATGGGGTGAGGTGATTCGCCGTGAGGGAAGCGACCACGCGATTCCCAATCCGATGACGACTGCAAACGTGAATAGGACTGTCGAGCTCAGGATGCGGCTGGGGGAGGTTGGGACGCGGACGCCGAGTTTCAAGAAGGGAGGCGTCGTGTGCATTGCCGGGAGCGAGTTTCCGGAACAGGCGCCCATTACGACAGTGGACGCGCCAGACCACGGAATCCAACTGATTCAGGTAATGGTGCGCAATCCAAATGCTTTTGCTGCAGTCTTTCAGGGCGGAATCTGCGGCCAATACATTAGCTTTGACGCGAACTTGAAATTGACTGGTTATCGGACGTCATACTATGCGTTCGGTTCGTTGACAGGGTCGGACCTAATTTACGGGAATAATCTTGCCGGTGGCCTGGGCAAATTAGCGATTCCAGATCCGACGGGGAGTGAGGCAGAGGCGATCTCAGGTCCAAACTCCGGGTTTCACCTCTATCCAGGAGCCGAGATTGTCATGAATAACTCGACTGGGGCGAATCCGACGCTTGAGCCCAATGCAACTAGTTGGAAGCCGGGAGACCGCGTTGAGAATCCTCATTTTCCTTCGGTTAGCGGAAATGGGCTTTGGATCGTCCATACGCAGAACAGCCCGACTAGCGGGTACTACGGCTCACAAGCGATCCATGTAGATTTGGTGGGGGCCGGGATATCCGGCAAATACCGCCCGTTCTCAGTCAATAACGGGCAATCAGGCTCGTTGTATCGCGCCAGCGGCGGTCTTCTTTCGGCACCATGGATGTTTGCGGTCGGGGGCTACTTTGGCGACTACTTCAACCTGGAACGGGGTCCTCAGCCAACCGCGACCGGATCCAACGCAGTGATCAGCATCCGCCGGACTGCAGCCGACGACAATACGCCGTTCAACCTTTTCGACCTGATGCGAAACCGAAAGGAGCATGCCGCGAAGATCGTCTACGATCCAGCGACGGCCACAACAACTTTCGACTTTGTGCGGGCTGCCGGTTATGTGTCGGCGCCGGTGATAGTGACAACCCAGGGGACACCGGACAACTCGTCGAAGGCTTGTGTGGCTAATTCAAGCTGGGATGACGATGATTATCATTACCACTGCCTGTCGAGCGGGAAGGCGATCAAACGGGTGGCGCTGAGCAATTTTTAGGCTGTATCTCTCATCACGACTTCAGCTATACATAATATGTGTTATCAGACTTAGTTGGTGGCAATACTCTTGGCCAACGAATAGCGTCTTCTCCGTGGGTCATCCGTCTTACCAGCCTAGGGCCTTGCGCCAAGAATGAGATTGTTTGTGGGGGTTTTGAGTGGGTGTTCGGGCTGCATCTGCGAAGCGTTGTGGGGCGCTCTGCTTTCTGTCTGGGTGTTTGAGTGTCTTCGCTTCGGCTCAGGGTACGCCAGGGCGCAATCCTGCTTCCACAGGTACGGGCGCGCCTGACTCCATGGCAGTTTCGGCAATCAGAACGGTGACGGGACGCGTGGTGAATGCGCTAACGGGCGCGCCAGTCCCGCGCGCCATGATCAACCTGAATTCCCGGGCGGTTTTGACGGATTCTATGGGTCAATTTAGCTTTCCCATGTTTGCCGATAGTCAAGGTTACGTAGGAGTCACTAAGCCCGGGTATAGCCAGAATCAGGATTTGTCGGATGGTCCGGCGCAGATGAAGGTCCCCAATCTGGATACGCCTTTGGAGATTCGGATATATCCAAATGCCATTGTGAATGGCGTGGTGACCGGACCGGATGGTCTTCCGCTTGCACGCATCCCGATGGGACTTCGTCGACTTTTGTTGGACACGTCCGGGACCCATTCGGTGCCCGCGGGATTCACCATTACAGATGTGCATGGCAATTATCGATTTGTGGTGCCTGCTGGGCGGTACCGGGTAAGCACTACTTACACGCCGCGCAGTGTGGAGTTGGGTGAGGGAGTTTTGCCGGTGGCGTTTCCGGCGACAAGTTCCGATACTGAGCTGGACTACTTCTCATTAGGCAGCGGCGAGCAACGACAGATTGATCTGCGACCGCGGACCGGACGTCCTTACACGGTTCGTCTAAAGGTGGATTCTCCAGAAGGATCGCGGGGGATTCTCCTTTCGGCGACAACTCAGGCGGGGCTGACTTTCAACTTGCCATACCAAGCCGTGTCCGATGACACTCCGTTAGAGGTCAATCTCCCCGCCGGGAGTTATACGCTGCAGGCCATTCGGGAGATGGGTGATTCGGCGGCTGAGGGGTTTGTCAGGCTAACGGTCAGTGGGGATGGAATGGGGACGGTTCCGATGCGGCTTACTCCCGTTGCCCTGTTCCCGGTCGAGGTGACCTACGAGTCATCCGCCACGTCGTCGACTTCTACAGGACAAACTGTTTCCGTGCGAAGCCTGAACCTGCGCCTCCAGAACCGGGATAGCGATGGGGACGCAGAAACCGCTGATGCCCGACTCATGACTCGCGCGGATGGGTCGGTTGAGTTTCGCGTGCGTCAGGGGCGCTTCCGCCTGTCTGGAAGCCCCGGAAGCTCCTGGTTTGTCCGTTCAGCGACATGCGGGGCGACCGATCTATTGGGTGATGATCTGGTTGTGGCATCGGGAGCGGCGGGGTCGCCGATCCGGCTCATCTTGAGTAATGCCAGCGGCAGCCTGCATGGAAGCACGGGCACGCAAACACGGAGCGGATGGGTCTACCTGATCGCGGAGGGGCCAAGCCTTACGCCTGCGTTTGAGATTGCGCTGCAGACGGATGGCAGCTTCCGCTGGTCTGGACCGCCGGGACAGTATTCCGTCGTTGCGGTGGATCATCGAGTGCGCGAAGACTTTAGCAATCCGCAGCATTTGAAGGCATTGCTGGCGGGGAGTAAATCTGTAAAAGTTGGCGCGGGCGTCGATGTCGCCGTTGACCTGGAACTAAAGACTTTGGCGGAGGTTGCAAAATGAGGAGACGAAGTTTCCTTGTGCTGGGCCTCCTGGTGCTTCCCTGCTGCCTGGCGAAAGGCAGTCCGCTTCCTCCTGATCGGAAGGGTTCGGCGACTTATCAAATTAGTGGAGTCGCGTTGAACAGCCGAAGCGGGGATCCAATTCCCTTCTGTCTACTGCAGGTCGAGAGTTCGCAGGACGCAGAGGTCGTAGTGGAACCGGAGATGCATCGCCCGCTTCCTCGAAGAGGCATGAGGGTGGTCGCAGAGGCAGACTTTGGTGGACGTGCGGTCAGCGAATCGCCTGATGCGACTGAGGTACAAGCAGATGCGCATGGGCGGTTCAAGATCGACGTCACTCATGCCGGCCGGTGGAGTCTATCCGGTAGCGCACGAGGCTTTCGCCGACAGAATTACGATATGCATGAGGATTTCTTCTCAAGCATTGTGCTGTCGCCTGCGACTCCTGCGTTGGATGTGACGCTTCGTTTGCAGCCGGACGCGGAGATCTCTGGCGTGATCACGGATGAAGCGGGAGAGCCAGTACGGGATGCGCAGGTGGCCATTGAGATGATCGGCGGCGAAACACAGAAGGAGGCGGGAACGGAGAGAGTAAATGCTCGCCAAGTTGGTTTTGCGCAGACCGATGACCGCGGAGTGTATGAGGTGGCTGGGCTTGCACCCGGGGCCTATCGCGTCCGCATTCAGGCACAGCCCTGGTACGCCCGTAGCTCAGGTAAGAGGATAGGGGGTCTGGGATTGCGGGGGGGCGGGACTGCTTCCAGTCCGCTCGATGCGTCGCTGGATGTTGTTTATCCCATGCTTTGGTTTCCAGGGGTTGAGCAAGAAGATCAGGCGGAGATCATCCGATTGACCGGGGCTGAAGACCGGCAAGCCGATTTCCACCTGCAGCCATTGCCAGCCAGCCACGTGCACTTCAGTTTGCCGGAGGTAGCGACCACAATCGAGACGGGAAGGCCGAATCAGCAGTCAGGCATCTCGATCACACGGGTCTCACCCTCCAACGGCTTTGGACAAAACGTCTTTGGCAATGCAGATGGCGATTTTGGCGGGCTTTCGCCGGGGACTTATGAGGTCCGGATACAAGGCGGGGACGGACGGCCCGTTGGCGAAGCGCGGCAGATTCAAATTCTTCCGGGCTCGGCAGGAGTGATTGACCTGAGTAACGCTCCGGTGCTGACGGAGGTCAAGGTTGTGATCCAGGGAGTTGCAGACAACGCGGCGGGTGACGTTATCTTTACGGACGTGGTCTCCGGCCGCACAATTAATGCGACCCGCAACTCCGGCAAGGTGATGATGGAGCGGATACTGAGTGGACCCGCTGGGGCGGCGCGGCGTGCCGAAGCCGCAAGCAAAAATCCTGAGCGTTCAGTCTCTTTGGTGCCCGGCAGATATGCGGTCAGCGTGGGCGGTGCCGGGCAAATTTTTGTGAGTAGCCTGAAGGCTACCGGAGCGCAGGTTGCAGGTTTGGTCGTGCAGGTCGATGGTGGCTCGCCCGTGGTAACGGTACAGGTGGCAAGTGGCAAGGCACAGGTCTCAGGATTTGCACGGATAGAAGGCGTCGCGTGCGCCGGGGCTATGGTCCTGCTGGTGTCGGCGGGAACTGCTGACGAACTCGCAACCACGCCGCGTGACCAGACCAATACCGATGGGAGCTTTTCCCTGCGTGGAGTTATTCCTGGACGATACATTTTGCTGGCCATCAACCACGGCTGGGATGTGAACTGGCACGATCCCTCTACATTGGCCATGTACCTATTGCACGGAGTTCCGATGGAGATTGCGGGATCGAGCAAGGTGGTTCGGGAGATTGAGGCTCAGAAACCGTGATCCCCCATAGCCTGTTTCTGTGACGAAGCAGGCCATGGGGAACGCCACCTACCAGATGTGGACGCGGTCGGCAGGGGCGAGGTACAGCTTGTCTGTGGGCTGGACATTGAATGCCTTATACCACGCATCCAAATTGCGGACAGTGAGCGCTCTGTATTGTCCAGGAGAGTGTGCGTCACCCAAAACCTGTGCACGGAGAGAGCCTTCGCGAGAGAGCCCTGCATAGTTTTGTGCGAAGGCAATAAAGAACTGCTGGTCGCCGGTTAAACCGCCAACGACCGGGGCCGCTTGTCCGTGGAGCGAGGCATGGAAGGCATCGTAGGCGGCGGTGAGGCCGGCGACGTCTGCGATGTTTTCGCCCAGGGTCTGTTGGCCATGAAGCGCCAGATCCGGAAAAGGTTTGTACGTGTCGTACTGGCGGGCGAGCGCGCTGGTGGAGTCGGTAAAGTGCTTGAGGTCGGCGGGAGTCCACCAGTCGCGGACGCGGCCGTGGGAGTCGAAGGCAGAGCCCTCGGAGTCAAAGGTGTGCGAGATTTCATGGCCAATCACGGCACCGATGGCGCCATAGTTGACGGCGTCAGGGGAGGCGGGATTGTAGAACGGCGGTTGCAGGATGGCGGCTGGGAAGTTGAGGCTATTGTCGAGAGGAAGCTCGACAGCGTTGACGGTCTGGGGAGTCATGACCCACTCACTGCGGTCAACGGGCTGGCCGATGCGTGAGAGTTCGTAGTGGTACTCGAAGTGCGAATCACGATGAAGATTGCCGAAGAGATCGTCCGGCTTAATCTCGAGGGCTTCATAGGAGCGCCACTTTTCGGGATAACCGATGCCGACGCGTAAGGTCTTGAGCTTCTCGATGGCCTCCGCGCGGGTGGATGGGGCAAGCCATGTAGCAGTTTCAAGTCGAGCATGGAAGGAGGCGATAAGGTTCGCGACAAGTTGCTGGACCTTGGCTTTTTCTTCAGGCGTAAAGTATCGGGCGGCGTATTGTTTGCCCACTACATCCCCGAGGACGACGTTGACGAGGGCTACGGCACGCTGTTCACGGGGGCGCTGCTGAGGGGCACCCCCGATCTCCTTGGAGAAGTTGAAGTGCTCATCTGCCAGGGCCTTTGAGGTCGCGCCGGCATATTCGTCGATGAGATGAGCGGCGAGGAAGTCTTTCCAGGTGGCGACGGGGTTAGAGACTACGAGTGCAGATTCTGCGACAAAGGCGGTGGGTTGCCAGACGAAAAAGGTCTTCTGGCCGGCAAGGTCAGCGGCGGCGAAGAAGGTGGGCCAATCGAGACCGGGGGCCTTGGTGGAAAAGTCGGCGACTGTCCAAAGATTGTTGGCATGTTCAATGTTTTCGCTGTCGGCGAGTGAAACGTGGTGTTCGGCGATGCTGCGCTCGAGAGCCAGGACGGCGGTGGCACGATCGTCGGCGTGGTCGTAACCGGCTAGCTTAAAATTTGCGGCAAGGTGCTGTTGATAGGCCTCACGGATGGCTTTCATGCGGTCCGAGTCGGTGAGGTAGTAGTCCTTGCCGGGCAGGCCGAGTCCGCCCTGAAGCAGATAAGGGGCTTCGTGGTCGGGGTCGTTGAAGGCTGGTGCCACCCACAGGCCGATGAAGTTGGCGGTCTGAAACCTGGCCGCGTTCAATGGGTCAACGTCAGCACGGAGAGAGCGACCGAGAGCTTCAGCCAGATCGTGGCTGGATTGGATGGCGTCGATAGGCTTGAGTTGGGCTTTGAGTGCGGCGCGACCGTGAGCCTCGATTGCGGCTTCATCCATGTAAGCGGCCTTTAGGTCCGCGATCTTCCGTGACTCCGAACCTTCCGGGGCTTTGCTCAAGGCTGGATCATTCACTATGACAGCGGAGCGGGCGGCCGCACGGTCTCCCAGGATACCGAAGACGGATACGGAGGAACGGTCCGCGGGGATCTGCGTGCGGGAGAGATAAGTTCCGTTGGCGTACTGGTAGAAATCGTCGCCGGGCTTGACGGCAGGGTTCATGTTGGCGGTGTTGACGCCGGGAGTTTTTTGGGCCGAGAGGGCTTGCTGTGCGGAAACGAAAGGAGGGGTGGTGATGAGGAGGAAGGTTGCTGTAGCTACGGCCTTTGCGGATGGTCTGACGAACATTTAGGCTCCCGAGTAAGCGCTTGCGGCTGCGTACCTCAGTATGCACTTGCGACTCATGTTCCATCAATGCGGAGTTGCCCGATGGTCCGTGATTACCCATTCCCTATACACTCGGGAGGGTCACAAACAGCTTTACAAAAACGGACAAACAAACCGATGTTCAAGACGACTCGCTTCCCTTTCCTCCCAGCTCTTCTCGGCTCTTCCCTGCTTCTCGCGACGATCCAGCCACTGGCCCAGCAGGCGGTTGCGCCTCAACCTGTGGTATTGCAGACTGATAGTCCGAAGCTCATTAATGGCTACGAGCCGAAGTGGTGGAAAGAAGCGGTCGTTTACCAGATTTATCCGCGTTCATTCAAGGATTCAAACGGCGACGGCATCGGCGATATCAAGGGCATCACGTCGCGCCTGGACTATTTGCAAAAGCTGGGTGTGAACGTGATCTGGCTCAGCCCGCACTTCGATTCACCCAACGCCGATAATGGTTACGACATCCGCGACTATCGCAAAGTGATGGCGGAATTCGGCACGATGAGCGACTTTGACGACATGCTTGCGGGCCTCAAGCAGCGTCACATGCGGCTCATCATCGACCTTGTTGCAAACCACACATCGGACGAGCACAGGTGGTTCGTCGAGAGCCGTAAGTCAAAGGACAATCCCTATCGCGATTTCTACATCTGGCGTCCGGGTCGGCTTGGAGCCGATGGAAAGATGCAACCGCCGAACAATTATCCTTCGGCCTTCTCCGGTTCTGCATGGCAGTACGACGACACCTCGAAGGAGTACTACCTTCACTACTTCGCAGTGAAGCAGCCGGACCTGAACTGGGATAATCCCAAGGTCCGTGAGGAAGTCTTCAGCCTGATGCGATTCTGGCTGGATAAAGGCGTGGACGGCTTCCGCATGGATGTCATTCCGTTTGTCTCCAAGCAGCCTGGTCTCCCGGAACTCACGGCAGAGCAGATGAGGAATCCTGGCGCTGTGTACGCAAGCGGCCCACACCTGCAGGAGTACCTCCAACAGATGAACCGTGACGTGCTTTCCAAATATGACGATATGTCGGTGGGCGAAGCAGCAGGGATCACGCTGGAGCAGACACCCAGCCTTGTAGACGACCGCCGCCACGAACTCAATGAGATCTTCAACTTTGACGCCGTTCGGTTGAACCGCGACGGACGCCGTTTCGTGACCTGGACACTGCCCCAGCTCAAGGCCATCTATACGCGACACGCAGAGGTGCTCACCAAGCACGACTGGGATACCGTTTTCCTCTCAAACCATGACAACCCTCGCATTGTCTCGAGCTTCGGCGATGATTCCGATCAGTTCCGGGTCCTCTCCGCAAAGCTGCTTGAGACCATGCTTCTGACACTGCGTGGAACGCCCTACATTTACCAGGGCGACGAACTGGGCATGACAAATTATCCGTTCAAGACCATCCGCGATTTCGATGATATTGAGGCTCAGAATGGATACAAGGACGAAGTGCTGACTCGCCACACCATGACAGAAGCTGCTTACATCGAAAACCTGCGGCATATGGGTCGCGATAACAGCCGCACACCGATGCAGTGGGATAGCACGGCGAACGGCGGATTCACGTCGGGCACGAAACCGTGGCTTGCGGTGAATCCAAACTACAAAACCATTAACGCCGCGCAGGAGGGTGCAGATCCTAACTCGATCTACAGTTACACCGCGCGTCTGATCGCATTCCGTGCAAAGACGCCGGCATTTGTCTACGGGGACTATAAGGATCTTGATCCACAGCACGCACACGTGTTTGCTTACACGCGGACACTGGACGATCAGCGATATCTCGTGGTGCACAACTTCTCTGCGGATCCTATTGCTTATACGCTGCCTGACGGGCTGAAGGCGGGTAAGTCCATCATGGACAACTATTCAGGAGACGAGAGTGCAACTGGCACGCTTCATCTTAAGGGCTGGGAGTCGCGAATCTACAAGCAGTAAGTGGCAGAATGATTTCGTAAAGCCCTGTGCACTGGTGATTATGCGGGTTTCGCTGATGACGTGGCACTTCCTGTAAATGAATACAGGTCATTACGGAAATAACTGTGTAATCCACAAAGAGCATTCTGGAGAATTTGGCTCCCCCCCCCCCCAAGCACCCGACTCTTGCAAAGATTCCACCGATCTAGAACATCTAACATTTGCGAACTGAATGTTAGATGACCTGCCGGGTCACATTGCCGGCACGCAGCTATTTTTTCCCACGGCCGTGATGTGTCCAAGTGCCGATAAAAACCACATTCCTGTCACCGTCTTTGCAAGACGTAGACTAAGCCACATGGCCAGCGAGTAGTCCGCAAATTCTGTCACATATGCAGTTATCCCCGATGCTCAAGCCCGCGCAGGGATACTCTCGCAGGAATTTTCATTATTTGAACGTCTGGTTGACGACTCAGACCACTGACCAAAAGTTTAGCCTTCCACGAACCATTGAACGAGTGCCTGCACCGCCATTCGACGATGCACCAATGATTGTGCAAGCTTGACTTGCATGCATGATTCGGTAGTATTCTAGGCTTGCATAGGCGAATGAAAGGCGAAAATATTTATGACGATGCAGTCAAGAAGTGCGGCGCTCAGGCAAGAGATTGAGGGCCACCTTGGGTCTCGGATTCCTGCCGCTTTATCGCCGCAGGCTGTCCAGTCACCACGACTTCTTCCCATCGGAAATGAGGCCGTAAATGGCTTGCTTGGAGGTGGCATACCGATCGGCGGCATCTCCGAGTTCACCGGCCCCGCCACTGCAGGACGGACATCTCTTGCCATGTCTGTCCTGAGCGAAGCCTGCGTCGATTCGGCCTGCGCCTACATAGACGTGAGCGACAGCCTCGACGTAAGAAGTGCCGCTGCCGCTGGAATACGCCTGGAGAATCTACTTTGGGTTCGATTTTCGGAGAGGCAGGAGCCAAAACAGAGTAAGAACCTGCCGCATATCAACCCTGTAGATAAAGCCGTCACATCAGGCCGACAGCATGGATCAACTCAGCGCTGCGACAGTCCGCATCCGCGCACTGAGACGAAAGGCATGGACCTTGCTTTGGAAAAGATGCTTATCCAAAAGACAGAGTCACGACTGAAGAAGACAGAGGGAACACCAGGTTACCCCAATCAAAGACTGAGCCTTGCCGTGGCGTCAGAAGAACAGGTCGCTTACGACCATTTCAACGCCCGTCGTGCTGACGCTACAGATCCTTTGCGGCAGATCGACCGCAAAGCAGCGGACGATGCCCATAAGCGTGCCCACTCCCAAGCAGCAGTGCGTAACGGGCCAAAGCACGTAGAAAAGCCGTGGAGCAAGTTGGACAAGGCTCTTCGTACGGCAGACCAGATTCTTCAATCCGGCGGCTTTAGAGTCATCGTACTTGACCTCGCTTCGATCGCTCCCGAAGAAGCACTTCGTATTCCATCAGCTACGTGGTATCGGTTTAGCCGTGCGGCGCAAGAAGGCGATGCGATCCTGCTTTTACTTACTCAAGAACCGTGTGCCAGATCGAGCGCAAAGTGTGTACTCGACTGCTTCCCCGGCACAAGCGCAAGTAAACCCAGCAAAGTGCTAGGAATGATGACCAACTCCATTGAAGTGATTCGCCAGCGTATAGCAAATCCATACGGCAAGAAAGCACCAGGCAGAGCATCTGAGTGGAATGCGACTGCACCGTGGATGCGCGCAGTGGGGAGATAGAGCATGGAATATGCCGCAATCCACATCCCGGAGTTCCCGGTCGTCGCATGGCTTCGCTCGGACGCCAGCGTGCGCCCGCATGCTCTTGCAGTGATCGAGGGAGCCGCTCCGCATCAACGTGTGGTGTCTATCAATCGTGCAGCCAGAGCTCAAGGGGTCTCGCGTGGAATGAGCAAGGTTCAGGCTGAGGCGACCGGGCCTTTGCTCTTTCGCAATCGTTGCATAGAGGAAGAAATAGCCGCGTTTCAAATCGTGCTGGAAGTAGCCGAGCGTTTCTCGCCTCGGATACAAGCTCTCGCAGGCCCATCCAACCGTTACGCTCAAGCCCACGCGCTTTCCATCTCTCTCCTAGTGGATCGAACGGGCACGGAGGCTTTGTTCGGCACCGCAGAGCAGTATGTCAAAAAGTTGAAGGACGACCTTGAAGCCGCCAATTTTCCGTGCAGTATTGCAGCCTGTCCCAATGCAGAAGCCAGCCTGTTACTCGCTCGTTCGTATATTGGCGTGACATGCGTACAAGCGAAAGACCTGGCAAAGAGACTGGCACCTTTGCCTCTTTCCTTACTCCCTTGTGATGACACAACGCTTACGCTATTCACCCGCTGGGGCGTGCGTACGCTTGGAGAACTCGCCGCACTGCCGGAAGCATCTCTTATAAGTCGAATCGGGCAACAGGCAAGGCGCCTTCAGCGGCTCGCTCACGGGGCAGAAGACCACCTTCTGGTTCCAGAAGAACCAGATTTCGTTCTCTCCGAAACCGCGATACTCGACACGCCACTTGTACTGCTGGACTCTCTGCTTTTCGTTGTGTCGCCGATGTTGGAGCGCATCATGCGCCGCTCAATCGAGCGTGCTTATGCTTTGTGCAGTGTCACTCTTTGCTTACAACTTGAGAAAGCTGCTCCCTACGAGCGACAAGTACGCCCCGCCCTCGCTACGCAGAGCCGCGACCTGTTGCTAAAGCTATTGAGCCTGGACTTGCAAACGCATCCACCTCAAGCTGCCATTCTTGGCGTAACGCTTACTGCCGAGGCCGCGCGTCCACACACGGCGCAACGAGGCCTATTCCAAGCCCAGTTTCCGGAGCCGGACAAACTCGACATCCTCCTCGCAAGGCTTCGCTCGATTGTCGGCGACCATAACGTAGGGGCACCCGAACTGCAGAATAGCCATCGTGACGATGAGGTCGCGATGACATCCTTTCGCCCGAGCGTCCACGCCGTTGGCTCATCCAAATCGAAACCGCTTTATGTTGCATTACGCCGGCTCCGACCAGCGCAAGCTGTCAGGGTGTCCCTCAAGAACGGAACTCCATCACTCCTTTTCTGGCAGGGCAAGCGAGTAGATCTTGCCGAAGTAAAAGGTCCCTGGCAGTCAAGCGGATATTGGTGGGATGGTCGGACATGGGAGACAGACGAGTGGGATGTAATTACAGTCCAGCCTCTCTATGCACTCCGTCTTCGTTATGAGCAAGGACCGAATTCGTGGACAGTAGCAGGTATCTATGACTGAAGACTACGTTGAGTTCCACGCCCGCTCTGCTTTCTCCTTCCTGGAAGGATCTTCGCTACCCGAGGTGCTCGTGCAACAAGCTGCCAATCTAGGCATGCCGGCGCTAGGAATACTGGACCGCGATGGACTCTATGGAGCGCCGCGTCTTTACACGACAGCGAAGAAACTGGGTTTGCGTTCTCATGTTGGAGCCGAGGTATCGATCAGTGAACTTGGCCTTCAGACGCAGCCTCCAGAATGGCAACCGCATTCCATCCCAGAAAGACCGGTACGGCTCAGCGTTCTTTGCGAATCTCAGACGGGCTATAGAAATCTTTCGCAACTTATAACTGGGTACAAACTAAGACAGAAGACAAAGGGTGAAGGAGTCGCGACGCTGCGCGAGATCAAGGAGCGGAGCGAGGGATTGGTTTGCTTGACGGGCGGTGACGAAGGACCGCTTGCCGCTGCGCTTGAAACAGGTGGGATGGAAAAAGGGCGGGAGTGCCTGCGGTCGCTCGTTCAGACCTTTGGTCCTAAGAATGTATATGTCGAACTTCAACGCCATCGCATCCGCGAACAGGAAGCACGCAATGAGGCTGCGGCATGTCTCTCGCGTGAATTTCATCTTCCCCTTCTTGCTACGAATGGCGTTAACATGGCAACTGCTTTTGAGCGCGAGGTGCTCGACGTGTTGACAACGATTCGACACCACACGTCGCTTGACGCGGCAGGTCTGCTCTTACAACACAACGCGAACCGCCATCTTCGTCCAAAGAAGGAGATGGCCGAGCTCTTTCAGGACATTCCCGAAGCTATCGCACAGACAGGGGAATTATCGTCTCGCCTTCAGTTCGAGATGAAAGATATGGGTTACCAGTTTCCGCATTACCCCATGAATGGCGACGAGACGATGGATAGCTTCCTCTACAAGAGGACAATGGAAGGTGTGGGCAATCGTTACGGAGCGAAGAGCAGCGCCAGCCTTCGCAAGAGAGCCGAGAAACAAGTCGAGCGGGAGCTTGCTCTCATTGCTAAGCTGGGACTCGCGGGGTATTTCCTCATTGTTTGGGATATCGTCGAATTCTGCCGAAAGAACGGAATTCTTGTACAAGGCCGAGGTTCTGCCGCCAATTCCGCAGTCTGCTACTCGCTCGGCATTACGGCAGTCGATCCGGTAGGAATGGATCTGCTCTTTGAGCGTTTTCTCTCAGAGGTGCGCGGTGAGTGGCCCGATATTGACCTGGATCTGCCTTCAGGAGAAGACCGCGAAAAAGCTATCCAATATGTCTACACACGCTATGGCCAGTTGGGAGCCGCGATGTGTGCAAACGTCATCACCTATCGGGGGAAGTCGGCAGCCCGCGAGGTTGGTAAATCGCTTGGCTTCGATGATGAAACGTTGACTCGCCTGACCCGTCTCGTTAGTGCATGGGAGTGGAAAGGTGCCACCGATACGATGCAGGAGCAGTTCCGTGTCGCAGGATTTGACCTCGCACATCCTCGCATTGCCAAATATCTTGAACTGTCAATTCGTATGCTCGATTTGCCGCGCCATCTGGGCCAGCACTCAGGTGGCATGATTATCGCGCAAGGCCAACTCGCCTCTGTCGTTCCAATCGAACGGGCGAGTATGCCAGGTCGCAACGTCATCCAGTGGGACAAGGAAGATGTCAGCGACATGGGTCTCATAAAGGTAGATCTGCTCGGGCTGGGCATGATGGCCGTCCTCAAGGATTGCACCAACTTGATTCCGCAGCATTACGGCAAAACTGTAGATATCGCGCAGATTCCACACGATGATCGCCAGGTATACGCTTCACTTTGCAAAGCCGACACTATCGGCCTATTTCAGGTCGAGTCGCGGGCGCAGATGGCTTCACTCCCGCGCAACAACCCCGACAAGTTCTACGACCTGGTTGTGCAGGTTGCCATCATTCGCCCCGGCCCTATCGTCGGCAAGATGATGCATCCGTATATGGAGCGGCGGCAAGGCAGACAAAAAGTCACCTATCCACATCCGCTCCTGGAACCGGTTCTTAGCAGGACTCTGGGTGTGCCACTCTTTCAAGAGCAGTTGCTCCGCATTGCAATGACCATCGCCGACTTCACAGGCGGCGAAGCGGAGGAGTTGCGTCGTGCTCTAGGCAGCCGACGTTCCGCCGACAAGATGCGGGCTTTGGAGATCAAGCTGCGCAAAGGGATGGACAAGAACAAAGTGGGACTCGCAGCCCAGGAAGAGATCATCCAGTCGATCAGCTCTTTCGCGCTATACGGTTTTCCTGAATCCCATGCGGCCAGCTTCGCGCTTATCGCTTATGCGAGTGCTTGGCTGAAATTCCATTACCTTGGAGCGTTTACTGCTGCAATTCTCAACAATCAACCGATGGGCTTTTATTCCGCCGCCGTCCTTGTTAAAGATGCGCAGCGCCACGGACTTCGGGTCAGGCCCATCGATGTAATGCGGTCGAGCTGGCCCTGTACCCTGGAGCGCGAAGAAGACGGTTCGCTATCGCTACGTCTCGGCCTGCGATATGCGCGGGGGATGAGGAAAAATGCCGCAGCCGATCTCGAAACCGCCAGAGTCCAGCGAGCCTTCGGCTCTATCGAAGAACTGGCACGTAGAGTTCCATCGCTCTCACGCGGCGACCTTACCACTCTTGCAGAGATTGGTGCGCTCAATTCAATCGGGGATGGAGCACATCGTCGAGACGCGCTCTGGCAGGTTCAAAGAGCGGGACAACAGGTGGGTCCACTTCTTCAATCATTGGATCAAGATGAAGAACAGACCTCGCCATTGCAAGCCATGAATCCCGAAGAACGGATGGTGGCAGACTATGCCGGTACAGGAGTAACTGTAGGCAGGCACCCGATGGCCCACTGCCGCGACCAGCTAAGGCGCATGAATGTCTGCCGTGCTGACGATCTTCGTATGCTTCGCCATGGCGTGAAAGCCAGTATCGCGGGCTGCGTCATTGCGCGCCAAAGACCTGGAACGGCGCACGGCTTTATCTTCCTTTCGATTGAAGATGAAACCGGTATCTCGAATGCAATTATTGACCCAGTGCTGTACGAGCAGAACCGCTCTCTCGTCACTTACGCCCGTTTTCTATTGATCGAAGGAACATTACAAAACGTCGATAGAGTCATTCATATACGAGCGAGGCATATTGAAGAACTAAATGTCACCGCCGCGCCTACACAATCACACGACTTCCATTAATGAGCAGTACGTGACATCAGTTAGCGATTCCCTACTATCGAAGGATCGGTGCCTGGAGAATGTCTGCTGCATCGCTGCTTTTCGGTTAGACAAAATAGCTGTCTCATTGGGGGAATCTCTATACAAGTTCTGCGTCCACAGCCTGATTTGTGGTTCAAGCGGAGTTTCAGAAGTATCATGAGCTATGCGGCATGATGGCGCTGCTGTGAAAGTATGCGCGTCTTCCGGCCATTCCCTGATCACCGTATTCGCACTCTTTGATAGGGCATTTCCTCTATCTTTTTCGTGAGTCGCGACTGTCCCTACGGCTCAAAAGGCTGCGCAACCGTTCAATTGTCGCTCACGGATTGCACTGTATCCTCGGCATCTGGCATCGAATAGCGTAAGGTCCCGTCGGGCAAAAGTTTTGCGTCTGGTGTTATGACAGCAGACATTACCTGGCCAGGTCCCATAATGTGCTCAACCAGAATCCCCTGGGCCAGGAGGTAATCGGTGATGATGCGCCGGTGACAACGCCACCACACGGCTTCGGCGCACATGATCGCGCAACGGTGATCGTGCGAGAGGGTAAGTAGTTCGTTAAGGCCTACGCGAAACGCATCAGTTTGAGCGTAATCCGCATAGTTGCGAAAGGCCAGTACGCGCCAGAATGTATTAGTCGAAGGTGGCTCGCTTTTACGGTGGTGACGTCGGCCACCGAGAGCGCTCAAGTGCTGGTAACCGATGCCCTCCAGCGCGAGGGAGTTTGGCAACATGTCTAAATTGAATTGCGGTACCTTGCGTGAGCGCGGGATCGAGCGCACATCAACGACCAGGTCTATTTTGACCTGCTTCAGCAGCACGACGAACTCGGCAATTGTTCGTGTCGAATGGCCGATAGTGAAGATTGTCCTTCCCACTACAGGAGACTTTGTGATCATCGTTTTACTCCCATTAGAGAGGCCAGAAGGCATAAATCACGTATCGGACATTGACTGCAAGTTCTGTCCTTGTCTTCTATTCTTGGATGCATTTCTTGGATCCATCAGACAAAGGATGACTTGAATCAGACTTAGCTAATCCTTTTGCGTGGCCTCGGGCTAACCGCTTTGCGGTGTTTTTATCGTCGCAGGTAATGGAAGAGACCAGAGAGCCGTTGGAGACGTTCATCTATGAAACAAAGCTCGTCAAGATGATCGGCGATGACAGTGGTGTCACAATGGGCCGAACGGCCCATTGTGACAGAGTCGGGTGCTGCGTGGAACGTTGATCAGCGCTGCCGGCGGTAGATAAGCAGACAGGTCTTGATTAGGAAGTGCACGGTCGTGATTAATTGCGCCCTCGTTACAGGCTGACCACGCCCCTGACAAGCGCTTTTGTAAAGACCACGCGGAGTTCTTCAACCTTCTTGTTGTTGATCAGTGGGCCGAAATCGAGTTTGGGTAGCGGATCTCCATCGCGCTCGACCAGCACTGGGTTGCCATATTGCAGTGAGCGCAAAACGGGCAGATAGGTCTCGAGAAATTGGGGGAAGAGTTGGCGCTGGACGACGTATCGCACACAGGCCGTACACCGCTGTTTTGCGTAGTCAAAGCCCTTGCGGATTTGCTGCGCGAGCGATGGCCAGTGGGAGAAGTCCCACACGCCATATGCGTTACCTCCCACCATCGCTTACTGTTTTCGTACAAGCTGGCATATTAGTTGCCAGTGGCGCAGTCTATCCGATTGTCAAGCGCTTTAGTGTCGCCAAGGATCCCGAAATCTTCTGTTGGCGGCAAGCGTGGAGCCGCTGATGGTCATGCCCGCAGCGCTGCTTTACGCCTCGTGGGGACAGCGTCTACCGGGGAGAGCCATAGCCAGAGGTACGAGTCCCACGCAACGGTAGGTGGTTGGCCAGCTTTTCGGGGAGTTTGCTCCTTGCAGCTCAGTGATCTGCAAGGGGGTCCGCTATGGACCTGGGCCTGCACCATGAATTCGATGTTCCGCTTCGTTAATTGTGTAACTGAGCTTTTACATTGCAGCGGAGGCAGACGTGTAAGCCTGTAACCGTTTTCAGTTCTTGGTCAGAAATCCACTGGTTGTTGAAAAGCCATTGACAGTCGTCACCCGGCTTGAGTATAGACAAGGTGCAAAAGAGACGGCTCTTGTAGCGGTAACTACGACTTGGCTAACACCGATTTGGAGGAGATTCCGTGCAACGCAAACTCAGTTTTCTACTCGTCCTGCTATCCATTTTAAGTCTTCCCCTTCCGGCGCTGTTGGCCCAGTCGGATAGTGCTGCCTTGAGTGGCTCCGTGGCTGATTCTTCAGGCGCGCTGCTGCCAAATGCCAAGGTAACCGTTCGCAACAGCGCGACCAAGGAAACTTTCGCCGTTACCACTAACAACAGCGGTAACTTCACGGTTCCGAACGTGGCTCCGGGCAACTACTCGGTGCGAGTGGAAGCCCCTGGTTTTGAGACCACGACGCTGGACAATGTGCAGGTGGACCCCGCCATTGGGCGGAGGGTCGACATCACGATGAAGATCGGCGACCCGGGTGCCTCGGTCACGGTGGAGGCCGGTGTCAACAACGTACAGACTGAGAGTGCCGTGGTCGGCCAACTCGTCACCCAGGAGCAGGTCAAGAGCATCCAGCTCAACGGCCGCAACCCCGTATACCTCGCCCAGATGGAACCGGGCGTGGTACGTAACGCGCCGATGGCAAACTTCAGCTTCGGCTTGGATAATCCATTCAATATCGGCGGTGCGCGCAGCCAGGAAAGCCTGATCACGCTGGACGGTGCACCCATGGTGCGCACGCGTTCCAATGGCACCAGCGTCGGTGTCGCTGACGTGGACTCCACAGCGCAAGTACAGGTGCTAACCGCCGGCTATCCGGCCGAGTATGGCCGGTCCTCCGGCGGTCAGGTCCGCATGGTGCCAAAGAGCGGCACCAGCATCTTTCACGGTTCAGTCTTTGAGTACTTCCGCAATACCGCGCTGAATGCCAACACCTGGCAGCGCAAACTGCCGTCAAACCCCGCCGCGACTCGCGCCAAGCCACCTGGGTTCCGTTACAACCAGTACGGCTGGAACCTGAACGGCCCAGTGTTTATCCCGCATGTATTCAATATCAGCCGTAGCAAGCTGTTCTTTCTCGCCGGTCAGGAGTACATCCGCTATACGAACGACGACACAGTTTTCCGCAGGGTTCCAACAGTCTTGATGCGGACCGGCAACTTCAGCGAACTGTTGGCACCCAACATTTTCTACGGCGGATCAAACACGGTCGTCTACCGTCCGTACAACGCCAGCGACACGACCCAAACCGCAAACCGTCAAGCCTACCCGGGCAACGTCATCCCCGCCAGCGATCTCAGCGCCAATGGACTGGCCTTGCTCAACGCCTTTCCGGCCCCTAATGCCATGGGCGCTACCTACAACTGGGTCGACTCGGCGGCTGAGCGGCAGACACAACGAAAAGACACAATTGTCGTCGATTACATTCCGACCGATGCCCACCGCCTGCGCTTTTCGCTACTGAACTACAACTACAGCGACTACACTCCCCACTTTGGCAACTTCAACCGCAACCCTCGCATCTTCACGCGTCCCAACCAGATCGGCGTTCTGCATTACAACTGGGTCATCTCGCCCACGACTGTTAATGAAGCGATCGTTTCGGCCGCCTCCGACCACGTCACCATCGATATCGACCGGAGCTCGGGCCTGTATGACCGCACCAAATACGGAATCAACTACCCCTACCTGTACAGCTCCTCCAGCAAGACCATTCCGAATAAAATCCCGACAATTCAGCTACCGAACTTCGACCTGCTGGACGGCGGTCCTTACCCTTCACGTTCCGGTGGCATCGTTTACACCATTGCCGACAACATCACCAAGGTGATTGGAAACCACACGTTGAAGGCGGGCTTCGTCGCCGAGTACTCGGGCGAGAACAACTTCGATCAAATTACGGTTTCAAACACCCCCGGATCGACCAACAACCAGAACGGCAAGTTCACCTTCAGCGACTCGCGCACAGGCAGCGCCACCACCATCGTCGGCGTTGCAAACGCGGCCGAAGGCATCTTCGATCAGTACGGCGAGATCGGGCAGCGGTCTTACACTCTCTATCGCGCCTGGATGTACGAGGGTTTCGTGCAGGACCAGTGGCACGTGACCCCCAAGCTCGTTATTGAAGCTGGAGCGCGCTACAGCTGGTATAACCCCTACCGTGCTCTCTGGGGCAATCAGTCGATGTTCAATAAGTCCTACTACAACCCCGCCAATGCGGTCACAGTAGATCCGAAGACTGACGCGGTCACGGGTGGCGACCGCTATAACGGTATTGTCATCCCGGGGAGTGGATTTCCCTCCAAGGCGCAAGGTCACGTCGATCCGGCCATTCTTAGCAGCCCGGTCTATCAGGCCCTGTTCCGCGGTCTGCCGGCGCAATACTCGCCTACCGTGGCCACGAACATTCAACCGCGCTTCGGCATCACTTACCTGGTCCGTCCGGGAACGGTGGTACGCGGAGGCGGTGGACGCTATATTCAACGATTGGGCGTTACAGACAACGTGTTCACCGGCGGCAATGCACCGTTTCAGCCCTCGTCGACGGTCAGCTTGGGTCAGGCAAACAGCCCGGGTGGCGTGGGAACCAACTTCTTTCCCTTCAACTACTCCTCGCAGGCCTTTAACTATCCCAGCCCTGAGTCATACAACTGGAATGTGACCGTGGAGCAGGAGTTCAAGGGCCTTGGCGTGCTGACCTTGGGCTACGTGGGCCGCCGTGCGATTCACTTGGAAGAGCTGCTGAACGTCAATCAATTGCAGCCTGGAACCGTGCAGGCCAATCCCAATGTGACTCAGGCCGATGCTCTGCGCCCTTACAAAGGCTTTTCCAACATCGCCCAGGCAACCAACGGGGGCGCTTCTATTTATCACTCGTTGCAGGTCAACCTCCGCCGCCGTCTTTCTAATGGTTTACTCTTCGGCGTGGCCTACACCTGGTCGAAGAGCCTGGACTTCGGCTCCGGCAACGGCACGAACCTGCCCAACGCCTATGACAAGAACATCTATTACGGACCCAGCGACTTCGACCGCCGTCACGTGTTCCTCGCCAACATCGTCTACAACATCGATCATTTCGACCACTCGTCGCATATCGTGAATCGCACATTGCTTGGCAACTGGCAGGTTTCGGGCACGCTGCAGGGACAAACGGGTGGTCCGCTCAATGTATCGACCGGCACGGACTTCGCCGGAGTTGGTGCCGGTTCCGGCAATCAATTGGTTCCTCTCTTGAAGGCGCCACAGGACTTCAAGCGCTTCGCCGGTCAAACTGGAACCAGCTCGTGGTTTGACACGACAGCGTTCCCTACCCTGAACGGCACCCGTTCATCCGCAGCGCTCACGACCCTGTACCGTGGCCAGTATGCCCCGCGTGGCACACGGAACCAGATCTTTGGACCTGGTTTCCAAAGCTACAACATGGCGCTCAACAAAACCATGCATGTCATCCCAGGCTATGAGAACCAAACGGTTGTGTTCCGCGCCGAAGCCTTTAACCTCGCCAACCATCCCACCCCGGACAATCCAGATACCAACTACACGTCTGGCACCTTCGGTTTGAGCCGGACCAAAGGCGGTACCTACGGCGCCGACCGGCAGTTCCAGTTCAGCCTGCGCTACGCTTTCTAGGCTCGTTGATCCCTGCTAGATCAATCGGCCCGATTCGCTCTAAGGGTTTTCAAGTTTGTTCTGTGTCAGCAAAAAGAATCGATTTTGGGGGAGACCACTGTTATGTCCAGAGAACGTTCGATTCGCCGCCAGATGCAACACCAGCAGCGCCGGGCCAACCGCTTGCGACGTTGCACTCTTCTCGCTTCGGCAGCCGGGCTCGCGCTGGCCGCGATACGCCTGCCCGCGCAGACTATGAAGGCGCCCGACATTACCAAGGACCCGACACTCTTCGTCGTTCCTTACGCGCACCTGGATACGCAGTGGCGTTGGGAGTTCCCGCAGGTCATCAACGAATACCTGCTGAAGACCATGCGTGTGAACTTCGACTACATCGATAAGTACCCGCACTACATCTTCAACTGGACCGGCTCCAACCGCTATCGCCTGATGAAGGAGTACTACCCGGACGACTACGCACGCATGAAAAAGTATGTCGCCGAAGGCCGCTGGTTCCCTGCCGGCTCTTCGGTTGAAGAGGGCGACGTGAACCTGCCCAGCGCCGAAGGGATCTTCCGCCAGGTGCTCTACGGCAATACATACTTCCGCCGCGAATTCGGCAAGGCCAGCGAAGAGTACATGCTGCCCGATTGCTTCGGCTTCCCGGCCTCGCTGCCCACCATCCTCGTCCGCTCCGGCGTGAAAGGATTTTCGACGCAGAAGTTGAACGCCTCCTGGCAGCCTGCGCCCAAGGTCGGTGGACCCGACTCGCCAGAGAAAACGCCCGAAGGTATCCCCTTCAATGTCGGCGTGTGGATCGGACCCGACGGCAGCCGCGAACTTGCCGCACTGAACCCCGGTGGCTACGGCAGCAATACTTACAACGACATCAGCAAGGAGCCTGACCCGATATCGATCCCGAAGCTATCTGAAGACGAGCTCAAAAAGCTTACCCCGCAACAGCGCAGCACTTATGCCCGGATGGGCGAACCTGAGCGCCAGGAACCGGACTGGGTCAAGCGCATCGATCTGAATGGCAAGGTCACCGGCGTCTATGCCGACTACCACTACGTCGGCACCGGCGATATTGGCGGCGCCACGCAGGAGTCCACCGTTAAGCTGCTCGAAGCCATCGTGACCAGGCAGGAAACAGTCCTGCCAAAGCAGCCGCTGCCCGCCTTTCTGCCCACCTCAGCCGAGGCCAAGAGCAGCCCGGTGCGCGTTGGTGAGGGGCCGGTGAGCGTGGTGATCTCCACGTCCGACCAGATGTTCCGTCGCATTAATCCGGACATGACAACTCGCATGCCCACGGTCAAAGGCGATCTCGAGTTGATCAATCACTCCGCCGGCTCGCTCACTTCGCAGGCCTATCACAAGCGTTGGGTAACGCGGAACGAAACGCTTGCCGATGCCGCAGAAAAAGCTTCGGTTGCCGCCACCTGGATGGGCGGACAGCCCTATCCGCAGCAGCGGCTCACCGACGCCTGGACTCTCGCGCTCGGCGGCCACTTCCATGACACCGCCGCTGGCACCGCCACCCCACGCGCCTATGAGTTCGCCTGGAACGATGATGTGCTTACCGCCAACCAGTTCGCGGGCATCTTCACCAGCGCCACGGAGTCCGTGGCGTCGGGACTCGACACTTCCGGTAACGGAACGCCGCTCGTGCTGTACAACAACCTGAACATCGATCGCGAAGACCTGGTTGAAGCGAAGCTGCCCGACAGCATCGCCAGCGCCAAGTTGGTGAGCGTGCAGGGGCCGGACGGCAGAATCTCGACCGCCGAGGTTGTGGACGGCAAGGTAATCTTCTCCGCTAAAGTGCCCTCGGTGGGCTACGCCGTGTACCACGTGATGCCCGGAGGCAGGGAGAAGGCCAGCAACGCGCTCAGGATAACCAACAACTCGCTTGAGAACGAGCGCTACCTCGTCAAGGTCAACACCGACGGCGACGTCAGCAGTATCTACGACAAGCAACTCAAAAAGGAACTGCTGTCCGCTCCGATTCGCCTCAATCTGACCACCGACACACCGAGCCAGTGGCCAGCGTGGAATATGGACTTCGACCAGGTCGAGGCCAAACCGCGCGCTTACGTCTCCGGCCCCGCGCACATTCGTATCAAGGAAGACGGCCCGACCCGCGTTGCCCTCGAGATTACACGATCTGAAGGCGATTCAAAATACGTGCAGACCGTCAGTCTGGCCGCGGGAGATGCCGGCAACCGCGTCGAGTTCGCCAACTCCATCGACTGGCGCGGCAAGGCCGAGAACCTCAAGGTAGCCTTTCCGCTCACGGCGTCCAACCCCGACGCAACCTATAACGAAGAGGTCGGCGTCGTAGAGCGGCCCAACGCGTCCGAGCGCCAGTTCGAGGTCCTCTCGCACCGCTGGATCGACCTCACCGATAAGTCCGGAAGCTACGGCGTCACCATCCTTACCGATGCCAAGAACGCCTCCGACAAGCCCAGCGACAACACCCTTCGCCTCACCTTGGTGCGCACTCCCGGGATAGCGCCGAATGTCGGCTACAGCGACCAGGCTAACCAGGATTGGGGGCATCATGAGATCACTTTCGGGCTCACCGGCCATGCGAACGGCTGGCGCGAGGCGGGAAGCGATTGGCAGGCCTATAGGCTCAACGATCCAATCCGCGTCTTCTCCACAACCTCGCATCCTGGGCCGCTGGGCAAGCAGTTCTCGCTTTTACGTGTCGACAACCCGCGCGTCCGCGTATTAGCGGTGAAGAAGTCCGAGATCAGCGACGAGACCGTCTTACGCCTGGTCGAGCTCGACGGCAAGCCTCTCTCCAACGTGCACATCCACTTCGCCGGCCCAATCACCGCCGCCCGCGAGGTCAACGGTCAGGAACTGCCGTTCGAAGGTGCGGCCCCCGTCACCGTCAGCGATGGTGCGCTCACCGCGAGCTTCAAAGGCTATGAGCCGAAGACATTCGCACTGACGTTCGGGGCGGCACCTGGTTCGGTAACAGTGACCTCTTCACAACCGGTCGCGCTGACCTACACTCTCGCCACCGCCACCGCCGATGACACGCCGACGCCCGCCGGCGGCTTCGATGGCAAAGGCGACGCCTACCCGGCCGAGATGCTGCCTGAGCATCTCAGCTTTCAAGGCGTTACCTTCGACCTCGCCAAGGCCGCTACGGGAATTCCAAATGCAGTCGTCGCCAAGGGACAGGAGATCAAGCTGCCCTCCGGCGACTTCAACCGCGTACTTGTGCTTGCCGCCAGCGACGATGGCGATCAGGTCGCAGAGTTCCGTGTAGGCTCGCAGACTCAGAAGACGACCGTGGAAGACTGGGGCGGCTTCCTCGGCCAGTGGGACACGCGTATCTGGAAAGGTGTGACGTACCGCGACTGGGCTGCCTCCGCACATCATGCCACCTGGCCGCCCGCGGACATGCAGGCGAGCGAGCGTTCCGATGGGTCGCCGCGCTACCCGCAGGATTACGTCGGCCTGCGTGAGGGGTACATCAAGCCCGCTCAGGTCGCCTGGTACGCCTCGCACCATCACACATCGAAGGGCCTGAACCAGCCCTACGCCTACTCCTATCTCTTCGCTTATGCAATGGACGTGCCCAAGGGTGCAGCCACACTGATGCTGCCTAACAATGAGCACGTTCGTGTGCTGGCGGTCTCATTGGCTAAAACCGGGCCGGACATCACACCGGCCGGGCCCCTGTTCGACACGCTACAGCATGACACCTTGCAGACCGCGATGAAGTAGGCTCCATCGCAAACGGCAGACACGTTTATGAGCTCGAATGTGGAAATAGACCGCAGCGCGCCGCGGAGCAGTTTTCTGCAGCGGAGTGAAAGTAGTCCACCGTTGAATGTTAGTTTTGTGAGCTTCCGGAGGGATGTTTAAAGTGGAGATATACAGTCGTGTGCGGCGAGCGATGCGGGTTGAAAGCAGGAGTCAGCGTGCGGCAGCCCAGGAGTTGGGGCCGCCGAGTAAGGTTTGGAGCGACGTTGACCGCTTGGAACGGGACTTGGCCTAATCGCGTTAGTTCACATCGGTGCATCGGCATATTTTTTTCAAACAGAAGTCACCCTCTGCGGACTGATCGTTGCCAATGAAATAGCGGCGTTTGTCTCAATAACCGATATTCAACGCTTCTGATGTGTCGTCAGGCCGACTGTGGGCACGGAGTCATGATCGACTTATACTCTTGCTCTATGCAACCGTTTCTCGTCGTACTAGTTTTGTGTGCCATCTCGCTCCCCTGTGTCGCGCAGCCTTCTCACGACGAGGAGCGCATTCGCGTTTTGCGCGCCGCTTCAAATAGCGCTATCCGCGCCAGCAACAAGGAGAAATTTGCGGCCAGCCTCGCGTCGGACTTCGTCGTCGTAACTGGCAACGGCTCATTGCTTTCGCGTGAAGCCTACATTGCCGCTTTCGCCAAGGACTTCGAGGATCCGCGCTCTGTTCGCTTTGAACGGAACGTGGATTCCATTGAGCTTTCCAGCTCACTTCCACTTGCTGCGGAACACGGCCATTGGATCGGCCGTATCCCCGATGGGCCTGTCCTCTTCAGTGGCACGTATTTGGCGATGTGGCGCAAGTCACCGGATGGGTGGCAGCTACGATCCGAACTCTTCGTCTCCCTTGCCTGTGCCAATGCCGAGGCTTGCGAAACCTACCAGCGGCGATACGCACCAAACAAGTGAATCGACAGTTCTCGGCGTCCTTCCAAGCCAGGCTGGGCGCCCTTATGGTCCGCCGACACGCAGTACGTCGAGCAGTAGACCCCTAATTGGTGCCGCTAAACGTAAAACCTATCAGGGCTGCTCCGTGTGCGACTTGCGCACGCCGGGCCCAGTTATATCGCTTGAGCGTGGCCGACATCGACATCGGGTGCATGGGCGTACACGTGGAGGAAGGTAAGGGCCATTGCGGTCGGAATGTGCCGCTGGGCCGCGGACCACTCGATACGGTGCCGACTATACAAGGCAGTTGCAAACGGACGAAGAGAGAAGCGAGTGAAAGGAAGGCTCCACGGCGAACGAGACCGAGCGAAAAACATGAAGCCATTGAAATGGCAAACTCAGACTGATAATGAGCGCGTTTTTTTGAAAAAAACGCTTCATCTTGAAGCTCTCGCTGTTCCGCTGCGAAGGACGCATCTCTTATGATGCGTCCTTCTCCTAACGAACATGTCTATAAAACAAGACCATTCGCTGTGTCCTTAGGCTTGTTTGCGTCATTGTCATGGCACTCAATAATTTCGTCGCAACACGCTCATTTAGGGGTTTACACAAGTGTCGGGCTTTCACTCGGGTACGTCAACGCGGAGTAAATATCTAATCTCGCTTGTAAAAGAATTCCGTCAATTACAGCAAGCTTGATAAATAAATCCGCGTATGTTGGCCCTTCGATGAACCTGTCATGCAGGCCACGGATCATGGCATGCAATTCAAACGGTCGATAGGCAATTCACTGTAGATGTTCATTCTTCGATCAAAACTTTTTTTTGGCAGGTAATGGCCGATGTGCACCTTTGCTAATCAGCACGCGTAATTTCCATGGCCGAAGTTTGCGCGCGCTGCCAATAACGAGAGAAGCGTTTCAGGTCGAAAGCACGTGTGCTTTCGACAAATGCCGGCGGATCGTACCAGACAACCGGGAGATGTCGCTGTATTGCAACAGCCGCGGCCTGTAGTCGGGGATCCGGCGTCCTTTGGGCAAGAATATAGTCCGCACCGCAATCCTTTGCGATGGCAAGCAATTCGGTCGCCGGATTGCCCACGCGAAGTTCGATCGTGCCCGGCATCTCCTGAAGGCACTCCGCCAGAAAGACAATCCGTTTGAGCGCAATCTTGCTTTTTGTGAGCCAGTCTATATCCCACATGAATACGGCAGGGCTGCCTGGATGCGCTGTGAGCATTGGTGACTCTGGGTTCAGACTATCGGTATGCACCCAAATCAATGGCTTGCCGGTCATCTTGGCCGAGCTCTCGCTTGCAGTCGAAGTGAAGGAGGGCCGCGGTGGGGTTGGTCTTGCCGGCAGTTGCTCGTCCGAGTTCAACCTGGGGAAAAGCGAGAACTCCAAAGCTTCATAGTCGCTGTCAAACGGACAGGTGCGCGCCTGAGCATGCGGGCAGGTGCGACAAAAGGTGCCTGCCGTGTAACGCTCGAGGTTTTCCCGGTTGAAGATGTAGGCTTTGCTCGCGAAAGTTGACGCCACCCATTGCCAGGACAGATTATTGCTGGCAGGATCGCCGTCGACAAGGTGCCTCAAAAACCACTCGGCACCTGCTTGCCAACGGATCTTACGCCAGTGCACGATATAAGCCGAAAACCACATACGTGCGTGATTATGCAAGTAGCCGGTTTCTTTCAGCTGCTGAGAGAAGCTATCCATGCAAGCGAGCGTGGTGGTGCCGTTCGTGATGTCATCGCCGAGTTTGTCGGCATAGTCTGAAGCACGGTAGCCCGTTTTGATAGGCTCTCGGTCCACCCAGATGCCCTCGCCTAATTGCAGGTAAAGACGCTGCCAATAATCGCGCCAGCCAAACTCGTTGATGAGCTTGGCAGCATCCTGGGGGTTCGCCACCCGCCGCAACACTTCATCTCGTACTTCTGCGAGTGTGAGCACGCCATGGCGCAAGTAAGCTGACAGCAACGTATTGTCACCAGCCAGATAATTACGACTGATCGCGTAGCTCTTTGGCTTTACTTTTGCAAGTACCGCAAGTGCTGATTTGCGGCCGCCACGTATTGGGCTGAGCGATACGTCAGAGGGGGCAAGGTGCGGGAAAAGCGTTCGAAGCGTCGACGACAGCTCTTCTCTACTAGAAAGGCGTTTAAGATCTTGATTTGTCACCTTCCAACAATAGAGGCTTTAGACAGGAGATTGGCAAACTTACCGCATCTGGTGTGTATCAACTCAACATCAGACGCAAGATTCCGAAATGGCGCTGAATCCGGCCTCTATCCAATTTGCTGAAATAGCTGTGATCGCGGCGTGTTTTTGTCTTGGTGTTGGTTCTTTGGTCAGATTTTGCATGAAGGATCGTTTGGGACTGTATTGCCCCGTCTTTGTGCGATTTTGAGGGGCCGTTCCGCAGTCTATGGGCGGCCTGATTCTACCAAGGTCTTACACCGCGCACAGTGCGATGACATTTGGTAGCCGACACAAGGTCGGGCGACGCAGTTGTAGACGGATAACCAGTCCAGCGTGTGCAGCCCGCGCTTTTACCTGGCGGTTCGGACCAATCCGCTTCAGCCAGCCGGAGCCCTACTCGACCAGCCAGCGACGGCGCAGGCTAATGGCGCAGCCAACGTGCCGGGTGGTTCTGCGGTCGAGGCTGGAGCGGTGGCGATTAGGCCGTTGCGGTTCTCCACTGGTGCATAGACCAGATGGCTAGATGTGACACAGTTAGTGCAGTCGCCCTCGTCGGAAGGGCCCTTCGAGAAGACGCTTTCATAGGGCATAAGTGCACGAATGAGACGCATGGATTGACGACCGACCCTTATGCGCGACTGTGCAGGAAGAGCTACCGAAAAGCTCTTCTGCGACGCCCAAGTCTGAATCAGCTTTCCAATAGCGGTAAAAGGGTTGTCCAACGTGAACCACTACTCACGCTGGTTACCTTCGGCAAAGAACCGCTGTGCCGCTTCCGACGCAAGCAAATGAGTGCGATTCTTCGAGAACACCGCGTGGTTTTGCATTGCTTTGCCCATGCCCAGCCCTACGAACCCGCAAGACTCAAGATTCTAGTTGATCTGCGATACCAGTTGCCGTTTCGCACCGCACAGAAAGAACATCTGTAGTGGTAGAGTCCGGACGACAAACTAAGCCGCAATCGAAGGGCTCCCCCAGATCCAAATTAAGCATATCGAACTGCATGCTCCATGGCCCCCAAATCCTAGTCCGTGAGATTGCGAATCCACATAACGAATGATCCCAGTCAACAGGCTGCTAGAACGAAACATAGCTGTACAGCCCGTTCTTAATTCGCTCGTATCCACGCATACAAAGAGGCGTGCATCACCCTAGACAAGACGCAGCGGGAACTTATTTATTCAACGAGTTCCGAGGACGAAAAAAGCTTCTGGCTTGGTTTTTGTCGGCTCTGGTAGAAACCTTGACAAGGCGTTGCTAGCAATTGACGACCCTGAGTAGCACTTGAAAAACATCCTGCATTGCTCAACGTATCTCGTCTTGTCGCAAATTTAACAATCTTTGGGACGAGCCGCCTTTACCGGCTGCTTTACTTTGCGTCAGAATCAGATTTACTTCTCTCGTCGCAGGCGTTCAAAGGGCGACACAATGGCCACCAAACCGACGTTCAACAAGTCGAGTGCCCTCTGACCTAAGCGTACGTTTTCTTACGCTTAGTGTTGTGACCCCATGTAACGCCTGAGCAGATAAAGCTCAGATCCCGGGAAAAAGCATTTTAGGAAACCTTCGCACGATCCTCTCTCTAAGAGGTCTCCAAGGAGGCCATCACATTATTTTACCGTCGTAGAAGAAAAGTAATAAAAGGCGAGAAGCAAAGAAAAATGACAAGTTCGTAAACTACCTCGGGGGTTTTGACGGCTCGGAAGGACATAAGCGGTCTCAAACTCGAAGTGCAGCGCACCAGGTGCGAAGCCAAAACCGAGCCAAGTCCGCTCACAGCTCCTTTCGACGATCACAGCCAAACAAGCCACCGGTGCGAGTTCGCTCCGCGCGATCGCGGCAGAATTCGACACTTGTGAAATATCCGCACCCCGGAGAGCTGGGAGTGGTCTGTGGTGCAGCTTTAGAGGGTGATGGAACGGTAGATAGGGCTTTATCGTTCATAGACCGATAAGCCGTTCTATTCCCCCAATGTAGCCCTCCGCCTCACGTATTGGCAAAACTAATGAGGAGCGCGTCGCAGCCGTTCTGCAAGACTTCCCTTGCCCCCTCAAATCCGCGGAACTATATATAGGATCAACAGCGTAGCTCCTGTATCGCTCCTGAAACGTTTGTTCCAGGACAAATAAACCGACCTGTCAATGCTTGTGGTGCCGCGTTGCTCCCTCTTTGGGGAACGTAACCGTGACTTGTAGTGTCACACTCTCAAACTCGGCGTTCTGCCCACTCGGATCTGGCTTGAGAGCCACGGATGAGATAACCACTCTGGCATGGCCGACCGGGCGACTCTTGTAGTGGGGCAAGCTTCCGCTGTAGTCTGCATCACGACCCGCACTTTGGGCACTTTGGAAGGTGTTGTAAAGTGCATCCGACTCTGCGCATTCATATCTTTGATTGGCTGCGTTGGTCGTGAACGAAACATTCTTTCTAGCTGGAATCGGCTCGGCCCAAACAGGATCCGCATCTTGGGCAAAGCGCCAAGCTACTAGATCCTGAGTCCGTGGGCCGTGCTTGAAAGGACTTTCGAGACAGGCCGTGTAGCTCTCCCGTACGTCCAAGGAGGGCTTTGTAGGCCTCGATGGCTTTACCAGAAAGTTCCAGTCTCCGGCGTCGCTTTGCTCCACAACGAAAAATAATCCGTGACCAATGGGATGGATGAAGCTTTCTCGAGCGTGAATTTTTGCCCTGAAATGCACGGGAACCTGGCCCTTGGCTACGGCAACAAGAATGACCATTTGAAGAAGAAACGTTAGCTTCCGCCGCATGCGCGAAGAGTACCAGAAGTGCTGTTCACAAGGTAGTGCCACCAAGTCAACGCCTTCGGCAATATCGAGGTTTCCGACTCAATAGAACAACGAGGTACTCGCCTAAAGAAGAGATTTCAGAGAGTACACCTGATTTGCCCTGTGCGATCAGTTCGAACATAAACGACCACGTAGCCCTCAAGCGCACGATCCTTGGGCGCCCAATCGTAATCAGGCACGCTCAAAATGTGGTCGCTGATCTCCTTTCGCGATAGAAAAACTGTCCATATCTGCTCTTCAGGCGGTGTTGCATTCGAAACATGGATCATTTTCAAATTGCCTGCAGGTAGCTTCTTCAGCAGCGTGATCTTGCCTTCAACAAAGATATTCTCTGGGATAACGTCGGACCACGTACGCGGAATCATTTGGTCGCCGAACGGCGCATAATCTCCAAATGAGACGTAGCGCGTAAAGTCCAGCGTTCCTTGATATTAAGGATGTGACGCGTCAAAGCAGCCGCGTGCTATCGACGTCTCCTTTGTAATTCCACCTGGGCGATCTAAAGTTTCCAGGCACCGCGGTAAAGAACATCATCAAGCGTGAATCTAAGGTGCGAGATTGCAACCGGGATGCAAGTGTTCTCAGTGTTTACGCGGTACGTGCATTCGCTCGTGTAGCGACATGGCGCCCTAAAATGGCGAACGCTAGGAGTACAGCTGCAGTGAACCAAGCACCGAGACTAACGGGCTGTGGCCGGTACATGCCAAATGCGAGACCGCTGGTTACAAGGATTGCGCACAATCCCGCAAATTGCCACATGCCATACATGAATACGAACGGCAGGTAATGAGCTCCCAATACAATCATGAAAGCCGGATAGAACCAGCGCGGTCGAAATGTGGCGATCCCGAGCACGACCGGGAGAGAAAGAGGCAGGGTGAATGCAACCTGAATTCCTAGGGAGTTCATGGGGTGTCCCTTAGGGAGTGCGTAAGCATGCCCCATGGTGCGCAACAGGAGTTGGGTCGCGGGAAAGATGAAAAAGCCTCCAAAAAGAAGAATTATCCCTCCCAGCCGAAGGGAATGCCATGTGCATGCAGCTGCGGAAATACCCCACAACACAGCCGAAACGAGTTGCCTGGCAAATCCGCCGAGAAACGTCTCGCGAACATCTTTCTGCCCCTGGACGATATCCATGATGCGGCAATCCTACAGGCTAGGCCTCCACTTGTACCGAAATGTCGGCTACTCGTCAGTAATGCCGGTCAGGAGCGCCCTTTTGCTTGGCGTGCCCGGCCCGAAATGTGCCAGTGAAGAAGAGAGACACTGGACAGGGAGAGCATATGGGACGAGGCAAGAAGTACCAACCTGAGCAGGTGGTAAAACTGCTGCGGCAGAATTGAAGTGACCGCAGCGAACGGGAAAACGACGCCTTTGGCGTGTAAAGAAGCAGTAATCGTGCAGCAGACGTACTTCCGCTGGCGCAAGGAATATGGCGGGTTGCGAATGGACCAGGCGAAGCGGCTGAAAGAGTTGGAGCAGGAGAACCTGAAGCTAAGGTGTCTGATTGCAAACCTGAGCGTTGACAACCTTGTGTTGAAGGAATTG
The DNA here is from genome assembly GCA_043783275.1 of Rhodanobacteraceae bacterium. GTDB lineage: Bacteria > Acidobacteriota > Terriglobia > Terriglobales > Acidobacteriaceae > Edaphobacter. The sequence goes on from JAYVZP010000104.1 coordinate 54,911, forward strand.
GCCTCGGGAAACTTGTAAGCCCCGAGCGCCGACATGTCGCAGCAGATCATGCACAGCAGCATGGGATAACGGAGCGGAAGGCTTGCTGGTTGACTAACCAGCCGCGCGGTAAGCAGCGCTATCGTGCGATACGGCAAGCAGACGAAGATGCACTCACGCAAGCGATCATCCAGCTTGCCAGCCAGTACGGCCGTTATGGGTATCGCCGGATCATGACGCTGCTCAAGCAAGCCGACTCGCGGGTGGGCAAGGATCGCGAGGAGCGTATCTGGCGACGCAGGGTCCACAGAAGCAGAAGCCGCGAGGCAGGCTATGGCTCAACGATGGCTCATGTGTGCGCTCAGACCGACACATCGCAACCACGTTTGGAGCTACGACTTCGTCAGCGCGCGGACGTATGACGGCAGGACAGTGCGGCTGCTGAACCTTATCGACGAACATAGCAAGGAGTGCCTGCTAGTTCGATGCTAAGGGCGCTGATCGAGTGCCAGGGTGATCGAGGCCTTGGCTAACGTCATGGTCATGAAGGGAGTGCCGGAACATCTTCGATCGGACAATGGACCGGAGTTCGTGGCTAAGACCTACGGAAATGGCTGGCCAAGACAGGAGAAAAGACGTTCTACATCGAACCCGTCTCTCGATTGGAAAACGGCTACTGCGAAAGCTTCAACTCCAAACTCAGAGACGAGTTCCTGAACGATGAAATCTTCTACTCGATGAAAGAACTGCGCGTGCTGGCCGAACGCTGGCGCGTCCACTACAACACGATCAGGCCACACTCCTCGCTGGGTCACAGATCAACGATGGCGGAAGCTTGCCTGACAAACATTACGGGGTGAGGAGAAGTGGAAACCGCTACGCGCCTCGCACTTCTCCACACCCCCGACGACAGCTCCTCGGACTCAGAAATAATTGCGCTACTCTAACTCTTCTAATGGCACAAAAACGGGCACGTCAAATCGGTAAAAGCCCGATGACCGGAAAGACATCAGGCTCAAGCCGATTCATCAAGGTCTCTGCGTGCCTGGGCGACTTACCGATCGACCACCACGCCCACCACTTACGGGCCACCTTCTTGAAGCTAGTGTCAGCCACACGCTGTACGTCTTTGGCTTGCTGCTGCTTTGCCTCGGTCTCTGCTTTGCGTTCGGACATCGGATTGGTGCCGGTAGCAAGCAGCTTCTTGGCAGCAAAGTGAAGGTCACGGGCATCCTTGGGGCCGACGTGAGGGTAGTCCCCAAAGGTCATGTTCTTTTCAGTGCCATCGAACCGATACCGCCAGAGCCAGAACTTTCCGCCCCACGGCTGAACGACGAGACACAGGCCGCCACTGTCGGCCAATTTGTATTTCTTCTCTCTCGGTTTCGCGTTCTCGATTTCCTTGATCGTTAGTGGCATGGGCAGGCTCTCCGGGGTGGGGATTTTTCTTTCCCCACACTTTGGCTAATCCTACCCCACATCTTTCCCCACAGATAGGGCGGGCTGTCCTCGCACCAACTCGCACCTCCCCGGACGATAATCTTCGGAGATTATTTGGACTTTATTCTCATAAACTGTTCATTTATATAGGTTTATATGAGTTCAAGGGAGTGCGAAGAG
>JAYVZP010000105.1:0-53493 GCA_043783275.1 Rhodanobacteraceae bacterium
AAGTACATTGTGGGCGAGAGCTATGGCGGGTATCGCGGACCGCGTTTGACAGCGTATCTGCAGTCGCAGATTGGCGTGGCGATGAACGGGCTGGTGCTGGTTTCGCCGGCGCTTTCGCCAGTGGCCGGGTCGCCGGATCTGTCGCCGATTCCGTGGATGTTGACGCTGCCTTCGATCGTCGCGGCAAGTTATGAACGGCAGGGCAAACTTACGGATGCGAACATGCAGGCCGTCATCGACTACACGCGCGGGGAGTATGCGATGGACCTGCTGAAGGGCAACTCCGATCCGCAGGCCACGCCGAGGATTGTAAAGAAGGTGACGGAGTTGACGGGGCTTGACCCGACCTTTGTGCGGCAGTCCGGCGGACGGCTGGAGACGCAGGCTTTCCTGCGGGAAGAGTTCCGCGAGACCGGTAAGCTGGGATCGCGGTATGACCCCAACGTGACCTCGTACGATCCGTTTCCCTATAACCCGACGCAGGAGACGAACGATCCGATCCTTCTGAGCATCATTGCTCCAACCACGACCGCGATGGTCGATTTCGTCACCCGCACGGTTGGCTGGAAGACGGATGCGCGCTACAACGCGCTGTCAAACGAGGTGAACCGGATGTGGGAGCGCGGCGGCGGCAACGGTGCGTTCTCGGGTTCAGCTTCAGCCACTGACCTGCGCGTTGCGGTGGCAACCGATCCGAAGCTGCGGGTCGTAATCGCGCATGGCTGGGCGGATCTATCGTGCCCGTTCATGGGTTCGGTTCTGACGGTCAGCCAGATTCCGATCATGGGCGATGCGTCGCGCGTTAGCGTGCATGAGTATCCGGGTGGGCATATGTACTATGCGCGCGTGGCTAGCTCCTTGGCACTGCGGAAAGATGTGAAGGACATGGTGGACAAACACTAAGACAACAGCCGTCGTTTTTAGGTATTGGCGACGGCGGGGAGTTCGAGTTGCTCGGAGTGGTGCTCGTCCAGGTAGGGCCGGAAGCAGGCGCGGCAGCGGGCCTCGTACATTCCGGCCGCACCAACAACGACCAGCTCCTGCGATTGGCCGAGGCGTTGCGTATGGATGGCGGGCGCGCCACAAACCATGCAGACGGCGGACAGTTTGGTAACCTCGTCCGCGATTGCCATCAGGTTGGGGATGGGCCCGAAGGGTTCGGCGGTGAAGGTAGTGTCCAGTCCGGCGATGAGGACGCGCTTGCCGAGGTGAACCAGCTCCATGGCGAAGTGGATGAGGGTCTCGTCGAAGAATTGGGCCTCGTCGATGCCGATGACTTCGACCTCGTTGAGCTGCGCGTGGAGGGCTTCCTTCAGGCGCTCGACGTTGGCGACAGTGCAGGCTTCATGCGTGTGCGACGAGTGCGATGCGATGGACGTGCGGTGGTAGCGGAGGTCGATATCCGGCTTGAAGCAGGCGACGCGCTGTCGAGCGATGCGCGCACGCTTCAGGCGGCGAATCAGCTCTTCACTTTTGCCCGAAAACATGGGGCCGACGATGACTTCAATGCGTCCTGGTGGGTGCGATTGCATGATGTATAGCTATGCTAACGGACGCGTCCGCTGGATTACGCGGATCTAACCCGAAAACTCCGCCATCGGCTTCACGGTGGTGACGAGGGGCTGCCATAGCTCCAGCCGATTGCCTTCCGGATCGACGATCCAGGCGAAGCGGCCATAGTCGAAGTTTTCGCGCTTGGGGTCGATCTCGACTCCGGCTGCGGCCAGCTTTTTGAGTAGCCCGTCCAGATCGTCTACGCGATAGTTGATCATCACGGGCTGAGCGCCGGGGCCAAAGTAGGTAGTATCGCTGGGGAAGGTGGACCACGCCGTCACGCCGGTGCCCGCTGGAATTTCATCCGACCAGGACAGGGTAGCCGCGTTGTAGGGGTTGATGGCGATGCCGAGATGACGGGCGTACCATTTGGCGAGAGCTTTGGGGTCGCGGGCGCGCAGGAAGACACCGCCGATTCCGGTTACACGGGCCATGGGTTCCTCCTGGAACTGGCGCAGCCAGTGTATACGGCTGGTTTTTGCGTTGGCCAGTCTACAGACTTAGGACGCTTCAGAGCGCGACTCGGCTAAGTCGGCGACCAGGCGCGTGACCTTGCCGGAGTCGATGGTGGCCTGGGCGAGCCGGGCGCCGTCGAGGAAGTCTTCCGCCAGCCCGGCCGTAATAAGAACGGCAGCCGCGTTCATGACGACGACATCGCGGCGGCCACCTTTTTCACCGGTAAAGATGCTGTGCAGGATGGCGGCGTTGGTCTCGGCATCACCGCCGGCCAGGTGCTCGATGGGGGCCATGGGCAGGCCGAACGCCTCTGGCAGCATAGTGCCAAACTGGGCCTCTTCGCCCAGCACTTCGCCCACGATTGTGGGGCCTGCGATAGAGAATTCGTCCATGCCGGAGCCGTGGACCACGAAGGCGTGGCGCGTGTTGAGCCTGGCCAGCGTAGCTGCGACGATGGGTACCATGCGCGGCGAATAGACGCCGAGGAGTTGCGCCTCGGCACCGGCGGGGTTGGTCATGGGGCCCAGAATGTTGAACATGGTGCGGACCCCGAGCGCGCGGCGGATCGGCATGACGGACTTCATCGCAGGTTGCAGCGCGGGTGCCGGCAGGAAAGCAAAGCCATGGGTGCGAAGCGCAGCGGCAGCGGAGGCTGGGGATTGATCGACGGGGATGCCCATGGCTTCGAGAACGTCGGCTGATCCGCAGCGCGAGGTGACGGCGCGGTTGCCATGCTTGGCTACCCAGGCTCCGGCGGCAGCAGCGACGAGGCCGGCGGCAGTTGAGATATTGAAGGTGCCGGAGAGATCGCCGCCGGTGCCGCAGGTATCGACGAGACGAGCACGCTCTGAAGCTTCGAGTGGGATGGGTGTCGAGCGGGCGCGCAAGGTGTCGACGAAACCGGCGAGTTCGTCCTCAGTCTCGCCGCGTGCGGCAAGTGCACCGAGCAGTGCGGAGACGCGGATCTCGGAGCCGAAGTCGTCGACGTCCAGGATGTAATTGAGCAGCGTGCGCGCTTCATCGCGAGACAGGGGAAGGTGCTCCTCGATGATGCGTTTGAGCGCGAAGGTAAAGGGGTCAGGGGTGTGAGCCATATCGATTTCAGGGTAGCACCGGGGTGCGTCAGAGCACGGCAGGATCGACCGCAATTACTGCTTGTGGGGGAGGTCGTTCATCGGACTGTTGTGCGATTACCGACTGTTCGCATTGCGGAACGTCTGCGTCGTTGGTTACGATGCAGGGGCGCCCACCAGGCCGATAGAGAGTGTCCATGAAGATTCACGAGTATCAGGCGAAAGAGATTTTGCGGAAGTACAACGTTCCGGTTCCGGGTGGCGAAATGGCCACCACGCTTGAAGAGGCGGATACGGCTGCTAAGGCGCTGTTTGCCGCGGGCAACAAGGTTGTCGTGATCAAGGCGCAGATTCACGCGGGCGGCCGGGGCAAGGGCGGTGGCGTCAAGCTTGCGCGGACTATGGAAGAGGCTGCAGAGGCTTCCAAAGCGATCCTCGGCATGCAGCTCGTTACGCACCAGACTGGGCCGGCAGGGCAGAAAGTTCAGCGGCTGCTGATTGAAGAGGGTTCGGCGATTGAGCGCGAGCTTTACCTGGGGCTGGTGCTGGACCGGGCGAGCGCAAAGATTGTTTTTATGGCTTCGCAGTCCGGGGGCATGGAGATCGAAGAGGTCGCACACACCACGCCGGACCTGATCTACAAGGAGTACGTCGAGCCGGCGGTGGGCTTCCAGCCGTACCAGGCGCGCAAGCTGGCGTTCAAGCTGGGATTGAAGCCGACGCAGATCAATGCCGCGGTCGGGTTCATGATGGGGCTGTACAAGGCTTTTGTCGATACAGATTCCACCCTGATGGAGATCAATCCGTTCATCACGACCAAGGACGACAAGCTGGTCGCGTTGGACTGCAAGATCAACTTCGATGACAACGCGATGTTCCGGCACAAGGATCTGAAGGAACTCCGCGACATGGCGGAGGAGGATCCGCTGGAGGTTGAGGCGAGCAAGTTTGCGCTGAACTACATCAAGCTGGATGGCAACATAGCCTGCATGGTCAACGGCGCCGGTCTCGCCATGGCGACGATGGACATCATTCAATACTCGGGCGGCGCGGCTGCGAATTTTCTGGATGTTGGCGGCGGTGCCAACCAGGAACAGATCGAAAATGCGTTCGGGATTCTGCTGAGCGACCCGAACGTGAAGGCTATTTTCATCAACATTTTTGGTGGGATTCTGCGCGTCGATGTATTGGCGACAGCGGTTGTTGCGGCGGCCAGGAAGCTGAATGTTCAGTTGCCCATTATCCTGCGGCTTGAGGGGACGAATGTTGAAGAAGGTCGCAAGATTCTCGCTGATTCAGGGCTGAAGTTTCAGGTGGGAACCACGATGAAGGAAGCTGCAGAACTGGCCGTGAAAGCGGCGCGGGATCAGTGAAGTGAAAGACACAAAGCTGATCGTTTCAGCTATTCAAGAAGCCTTTGCTTCGCTCGGTGGGCCACTGGCAATTCCGGAAGTGACGATGCATGTACTAAGCAGATACCCAGACCTCTGCCAGGAACGAGCAATAGGCACTCACCTTCGCGGTTGCTCAGTGAATATGCCGTTGGCCAACGAAAGGCATCGCTCTTATCCACGATTTTTATACAGAGTCAGCCGCGGTCGCTTTGAACTTTACGACTTGCGAACACATGGAAATTACAAGACACTTTAAGCAGTTGCAGAAGGAGAAGTTCGATGGCTGTTCTGGTCGATAAAAATACGCGATTGATTGTGCAGGGGATAACGGGCCGCGAGGGCACGTTCCACGCCAAGGGTTGTGCGGAGTATGGCACGAAGGTTGTGGGTGGCGTGACGCCCGGCAAGGGCGGGACCACGCATGAGGGCTGGCCGGTCTTCAACACGGTTGAAGAGGCTGTGAAAGAAACGGGAGCGAATGTCAGCGTGATCTTTGTGCCGCCACCGTTCGCCGCCGATGGAATCTTGGAGGCAACCGCCGCCGGGCTGCCGCTGGTGATCTGCATTACGGAAGGCATTCCGACGCTCGACATGGTGAAGGTCTGGGAGGTCGTGAAGCGGTCGGGCACACGCCTGGTTGGGCCGAACTGTCCGGGGGTCATCTCGCCGGGCAAGGCCAAGGTTGGGATCATGCCGGGCCGTATTCATAAGGAAGGCTCGGTCGGGATTGTTTCTAAATCCGGCACGCTGACCTATGAGGCGGTCTATCAGTTGACGACGCGGGGCATTGGGCAGTCGACGGCGATTGGCATCGGTGGCGATCCGATTATCGGGACGACGCACATCGACGCGCTGCGTCTGTTGAACGACGACCCGGAAACCGAGGCGATCATCATGATTGGCGAGATCGGCGGCTCGGCGGAAGAGGCTGCGGCGAAGTTCATCAAGGAGTTTGTGAAGAAGCCGGTAGTTGGGTTCATCGCAGGACAGACGGCGCCTCCGGGACGCCGCATGGGCCATGCGGGCGCGATCATCTCGGGCGGCGAAGGCACGGCTGCCGAGAAGATGAAGGCCATGGAAGAGGCAGGCATTACGGTGGTCAAGTCGCCGGCGGAGATTGGCGAGGCGATGGCTCGGTTGTTAGGTAAGGCGTAGCCCACGTTCGAGTGAAAACTCAGGTCTCAGAAGCGAGCCCTGGGGCACCCGGATACATGGTGATCGCGGATTTGTGGTGATCAGGGGAGGTGGTGCTTATACTTCGGTATGCGCCGCCTCCTATCTCTTTGTGCCGTCTGTTTGTTTGTGGTGTCTGCCGGTGCTTATGCGCAGCAGATCACTGTCAGCTTTCCTAACTCGCAATCGAGCAAGCCGTTGGATGGACGCGTGTTGTTGCTGCTTTCAAACGATGCGAACGAAGAGCCGCGGATGCAGATCGACGACACGCCCAAGTCACAGATAGTGTTTGGTGTAACGGTGGATGGATTGAAGCCGGGTGCGCCGGTGGTGATCGACGCGGGCGCGACGGGCTATCCGATTGCGGCCCTGAAGGATGTGCCGCCGGGTGAGTACACGGTGCAGGCGGTGCTGAACGTCTATGAGACGTTTCATCGCGGCGACGGCAAGACGGTGAAGCTAGCGCCGGATCGCGGGGAAGGGCAGCATTGGAATCTCGCACCGGGTAATTTGTACTCAACGCCGCGCAAGGTAAAGATTGGCCCGGGAGCTGCGTCGATTGCGGTTTCGCTGGACAAGGTGATTGGCCCGATTGCGCCAAAGCCGGATACGAAGTACGTGCGGCATCTGCGCATCCAAAGTGATTTGTTGACTAAGTTCTGGGGTCGCCCGATGTTTATTTCGGCGGTGGTACTGGTGCCGGAGGGCTTCGACGAACACCCCTCCGTGCACTATCCGCTGGCGATCTTTCATGACCACTTCGTGAGCGGCTTTGAAGACTTTCGGACGACGCCGCCGGATGCGAATCTGAAGCCCGAGTACTCGGAGCGCTTTCATCTTGCGGGGTACAACAAGATTCAGCAGCAGGAGGCATATAACGAGTTCAAGCAGTGGACAGCGCCGGGATTCCCGAGGATTCTTATTGTCAAGATTCAGCACGCCAATCCGTTTTACGACGATAGCTACGCCGTCAACTCGGCCAATGTGGGGCCGTATGGCGATGCGATTGAGCATGAGCTTTTACCCGCGATTGAAAAGCAGTTCCGGGGCATTGGCCAGGGCTGGGCGCGTTTTGTGTATGGCGGGTCGACGGGTGGTTGGGAGTCGCTGGCGGTGCAGATGTTTTATCCGGACGACTACAATGGCGCGTTTGTGGCGTGTCCGGACCCGGTGGATTTCCATGCGTACACGACTCGCGATTTATACAAGGACGAGAATATGTTCTGGTCGCAGGGCGCGAACAAGCGTGTGGAGCAGCCGGCGATGCGGAACTACCTTGGCCAGACTCTGATCTCGGTGCGGGACAACGTGGCGTATGAGGCGGCGCTGGGCGATCATGGCCGCTCGGGCGACCAGTTTGACATCTGGCAGGCGGTCTATTCGCCGGTCGGCGCGGATGGATATCCGCAGGAAATCTTCAACAAGCGCACCGGCACGATCGACCACAAGACGGCTCAGTACTGGCAAGAGCACTTCGATCTCAACGCGATTCTGCAGCGCGACTGGTCGACGCTAGGGCCGAAGCTGCAAGGCAAGATTCATCTTTATGTCGGGTCCGACGATACCTACATGCTCAACAACGCCGTGTACCTGATGGAGGATTTCCTGAAGACGACGGGGACGCCTGGCCATGGGGTTCCATACCAGGGTGAGGTCGCGTACGGACCGCGCGCGGAGCATTGCTGGAATGGCGATCCGACACTGCCGAATGCGTACTCTCGCCTGCACTACAACACGATGTACCTGCCGAAGATCATGAAACGTATCGCGGAGACGGCCCCGGCTGGCGCGGATATGTCCTGGAAGTACTGAATGAGATTAGGGCCTAACGCAGATAAGAGCGGATAAGTACCGATTAAAGCGGATAGGACGTAAAACTCGCCTAATTTGCCTTTATCCGTTTTGATCTGCCTGATCCGCGCTACGTCTTGTCTTTCGATTCACCGAGCGGCAATGCGCTTCCGGTACACTTACGCTATTGCTTTTCAAGGGAGAACACACGTTGTCACAGCGCACATTCAGCATCGTCAAGCCGGACGCAGTCAAGAAGGGTTACACCGCCGCCATCCTCGCCGAGATTCAGAAGGCCGGCTTCAAGATCGTTTCGATCAAGCGTATGAGCATCTCCAAGGCACAGGCTGAGGGCTTCTACCACGTGCATGCCGCACGCCCGTTCTTCGGCGAGCTGACCGAGTTCATGAGCTCCGGTCCGATCTTCCCCATGGTTCTCGAGAAGGACAACGCCATCGCTGACCTGCGTAAGCTGATGGGCGCAACCAACCCGGCCCAGGCCGACGAGGGCACGATCCGCAAGATGTTCGCGAGCTCGATTGGCGAGAATGCGATTCATGGTTCGGACGCTGAAGATACAGCGGCGTTTGAAATCGGTTACTTCTTCGCTGGCATCGAGCTTCTGTAAGAACGAAGGGTAACGCGGATCAAGGCGGATAAGAACGGATATGGGCAGAAGTAAGCCGTATCCGTTTTTATCTGTTCTGCTCTGCGTTGCGCTGCGGTTTATTTTGTTGGGTAGAACAGCTTCAGGTTGAAGGCGTCTCCCATGGCCTTGTAGCCGGTGTCCTTGGGGTGCAGGTGGTCACCGCCTTCGAAATCGGCTCTAAGGGTGTCGGGGTGGGCCAAGTCCAGGGTGGCCTTGTCAAAGTCGACTACGCCGTCGAGAGTTTTGCTGGTGCGGATCCAGGTATTCACAGCTTGGCGCATCGTTTCACCTGCGGGTGAGGCGTATTTCGCTCCAGCGTAGGGCGTAAGCGTTGCGCCGATGACTTTGATGCCATGGGTATGGGCGCGTTCAACCAATTGCGCCAGACCCTGGATGAGATCGTCTGCGGTGACGACGTCGAAGGGATTGGTAGGGTCGGCGGCGTGGCCGATGTCGTTGATGCTCTCCATGAGGATGAGGTACTTTACGCCGGACATCGCCAGCACGTCGCGATCAAAGCGTGCGAGTGCGTTGGGACCGGTGGTGTCATGCAGGACGCGGTTGCCGCCGATGCCTTCGTTCAGGACGGAGAGTTCTGCGGTCTTCTTGTCGGCATGGAGGCGGCGAGCGAGCACGTCGGGCCAGCGCATGTTCATGTTCAGCGTGCTGCCGGCGCCGTCTGTGATGCTATCGCCGAAGGCTACTATGGCGCCGGTGGTGCCGGGGGCCTGCACGTCCACCGCCTTGAGGAAGAACCAGGAGGTGACTTTTCGGGGGGCCGCGAGGGTGCGGGCGCCAATGACGTTGCCGGTTGCGAGGTAGTTGGTCTGGTACGCAGTGTCGTGGAAGCTGACCCGGCTGATCGTCTGCAGGGGTAGAAATATGCTCACCGTCAGGTCGCTGCCCGCGGGCACGGAAAGAGCGGCGGGATCGCTGACAGCCATGGCGCCGGCGGGAATCGTAATGGTCGGGCTGCCGTTGAAGGTCATGGCATGGGCGCTGGTCAGGGCGATGCCGCCATCTTCCGTTGAGGTGGCTCCGGCGAGCGCGAGGTGAACGCCACCGATAATAAGCGGCTCTGTGCCGAACTCGTTGGTCAGTTCCACGCGTACCAGCGGCCCCGCGAGCGAGGTGTGCACCGTCTCGCGGATGGTCATGTCGGCCGCACCAAATCCAAGGTCCGCCAATCTTTGGGGTACGTCGAGCGCATAGGGCGCGGTGGCCCAGGTTCCTGTCCAGTGGTCCGGCGGCGGCTTGGGTTTGGCTTGCGCGGTGGTGGCCAACAGGGTCGCAAGGAGGGCGAGAACAAGGCGGGCTTGGATTGAAGGAGTGATCACGCCACCCATCATCATCCGACGCACGGCTGGATGCAAGCCATCTCTGGGCGGGGGAGTGCAAGATGTGGGTTGAACGCGCTATTCTGACACTCATGTCTAGTGTAGAGAAGCAGAGAGAGGCGACGCAGGTTACGCCTTTTGGCAAGATGCCGGACGGCACGGAAGTCGAACTATATACCGTGTGGGATGGCCGGATCGGGTCGGCCTTCAGCAGCGAGGCGACGTTCTGCAACTTCGGCGCACGGCTGGTCTCGATGAAGGTGCCGGACCGGACGGGACGCGTGGCGGACGTGGTGCTGGGGTATGACTCGCTGGCGCTGTATCTGGCGGACAAGTCATACCAGGGTGCGATCGTGGGCCGCTACGGGAATCGCATTGCGAGCGGCAGGTTTTCACTCGATGGCAAGGAGTTCCAAGTTCCGCAGAATGATGCGACGAACGCGCTTCACGGAGGCCCTGTGGGGTTTGACCAGGCCGTGTGGCAGGCGGAGGTCATTGCGAACGGCGTGGAGTTTACGCTGGTCAGTCCGGACGGCGATCAGGGGTTTCCGGGAACGCTGACACTTACGGTGCGCTACACCTTTCATACCGGCGTGTTGAAGATTGAATACACCGCGACCACGGATGCGCCAACGATCGTCAACATCACCAACCACACCTACTTCAACCTCGCGGGAGAGGGCAGCGGCACGATCCTGAAGCACGAGATCAGCATCCCCGCCGAGCACTTTACGCCTGTAAACGCGGCCCTGATTCCTACCGGCGAACTGACCCCGGTGGAAGGCACACCGTTTGATCTGCGCAAGGCCACGCCTATCGGCCGCCACATTGAAGAGGACCACGAGCAACTCAAGCTGGCGGGCGGTTACGACCATAACTTTGTCCTCGGCAATCCCGGCGAGATGAAGGTGGCGGCGCGTGTCAGTGAACGCACCAGCGGCCGCGTCCTTACGGTGGAGACGACGGAACCCGGAGTGCAGTTCTACTCTGGCAATTTTCTGGATGGCTCCATGCCAAACCGCAGGAACGGCCGCTACGCAAAGCGCTCCGGCTTCTGCCTGGAGACACAGCACTACCCCGACTCGCCCAATCAGCCAGGCTTCCCCACGACCACCTTGCAGCCCGCGGAGACCCTGCGGTCCACCACCCTCTACAGCTTCACTACCGAGGCATAAGGCCATGCATAAAGTAGTTGAATCCGCCGACGCGGCCGTAGCCGATCTTCGCGACGGCATGACGATCATGCTGGGTGGCTTTGGGCTTTGCGGCATTCCGGAGAACCTCATCGCGGCAATGGTCCGCCGTGGCCTGAAGCATCTTCACACCATCAGCAACAACATGGGCGTGGATGGCTTTGGCATGGGTCTGATGCTCGAGGCCGGCATGATCGCGTCCCATGTTGGGAGCTATGTAGGCGAAAATCGGCGGCTGGAACAGCTCGTTCTGGCTGGTGAGCTTGATCTGACCCTGATCCCGCAAGGGACGCTGGCGGAGCGAATCCGGGCTGGCGGCGCGGGGATTCCAGCGTTCTACGTGCCCGCAGGCCTGGGGACGATCGTCGCGGCGGGTAAGGAATCGCGCGACATCGGCGGACGTGAGTACATCCTGGAGCACGCGCTCAAGGCGGACGTGGCGTTGGTTAAAGCATGGCGTGGCGATCGCAATGGCAACCTGGTTTACCGCAAGACCGCACGCAACTTCAACCCTGTGATGGCGACTGCCGCCACGCTCACAATTGCCGAGGTAGAAGAACTTGTGGAGCCGGGTGAACTCGATCCCGACCACATCATTACGCCTGGGATCTACGTCAATCGCATCTTCGTTGGCAAGAAATATGTGAAGCCGATTGAAGCTCGTTACCTGAAGGCGCGTGCGGAGGCCCGGGCATGAATGCAAAAGAACTGATTGCACGTCGCATCGCACGCGAGTTTCACGATGGCTTCTACGTCAACCTCGGAATCGGCCTGCCAACGATGATTGCGAGCTTCGTACCTCCGGGGATCGACGTCGTCTTCCAGTCGGAGAACGGGATGCTTGGCATCGGACCTCCGCCGACTGAGGAAGAAGAAGACCCGGACCTGATCAATGCCGGAAAGCAGACCGTCACCGCGCTGCCCGGTACCAGCTTCTTCGGGAGTGAAGAGTCCTTCGCGATGATTCGTGGGGGCCACATGGACATGAGCATCCTGGGCGCGATGCAGGTAGCACGCAACGGCGACCTCGCCAACTGGACGATCCCCGGCAAGATGGTCAAAGGCATGGGGGGCGCCATGGATCTCGTCGCAAGTGCGCGGCGAGTCATCATCGCCATGGAGCACAACGCCAAAGATGGCTCGCCAAAAATTTTGGACGAATGCACGCTACCGCTTACGGGCCGGCGCGTGGTTCATGACATTATTACGGAACTGGGTTGGATTCACGTGACGCACCAGGGCCTTCTCCTCGTAGAGATAGCGGACGGAGTAACGCCGGAGCAGGTCCAGGCACGCACCGGGACCCAACTGGACATTGCACCGCATTTGACCACCATGACTGTTTGAATGGAGCCCATGACGACTGCCTTGAATGATGCTTCATCTCCGATGCGTCCGCATCGCCGTTACAACCCTCTGAGCCGGGAATGGGTCTTGGTTTCCCCTCAGCGAACGCAGCGTCCGTGGCAGGGCCAGACCTCGAAACCAACGGCTCCGGAGTTTGTCCACTACGATCCGTCGTGTTACCTGTGTCCCGGCAATCCGCGTGCGGGTGGGGCTGTCACACCCACCTACACCGGCGTCTACGCCTTCGATAACGACTATCCCGCACTGCTTGCGCCCGTCTCTGAACCGGAGATTGAAGCGCCCGCCGATAGCCTGTTGCGGTCCGAGTCCGAGAACGGTCGTTGCCGTGTGTTGTGCTTCGACCCGGACCACAGCCTGACGCTTTCGCAGATGCCGGTTGAGTCCATCTCGCGCGTCGTTGAAAGCTGGAAGCAGGAGACCGCCAACCTCGGCGCCACGTCGTGGATCAATTATGTGACGGTCTTTGAAAATCGCGGCGCCATGATGGGTTCCAGTAATCCGCATCCGCACTGCCAAATCTGGGCCACAGGCCATATCCCCAACGAGCCCCTGGCCGAAGGCGCCGCGCAGCTTGAATATGTGGGCAAGCACCGGCGCACGCTGCTGGCTCACTATCTTGAACAGGAATTGGCTGCCGGGGAGCGCATCGTTACGCAAAACGATGAGTTCGTCGCCCTGGTCCCCTACTGGGCTGTCTGGCCCTTTGAGACGCTCATCCTGCCGCGTAAACACCTCGGAAGCTTTACGGACTTCAACGCTGTGCAGTCCGCCGCGCTTGCCGACCTGCTGAAGCGTGTGACCACTCGCTACGACAACCTTTTTCATGTCAGCTTTCCGTACACCATGGGCTTCCACCAGCGCCCGACGGACGGCGAACCGCACCCGGAGTGGACGTTCCACGCACACTTCTATCCACCGCTCCTGCGTTCGGCGGAGATCCGCAAGTTTATGGTCGGCTTCGAGATGTTGGGTATGCCCCAGCGCGATATCACACCGGAAAAAGCAGCAGAGATGATGCGAGTCGCAAGCGAGGTCCAGGTATGACCATGGAAGCACGAGTCAACGCCGTCGTACAGCACCACCAGAAGCAGGCCGGAGCAGCGCCACGTGGAATCTACCAGGCTCCGGGCCGCGTGAACCTGTTGGGTGAGCACACTGACTACAGCGGCGGCTTCTGCATGCCCGCCGCGCTCAGCTTTAACACGATCGTCGCAGCCAGCCCGCGCGCCGATCACATGCTGTGCCTGCACTCGCTGGACTTTAACGAAACCGCCGAGATGGACCTGACCGACCTGAAGCCTCGCGAAAAAGGGCACTGGAGCGAGTACGGCTTCGGTGTCGCGTGGAGTCTGCAGCAGTCCGGCATAACAATCGAGGGCGCGGATCTGACGCTCTCTGGCAACGTGCCACTGGGTGCCGGGCTTAGTTCGTCGGCATCCGTCGAGGTGGCGACGGCCACGGCGCTGCTGGCGCTGGCCAACGTCGAGATGCTCAAGCCAAAGATCGCCCTGGCCTGCCAGAAAGCGGAGAACGACTTCGTTGGCGCGCCCTGCGGCATCATGGACCAGTTCATCTCGGCGTGTGGCGTCCGCGGAAATGCGCTTGCCATCGACACCCGCGCCCTGACAGCAGAACTCGCCCCGATTCCGACCGCTCTACGGTTGGTTGTTTGTAATTCGATGGTGCGGCACTCGGTCGGAGACGGTGAGTATGGCGAGCGCCGGCGCGAAGTGGAAGAAGCCGCCCACGCCATCGGGCTCAACAATCCGCAGGTTCATCAGCTTCGCGACGCCTCACTCGCCGACCTTGAAGCGGCTCGCTCGAAGATGTCGCATAAGGCGTTTCTGCGCGGACGCCACGTGATTACGGATAGCCAACGCGTTCTGGACGGGTTGGTCTGCCTGCGTGCGGGTGATGCCAAGGGCTTTGGCGCGCTTATGACCGATGCCCACGCCAGCTTCCGCGACGACTTCGGTGCAAGTTGCAGAGAGTGCGATCTGCTGGTTGAACTTGCACGTAAACTCCCGGGCTGCCTGGGGTCCAGACTCACCGGCGGAGGTTTCGGCGGATGCACCGTCAGTCTCGTCGATGCTACAGCCGCGAGTGCCTTTGCCGCCGCGCTGCAGGCTGGCTATCTTGAATCCACGGGCGTAACGGCCCAAACCTTCGTGTGCGAGATTGCCGACGGAGCCAGTCCGGTAATGAGCCACTAAAACTATGCGTATTGGAATTGACCTTGGCGGCACCAAAATTGAAGCGCTCGCGCTGGATCATGACGGCCGCGAGCTTGTCCGTCACCGCGTCGATACGCCCCGGCACGACTACCAGGGGACGCTCGACGCCATCGCCGGTCTCGTTCACCGTCTGGAGAAGGAAACCGGCCAAACCGCCACGGTCGGCGCTGGCATTCCGGGTAGCATCCGCGCCGCTACGGGGCTGATAAAGAACGCCAACTCAACGTGGCTCAACGGTAAGCCGCTGCGCGAAGATCTTAGCCGGACTCTTGACCGCGAAGTACGACTCGCGAATGACGCGAACTGTCTGGCGGTCTCAGAGGCAACAGACGGCGCGGCCCGCGGGTTCCGAACGGTCTTTGCCGTGATCCTGGGTACCGGGTGCGGCGGTGGCGTTGTGGTCGATGGAAAGCTTCACGCTGGTCCCAACGGTGTCGCCGGCGAGTGGGGCCATAACCCGCTCCCGTGGCAGACACTGGATGAACATCCCGGTCCACATTGCTACTGCGGCCAACACGGCTGCCTGGAGGTCTGGATCTCCGGCACGGGGATTGCTTTGGACTTTGCAAAGGTCACGGGTCAGCAGCGGACCACGCGCGAGATTGCGGCTGGGGTGGAAGCCAAAGACCTGGACTCACTTGCTGCATTCGACCGGTTTGAAGATCGTCTGGCGCGGGCCCTGGCCTCGATGGCAAACGTGCTGGATCCCGACGCGATCGTCATCGGGGGCGGGGTCTCCCGTGTGGATCGGCTCTATCGCAACGTGCCGGCCCTGGTCCGTCGTTATATCTTCGGCGGCGACTTCGACACACCCATCTTCCCGGCAAAGTTTGGCGATTCCAGCGGAGTCCGCGGCGCTGCATGGCTGTGGCCGCCAACCGGAAAGTAGGGTTTACTCTTCGAGCGTATGTTGCCGCGGCAGTATCAATAGACCCACCAGCGGATAGATCCAAAACAGCTTGTCCGGCAGGTCGACGCTCTTCCAGACGCGCGGCCGCCAGACAAACCGCCGCACGACTTCCAGGAACGATCGGATGCCAGGCACCAGGCGGAGTTCAAATGCAAGCCAGCTTGCGGGGCTGGTGTAACTCCGATGCGGGCGAAAGTTGTGCCTCAGCAGAGACTCGGTGGTGCGCTCCCGGACCCGCATCGCGATCGGGTCAGTGGCCGGCAGAAGTCGCGGGCTCTCGGCGCGGGTGCCCATCCAGTCGTTTGAAAGATGGATGGCTGCGCTCATCTGGCTCAATAGGCCAAGCTCTTCTGCCCGACCGAGGGCAGCTTCCAGGTCCTCCTCATCGAACAGGTCCAGAAAAGCCGCGACGTCGGCCAGACTTTTAAGATACGTCCACGCATCCGAGAGTCCGTGCGCGGCGATGTAGATGAACTGGTCGCGCGGTGAGAATACGCGCATGGGCACCCCGAAGACCTCGATCGTGGTGTAGCAGGCATGCGAAAGCATGGGGTTGGCGGCGTGGAAGCGGTTGTTGAACAGCCGCCAATGCAGATCGAGCTCGAAGCCAAGGGTGCGATTTTCCAGGGTAAAGTCTTTCCAGAACGTCACGTAGGAGGCGATCCGATGGGGCGTCAGCCGGCAGGTTGGGTTCAACACCGTGTAGCCGGCTTTTTTGAACAACTCCAACTGCTCCGCCAGCCGGGTCGGCGAGGTCAGAAGGTCGATATCGCCTACGTGCCGGGCATTCGCGTTGCCAAACAAAAACTGCGAGAGGGCGACCCCTTTCAGGACGGAAAACTCCAGTCCGGCCGCCGCGTATTGCCCGGCGAGACGCTGCACCTCGGCTGTATATCGTAGCGCCTCAAAGGCGTTTCCCTGGGCCTGCCGTTGCAGATCTTCGTAAACGAAACGAGGCACACCCTCGGTTCGGACCCGGTCCAATGTCTCAAACACCAGGGAGCTCAATCGATGGTGCGTGGTGACGGCGAGCATCTCCGGCCAGTTGAACTCTGGCTGGGCGATCAATTCCCGAATTTGAACCAAGTCCTCGTCGCAGCAGTTGCGGCGTGCGCATAGCAGCATGAGTTGGAAGTGGCCTGGGAAATCACGAAACGCCAGCATCAAATGCTCCCGCAAGATAAACTTGCCAAATACTGAAAGGGGATTGGAATTGGTTGAATCGCAATTATATGCGTTCTCGGGATACATGTCGCACTTTGTTGCGGATGTCTTAGAGGACGTTCGCCCCGGCAAACGGAGAGTCGCGCCGCGCATATGAGCCCTGATTCCCGGTCAGGACGAGCCTGGCGCAAGACCCGCAGCCTCGTGCGCAGACTACGCGAGGTGGAATCTGACAAACTGGGAATGCTCTTCCGCACGTTTTGCCTGCTCCTTACGGCAAAGATCGCGCTGCATTTCGTTCCCGTCAGCCGGGTTATCGCCTGGAAGACCAGGCCGCTCCGTGGACCCGCTCCGAGCACCTTCGATAAGGAGCGGTTGCTGGTTCGCTGGGCGGTCCTCGTAGTAGCGCGTTATTCTCCCGTGCAGTTTGTATGCTTTCCTCAGTGTCTCGCGGCCAGTGCTCTGCTGCGCCATCGCAGAATCCCCAGCCTGCTGCACTATGGAGTCACCCGCGAGGACGATAAGCTGATCACGCACACCTGGCTCGAAGCTGGCGGCGAGATCGTCATCGGCGGCGAGGTCGCGCATAAATTCTCGACCCTTGCGACCTATTGAACGAGAAGAAAAGGACAAGCTTGCACCCCTTACGAAAGTTTTTCCACTTCCTCTGGCAGACCGCGCGCTGGCAACTGGTCGCCGCTCTCGCGCTTTCCACGCTGCTCTCGTTGACGGAGGGCATCAGCCTCGCCATGGTGTTTCCGGTCATCTCGCTGCTTGACGATTCGACCTCCAGCCCTCGCCCGCCAGGGCCTCATACGAAGCTTCTCTTCGGCTTCCTCACTGCTACCCACATTCCCCGCCCGGCGTGGCTCGCGTCGCTGCTGTTGGTCGTTCTGTTGAGTGTCGGGCTGCTTGCCCAGCTAAACGGCATGCTCTCGACGCTGGAACTGGGCATTATTCTGCGCTTGCGCAACTCGCTGGCAACACGAATCTTCCGCTCCATTCTCCACGCTGACTGGGCCTTCGTTACGCGCGGCCGTTCGTCGGACCTGACTCACGTTCTCACCGGCGAGCTCCCTCGCATCGGTAACCTGACCAGCGGCCTGATGGGCCTGGTCTCGAACGGCATGGTCGCCCTCCTCATGCTCGGCGTCGCACTCTATCTCGCACCGCTGCTTACGTTGGTCGTACTGGTCTGCGTCTCCCTGCTGATCCCCTGGCAGCGCCGCGCCGGTCGCGAGATCTACCGCTCAGGCGATGAAGTATCGGACAAGATGCGAGACGTCTTTGACTCATCGACGGAGCGCTTGAGCAATCTCAAGGTAGTCAAAGCCTACGGGGCGCAGGACCGCGAGTTGGAAGTCTTCACCCAGCGCTATGGCGCCGTCACCGCTGAACTTATGGACAACCAGTGGCGCTCCATCGCGGCCTCGCGCTGGTTTCAGATCTTCTCCATGCTGGCGCTCTGCGGTGTCATCCTGCTCGGCCTCGGCCCCTTCCATCTCAGCGCCGGCACGATGCTCATATTCCTCTTCGCGTTTCTGCGCGCGGCCCCTCGGCTCAATAACGTTCAGGCCCGGCTGAACGAAGCCCTGGCGGACCTGCCCGCTTACGAACAGATCGATACGTTCCTCACCGAGTGCGATCGCAACTCCGAGCAGGACGAACTCCCCTCGCCCGCCCCCACGCTCCGCCGCGAGCTTACCCTCCGCGGCGTCACCTTCGCCTACAAAACAGGGGGAAAACAGGTCCTGAGCCAGCTCGACCTGACCCTGCCCGCCGGACAGATCACCTCGATTGCCGGCATCTCCGGCGCAGGTAAGAGCACCGTCGCGGACATTATCATGGGCCTGCTGGTGCCGCAGCAGGGAACGGTTGCCGCCGACGGCACCCCCATCGTCCGGTCCAACGCCCGCTCCTGGAGAGGGCAAGTGGGGTACGTCAGCCAGGACACGCTCCTCTTCCACGACAGCATCCGCGCCAACCTGTTGTGGGCCAAACCCGACGCCACCGACGCCGATCTGGCCGCCGCACTCGAGGCCGCCAGTGCAGGCTTCGTCAACGCGCTGCCGCAGGGAATCGATACCGTCGTTGGCGACCGCGGCATGATGCTCTCACACGGGCAGCGCCAGCGCATCGCGCTCGCACGCGCGCTGTTGCTTCGGCCGTCGCTTCTGATTCTGGACGAAGCCACGAACTCACTGGATCTCGAAAACGAAGAGAACATCCTCCGCTCGGTGCAGGCGCGAGGTCACTCAGTCACGACGTTGCTGATCTCCCATCGACCCTCCGCCGTTCGGTTCGCCGACCGTATCTTTGTAATGGAAGCCGGCAAAGTCGCCCTGCAGGGAAGCTGGGAAGAGGTCCGCGACGTGGTGGAAGCTCAGGCCGTCGAGGAAGCGATCGGCGCCGAACCCGCCCCTTCGACCCCGTCTCCGTTCTGATCTATCGAATCCATTGAATCAATCTGGTCCACAGTTGCCTCGTGGCTCAGGAGAAAGTAGCCCAGATTGAATCCACGGCTCATGGCTATATTCCACATGGCGTTGACCCGGCTCGTCTCGTAGCCCTCGCTCGGCCAGGTCTCCAGCAGTCGGCCCAGCTTCGGCAGGTCGAGAACCCGCTTTGCGACCGGCGACTTTTCCAGCGCGATCAACTCCGTTCGCAGCTCTGGCAGCGCCTCTCCCAGTGGCAGGTACCAGTCCGCGCCCTGACGTCCACGCTTGCTGTAAAGGTTCACCGTCGCATCCGGCAGGCGGCCCTTCATTGCCCGCCGCACCAGCGAGCGCCAGTGTCCGCCCACAATGTATTGCTCCTGCGGGATGCCAAAACAGAAGTCGTAGATGCGTTTGTCTGCCGTGGGGTCCCGTGGATCAAGGTGCGCCATCGCACGGATACCGGCGTTGACCGGACCCGAATCGACCCACTCGAAAAGCGCTGCCTGTTCCTCGAGTGATGTCTTGCCAGCACCATAATGGAGCTGCTCCAGCCGCTCGACACGATTATGCTCCTGAAGTAGGCAAGGGTTAAGGATGATCTTGTCCGTAAGCGCGAACGCCTGCGCAGGTCGCAGTCGCTTGAGCAGCCAAGACGGTATCAGGCCATTGGTCGCAGCTGAAAATGCTCCCTTGTAAGAAGCCTCGCCATCCTCACGCACAGACTTTACCGTGCGCAGCAGCTTGATCCACTTGCACTGCCGGAACAACTCGGTCAGGATCGCCGGACTATCCCAACTCATGGTGCCATTTCCAGCGTGGCCCTCGAGCATCACGCCCAGGCCCCGCGCCCGCGCTTCATCCTGAATGGCAGAAAGCCAAAGCAGGTTAGTCGCATGGACAACGGGTAAATCCATCGCATCCGTCCAGCGTTTTATCGTCTCGGCCAGTCCGTACTTGGCACCCGTCACCAGAACGTGATCCACGTTCCTGAAGCATTGCGCAATCTCCGCTGCGCCTGCACCCTCGGAGGCAATGTCCCATACGTTCGCCTTTCCGTTAAAGTCGGGACGAGGAATAGACGTGAACGAAGTCAGACCCTGGCCTCGTTGCTCTAGTAGCAACGCAGCTGAGGCCGTCACGCTGGAGCTGTCGAGCCCCCCGCTCAGGTGCGAACCGATTCCTCGTGGGCTACGTAATCGGACATCTGTGGCCCGATCCAGAAGCTCCCGAAGAGCGTCGGCGTACTCCTCATCCCGCTTGTAACGAACAGGTTTCGCATTCGACGGGTGCCAGTACTGCCTGCATTCAAGCCGGTCCTGCGTAACCCTGAGTAAGTGGCCCACAGGCAGTGTTTCTATACCCTTGAAGAAACTTTGCCTTCCTTTCGGCGGGATGCCGATGAGCCAGTCAGCCACCTGGTCTTCGCATACGCCTGCGGAAAGCTGCGGCAGCGCAAGCAGTCCTTTTGGCATGGAGGCCAGCGCGAAGAAGTCGTCTGTGTGTGCAAAACACAGGGGCCGTTCTCCGGCATGATCGCGCGCCGCAAACAGCTCGCGCCGGATCGGATTCCAGACCGCAAACGCAAAGCCGCCATAAATGTGATCCAGGCAGGCCTCCCCCCAGCGCAGCCAGGCCGCCAACAGAATCTCCGAGTCCGCTTGTTCCTCCGGCTGCACAATCCCCAAATTGCGTATAAGCTCCGCCCTGTTATCCAGGCGCACGTCTGCAACCAGACATGCAGAGCCATCGAAACTCCAAAGGGGTTGGCGGTCGTGTATGTCCTCTGGGAGTAGCCGCATCAGGTTTCCGCCAAGCGAGATATGTTCATCGCTCCAGCGAAAAGCATGGTCCGGTCCATACTTTGCCTGAGCCGCCTGCATCCGCTCGTGGAGTGGCTGCGCTGTGTTCAGCCGGCCTCGACTCCAGAAGGTGCTAATAGATGACATGGTTGAAGGTCACTGCAAGAATCCGTACCAAAACAAGCAATATCAAGCGTGAGGCTGCGGGTCGATTAGAGTTTGGTGATTCCAGCAAGACAACGCTTGAGTCACGCGGGCGCTCGTACTCTTCAAAAAAATATCACGACGTACACCTAATTCGTTACTACGACTACGCCGAGTATCATTTTTGAAAAGTTGCGATGGACCTGCTTGCGTTGCCTGAAAGGATGGCTGACCCCATAAACGCCGTGAGGACTAAGCCTGAAGCCGGGCTAACTTTTTGAATGGAGCAGAACGGCATCCGGAATACCGAGGTTCGTCGCATTCTGGGCGAGTCTTACAGCAACAACTTCGATACCTGGCTTTGTCCAAGTTTTTTGCTTTTGCACGATACCCGCCTCTAAAAAGCCATGTCGGAGCCGCAATGTTAGGCCCGAGTGATAAACGTGCAGGTAGATGTTCCCGTACCAGAGCGAAGTTAGCTTTTGGAGTGGGTCTTGGTGCCGTCTGGAGTGCCGCTTACGGTGCTGTTTTGAGCGAGCTTGACAGCCGTAACTTCAATGCTGGGTTTGATCCAATTCTTTTGAAAGGTCATCGGTGGGTTCTCCTTGCGAAAGAATACAGGAGTTACCGTATGTCTGACCAGCGAAATATTGTTAAAAACGCTTCACACTTCCTCTGGCTCTATCGCTGATCCAAAACGGGTTCCACCCACTTTACCTTGCGTGATCTGTAAAATATGCTCATGGGCCACCTCCCAGCCGTTGACGACACAAGCCAATATCCCGACCAGTTAAGCCGGATTTCTGCGGAACACCCCAACATTTTTTACTTCGGACCCTTCAAGTTCTTTTCTGCAATCGATATTCCCGAACTGCAAGGTACCACTGGCTCGGGAACTCTCCACGTCACGCTCCGTGTCGGCGGCGTCCCCGCCACCATCCCCGATGCTCACAATCTCGGCGAATGGTGCAGCGTCTCGGCCCGCGAATATCTCCTTGACATTCCGAACGTCGCTCGCTACTACGTTGCCAACGGCAATGAGGTGCGCGTCGAAATGACGCTTGGGACGCCCATGTCGGACGTCTCCACCTACCTCCTCGGATCCGTCTTCGGCGCGCTGTGCCACCAAAATGCTCTGCTTCCTCTGCACGCCAGCGCCGTCGAGAGCGAAGATTTGGTCACCGCGTTCCTGGGAGAATCAGGCGCCGGCAAATCGACCACCGCCGCCGCGCTCCAGCATCGCGGTTACCGTGTCGTGTCAGACGACATCTGCCTTCTGGAGCCAGCCGGCGAAACCATGCGCGTCGTGCCCGTCGCATCCTGGGTCAAGCTCTGGCGGCAAAGCCTCGACTACCTCGGCGAAACTCCCGAAGAGCGCAACCGTACCTACAGCACCGACGACAAGTACCGCGTCTATCTGAATCAGCAGAACTTCGGCACGCGCAGGATCGCCAACCTGGTCTTCCTCCGCAAGGCCGTTGAACCCAGCCACAAAGCCACTCTTGAACCGCTCTCAGCGTCCGAAACCATCGCTGCCATGATGGACATGACCTACCTGAGCTATGTGAATGAACTTACCGGTGCCCAGTCCGAGCTCTTCCTCCGCTGCGCCCGCGTTCTGAGCACTGCACATGGCTACCGCCTCACCATACCGTGGGACCTAAACCAGATGGAATCCGTCATCCACCTCATCGAATCGCGTCTACTGAAGCCCTGATCTGGCGGAACGCTACGACCGCAATTCGATCAGTCCACGCTTCAACATGTCTTCCAGAAGCTCCTTGACGTCCTGCTCGATCACTCCCACCGGCGCCGCATAGTCCTCGCGCAACTCGCTCAACAGCGTGCTGACCAGCACGGGTTGCTGCATCTTCCGCCAGATCTCAGAGCCCGTATCGCCCAGTCCGTAACATTCGCCGGACTGCAAAGACATCAGCACGATCTCCGATCCAACGGTTGTCTCCACCGGTATGGTGCTCCGGGCGACGAAAGCAGTTTCCTCTATCTTCATTCCTTTCAGTATCGCACCGGACGGACCCACCGTGCCACACGCGCTACCTGCCACACGGCGTCTCAATCTGGATTGCCGAGATTGCCGCTCTCGCCGCAAGAGGCCACACCGCCAGTGCCTCCGGGTGCGCTGGGCTCAACGCCGCGACCCGCTTGCACAGACAAGGTGCAAGCGGCGGAAGCTTATTCCGCATCTTCTTCACGATGCACCGCGCCAGCCCATACGCACCGTACGCGTTGAAGTACATATCGTCTTTAAACTCGATCGTCTGCCTCGAAAATGTGTTTGCCGGAGAGTGTACAAACGCACGCAGCTTCCCCTCTTCGCCCAACGAAAAGTACCGCATCCAGATCAACGACTGGGCCAAAGCCAAGCACACCAAGGTCTTCTCCCAGACCTGCCGCAAACCAGCCGTCAGCTTCATCTTCGAGCACCTGGTTGACCTGCTCGAAGATGAAGGACCGCAACGGCGCCACTTCTTCACCGTCTGCTGGCCCACCTCCGCCGACCACATCTTCATCAAGTCCAACGTCACCCTCCCACTCGATGAAGGCGTGGCCCTCCCTCGTCTCGCAAAACATAGCCGACTACCCCATGATGCGCAGCCGAATCGCCGGCAGCGAGATGCCCCGGCCCTTCCTGCATTAAACTTGGCATGCTGAACGAATTCCTATTGCGCCAGAACCTCACACAGAAGCGGACCTTTCGGTCGCTTCATACTCGTCAGGACCTGTGTCTCGCCTCTGCAGCTTTACTCCACACCCCGGAGCCCCATGAAACTCCCGATCTTCGCCGCCGCTTTCGTCCTCACCGCCTCCGCCGCAGCCCAGCAGTACCCCAGGCCCATGCCGCCCGTGCAGGCCATGATTGACAGGGACAACAGCCGTCACTTCGGCGACTCTCCCGCCGACCCCGGCCCTCTTGCCACCGACCTCTCCCCAGCCCTGACCCCCAAAAACATAGACAAAGCCGTAAAAAAAGTAGCTGACTGGCAACTCACCGCAGCCCAGCCCTACTTCGATCGCATCTGGACCTGGTCCGTCCTCTACACCGGCTTCATGGCCGCATCCGACTCTACCGGCGACCCTAAATACCGCAACGCCGTGCTCGACATGAGCAGGAAATTCAACTTCGAGCTTCGTAGCCGTTTCCCCAACGCCGACGACCAATCCATCGGCTCCACTTACCTCGAGCTCTACCTCCTGCAACCTGCCGCCCAGCGCGACCAGAGATGGATCGCCCCCACCCGGACCGACCTCGACGAAATCTACCTGCTCAAGACCCTCAAGGCCAACGACCCCAGGATCCCCTGGTGGTGGTGCGACGCCCTCTACATGGCTCCCGCAGTCTGGGCCGAAATGACCCAGGCCACCGGCGACCACAAGTATGTCGACTACCTCAACGCGCAGTGGCACAACACCTACGCCCTCCTCTACGATCGCGAAGAGCACCTCTACAGCCGCGATGCCACCTATAAAGGCAGGACCGAGGCTAACGGCGAAAAAATGTTCTGGTCCCGCGGTCAAGGCTGGGTCTTCGGCGGCCTCGCCCGCACGCTGGACCGCCTGCCAGCCGACGATCCCAACCGCCCCTTTTACATAGGCCAGCTCAAAGAGATGTCTGAAAAAGTAGCGTCCATCCAGGATCCCCGGACGGGCCTCTGGCACGCCGGCCTGCTGGACCCCGCAACTTTCCCGCTGGACGAGGTCGCCGGCTCCGCATTGTTCATCTATGGCATGGCGTACGGCGTCAACCACGGTTATCTCGACCGCGCAACGTACACCCCGGTAATCACCAGGGCCTGGAAGGGAATCATCCAGAATCACATCTACGCCGACGGCCGTTTAGGCGGCATCCAGCAAACCGGTTCCGAGCCCGCCTTCTACCTTCCCGGTGCAAGCTACACCTACGGTGTAGGCGGCTTCCTCCTCGCCGGCTCTGAAGTAAAAAAGCTCTCAAGCTACACCACTCCCGTCCCGGCAAAAAAACCGGCAAAGAAAAAGTAATAAGCCCAGCCTTCACTGACTTATTCGTTCCACGCAAAGGTTCTGTAGCCGATGACTCTTCCCCCAAAGGCCAAGCCATCCATTAACCACAAATCCATGCCCTGTTGAACCTTCCATTCAACCACAAATCCAGGTGCCCCCACGCCACGAGCTCCCACCCAATCCCCGCTATCCCCACCAATCCAGATGAAACACTTCCTCAATCGCCTGCATGCCTTCCTCCGCATGCACCTCCAGCCCCTCAAAAAAAACAGCCATCTCCCTGCCACCGTTCGTTCACTTCAAGCCCCCCGCATCCCGGCAGCTCCGGCCACACCTCCGCATGCCGACGCCTGTACTCCCCCGGCATGTCCTTGCGAACGTTCAACGTAGAGCAGACACGCATCATCGGAGCCTTTATTTTTTTATCGCTGCGATGTAATTTCCATAGCCCACAATCACGGTCGAACCCACCAATAGAAACAGCCCGGCTGCTACGAGTCCTTTAGTCCGCTTGCTTGTGCCCAGCCACTCTTTCAGGAAAATTCCCCACAGCGTTGCGAACATAATGATCGATGCCATATGTAACGTCCACGAGCTGAATTCGTATCGCCCCATCTTCGTCTGACCCATCGAGTAGAAGAAGAACTGGAAGTACCAGATCACGCCCGCCATCGCCGCAAACCCGTAATTCGCAAGCAATGTCGGCAGCGCCAGCGTCTCGGAGTAACAGGGATCCGTGGGATCAAACTCCGCCAGCGTATCGCCCGAAGTAGCCGCAGCCCGCATCGGATTCAGCCCCGGCGTCCCGATAAACTGCGATGCCGAGCCATTCTTCACAATCAAAATCACCGACCACACAAAGTTCGTAATAAACCCGCCCCAAAGCACAACCACCAGCACCGGCAGGTTCTGCCAGATCTCCGACCTCCCCGAAGCCAGCAACTGCGACTTCGCAAGGTCGCCAATCGGTTTGCCCGCATCCAGCCCAAATGCAAAGAACGAGCTCATAAAACCCGCCAGCACCGCGATTGAAAGCCCCTTGCCAAACGAGAAGTCTCTCTCGCCTGCTTCCAGTTTTTCCACTTCGGTAATCTCATGATCCTTGGACACCCCAGCAGCCCCATTCACCGCCACGCCAATCACGCACACCGCGACGCCCAGCAAAATAATCTGCCCCGAGCCCTGATGCAGGATCGTGCCAACCTGCCCATGAAAGATCGGTGGAACGACAGTTCCGAAAGCCGCGCAAAGCCCCAGCGCCACGGCGTATCCCAGCGCGATCCCCAGGTACCGGATCGCAAGCCCGAACGTCAGCCCACCCACGCCCCACAGAAGGCCAAACAGCAGCGCATACGACACGTTCCGCGGATTGGTCGCGTAAGCCTGGCGCAAAATCCCGAACAGATTCGGCACAAAGATACTGCCCAGCACCAGCGGCGCCACAATCCACGCCGCAAAACCCTGGATCAGCCAGTAAATCTCCCAGGACCAGCGCTTGATGCCGCGGAACGGAATGAAGTTCGTGGCGGAGGCAAAGCCGCCGATCCAGTGGTAAATAACACCGAGAAACGGGTTGGCACCCATACGGGAAGACTCCGAAAGACAGTAGATTGTGCGGCGCCCGCAATCATACTCGACGAAGTTGCGAAGGTGAAATATAGTCCCTAATGAATTGCCTTACGAAAAATGCCGGAGCGGAGGTCATCACCATGAGCAACCAGTCGAACTCCAACATCTCCAGCCATGCCGACGATCAGCATCGCGTCTTCGCGGCCCTCGACAGCTTCCGCATCGAAGTCCCCTCCTGGGGATTCGCAAACACAGGTACCCGTTTCGGCAAGTTCGTCCAGCCCGCCGCCGCCACCACTATCGTGGAGAAGTTCGCGGACGCAGCACAGGTCAACGCGCTCACCGGCGCCAGCCCCACCATCGCGCTCCACGTCTTGTGGGATCTACCCGGCGGTCTCGCCGATGTGCCCAAGATCAAGGCGCTCGAAGAGCAACACGGCATGCGCGCCGGCTCCATCAACCCCAATCTCTTTCAGGATCAGCAGTTCAAGTTCGGCTCCATCGCCAACCCCAGCCAGGAGATTCGCGGCCTTGCCCTCAAGCACCTGCTGGACTGCGTGGAGATTGGCAAGGAACTCGACTCTCAGGACCTCTCCCTCTGGATCGCCGATGGCTCCAATTACCCCGGCACCCAGAATATGCGCCAGCGCATCGGCTACATGGAAGAGATCTTCACCACCCTGCACGCCGCCCTTGGCGACAAGCAGCGCATGCTCATCGAATACAAACCCTTTGAGCCGGCCTTTTACCACACTGATATCGCAGACTGGGGCATGGCCCTTGAACTCGCACGCCGCGCCGGCCCCAAGGCCCGCGTTCTTGTCGACACCGGGCATCATTACCAGGGCACCAACATCGAACAAATCGTCGCATGGCTGCTGCACCTCGGCGCGCTCGGCGGCTTCCACTTCAACGACCGCAAGTATGCCGACGACGACCTAACCCTCGGCTCCATCGACCCCTACCAGGTCTTCCGCATCTTCCATGAGATCCTCTCCACTCCCGCTGCCAACCGCGCTGACGTGGTCTTCATGATCGACCAGAGCCACAACCTCAAGGGCAAGATCGAAGCCATGATCCAGACCGTCGTCACCGCGCAGGAACTCTTTGCACGCGCCGCACTGGTCGATCAGGCTCGCCTTCTGGAACTGCAACAGAGTTGCAATCTGGTTGAGGCGGAAGAGACCTTCCGCTCGGCCTTCTGGCACGATGTCCGGCCTATGGTCCGCGAGTGGCGCGAGTCGCGTGGCCTGCCTGCGGACCCGCTGGCCAGCCTCCGCGACAGCGGCTATGTTGACAAGATCACCGCAGAGCGTGCCAGCGCAGCTTCCCAAGCCGTCTCCAGCTACGCCTGATTCGGATTGGAAAGGTGCCTCCCTCGAAACGAAGGTTTTCTCTTTTGAAACATTTGTTTATTCGAGTTCCTTGATTCCGGTCGCATACTGGAGGGACCGGAACTCGGAGCTCATCTCCCAATAAAAGGCGTGCTGTGCCCAAGACAAGCAAACTGCTTTACCTGATCCCTGTTCTCACCAAAGCTCTGGACATTCTTGAACTGCTGCAAGCCACCAAGCATCCCATGTCGCTTGAAGCCATTCACCGCGAAACCAAGATTTCCAAAACCACCGTTTATCGAGTACTCAAGAGCTTCGTGCACCGCGGTTACCTCGTCCAGGGTCCCGACGGGCTCTACCGTCAAGTCGTCCGCACCAAGAAATTGCGCTTCGGCTACGGCAGCCAGAGCAGCGACATGCCTTTCTCGGTTGAAGTGACTGACAGCCTGAAGGACGCGGCTGCGCAGGTCGGTGTCGACCTCCTCATTCTCGACAATCGCTACGATGCCCAGACCGCGCTCGAGAATGCGGAAGAGTTTGTTCGTGCCCACGTTGACCTGGTTATCGAGTTTCAGGTCGAACAGTCCATCGCCCCCATGATCGCGGACAAGATCGCCGCCGCCGGCATCCCGCTTATCGCCATCGACATCCCCCACCCCCACGCCACTTTCTTTGGCGTCGATAACTACCGCGTCGGCATCGAGGCCGGCGAGACACTCGCCAAACATGCGCTGGAGCACTGGGCGGGCAAGGTGGACTGGATTCTCGGCCTGGACCTCCCGGAGGCCGGACACCTCGTCCAGAGCCGTATTACGGGTGCCTTTGAAGGCGTCAAGAACAAAATTCCGGATCTCCCGGTTGAGTGCTTTGTCCGCATCGATGGCCGCGGCTTCCGCGACCGCAGCCATAAACTTGTCGCCGACTTCCTGCAACGCCATCCCCGCGACAAACGCATCCTCATCGCCGGCGCGACCGACACCAGCGCCCTCGGCGCGCTCGATGCCGTCCGCGAAGCCAAACGCGAAAAGCACGTCGCCATCGTCGGCCAGGACTGTATTCCAGAGGCTCTGCAGGAGATCGGCTCAGGCAAGTCGCCATTGATCGGTTCCGTATCGCACGAGACCAGTTCCTATGGGCCCAGCCTTATGCATCTCGGCCTGTCCCTGTTGCGAGGCCGGATGGTTCCTCCTTACAACTATGTGGCGCACAAGATGGTGACGAAAGACACAATCAGCGACCGCATCTGATTCACATTAGAAACTGTTGCCCTATTGATTCCCGATAACTATGATTGGGCGGATCAGATAACCACTTTCCTGTGGATTGGGGACGAGAGCGATGGCAACACAAGGCACTCTGAAATTTCTTGAGGATCGTTGGGATGATTCAGTCGCCTCGAAACTGGACGCGCCGGAGTTGCTGCGCTACCGCTCCAACCTGCTGGGCTCCGACCTGCGCATCACCAACTTTGGCGGAGGCAACACCAGCTCCAAGATAGATCAGGTCGATCCTCTCGACGGCCAGATCAAATCCATCCTGTGGGTGAAGGGAAGCGGCGGCGATCTCGGCAGCATCAGGCGCGCCGGCTTCGCGACGCTCTACATGGACAAGCTGCTCATGCTCGAAAAGTCCTACAAGGGCATCGAGCTTGAAGATGACATGGTCGAGATGTATCCGCTCGCCACATTTGGCAACAACCCCGTCGCGGCCTCCATCGATACGTCGCTGCACGGCTTCCTGCCCTTTCCTCATGTGGACCACCTGCATCCTGACTGGGGCATCGCCCTTGCGGCCTCTTCCAACGGCAAGATCAAGATGGAAGAGTTCAACCAGGAGTTTGGCCACAAGATCGCGTGGCTGCCCTGGCAGCGTCCGGGCTTCGAACTGGGCATGATGCTCAGGAAGATCGTTGCCGAGACGCCGGGATGCGATGGCGTCGTTCTGGGTGGACACGGGCTGTTTACATGGGGCAATACGCAGCGCGAGAGCTACCTGAACACCATCACGATCATCGACCAGCTTGGCCAGTTCATCCTGCGCCACGCGGCCAAGCCCAGCCACAAGGCCTTTGGCGGCGCGCTGACCAGAACCCGCGAGGATCGCGCAGCCATCGCCGCCCGCATTATGCCGCGTCTGCGTGGAGCAGTCTCGCGCAGGCAGCGCTGGATCGGTTCCTTCAGCGATCTGCCGCAGGTTCTGGACTTCGTGAACTCGGCCCACGCAGAGCGACTCGCGCATCTGGGCACAAGCTGCCCGGATCACTTCATCCGCACCAAGATCCGCCCGATGTTCATCAAGTGGAACCCCGCCGGCGACCCCGCGGAGATCTCTGAGTTGATCGAGACGGCGCTCGAAACCTACCGTGCCGCGTACGCTGCCTACTACAGCAGGCATGCGTTGCCGGACTCTCCTGCGGCGCGCGATGCCAGCCCTACAGTGGTGCTGCTCCCGGGCGTCGGCATGTTCAGCTTCGGCAAGAACAAGCCGGAGTCGCGTATCACGGGCGAGTTTTACATCAACGCGATTGGCGTGATGCAGGGTGCGGGCGCGCTGGGTGCAAACCAGAACTGCGGAGAGATTCCACAGGCCGGTCTCGCCGCCGCGGCGAGTGAGTTTACCGCGCATGCCAACTACGTCGCTTTGCCGCCCAGCGAGGCGTTCCGCATCGAATACTGGAAGCTCGAAGAGGCCAAGATTCGCCGGCAGCCGCCGGAGAAGGAACTGAGCCGCAGGGTGGCGCTGATCGTCGGCGGTGGCAGCGGCATTGGCCGCGAGGTGGCGCTGCTGGCGGCGGAGCGTGGAGCCCACGTGGTGGTGGCAGACCGCGATGATGCGAGCGCCCAGAGCGTAGCGGAAGAGGTCGCGAAGCTTGCGGGCAGGGAAGCCGTGACCTTCGTCTCCATCGACATCCGTAGCCGCGATGCGATCAAGGCTGCGCTGGCTGCGACGGTGAAGCAGTTTGGCGGCATCGACATTTTGATCAACACGGCGGCGATGTTCCCATCGTCGCCCGATGGCATCCTGTCCGATGCGCTGTGGGCGCTGACGCTTGAGGTGAATGTAACCGCTAATTATCTGCTCGCGGACGAGGCTTACAAGATTTTTACCGAGCAGGGCATCGACGTGAGCGTAGTGCTGACGAGCTCTGCGAATGCCGTTGTCGCGAAGCGTGGCAGCGAGGCTTACGACGTGAGCAAGGCAGCTTTGAGCCACCTGGTGCGCGAGCTCGCGGTGACTTATGCGCCGCTGGTGAAGGTGAACGGGATCAGCCCGGCGACGGTCGTCAAGGGTTCGACGATGTTTCCTCGCGACCGCGTGATTGCATCGCTCAAGAAATACAATCTGCCGTTTGACGCGGCGGACACGGATGATGGTCTGCGCAACGTGCTCGCGGGCTTCTATGCCAGGCGCACATTGACGCATAAACCCATTGACCCGAAGGACTGCGCGCAGGCGATTCTGTTTCTTGCCGGGCCGCTGACACCTTGTACGACGGGCCACTTGATTCCGGTCGATGGTGGGCTGGTTGAGGCGTATCTGCGGTGAGCAGGGCCTGGACATATTCGCGAAAAGCCCTGGTGGCCGTGGATCTGGGGGCAGAGAGCTGTCGAATCTCCCTGTTGCGCTGGCCTGACCGCGAGCCGCACATCACGCTGGTCCATCGGTTTGCGCATGCACCAAGGGACGTTGACGGCTCGCTGCGCTGGAGCCTGGCGACGATTGAAGCGGGTGTGGAGGAAGGGCTGCGGCGCTGCTCGGAGATCGCAACTGAAGGTATTGCTTCGATTGCCGTGGATGGCTGGGCGGTGGATTATGTGCGGCTGGACCATGAGGGCCGGGCGCTGGATGATCCTTTCTGCTATCGCGATCTGCGAACGCTGGCGGCGGAAGAGGCCCTGCATGGACGTATGACGGCCCAGCAGATGCGCGACGTCACGGCGGTGGCGCCGATGCGCATCAATACGCTTTATCAACAGCATGCGGACCGTTTGGCGAACCTGCCGGCAGGAGACGGCTGGCTGAATCTGCCGGAGTATATTTTGTTTCGGCTGGGGGGCCGTGCAGTGTCTGAGCATACCAACGCGGCGCACACGCAGATGGTGGATGTGGAGAAGCGCTGCTGGTCGGGTGAGATCTTCAAGGCGGCGTCGCTGGATCTTTGGGGTGCGCCTGTGCTGGTTGAGCCGGGGACGGATCTGGGAGAGGTTTCGGGACGTTTTGCGGAGTTGCAGGGGTTCAGGGGCGCCCGGGTGATTGCACCGGCCTGCCACGATACGGCGAGCGCCATTGCGGGGATTCCAGCGCTGGGAGATGACTGGGTTTACATCAGTTCCGGGACGTGGTCGCTGGTTGGGACTACCGTGCCGAAGCCAGTCAATACGCCGGAAGCGGCGAGTGATGGGTTTACGAATCTGGCCGCAGGTGGCGGAGAGTATCTGTTCCACGTGAATGTGAATGGCATGTGGATGCTGAGCCAGTGCATGGAGCAGTGGGGCGGGCAGTGCGAGATTGAGGCTTTGGTGGCGGCGGCGGAGAAGCTGCCGGCGCCGGCTGGTCTGCTGCATGTGGATGCGCCGGATCTGCTGTTGCCAGGACGCATGATGCAGCGGATGAATGCGCAGTTGGTGGCGAGTGGATATCCGGCGCTGGCGCAGGATGCGAGTGCGGCTCCGGCGTTTGCAAGTTTGATCTTTCATAGCCTGGCGGCACGATATCGCGAGGTGCTGGCGAAGATTGAGGCGCACACGGGCAAGCGGTTGAAGCGCGTATTTATTGTGGGGGGCGGGAGCCGGAACGAGTTTCTGAACGGGCTGATTGGCGAGGTTACGGGGTTGGAGGTTCATCGTGGGTCGGCGGAGAGCTCGACGCTTGGGAACTTTGCCTTGCAACTGGCGGTGCTGGATGGAGATGACGGGCCGGGTGCCGCGGTGATCCACAAGTGGGCTCTTGTGTTGCAGGATGCGGTGCTGTTGGCGGTTTAGGGTGGTTTTGGCGGTGGCCTGAAGGGTAGGGAGATTTGTTGGCTGGGCCGATTGCTCGGCTTGCTGTTCGAGTTCCAGGTTCCATTGCTCTTTCAGAATGGCTTCGAGGGACTTCTCGCCGGGGGCTTCTGAAAACTCGGCTTCGGGGGCGAGGGTACCCAGGTTCGGGTCGTGAGTGACCTCTTCTACGACGAGGCTGAGCTTTGACGGGATTGCGGAGGCCTTTTGGGGCGGGAGATTGCTGCTGGCGATCTGGAGGCCGTAGAGGAGGAGGCCGGCGCGGCGGGAATCGATGGCGTTGGAGGCTATGCGGCGGAGGACTTCTTCGATGGAGAGCTGGATAGCGGCTCGGTCTTCGGGGAGTGCGAGGTCGAAACTGGAGTGGGTGTCGCGGATGACCGGGGTGGGTTTTCGGGTGGTGTGGTGGTAGTAGCAGAAATGCTCAAGGCGGAGCGATGGGCTGCCGCAGCGGTGACCGTCAGTGAAGACGTGGCGGCATTGGAAGCGTGGTGTAGTGGTCGACATGCGTGTGGCCCCCCATGGCCTGGGTTGGTACTAAAGTCTTCAATTGATGGAGCTTAGGTCTGGACTTGCATCTGGTTCTAAACGCACGTTACGCTGCTTCTCCAGGAAGAGCCTGACGTCAGTTTGAAATTTTTTCCTACGTTCTAATTGTATCGTGGACGTCAAGGGGTAGTTGGTTGTGGCCCACCCTGGAGGCTGGGACGAATGCCCGGCGTTCCGGGTGGGGAGGTGCGTAGGTCGGAGCCAAAACCTTGACCTTCCAAAACAAGATACGACCAGGAACAGGGTGTGCTTTCCCATTTCTGCACTGGCGTATTGGATTGAAGAGGTCGAAATATTTTTATTATGTTGACATTCACAGGGCCGACAGCGGACCCTGCCTTCACCCCCGCCGGCTGTCCCACTGAGTTCGCGGATGAAGTCAATCAAAGTATGGGAGACCTTTCCATGAAGAAGATGCTACCGCTTTTGATTTTTTGCGCTGCTGGTCTTGCTTATGGTCAATCGACGAACGCTACGCATGCTCACGGCACGGACTCAGTAGAAGACTTGAACCTCCAACCGGATTCACCCATGTTGGGTATGCACTGGGCGCGGGGTCTGGAGCCAAACTTCCGCGCAGCTCATGATGCGAAGAGCGGTGGCTCACGCACCAGCGCCAACATGACTTATCACGGCGGCAAGATCATGCCGACGGCGACGACTCAGGCGATCTTCTGGGGAACGAGTTGGGGGAGCTACTCTGGCGACAAGATTGATGGCATGGACTCCTGGTATAGCGGTCATGGTGGCTCGAATTACTCGAAGACCGTGGATGAATTTACCGGAACGAATGGCCAGGTAACAGCGGCGACGACCCACCTGGGGCACCTGTTGGATACCTCGGCTGCTGCAGGCGGCGGAACTACCTCCACGATTCTGGCTGAAGTGTGCAAGATGGTGAGCCCGGACACGAGCGGCAATGGGTACTACGCGGTTTACACCGACATTCCACGCGGCAATGCCAACTACTGCGCTTACCACAGCTATGGAACGTGCGGTGGCAAGCCACTGCAGTTTGCATACTTCTTCAAGCTGGATGGCGATACGGGTTGCGATCCAGGGGACACGTCTGGGCTTCACTCGCAGGGGCTGGCGGCGATTGCCAATGTCAGTGGCCATGAACTGGCTGAAGCGCGGAGCGATCCGGCGAGCCCGGGGGCATGGTACGACGGATCAGGGGCGGAGAATGGTGACAAATGCGCATGGACGTTCGGTGCGCCGCTTGTTACATTTTCAAACAATACCCAGTGGAAGATGCAGGGTGAATGGTCTAATGCGGCTTATACAGCCGGGACGGGCTATGCCAATAGTTCCGGCCAGCATGGCTGCCTCTCTGGAAAGTAGTCTGAGCGCCGTCTCTGGAGACGGCAAACTGAATGGGGACTGACGAATAAGAAGGCCGCCCAACCTGGGCGGCCTTCTTATTCGTGTCAGCTGGCTGCAGGGTGCAGACTAGCCTGTGACCGAGGTGTATGCGGCTATTGAGAAGCAATTGCGCCGTTCATTCCTGCGGGGAAGAACCCGCCGGAAGACTGGCCGCCAGCATAGACGATGTTAAGAACCTGCGATGCTGTGCGCCGGATGCTCAAGCCGTTGTTGTCAACGTAGTAGGGGGAGCTGGTGATGGGAGGGATGTCAAAAGCGTCTACTGCGGGACTCACGACACCGTTCACAATGCAAACATCTCGAATAGAGCCTGAATGCTGCGCCTCAGTTGCAAGGATGGCTGCTGCGACGGGGAGGTACGGGCTTTGGGAGATGAGGTTGATGGCACCGAGGTAGGCACTGAGTCCAACATCTTCGAATTGTCTGGCAAGTTTGAGCCATTCATTGACGTTTGCAAAGCCATAGCCGAGGGCGTTGAGGTTGATTGCGGGTTTTTTGACTGCCGCAGAACCAAGGACAGAGCGCAGGAAGGTGATGTGCTTGATCTCATCGTCGCGCAGAGCGCTGGCGAGAAATGCCTCTGGAAGCTTTGCGAAGTCGGGCACCCTCATTCCCCCGGTTGTCGGTCCGGTCTCGTCCATGGCGGTGATGACGCCGAGTTGAACGAGAGTCGCACCGTAGGTGGAGACGGCGTAGAACTCGCCTTCCAGATATTCAAGGTTCAAGGCAAAGTTGATAACGTCGGTGTCGCTGATGCTCGCGGCCTCGACCTTCTGCTCATTGAGTGCCAGTTTGTTACCAAGGACAGCTGCACCGGTGAGGCCGATACCGGTTAGACCTGCAACTTTGAGAAAATTACGGCGGTTTCCTGCGAGAGATGGTCTTGATTCCTGCTTCATTTGGTGTCTCCGGAACACACTCTGATCTTTCGTTTGCGAGCTTGCGCGGAAGCATGATGTTCCACGCGTACGTAGGGTGTGCATATGACGCGGGGTGGTTTATAATGCGTTGCCTGCATGGTAGGGTTTCGTGTGTTGCGATGCGGAGAGTCTCCGCGACCACCGGTCTGATGTGATTCTGTATCGATTGGCTCTTCGTCAAGGGCGTGCCTGGAGGACAACCGGAGTGGCTGGATGAGCTTGTTTTCTGGGGAACGGCAATGCGATCGGGACTGCGTCCAGTCGCAGCCGTAACGCTTGAGAGCTGCCTGACGGCGACTTTGACCCGCTTGAGCAACAACGGATGGCGGGATCGCCTGGCGACGGGTGAGCTTAGCCGCGGCGGGTACTTGGGTATTTGGCATGCAGGATAAAAGAGAGGGTGCAGAGTAGCCAAGGCAAGGCTCTCCGTAGATATGATGAGACATGCAAAATCAGGTACTTGTGGGCGGTTCGCTGGTGTTGTCGGGGAATCGGTCGGCGTCGAATCGAACTCCACGGCAGATTAATCGGAACCTGATCTTCAACCTTGTGCGCTTGTTACAACCGCTTTCACGTGCAGAACTGGCGAGGCGGAGTGGGCTGAGACGGAGCACGGTCTCGCTGATCGTTGAAGAGTTGATCAATGAAGAATGGTTGTTTGAAGGAGCGATTGGGCAGTTGCCGCGGGGGCGGCGGCCGATTCTTATCCAGTTGAGCGAGAAGCGCGGGGTCATTGTGCTCGATGTTCATCCGCAGCGGACGACGATTGGCGTAGCGAATCTGGCGGGGCAGATTTTGGCACAGGATGGGATCGACCTGTCGCTGGATTCGCAGCAATCGCTGGCGGCGATCAGGAAGGGGATCCAGCATTTGATTGCCAAGCATGAGGCGATCTCGTTTGTGGGGGTTGGGATTTGTCTGCCGGGTCGGACTGATCCGGAGTCGCAGACGCTGGTGTTTGCGCCGCGATTGAATTGGCCGGTGATCAATCTGAAGGCGAATCTCGAGCAGGCTACGGGGCTGCCGGTGGAGATCGACAACGTGGCGAATGCGTGCGCGCTGGCGGAGATCTGGTTTGGCAATAGCGACGCAAACGATGGGTTGATGGTGTTGAACGTGTCGGAGGGGATTGCGGTTGGGATCTTTGTGAACGGGAAGATTCTGCGCGGGCACCAGGGCATGGCAGGGGAGTTTGGGCATGTGCAGATGCAGGCCGAGCAGGGGGTGCTTTGCGCGTGCGGGAACTTTGGGTGCTGGGAGACGCTGGCATCGAATACGGCGGCTTTGCGATATCACCGGGAGTTGGAGCCGGAGAGCCCGGCGGAGAATTTCAATGAGTTGGTGGAGCGGGCGATGGGAGGTGAGGCGGCGGCAGTGCAGGCGCTGACGACGATCGCGGTGGAGCTTGGGCGGGGGATTCGGACGCTGCTTTCGGGGTTGGCACCGAAGGAGATTGTGGTGGTGGGGGATGTGGCTCCGGCGTGGTCGCTGGTAGGGCCGATTGTGGAGTCGGAGATGCGGCAGGGGTTTTTGACTACGCTGCCTTTGCTGCGGTGTACGAGCGATGGGAACGATGCTCGTTTGCGGGGGGCGGTGGCATTGACTTTGAGTAAGGGGACTGTTTAGAGGGGGCGCACCCAGGAGCGGAAGCCCCCTGGGTGAGGGGAAAATTTAGAAATCGTGGGGATTGGAAGACCCCGCCCTGACGACGATCATGCCCGGCGTGAGAATGGGGTGCGGGGTTGGGGCTATTTGGTGTTGATTTCCTTTGTGGTGAGGTACCAGGCCTGGGACTCGGGGGTGGCGCTGCTGTTGATTTTCTTCTGGGCCTCGGCGTAGGTGGCGGGTGCGGGGACGATGACGGGGTCGCCGGGTTTCCAGTTGGCGGGGCAGCTTACGCCGTTGAGGTCGGCCATTTGGAGGCCTTCGAACATGCGGATCAACTCGTCTACGCTGCGGCCTAACTGCATGGGGTAGTAGAGGAGAGCGCGGATGACGCCCTTGGGGTCGATGGCGAAGACGGCACGGACGGCGGCGGTGTCGCTGACGGCTTCATGGACGAGGCCGTAGGCGATGCTGAGTTTCTGGTCGAGATCGACGATGAGGGGAAACTGGATTTTGACGCCGGAGATGCGCTCGAGGTCGAGGACCCAGGCGATGTGGGAGTGGAGCGAATCGATGGAGACGCCGAGGAGCTGGACGTTGAGGCGATCCCAGTCGTCCTGACGACGGGCGAATTCGATGAACTCGGTGGAGCAGACGGGGGTGAAGTCTGATGGGTGCGAGAAAAGCATGACCCACTTGCCTTGGGTGGTGAAATCGCTGAGGCGGATGACGCCGTGAGTGCTTCGTGCTTCGAAGTTGGGTGCAAGTTCCTGGATGCGAGGTATGCGTGCTTCAGCCATCGGAAGATCTCCTGCGCGGTTGGATGCGGGATGCAGAGAATTGTGTTTGTGGAAGGAAGATTGGGGTAGGCTTGTGCTGATATCCAACGGGAATTGCTGACTCCAGAGGTGGAAAAAGATGAAGACGAAGAGACTTGTGCCTGTTCTTTTGGGCTTGCTGGTTATGGTGGGTGGGCTTGCTGCCCGTGCCCAGACGCCTGTTGCGTCTGCGTCGACGCCTGCTCAGGCAGCGAAGACGCATCATGTCGTGTTTGCGGTGACCTCCGGGGATGAGGCCGATTGGGGGCTGACGTTGGGAAATATTCGGAATCTGCTGAAGGGACTGGCGCCGGATGCGGTGGAGGTGGAGGTGGTGGCGTTTGGACCGGGGCTGGGCATGGTGAAGAAGGGTAGCTCAGTGGATGCGGATATCCAGGCGCTCGAGTCGAAGCGTGTTCGCTTTGTGGCTTGTGAGAACTCGATGCGGATGCAGCATGTGACGGTGGCGGATTTGTTGGTGGGGGTGGGGACTGTTCCGTCGGGGATCGTTGAGGTGGTGACGAAGCAGGAGCAGGGGTGGAGTTATGTGAAGGGTGGGCGGTAAGGTTGTCGCGGGTCGTAGACGCACATTTTTCCGCTTCGCTACGGAATGACAACATGCCGGTGGAACCACAGCAGGATTAGAAGTGAGCGAAGGCCTTGTTGAAGGCGGGGCGGGATTGCAGGTGGATGAAGGCTGAGACGTCGTAGGCCTGCTGCGGGGAGAGGATGCCCATTCGGTCTTGCGGCATGTTGTGCTGGACGAAGGCGGCCATCTTGCGGATGTTGTGCATACCGGCTCCGTCATTGAAGGAGTCCGGGCCCCAGACGGCGGGGAAAAGTCTGGGCTTGCCCTGGCCGTGATTGCCGTGGCAGCCGGCGCATTGGGTGACGTAAAGGGCGGCTCCGTGGATGGGGTCGGGGGTTAGGTCGGGGAGATCGACGAGGCCGCGGCCAGTGTAGAGGGCGCCGGTTTTTGACGGTTGCGAGAGCCAGTTGAAGTAATCGATGAGAGCGGTCATCTGGGGGCCGTCGTAGTCGAGGGGGCGGCCGTTTTCGCTGCGGACGAAACACTCCTGGACACGGTCTTTGAGCGAGATGAGGTGGCCGGCGCGGGCGTTGAACATGGGGAAGAGCGCGGGCAGGCCGACCATAGGCGAGGCGTACTTCTGGATGCCACCTTCTGCGTGGCAGTTGGCGCAGCTTATTTTTGAGCCGGTATGGTCGGCGGCGTAAAGGGCAGTTTCGTTGAAGATGAGTTCGCCGCGGCGGATGCTGTCGCCGGCAGGGGTGCGGGGGATGGTGCTGTGGAGCGGCGCTTGCCAGGGCCTACCCACTGGCGGCGGCTGCATGCTGGAGAGGCCGGAGAGGTCACTGACCCGCAGGCCGATAGCGATGGTACCGAGGTAGAGGACGAGGAGGACGAGGGCTGCTTGTGCAGAGTGGTGGCGCACAAATTGGAGGATTTTTGGACGCACCGGGATGCAATCAGCTTATCGCGAAGTGGACGGAGGTTGAGGGAAAGAGGCCGATGGTGTTTAGATAACTTGCGTGCGATAAGGCCCGGGGTGTGCATGGAACAGGAAGATGACATTACGGAGAGGTTGGAGCGTCGGCTAGGTCAGGAACATGCGAGGCGGCGTCTTGAGGTCGAAGGGAATTACGAGGCGATCTTTGGGCATGGGATTAATTTCTTTCATCCGGAGAACTGGTATTCGACGCATTCGATGCTGCGCGCGGGGCTGGTGCTGACGGGTTTGTATGGGCGGGGAAACAGGAATACGGAATTGATCCAGGTGCGGCATAACAGGATGGATGTGGAGGGGCTGCCGGACGAGTTTGAGGGGTACTCGATACTGCAGATCAGCGATTTGCATGTGGAGTTGAATCCGGGGGCGATGCGACGGTTGCTGGAGATATTGCCCGAGCTTGCTTATGACATTTGTGTGCTGACGGGAGACTTTCGGGCGAAGACTTTTGGGCCGTTTGATGGCGCGCTGGAGGGGCTGGCACGGGTGGTTGAGCGCCTGCGGCGACCGGTGTACGGAGTGCTGGGAAATCACGACACGATAAGGATGCTGCCGGCGATCGAAGCGATGGGTGTCAGGATGCTGCTGAATGAATCGGAGGCAGTGGTGCGGGGAGATCAGAGGGTGCATCTGGCGGGGGTGGATGATGCGCACTACTATCGGGCGGATGATCTGGTGAAGGCGCGCAGGGGCATTCCGAAGGATGAGGTTTCGATTCTGCTTTCGCATACGCCGGAGATTTATCGGGAGGCGGATCAGGCGGGGTTCGATGTGATGCTGAGCGGGCATACGCATGGGGGGCAGATCTGTTTGCCGGGGGGCATTCCACTGACGCTGGATGCGTCGCTGCCGCGAAGGCTGGGCGCAGGGGCGTGGCACTATGGGCGGTTGGCCGGTTATACGTCGGTGGGGGTGGGGACTTCGATTGTCGCGGTGCGGTTTAACTGTCTGCCGGAGGTGACGCTGCATCATCTGGCGAGGGTGGAGGTTAGTACGGACGCTCACGAAGATGAAGCTTGAAGAAGACGATGGAGAGCAGTATCTCGCTGACGAAGAAGATGGCTACGATGGCGGCGATGTCGAGCAGGGTGAGGCTGAGTGGGATTCGGCATGCGAGCGCGGGGAAGAGGGCTTCAGGGATTTGGTCGATGCCGGTGGCCCGGCCGCCGGGGGCCAGGCGGAGACGTCGCTTGGTGAAGCTGGAGACGAGATCGCCGGCCATGGCGAGTGCGCTGATGAGGAGGCCAATTGTCCAGGGGATGCCGAGAATCGTTGCGCCGGCGGTGGTGATGATGGCCGACGAGAGGATGCCGCGCAGAGTTTTGGATGAGCCGAAGAGCGGCTGCTTATCGTAGAGGGTGATGCCGCCGTCTACGGGGTAAGACCAGCGCGGACCGAGAACGCGATTGAGA
Source organism: Rhodanobacteraceae bacterium (assembly GCA_043783275.1). Taxonomy (GTDB): domain Bacteria; phylum Acidobacteriota; class Terriglobia; order Terriglobales; family Acidobacteriaceae; genus Edaphobacter. The sequence goes on from JAYVZP010000105.1 coordinate 40,799, forward strand.
AGGACGGGCGCACCGTTGGCCAGGGCCAGAAGGGCGAGAAATTCGAAGATGAGCCGCGGGTGCAAGTGTCACCTCCTGGCGAGCGCGATCGTAGTTATGACTCTTAGTGTGACAGGCCATCAGACTTCGTGACGTCGGTCACATCTGTGGGTGCGGCTGAGGCCTATTTTAACGGGATGGACAATACCAAGCCGGGCCCCGGCGCTTTCGGTCATATTGTTTTGGCGACTGATTTCTCTCCCGCCTCGTTGGCAGCCCTGCTGTTGGCCGGCAAGGCAGCGAGGCTCTTCAAGGCCAGGCTTACGGTGGTGCACGTGTTTCAATATCCGATTCATCATGGGTATCCGGTGCGGGTTCGGTGGATGGTGGAAATGCTGCGGAACGATGTTCGAGAGAAGATGAAGGAAGCGGCGCGGCGCCTGGGTGAGCTGGGCATTCAGGCTGAGACTGTGATGATTGAGGATGGGTTTCCTTCGGAAGAGATTGCGGCTTATGTGGGACGGTGCGAGAATCCGCTGGTATTTCTGGGGACGCATGCGGTGGGGGGGATGGATCGATTTCTGTTGGGGTCTACGGCGGAGCAGATACTTCGCGAGGCACCTTGCCCGGTGGTGACGACGGGGCCGCAGGTACGCGGGACGGGGGCATGGGATGCTTGCTTCAGTCGCGTCTTGTATCCGACGGATTGTGGGGAAGCTTCGTTGAAGGCTGTGCCTGCGGTGGCGTTGATTCGGCGATTTCTGCCGGGGGCTTTGCGGATTCTGCAGGTTGCGACGGGGCATGAGAAAGATGGCCTCTCGGACGCGGAGCGGTTTGCGCCGGTGCGGGAGGCGCTTGAGAGCAGCGAGTGGAACAGCTCGCCTGCGCCGCCGGAGTTTGCCACAGTGCATGGCACGGAGATTAGCCAGGCGATTGTGAATGAGGCGGAACGCTATCCGGCAGATTTGATTGTGCTGGGAGTGCATCGTGCGTCTGCGCTGGCGTCTCATCTGGGACCGAAGCTTGCGTTTCACGTGATCGCGTCGGCTCCGTGTCCGGTGCTTACGTTTGCTTCTTGAGGGGGCCGGCGCGCGGAGGACGGCGTGGTGTAGTCGCTGAATGACCTTGTGGGCAGGATCATGCGGAGTGAGTTGAGTATGGCTGCGAGGTCGATGGCTTCCTGCAGCATGGCACCCTGAATTGGAGAGAGCAGGCCAAAGCCCGCGGCGGCCATGCCGGCGAGGCTGAGGGTCATTCCACCGATTGCGGTTTCGAGCGCGATTGTGCGCATTCGTTTGCTGATGTGGATGAGTTCATCGACTCCGCGGAGCGAGGACTCGAGTATGACGGCGCCGGCGGCCTCGCTGGTGATTTCGCTGTTGACTCCGAGCGCGATGCCGACGGTGGCGTTCATCATTGCAGGGGCATCGTTGATTCCGTCGCCGACGTAGATGGTTCTGCGCTGCCGGGTTAGTGCGCGGACGACTTCGACTTTTTGTTCGGGGCTCATGCCGCCGTAGACGTGCTGGATCTTCATCCGCTTTGCGAAGAGCGTGACCTCTGCTGCGCGATCGCCGGAGAGCAAAGTGATTTCGCCGATGTGATGGTTGATGGGGAGGTGATCGAGAAACGGCTTTGTATCTTCGCGTGGCTGGTCTTCGAAACGAAAGACACTTGCGGCCCGGTTGTCGAGGACGACGACGCACTCAAGGCCGGTGGAGGTGGGTGGTAGCGTGGCGGCGAGGCTGGGTGGAATTTGCTTGCGGCCGGTGACCCACAGGGTGTGGCCGTCAACGACTCCGTGGAGTCCGGAGCCTGCGACCTCCGAGATTTCCCTAGCCTTGATGAGTGCGATGTTCTGGTCTGTGGCGGCCTTGATCAGGGCTCGTGCAAGCGGATGCTTGGAGTACATCTCTACGCTTGCGACTAGTTGAAGGAGGAGGTTTCGGTCGCATGGCTCGTTTGAGACGATGTCGGTGAGAATGGGACGGCCATAGGTGAGGGTTCCGGTCTTGTCTACGATGAGGGCAGTGCAGGTTGAGATTTTCTCAAGGACTGACGCGTCTTTGATAACGATGCCACGTTTTGCGGCGATGGAGATGGCACCGATGATGGCGACGGGGATACCGATGAGCAGAGGGCATGGCGTGGCGATGACGAGGACAGAGAGGAAGCGCTCGGAATGGCCGCTGATTGCCCAGCTTGCGGCTGCGGCTGCGACGGCGACGGGGGTGTACCAGATGCCGAGTCGATCGCCGAGGCGACGCAGTTTGGGGCGGCTTTGTTCCGACTGATGAAGAACCCTGATTATCTGCGCGTAGCGAGAATTGGCGACGAGGCTGGTGGTGCGGATATTGAGGAGGAAGTCGCCGTTGATGGCACCCGAGAGAACGGTGCTTCCTGGAGCCTTGGCGATTTCGAAGGGCTCGCCGGTGAGGTAGGACTCGTCCATGGAACCGGTTCCGGAGAGGACGACGCCGTCGACAGGGCAGATCTCGTGGGGATAGAGGAGGACCTCTTCGTTGATGGTGACGGACTCGATGGGGCGGTCTTGTGTGGATCCTCCGGATTGCACGACATGGGCTATCTGGGGCATGCGTTTGGCGAGAGCGCTGAGGACGGAAGAGGCTTTGCGCGTGGCGAAGTCTTCCAGAGTCTTACCGCCGGAGAGCATGAGAACGATAATGGCGGCGACCCAGTATTGATGCATGAAGAGCGATGTGACGATTGAGAGAGCGGCAAGGATATCGACGCTGAAGTTGCCGTGAATGATTTCTATGATGAGGTTGTAAAAGAGCGGAATCATGCTGAGGACGATGCCGGTGAGGAGCGCGATGGACCAGAGATCGTTATGGAAGAGGCGTAACGTGCCGGCTGCGAGGAGGGTGGCGGTCGCGAGAATAGCGACGGTCTTGTGGGCGGTGGCGCGAGTCCACCAATCTGCGAGTTGAACCTTTGAAAGCAAGAGGGCGTCCTTGCGGTGACGTTAGCAATTTTGCTGTCGGAAGCGATGTGCTGGTGGTCACATTCCGGCGTTCAGGGAGTTTTGTAGACTCCAGCGGGAACGGTAATGGCTGATAACTTCTACAGGCGCACTCGATACGTGGTGGCCGCAGGTGCGGTAGCGATTTCCGCAATTGCAATCTTGTGGATGGCGCGAGATATTCTGTTGTTGTTTTTTGCAGCGGTTCTGCTTTCGACCGTATTGTGTGCGGTGGCAGATTGGATTGTTGAACATATCGGGCTGACGCGCGTGTGGGCACTGGCAGGGGTATACGGGGCTTTCGTGATGGGGGTGGCTCTGGCCTTGTGGTTGCGCGGGCCGGCGATTGTTGCCCAGTTTGGCGAGTTGGTGGCGCAGGTACCGGAGTCGTCGCAGCGGGTGTGGGCTCTGTTGTCAAGACAGAGTTGGGCGCAATGGCTTACGGCACGCGTGGCGACGTCGAGTCAGATCTCGAGCTTTGCGTCATTTGTGCTGGGCAAGATGGGGAATGCGATCACGGATACTGCATCGTTCACGATTGGCATTCTGGTTGTGTCGTTCGCTACGTTGTATCTGTCTTTTGAGCCGGAGGCTTACCTGGATATTCTGTTTCGGTTGATGCCGGCGGAACATCGCGTGCGGAGTCGCAGGGCTTTGGATCTGGTGGCTGCGACACTGCGCTCGTGGATGGTGGCGAAGGCGATTTCGATGGCTTTTATCGGAGTAATTATTTCGTTTGGTTTGAGTGTGTTGCAGGTGCCGCTGGCGCTGACACTGGGTACGGTGGCCGCCCTGCTGACATTCATCCCGAACCTGGGGGCGATCGCTTCCGTTGTTCCGGCGGCGTTGCTGGCGTTTGCAATCAGCCCGCGTAAAGGCGTGCTGACCGTGGTGCTGTTTGTGCTGGCACACTTTCTGGAAGGCAACGTAATTACGCCGCTGGCTGAACGCGAGTTCGCGAAGACGCCGCCGGCGATAACGCTGGGAGTGCAATTAATTCTGGGGTTGATGAGTGGAGGACTTGGCGTGGCGCTGGCGGCGCCCATGACGGCGGTGGGACTGTGTCTACTGCGTTTCTTTACCGCACCTGATGCTTTGAATGCGGTGCCGCTGGGTGAGCGAAAGCTGCGGGCGTCTTGATTTTTCCTAGGCGCGAAGAGGTTTGATGTTGCTCCGGTTGAAGTGGACTTTATCGCTTGAATAGAAGATGAGAGGGAGCAACTGCAAGGCAGAGATGATGGCGACGAAGCCGAGGAGCATGCCCGTGCCATGGTTGGAGAAGGTGGTTCCGTATAGCAGGGAGAAGCCGAGAAGAAGCTCGGCGATGCCGCCTACGATGAAGCTCCTGCGATAACCGCGATGATGATGGAGATGTCGCGCCATTCGGATCTCTGCGATGCCGAAGAGGAAGGCATGAGGCGCGGCTACGACGGCGACTGTCTGGACCGAGGCGGTATCTGAAAGTGCGAGGAAGAAGCCGGATGCAAGGGAGATGAGGGCGAGCGTGAGATAGATCCAAAGCTCGCGCTGATGTTGTTTGCCAAATTGAAAGGCTACGAATCCGTCGATGATGCCCATGATGACGAAGGTGACGGCGGCGAGGCTGACGACCGCGAGCGAGGCCAGTTCCTTCATGTGTTCATTGGACAGACTGGGCTCCAGCCGCATGAGGAATGCCATGAAGATGATGAGTAAAAAAGCGAGCGAGAGAGAGACCACGCGATGTAGTTTGAACTCAGAAGTCATGCCGGCCTCCACAGATAAAAGTTATCCGTGGGATGAGTATCGGACTGGATGAGCGCGGTGTCTGTGATGGAGGACACGAAGTTTGGCGTCGCTCGTTGCTCCGCAGCGTAACATTTGAGGAGATTGTGTTAGCTTTGCCGATGCAAATGGCTGGCCATGATGGTGATGGAGTGCTTGTTCTGGAGATTTGCAGATGCCCTTGCCTTACCTTCGTCGGCTCACGTCGCGTAGCCGGACCCAAGCAGCAAACCGGCATCTGGCTCGCTTTCTGGCATTTGTTGCGGGTGCGGTGAATGCGGGCGGGTTTCTCGCGATTCGGCAATACACGTCACATATGTCGGGCATCGTGTCTTCGATTGCGGACGACCTGGCGCTGGCTAACTTCAAGCCGGTGCTGGCGGGCCTGTTGGCAGTGCTTTCATTTGTGATGGGAGCATTTTGTACTTCATTGATGATTCGATGGGCGCGCAGACGGAATTTGCAGAGTGAGTATGCGTTGCCGTTGATGCTTGAGGCGGCACTGCTGATTACGTTTGGCATTATTGGGCGAGAGTTTCAAGGGCATGTCGCCATCTCGACGATGATCCTGCTGTGCTTCACGATGGGACTCCAGAATTCTATGATTACGAAGATTTCCGATGCGGTGATTCGGACGACACACTTGACGGGAATGTTGACCGACATCGGGATCGAGTTTGGGCGGATCGCGTTCGCGACGAGTGAAGAGAGGGAAGACGAGTCGTTTCCGGATACGCGGAAATTAAGGCTGCTGGGGTCGCTGGTGGCGCTGTTCTTTCTGGGTGGCGTGACGGGGGCGTTTGGGTTCAGGTACCTGGGTTTTTTGTTTACGGTACCGCTTGCGGCTGTGCTGGTGGTACTGGCGATGATGCCAGTGCTGGATGATTTGCGGGCTGTAAAGGTTGGAGAGTCGGTTGTCTGAATGAATCGGGCTTCGTGCGGCTTGTTCTGCAGGGACTCCGTTGCGCTGGAAGTGGCGGCTGCGCTTCGCGCGGCGATGAGCCTAATGCATTTATTTCCGACGAGCGAGTTTGCTGGCTGACCGGAAAATGGAGGTTGAAGTCAATCGCGCAATCGAGGCAAAGACTCGCTGTAGCAGGGGGCCTGGCGGTGGAAAATGAAGCAGCTTTTACCGTCGGAACCACAGGAACCCTGGTCGGACTTTGGCATCAGCATCTTCAGATGCACAGGCCACAAGAGCGATAAGTCGGTGTCTGGTCGATCTGCATGCTCGCAATCCGAGTTGTCTTGCCTCTTTTGCAGATTCTGAACGGTCTGGGTTTTGGAAGGTGACGCTGGAGGCCGCCACGCCATCGCCATGTGAGTACCGAGTACCCGGAAGCGGCATCGCACGACTGGGCACCACCCCCTGGTGCAGAACGGCTTGGCCTCTCGTCAGGCGATTCCATCGTCTTCACCCGTCTGAGTTGCGTCAGGAACTATTCAGAACTCAACTTGAATCTTTTGGGGGATAGTGGAGAGCCAAGGTGTGATTGCTGATGTTCGGTGAGCCTTTATGATTCAACAGAGATTACTTCTCTGCTGCACGGGAAGCCCCAAGTGGAATCGTTTCATTGCCATATGTTGTGTCTTCGGAGAGCAGGGCTCGGTCTTGCTGGAGACATTCAAAAACTGCGCGGTCTCTTTGGACCGCCCCTCACCTTATGAAAAGGACCTAACGATGTTCTCGCCCAAAAAAAATGTGAGCCTGGCTACCCGGTCAGCTCTGGTTCTCTCGGCCGCTTTGTCGTGCGCCGCGATTCCCGCGATCGCACAGAACTGCAGCATTATCGACCTTGGACGTCTTCCGGGTGCGACGGTCACTCTCGCTAACGGCATCAACAATAACGGTCAGATCGTTGGGGTCAGCGGTCCACATGCTTTTCTTTACGACAGTGGAACGATGAAGGATCTCGGCACACTGGGCGGAGCTACGAGCTACGCATATGGAATCAACCTTGAAAGCCAAATTATCGGCTACGCCGATACGGCGGCCGGGACGACGCACGCATTCCTGAGCGATCATGGCACGATGACTGATCTGGGTACGCTGGGCGGTTCGAACAGCTATGCCTACGGCATCAACGATCTGGGGCAGATTGTGGGACAGTCGCAGACCGCCAGCGGCTCTTATCATGCGTTCCTTTATCAGGGCGGCTCGATGACCGACCTGGGTTCGCTGCCGGGGGACAACAGCATCGCTTACCGCATTAACAATTCCGGACAGATCGTCGGGTCTTCGTACATCAACGCCACGGACTTTCATCCGTTTCTTTACGATAACGGCGTGATGAAGGACCTGGGCGTACCAGCAGGCATGGTGGATGGCGAAGCCTTCAGCATCAACGCTGGCGGCACGGTTGTTGGGTACTCAGAGAATGCGGACGCTTCGATGGTACGAGGACTAACGTACGACAGCGGTACGCTTAACAACCTCGGCACGCTGGGCGCAAACGCCAGCTTCGCAAGCGACATCAACGAGGCGGGCAATATCGTTGGATATTCGACACTCCTGAATGGAAACACTCACAGCCTGCTATTTGAGCCGACGATCACCTATGACCTGGGCACACTGCCGAAGGGTACCTTCAGCTATGCGCTGGGGATCAACGCCAACAATCTAGTTGTGGGCTTTGCGGGTGATAGCAAGGGAAATGCACAGGCTTTCAAGTGCCAGGCGAGGCTTGCGCACGACGAAGACTAGGACGCAAACACTCCCTCTTTAGACAGCCGGAAGGTTACTCGAGAAGTATTTTGTACACCTTCCTTATCAGGCGCTTCGCAACATAAGGCTACCCTCTGTGGGTAGCCTTTTATTTTTGGACGATTGAGCCTGTCTTGCGCTGCAGGGCAATGTCACACTATTTGCGTACAGCACGCATTCAATAGGGAATAGTTATCGGTAGAAGGCTGGATGGATCAGTTGACGTCGTGATTTTACGTGCATGCAGAGCTAAGCCAAATTATCTGTGGGTATCTAGGAAGACTTTGGCGGCGACCGCCATCTCTATTTGCGAAATGGCACCGAATAGAATCTGCTGCGCCTGTAATGTCTATCTTGACGCCCCACCTGGCCAGGGGAGTGGGTATGCGGCAAGCATGAGAGCCACGACCTCAGCATCGATTCCTCAGATCGAGATAAGTCCCGTGTCGATGGCTATGAGAGAAGCTGTTCCTACGAGAACCCAAAGAATCACACCTTGGAGGAACGGCTTGATGCCTACGGCCTGAAGCGTTTTCTTCGAGAGCGATGTCCCGATCAGGAATAATGTTGCCGTGAGTCCCGCTTTTCCAAGCCGGTTCAGATCGAGGTAGGTACCCATGAAGCGTGGAAGATAAGTGCTGAGCACCGATGCGCCCACAAACAGCAGGATGAACCATGGCACTTTGACCTTGGCTCGGTGTCCGGACTGCCCGTCGCGGTTTGAGACGCGGCTCATATAAGCCGCCGTGATCAGAGAAACCGGAACGATCCAGAGGGCCCGCGCGAGCTTTACTGTCGTACCGATGGCCAGTGCCTGCGGGCCATACTTGGCGGCTGCCCCAACGACCGACGAGGTGTCGTGAATCGCTAACGCCGCCCAAAGACCAAATTGGTTCTGACTCAGATGCAACCACCAGCCAACGGCCGGGAACAGCAGCAGCGCAACCGAGTTCAGCAGGAAGACCGTACCCATGGATACCGAGATCTCTTCTTCGTTGGCATCGACGATCGGTGCAATGGCCGCGATAGCTGATCCCCCACAGATCGCCGTACCGAGAGTGATCAGATAACTCGCCTTACCTGCGATGTTGAAGAACTTGCCCAGTAGCAGCCCCAACACAACAGCGGAGCAGATGCTGATCGCCGTGTACAGAAATCCTGATTTACCTGCGTGGATCACCTGTTGCAGGTTCATCCCGAAACCGAGCAGGATCACAGAGATCTGAAGGAGCAGCTTCGCCAGCGAGCTTGCCTCTTTTCGGTACGGATGTACCACGGTGAAGCCGAACGCGATGCCGCCGACAAGTGCCACTGGCGGCGATACAAGCCCGCTGCCGGCCAGCAACAGGCCCAAGAAGAAGATTGACCGAGTATCAAAAGTCTTCCTGGGTATTCCTGGTCCGGTCTGCCCAAGGTGCTCTGATGACACCGTGATAGGAGGACGGATAACTTCTGCCGTTTCCGTAATGAAGTATTCTCGCTCCTTCACTCCTACTGTCGACTCCTGCGTCATGGTCTCAGTCATGTCGTATCCTCTGCACCGACTATCGTCGCGTACGGAGACCGCGTCCAAGCAGAAATTCTAATACCCCATTAGCAGAACTTGTTGCACGTGTGAACGGCACCTACACCAGAAGAACTTCCGATTGGATAACTACGAACGAAGAGCACACATTTGCACCATCGAGCCTGGTTGAAGCTCGACAAGGAGGACATCATGGACCTCAAAACTTTAGAAAAAGCCAAGTCCGCTTCGAGTCTGGGAAGATCACTGTCTTCCAATTGCTGCTCGATACTTACGCGCTGCAGAAATTCCGGGGTGGGACAGATTAGGAACTTGGCTCCGATTTCTTCTTGCTAGCACGTCGTGGAGAAATGGCTGCTGCGCTTTCCAGCAGAAATGTGCGGAAGGCCCCAACACTGCCGGACGGCGCTGGACCAGCGGGATAGGCTATGGAAAAGCTTCGCGAGAGCTTGAGGCCTTCGACTCGCGCGAGCTTCAACGTGCCAAGGGCAAGCTGATTGCGCACTGCCCAGCGTGACACAAAGGTGACGCCGAGTCCGGCTTCGACTGCATTGAGAAGGCCCTCCGTGGAGTCCAATTCCATCCGTATGGAGAGGTCTTTCGTCTTCAAACCTGCTTCTGCGAGGGCCTGCTCCACAATGCGCCGGGAGCCCGATCCAAACTCACGAGTCAGCAGGGGCTGCGAACGAAGTGCGTCGAGAGTAATTACTTGACCAGCCCATTCATGGCTGGATGGCACAACCAGAACCATGTGATCTTCCATAAAGGGTTCAATATGCACGTCAGTGCGCTGTTCCGGGCCTTCCAACAAAGCAATCTGGATATCCCCGGACAGCAGCGCGGCGAGCATCTGGTCAGTATTTCCGCTCCGAGCGGTGACGCGAACCTGAGGATTTCTACTCAGAAAAGCCGCAAGGAACGTGGGCAGTAGATACTGCGCGATGGTCTGTGACGCGCCGACGCTGAGTTCTCCTCCCTCTTGGCCATAAGCATTCGCAACCGCTGCAAACGCCTGTTCACTAAGAGCCCTGATCTGCTCCGTAAACGGCAGGAGCGCAGCTCCACTTGGTGTCAGCGAAACGCGACCCGCACCACGGTGGAAGAGAGGAACGCCGAATTGCTCTTCGAGCGCCTTTATCTGTTGCGTGACCGCTGGCTGAGTCAGCAGCAACTCCTCTGCGGCCTTGCTGAAGCTGAGATGTTTGGCTACGGTGCGGAACACAGCGAGCCGGAAATTTTCAATTGTCAAAGCACTTATGCCTCCTCTGGATTGTGTATCACTTTTGACGCGCAGGCACTTGGTCCCATAGGGAGACGGACTCCAGCTATTCAATAACCAGTGTTCTCTCAAGTCTGAACAGCAGACGAAATGTTCTGGGAAGGAGGCCGGCACTTTTATTCATCTTGGTCCGGCGAGGTCATGATCGGCGTCTACAGGCCACGTCACTCGTTGAGGTGAGATTCAGAAGACTTCCAGACTTAAAATGCAGTTACCCTAAGAGTGACTCTCTTCAGACGGGAAGGGAACTGATGGTCTACCCTGAATCAGCATCTAGCCCCATTTTGCGTCCGTCGGTGCGTACCCTTTGGTATTGTCGACTTCCGGGCGCATTGAAGTAGTCGTGGCTGGCAAGTTCTAGCGCCTACATCGCAGTTGGGTCTAGCTTTAGAGGAAGTGGTTCAGGCTCCCTTCGTTTTCGGAACGCTCACCGTTGACTAAAAGGAACACCCCGATAGCACCGCAATTGCGGCAGGTTTTCGAGCACTCCTGCGGGACTTTGTCTTGCCTTCGTAAAAAACGCATGACGCTATACCTCAAAGCCGTTCTCGATGGTTACTGATCCAAATCAGCTGCGGTGCATGGATTTCAAGGGCTACTTCACCATTAGCGACGGCAAGCGATGTGATGCTTTTATCATCACTATCGTACGTAGCCGTTGATTCGTTCCGAAATCCTCTCATGTGTCGACGTACCCAGTTTCATGCGTTCTGCGAAGCAACCGTGCTAGCGTACCTGATGCAAGCAAGGATGGGAACGGACAACGGCGCACGCTTTTCCCGAAACTCGCTTCCGCTGATCTAGGTTTTGTGCGTATACGCGTTTACTTGCAACTGGAAGAGAAGCATAAATTCTTGCTGAAGAACGGTACGACGTGATTTTGGAAGCGGTCCGCCACAGCACTCGTATGGGTTCCGGAGTAGATCTCAAAGCTGTTGGCGATGCTGTACTTGTCGAGAACATCATGCAGCTTTCCGGTATCGGTTCGTAGACTATCCTGATCCCCAACATCGATCGAGATAGCACGATACCGCCTTAGGTTGGGGATGTACTGATCGATGAAGTCGAGGGGCGCGTTCGCGGCCCACTTAGCAAGCACCTCCGGTTGAGGCACGCCGTCCTTGGTCGAAAGGTCGAGAAAAAGAGGAGGATTCTTCGGGTCGGGTGACCAGGCTGCGGCCGAGGCAAGTTGGGCGCGCGCCATAAAGGGAAGATTCGCAGAATCCGTTGGCGTTTTTACTGCTTCCAAAGTCCTATCGAGCTCCGCATTGGCTGGCGCGGGGGTTCGAGCCGACAGGCAGCAGGGGCTCATAATGTAGAGCACGCCAAAGACGTCTGCGTGCTTCATACCTATACGGGTAGCCCCGTATCCGCCCATGGAATGGCCTGCCAGGCCGCGACTCTCACGTTGAGGAAGCGTGCGGTAGTGAGCATCGATATAAGTGACCACGTCGTGTGCGATGAAGTTCTCGAAGTCACCTGTTGTAACGGAGCTCGAATACATGGAACCGTTGTGAACGGTCTTTGAGTCAGGGAGCACGAAGATGACTTCCTTCGCGCCCTGGGCAAAGCTGCCTTCAATGGTTTGCGGAGTATGGATCTCATGCGACCATTGCTCCGCACCAATGGAAAAACCATGCAAAGCGTACACCACCGGATAGCGACGATGCTTGTCTTTTTCATAGCTTGGCGGCAGATAGACGATCACATCGCGGTCGACGGCATCCCCTTCTAGATTGCCTTCAAGTGCCGTCCCATGGATCTTGATGTGCTCGGCCTCTACCGCTTTGGCGCCAGGGATGACTGGGGGGACAATGGCTTGCACCTGGGCTCCAATGCTTGTCGCCATTGTGAAAATCGTTGCCAGTGTTGCCGCGAACAAGATGTGTTTTCTCTGCATAGCCATCCTCATTTTCCAAACTCTGTCTACTGAATTGGGTACGAATTAATCATTACGCTGAAGGGCAGGAGGGTAGTCCCGTCAGCAAAGTACCAAGCGATTGTTCTGTCACTTCGACACCAAGCGTACCTCTGTGGGCATTTTTTCGAGCATGCAGGGAACCAATGTGGGGCAAAAGCACTTTGCAACACGCTGAGCATATCACTCGGTAGCCTGCGGGGCCTGAGGCGTTTGCATCGCTAGAGCCTGTTATGTCTTTTGAACCTATGTAGGTTTTTTGCGCGGGTGTTTGGATTCTTCAGCATGGAAACATGGGTGAGATTGATCGCAAGAGATATCCGCAGGATGTGACGGATGAGGAGTGGATGTTTCTGCTGTCCTATTTGTTGGGCTCTGTTGCATTAGGAGCCTCTGCACAAGGGAGAATAAGCGCAGATGAAAACCGCATGGGACAACTATCTCGACCAGCAGCGCGCCGATCCAACCGTCCGCCGGGCTTTCGAGGAAGAGACCAAAGTTCTCGGTATCGGTCTTGAGCTCGCCGGGTCAGAGGAAGTGGCA
>JAYVZP010000106.1:0-53259 GCA_043783275.1 Rhodanobacteraceae bacterium
CATGGCTGGCGCTGGGTCTTCGTCGTTGCTGCCGTCATCAACCTGGCGTTTGTGCCCCTGCTTTACAAGAAGATGCCCCTCCTCAAACCGCGTCAGAACCTGCGCTACGCAGACGCCATGAAGTCCCTCTGGACCCTCTTTCGCACGCAGCCCCAACTGCGTGAGGCATCCATCGTAGGGGCCCTTGTCTTCGCTTCTTTCAGCTGTTTCTGGACAACCCTGGCCTTCCTGCTGGAGGCCAATTTCAAGCTGGGCCCTGGAGTCGCCGGAACCTTCGGAGTCGTCGGCGCTGCCGGCGCGATGGTGGCCTCGTTCGCCGGACGCATGGCTGACAGGCATGGAGCGCGTTGGGTCGTTTCTGCAGGCATCTCCATCCTCGCGTTTTCGTATCTGCTGCTGTGGTTTGCCATCGACATGAAGGCATCGTTGTACGTACACCTTGCGGTACTGGTCGTCGGCGTCGTTATCCTCGATATGGGGGCACAGATGACCCAGGTCGCCAACCAGACCCGCATCTTCGGTTTGGTGCCTTCGGCCCGGAGCCGTATCAACACCATCTACATGGTGGTCTATTTCAGCGGAGCAGCTTTGGGTTCCTGGCTCTCGAGCCTCGTGTGGGTCCACTACAAGTGGGACGGCGTCTCGTTGCTTGCGCTTGGCTTCGTCGCCCTCGCCGCTTTGTGCCACATCATCGGCCTCAAACAAGGCGAACCCAGTCCGCAGACGGATAGCGAACCGTCCAACGCATTCAGCGAAGCACGATAAGTGAAGTACTGAAATGGGAATGGTAGGCGAGGCAGGGATCGAACCTGCAACCCCGAGCTTAGAAGGCTCGTGCTCTATCCGATTGAGCTACTCGCCCATCCTCACTCGATTGTAGCCGCAAGCGCTACCCGAACGAGAAGTCCTTGCCCCGCAACTGCGTCACAACCGCACCCAGTGCTTCCGACCAGTGTTCGTAAGCGTCCGCCGTGTCTGTGCCCAGCGCCTTCACGTACAGACTTACGCTGAAGCCCTCCTGCGGACCCGTCAGATCGACCAACGCTGGCCGCAGAATGCACTCAATCGCCGCGTAAGGAATATCAACCGGGTCCAGCAGCCTGCTTAGACGATGCAGCCTCTGTTCCTGGTGGTGGAACGACACAAACAGCGGCCGGTCCCGCCACACCAGATCGATGTAGCTGGAAAAGCCAAAAGGCGCCTCTGCCGGTATCAAATCAAGATTGATCTGCGTGTGCTCCAACTCCTCCGCCTGCATCGTCCAGGCGTCGCACTTGGCCGTAAACACAGGAGAGCGATTCGCATTCAACGCCCGCAACGCCTGCATTAGCGATGGATGCATTTCCGCCTCGGGCAGGTGATCCAGATCGTAGGGATTCTCGCGCAGATCAACGAAATGGGGAACCGTCGGGTCATCCGGGGCGGCAGACCAGGGAACAACAAGCACAGGATCATCTGCGCCACACTCTGCGGACCACTCGACAAGCATGTTCGGATTATCGCAGAGCGCCCTTCCTTATTGCCATCCGCAGTGTAACGAAGCGATCAGCGCCTTGTAGCAGAACGCACAAAATCACTAACAGTCATCTATCAGGAACTCCAGAAGCGTCGTCTCCGCCCAATATCCATCGTTGCCGTTGGTCCGGTCGGGTTTGCCAAGAAAAGCGCAGTGCCCACCATGAGCGGGCTCGATCAGCGTGATGTGCGGATTGCTCATGATCAGCGCGCGGCTGGCATCCGTCAGACGAACAAACGGATCGTCAAGCGCGTGCAGGATCAGCGTGGGAACCGCAATCCGATCGATCACCCGGGCCGCCGCGGCGCGGTAGTAGTAGTCATCCGCGCCCTGAAACCCGTTGTACAGGGCTGTAATACGATCATCGAACTCGCGCAGTGACCCAATCCCTTCAGCGTGCTGCGGATCGTAAACCCCGGGGAAGAGGGCCGCCTTGCGCCGAAATCGCTTGAGTAACTCCGAAAGAAAGCGCCGCTCATACAAGCGATTCACACGCAGATGCAACGCATCGGCTGATTCGCCCAGATCGATCGCCGGCGAAACCCCAACCACCGCCTTCAAAGTATTCGGCGCATCCGACCCCATATCGCCCGCCAGCTTAAGCATCAGGTTCCCGCCCATCGAGTAACCCACCAGCGCCACCCGCATCAACCCATACCGACCTGTAAGCGTCTGCATGACGGCGGCGACATCGCCGGAAAGACCGGAATGGTAAAGCGTCGGTGACAGCGACTCCGTCCCGCCGCAATTGCGCATGTTCATCCGTACAACATTGAAGCCCGCGCGCCACATCTTGTTGGCGTTACCCGTCACATATTGCGACTGCGACGATCCCTCAAGACCGTGCAGCAGAATGACTGTCAGGCGCTCCGCTCGCACCTCTTCCGGCTGCCAATGGCAGTGGCAAAGCACATGGCTCGCCATCTGGTCAGCCGTCGCCGGCGATACCTCAACCAACTCCGCGCTATAGGGCGGCAGACTGTCGATACGCGGCAGGGAGTTGCCAAGGATCGTCTGGACATGCGCATTCCGTATCCAGAAACGAGGCTCAAAAGGCGCAGGATCGAAGCAGCTCACCGTCGTCCCTTCTTCGTCCTCGTGACCGCAGAGCGCAAAAAAGCCGAGGCATTCATTGCACCCGTAGACTCGTCCTCATGCTTGAAGTAGACGTAAACATCTCGATCTTTTGCCAACGCTAACAAGCGTGTCGCAAACGCCGTGACCTCTCGCGGCTTGTACCCACCAGAACGCCTTAGTCGAAAACAGCTGTGGCCCACTGCTGTGTGAATCTCCGGCGACCCAAAATCCTCCGTCTCCGCAATGCACAACGCCACGTTATGTTCGCGTAGCAGCGCCTCGACTGCAGGAGAAAACCAACTTTCGTGGCGAAACTCGAAAGCAATCGGCGGAGCCCCCGCCGCACGAAATGCAGGGGCTGCAAGGAATGTGCGTAGCCGTAGCAGGTCGGCCTTGAAGTTGGGCGGCAACTGAAACAGCACTAAACCAAGCTTGCCCGCAGCCGCAGCCGGCGCCACGAACCGGAAGAACTCGGCTACGTGCTCGTCACAGTCGCGCAGCCTGCTGAAGTGAGTGATCCTTTGCGGTGCCTTGAAAGAGAACCGAAACTCCGACCCAACCTGTGTCAGCCACTCCGTCAATCTTGCTGCGGGGGGAAGCTTGCGGAAGGTGTAATTCACCTCAACCGAGTTGAGCACTGACGCGTAGTAGCTCAGAAACTTCTTTGCAGAGACGCCTTCTGGATAGAAGTCCGGCTTCCAGGTCGGATACGCCCAGCCTGAGGTGCCGGCAAAGAGATGGGGCGGAGCCGCAGCAACTTCGATGTGCTGGATTGTCGTGGTTTTTTTACGGGTATCAGGTCTGCTCGCTGGCATAGGGTTGTCAGTGAGACTTCGCCGCAGCGAATGAAGCGCTAAACCATCAGGATGGAAGATTGGGGCGGCTAGTGGGTTTCGAACCCACGACATCCGCTGCCACAGAGCGGCGTTCTGCCACTGAACTATAGCCGCCGTATCTCCGTCAGTATAGCGCATACGCGGCAAAAAGTGCATCTATGTCCGGAAGGGATAATTTTCCGTGGCCATAACTGCAAAACCTGAGATTCTCACCCCTCGCCGCCGCCCCGGTGGGAAAGCATTCGACGACGAGAACCTCGACATGCTCTCGCACCTCCTCGACGACTTCATCCAAATTCCCGGCACGCCCATCCGGTTCGGCCTTGACGGCATCGTCGGCTTCATCCCCGGCATCGGCGACATTCTTGGCGGTCTCGCCTCGTCGATCATCGTCATTGCCGCCTGGTTCCGCGGCGTCCCCAAAGCCGTCGTCGCCCGCATGGTCCTCAATATCGCCATTGAGACCGCTGTCGGCTCCATCCCCTTCGTAGGCAACCTCTTCGACATTGGCTGGCGCGCCAATCGCCGCAACTACGCCCTGCTTACCGGCACCCACGCCGACCCTAAAAAGCACACCCGTACAAACTGGCTCTTCATCGCAGGCGTTTGCCTCGTCCTGGCCTTGCTCATGGTCATTCCGATGCTCCTGCTGGGCTGGTTCCTCGTCCATGTAAAGGCCTGGATCACCTCGGCCGGTCATTAGATCGACGAACGCTCAAAGAAATCCATCACAATTGCGGTATCCTACATTCAGTCGGGGCGTAGCGCAGCCTGGTAGCGCATCTGGTTTGGGACCAGAGGGTCGGGGGTTCGAATCCCTCCGCCCCGACCATCCGCACAATTCAAGCGATGCCAGATGCACTCGAGAGTCGAGTCCAGCGTCAGCGCCCTGCATCAGTCCTCCCGGTCTTTCAGCCTCATCGGGTTATTTGCCAAAGCACCCATGATGTACCAGGCTGTGGCTCCAATATGAAGGTAAGGGAAGTAGTTAAACCCAAAACCAGTGTTCAGAATGCTGGTCGATGCTGTCAGTCCCTGTCCTAACATCAGCGGATTTCCGCGAACCGTTTGACCCGCGCCCAGGCTGTTTTGTGCAACCTGGCAACTCTCAATCAATTGCTCGGCAAGGTTGATATCTCCGTGAAAGCTCGGGATATCCTTCTCTGCTGCCAGACGGCGGAACAGCAGCGCGGAGATCAGATGGCCCGTGCCTTCCAGCCACACAGCATCAGCATCCACTGTGTTGTCGCCAAGAACAGTGCCAAGCTTACTCAGGCTCGCGAAGGTCATGCCATTGACTCGCAAATTCAATCCGCCGTTTGTCCCCCAGCCGTTGTGGAAGGAGAACGAGGTATCCGTCGTTGCAAGATTCGTCTTCACCCATTCGATCGACCTGGCATACTCCTGATCGCGGAAGGCAAGGTAAGACCATGTATTCACATCTTCCGGACTGTTATCGTAAAAAATTTTGGTAGCGTCGGAAGTTCCCGTCCAGAAATGTCCGGTCGGGTCATCGAACATAGCCTCGACGAAGCTTTTTGCATGCTGCGCTCCGTTCAGCCACACGCTGTTACCAGTAAGTTTAGCCAGCGTTGTAAACAAGGCATAAACGTCGATATTATGTTCGGTCGATTTATTCGACTGACCGTTGCCAAAAAAATAACCGCCCGGAGATACATTGGCATTGTCGCGAGTCGTCGTTTCGATGAAAGTGCCGGCTTTAATTGCGCCATCTAAATAAGGCTTGTTTCCGGTCCTTGCATACAACTGCGCCAGCGCAATACCGGGCCATGCAACATCCCCCACTGCACTACCCTGAAAAAAAGACAGGCCATTGGTCACATACACGCCATGGCTATCGGCGGCACCCGCAAAATAGGCCTGCCGAAAACGACCATCGCCCACATGATCTGTCTGTTGTTGCGCGTATAGCAAAGCGTCGCCGATAATTCTGGCCCGAGCAAGGTCGCCTGCCCGACCCCTCGCCAGGTAAGCAAGAACCAGCAGCGCGTTGTCATATGCGAAAGCCGTACTGAAAAAACTCCCGCCCGCAATCTGATCGCTGTAGCTCTGGCACAGACGCACAGTCGAGCCCTGGGCATATGCATCCATCATCTGATCAAGAAAAAGAAATGCGTTGTTGACCGAGGCGCTCTTCGCCGCAGAGCGGTCGTCAGGATCAATGGTTTGTGCAAAACTCTTGCCGGTGGTCGAAGTCAGTGCTGAAACTGCGGTTGCGCCGATGCCGATTTGCATGAGACGTCGCCGCGACAATCCTGTGGACTTCATCGTTACTCTCCTATTAATTCCCAAATGTTTAATGCAGGAGTCAAAGTTGAGAGAAAGATATAGACGCAACTCGGAGTTGTCTACCTATGAGTGCGAATAAATTTCATTCGTCACATTGCGAGACAGAAAAAAATTCTTCCCCGATACACGTAGCTCTGATCAACAAAATAAGCAGACAGTTCAAACCGCACGAGGAAAGGGGCCCGCCGCAATTCCACAATCGCATCCCCGTACGGGTCCTAAGGGTTCAGAATCACTTAGGCTAGATTTGTTCCAGTGGATGTGAGGCAAAAGTCATGCGCGTGCTTCTGATTGAAGACGAAATACGTCTCGCCGAAAATATCGTCAAAGCACTGCGCGAAGGTCCCGGCTTCGCAGTCGACCACGTGGAAGACGGTGCCACCGGGCTCGATCTCGCCGGCAACAAGGTTTACGACCTCGTCATCCTGGACCTCATGCTGCCCCACGTAGACGGTGCCACTGTCCTCAAATGCATGCGCGCCCGTGGCGATGCCACCGCCGTCCTCATCCTCACCGCCCGCAGCGAGCGCAGGACCATCATCGAACTTCTCAACGCCGGTGCCGACGATTACCTCAGCAAACCCTTCGACCTCGGCGAACTCATCGCCCGCGCAAAGGCTCTCGTCCGCCGCGCTAAGGGAGTCGCCTCTACCTCCATAAAGCTCGGTGAAATCGAACTCAACACCATAGACCAGACCGTCCATCGCGCCGGCGTGGAAGTCGTCCTATCCCCCATGGAGTACCGCATCTTTGAGTACCTCATGCATCGCCCGCGAGTTGCCGTGTCCAAGCGCGAACTCCTGGAGCACATGTACGACTACAACTGGGACCATCACAGTAACGTCATTGAAGCCCACGTCTCCAACCTCCGCCGTAAACTGGGTGGAACCAGCGGCGAGCCCAGCATCGAGACTCTTCGCGGACGAGGCTATCGCCTGCTCGTAGGCCGCGACACCAGTATGGAGTCCCGGCATTGAAGCCCTACTCCCTGACCCGCCGGATTATCGTGGCCGTTCTGCTTGTAGAGATGGCCTCCGCGTTGGCGTTTATCGGGTTGGCCGGGGTCTATGAAGGCGTCTCGCACTTCCGGGCTTTCGACGTTATGCTTCGCGGTCGCGCAGACTCCATGCTCGGCGCCGTGCAGGATTCTGAAGATAGCAAAGACACGCTCATGCTCGACGGCAACCAGGCTCTCGTACCAAAACGAGATCTGTACTTCGTGCAGGAAGACACCGGCCGCATCCTGGGTCAGTCAGAGAACTGGCCCGACGCACCGGTCTTTGCGAATAAAACCAAAGACAACGAGTTCGCCAATCTGACCATGAACCACCGCGCCTACCGGTTCATTCGCATAACTGGTGTGCGCATGGTAGACCCAGGCGATCCGGGTGGCGGGGTCGCTCGCCACGTCACCATCCTCTATGGCACCCGCACGCAACAGGTGTGGGAGACGGTCGCCCACGCCGTCGAGTTCTTCAGCGCTGCAAGCCTGGTCCTTCTAGCCGGCACGGGTCTGCTCATGTTCTGGCTGCTGCGTCGTGGACTCGCCCCGCTGTATCAAATCGCAGACCACGCAGCGCAGGTATCGGTGCGCTCCTGGAAGTTCTCGCCACCACCCTCCGCGCGTGCCGTGCGCGAACTCGCCCCACTCGTTCAAGCTTTGGAGACCGCATTGGCTGGGCTTGAGCAGTCTTTCGCGCAGCAGACACAGTTCGTCAGCGACGCCGCCCACGAACTCAAAACATCCGTCGCCGTCGTCAAGTCTTCTCTGCAGGTTTTGATGATGCGTCAGCGATCCCCAGCCGAATACGCTGCCGGTCTGGAGCGCCTGCAGATCGATTCCGACCGCATGGAAGAACTTGTAGCCAGCATGTTGACCCTCGCCGGCCTGGAGTCAGGCGAAGAGGAGTCTGCGCCGATCGCAATCGACCTCACTGACATCGTAAGCGACGTCGTCGAGCAGTTTCGCACGATGTCAGAGGTCGCCGAAATTGCCCTCGAGTTCCATACCGAAACAAGCATCTGGGTGCATGCCGACCGCGAAAAAGTCCGACTCCTCTGTTCCAATCTCATCCACAATGCCCTGCAGCACAGCAGCCCAGGCCAGACGATTCGTATCAAACTGCGCCGCGAAGCGGGCCACGCGGAGTTGCGCATCATCGATCAGGGATCAGGTATTCCAGCCGAGTCCCTCCCCCACGTCTTCGACCGTTTCTACCGCGGCGATCCCTCCCGCAGCCGGCGCACGGGCGGCACCGGTCTCGGGCTCGCCATCTCGCGCGCCATCGTGATCCGGTTCCACGGCGAGATCCGCCTGGAGAGCGCTCCGGGGCAGGGAACAACGGCAATCGTTTGCCTTCCGGCAAGCCTTCCCACGACGCTGCCAGCAGACTTCGCAACCGACCATATGCTGTCTGCGAAACTCGACAAGTCGTCTTAAGGTCGACTTAATCCGTACCTGTGATACTTAAGCTTATCGGGATTAATGCTGCGACCATGAGGATACGGATGAACCAGATGATGAAGCACATAATACAAACCACCGCCGCACTGGCTGTGGCTCTGACGACGATCTCCGCTCCTGCATGGGCGGAAAAGCCGTTTCACGTTGAGGCCAGGTGGAGTGTTGCAGGCGAAGGCGGATGGGACTACCTCTCCGTCGACTCGAACGCGCATCGCGTCTACATCACACACGGCGTCAAGGTAGACGTAGTCGATCTCAAGACGGGCAAGACCCTCGGCACCGTCGCCGGTCTCACCCGCCCCCATGGCATCGTCATCTCGCCGGACGGCAAGGCTGGTTTCATCAGCGATGGAGGCGCCAACGCAATCGTCCTGTTCGACCCCACTACCTTCGCCACTACCGGTAAAATCCCGACGGGTATCAATCCTGACGGCATCGTCTATGAGCCCTTGACCAATACCCTCTGGGCCTTCAACGGCGGCAGCAACAACGCCACCGTCATCGACGTATCGCAGCGCAAGGTCGTTGGAACCGTGGCCCTCCCCGGCCGCCCTGAGTTTCCCACTGCCAACGGAACCGGTACCGTTTTCGTGAATATTGAAGACAAGAACTCCATCGTCCGTCTCGATGCAAAGACCCAGAAGGTGACCGCCAACTGGCCTCTCGCCAACTGCGAGTCGCCATCCGGCCTCGCCCTTGATAAGGCTGGCTCGCGCCTCTTCTCCGTCTGCGATGGCAAGAAGATGGCCGTAACCGATGCAAACACCGGCAAGTCGCTCGCCACCCCCACCGTAGGTGCAGGCCCGGACGCCGCGGCCTACGATCCCAGGTCGAAGCTGGCCTTCTCCTCCAATGGACAAGACGGCACCTTGACAGTGATCGACACCAGCAACCCCAGCTATCCCGCAGTCCAGACTTTGTCGACCATGAAGGGCGCTCGTACCATGGCGCTTGACGAATCGACCGGTAAGATCTATCTCGTCTCCGCGCAGTTCGGCAAAAAGGATCCTGCGGTCAGCCGGCCAGCCGCGCTTCCCAACACGTTTACAGTCCTTGTCGTCGGTCGCGAATAACAGGTATCTCCTACACGATGAAGCATAAGAACAAGCTTGGAACCCTGGGAGTCGTCGTCTGCGCCATCGCTGCCAGCGCGCAGACGGCGACACCGGTGACATCTCCCAGGGGCGCAACTTCGACGTCCTCCACGGCATCGCCAGGCCAGTCTCCGGCTGCGACCCAGCCCTCGCAAACTACGCAAACCACGAAAACCTCCCCGGCCACGCAGCCCACAGCAACACAAACCGCGCAGCCCGGACAGCCGACCCTCCCCACCGATCCCGTTGCACCTCCACCTCCTGCCTCGGTTCTCCTGCCGCCACCATCCGCGATGCCGACCGCTTCCGGCACCTCGACTTCCGGCACCTCGACTTCCCAGCAGGGCGCTCAAGCCGGAACTGTCATCACGCTGGATGAAGCACTCACTCGCGCCCGCGCCAACGAACCCAACTTCGCCGCAGCGGTCGCAGCCTCAAAGACCGCCGCACTGGACCGTTCGATCGCGCGCTCCGCCTTGCTACCCTCGGTCGTTTATCACAATCTGTATCTGTATACCCAGCCCAACGGTGCAGTAAACGGCGCCGGCAGCACAGGCGCGCAGTCCTCCCCCAAATTCATCGCCAACAATTCGGTGCATGAGTATGTCAGCCAGGCCACCGTCACTGAAGCCATCGGCCTCACGCAGACCATCGCAGTCACGCGTGCCTCCGCCGTCGCCGCCATAGCTGCCGCCGAGCTTGAAATCAGTCGTCGTGGTCTCGTTCAGACCGTCGTCAACCTCTTCTACTTTTCCACAATCTCGCAGAGAAAATTCGAGATTCTGGAGCGAGCTCTTGCAGAGGCCAATGACTTCGTCAAGCAGACCCAGCAGCGTGAAGCCCTTCGCGAGGCTGCGCACGCCGACGTCCTCAAGGCCCAGTTGACCACCCAGCAGCGCGGGCGCGATATGGCCGACGCGCAATTGCAGATTGCCAGGACCCGCCTCGATCTTGGCGTCCTGCTTTTCCCGGACCCGCGTTCGCCCTACACCGTCACGCTTCCCACTAACGCCCAACTGCCGTCCAAAGCCGCTGTTGAAGCCGCCGCGAACGCCAACAATCCAGAGTTGCGCAGCGCCCTGGCCATCTTGAGGGAGCGCAATCTCGGACTCTTCTCCGCCCGCGCCGCCTACCTTCCGGACCTGCTCCTCAACTACACCTACGGTATCGATTCACCTCAGTTCGCCATTCACGGCCGCGACGGATCGACAAACCTCGGTTACGCCGCGTCGGCCACTTTGGACATTCCCGTCTGGGACTGGTTCGCCACGCAGAATAGGGTCAAGCAGGCCCGTATTCAGCGCGATCTCGCCAAAGTCATCCTCAGTTCTACGCAACGCACTCTTATCGCGAACCTGGAAGTGTTCTACGTGGAAGCAGAGCTCTCCAATGCTCAGATCGCCTCTCTAGATCTCACCGTCCAGACCGCTGCGGAAAGTCTTCGCCTCACCCGTCTCCGTTACTCCAGTGGAGAGTCCACCGTCCTTGAAGTCGTCGACGCCCAGAACACCTCGACCAATGCCGAACTCGCCCTGGCCGACGGCGTCGTTCGCTATCAACTAGCTCTCGCCAACCTTCAATTGCTTACCGGGACGATCTAACCTTGACGACCTCCGACTTCAACCTCCGTTCGCCCCGACCACTGGCCGCAGTTGCGTTCCTCCTGCTCGCCTTCACCGCCAATGGCTGCAAGAAGGTTGCAGAGGCGGAAAAGCCCGTCGTCACCGTACAGGCAGAACACCCTGAATTCGGCGCCATTACGCAGGATATTGAAGGCGACGCTATCCTCGCACCCGTTGCGCAGGCAGCCATCCAATCCAAGGTCACCGCCCCCATCAAGGCCCTTTACGTCCAGCGCGGAACGCACGTTAGCGCTGGACAGGTCGTCGCCAGGCTTGAAAACAGCGATCTTGCCGCCGCCGCGCTCGATAACAAAGGAAGCTACACCGCGGCCCAGGGGGCCTACACGGCTCAGATTCAGGCCACCGTCCCGCAGGAGACCACCCAGGCTCGCCTCGACCTCAAGCAAAGCAAGGCCACGCTCGATCTCAACCAGACCATCCTCACCGCGCGCGAGAAGCTCTTCGCTCAGGGCGCCGTTCCCGGTCGCGATGTGGACTTGGCAAAACAGACAGTCTTGCAGTCTCAGGCGGCCTTCGACATCGCCGAGCAAAAGTTCGTTAACCTCTCCCGCGTAGGCACCAAAGCCGCCGTCACCACCGCCCAGGGTCAGCTTGAATCCGCCAAGGGCAAGTATCTCGGTGCCGAAGCCCAACTGGGGTATACCAGTATTCGCACCCCCATCCGTGGGGTGGTCACGGAGCGTCCTTACTTCGCTGGTGAGACGCCCCCGGCCGGCACTGCCATTCTCACCATCATGGATACCTCCGTCATGATCGCCAAGATGCACATCGCGCAGGCCGACGCCCAGCAACTCGCCATCGGCGCGCTTGCAACCCTCACCGTTCCCGGCATGGATGCTCCGGTCGCGGCCACGGTCTCCCTCATCAGCCCCGCGCTCGATCCCGGCAGCACTACCGTTGAGATCTGGCTTAAGGCCAATAATAAAGACGGCGCGCTCAAGGCCGGCTCCGCAGCCCATGCCAGCATCAAGGGCCATACGATTCAGCACGCACTCCTTATCCCGACAAACGCTGTGCAGCGCTCCAGCGAAGGCGCCGGCAAGATCGTTATGGTCATCGCGGCCGATGGCACCACGCACAAGAAAAACATCGTCACGGGCATCCAGACAGCCGAGAAGACGCAGATAACCGACGGCCTTACCCCCGCCGACACCGTCATCACGGGTGGCGGTTATGGTCTTGACGAGGGCACTAAAGTCAAAATCGGTCCGGCCGAAGCCAAAACTGAAAATGACACACCGGGTGCAGCTAAACCTGATGCCGGTAAGTCAGACTCTGATAAGCCAGACGAGGCCAAGCCCGCCGCTGGTCCCGCTGCAGACGACAAGAAGCCGGGAGCGAAAGATTGATCTCCCCAAGGCCAACCCGGACGCAGGCACCCGCCCCAGAAGCAGATGCAAACTTCTGGCTCACCAGGGCTGCGAAGCCCATCTTCTTTTTCCTCGCGGTCCTTACGCTGGCTGGCATCTACGCTGCATTCCAGGTGCCAATCTCCGTCTTCCCGGACACCAATTTTCCGCGTGTCGTCATCGCCGTAGATAACGGCGTCATGCCCGTCGAGCAGATGCAGGTCACGATCACCAAGCCTATTGAAGACGCCGTCAACAGCGTCCCCGGCCTGACCACCGTGCGCAGCACCACCAGCCGCGGCTCCGCAGAGATCAGTCTCTTCTTCGACTGGAATGTAGACATGTTCCGGACGCTGCAGCTCACGGACTCAGCGCTTTCGAAGATCCAGTCCGAGCTCCCCCCTACTGTCAAGATCACCGCCAATCGACTTACCTTCGCGACCTTCCCCATCCTTGGCTACGCCCTCACGGCTGACGATCGTGGCAAGGACACAACCGCTCAGACCACGCTCTGGCAGATCGCAACCTACACCCTAAAACCGCCGCTCAACCGTGTCCCCGGCGTCGCGACTGTCATCGTCCAGGGCGGCCAGGTGCCCGAGTTCCACATTGTTCCAGACCCCTCCAAGCTGCAGGCCACCGGCGTCACCGTTCTCGATCTTGTCGCGGCGGTCCAGAACTCCAACATCATCGATTCGCCCGGACTCTATGAGGCCGACCATCAACTTGTCCTTGGCCTTGTCGGAGCGCAGGCACACGACGCGGGCGAACTGGGGGGACTTGTTGTCAAGACCACCCCTGCCGGCGTTCCCGTACGCATCGGGGACGTAGCTGAAGTGGTACGCGCAACCTTGCCCGTCTACACCCGCGTCGACGCCAACGGCAAGCCCGCCGTCCTGCTTAACATCACCCGGCAGCCCCTCAGCAATACCGTTGCCGTCGCCACTGCCGTTGCTGCAAAGGTTGACCAACTCAGCAAGAGCCTGCCCCCCGGCGTTCACCTCACCCCCTTCTACGACCAGTCCGAACTCGTCCACGAGAGCATCGGCAGCGTCCGCGACGCCATCCTCATCGGCCTTCTTCTGGCCTGCGTCATCCTCTTCCTCTTCCTGCGCGACTGGACCTCTTCTCTGATTGCGGGCCTCGTCATCCCCGTCACGGTCGCGATCACGATCCTCTTTCTCTGGGTCATAGGCCAGAGCTTCAATCTGATGACGCTCGGCGGTCTGGCCGCAGCTATCGGTCTCGTCATTGATGACGCCATCGTCGTCGTAGAAAATATCGTCGTCCACCGCGATTCCGGCCAGAGCCGTGCTGAAGCCGTACGCTCTGCCCTTGCCGAGATCACCACCCCTCTGATCGGCTCCACCATCACGCCCGTCGTCGTCTTCCTTCCGCTCATCGTCGTCACCGGCGTAACCGGCAGCTTCTTCCGCGCCCTCGCCATTACCATGACTGCCTCGCTGCTTACGTCGCTCATGCTGGCTCTCAGCTTCACGCCTGCCCTTTCGCTCTCGCTCCTCCGCAAAACCAAGGAAGGCGAGGCCAAGGCTCACGACGATAATGGCCCCGTGATGCGGCGCGTCCTCGAGACCCACGGCAAGGCTCTCAACTTCGCCATCGAGAGGCCCTGGGCCCTTGCGGTCATCGGGGTCGTTCTGCTTGTCTCCGGCTACTTTGCCTACGGTGCCCTGGGTTCCAACCTGCTGCCAGAGATGGACGAAGGCGCCTTCATTCTGGACTACACCATGCCCGCCGGGAGCGCACTCGCCGAAACTGACGCCGTCATCGACAAGGTCGAAGCCATTCTTCGCAAGACCCCGGAGGTGCTGATCACCTCGCGCCGCACTGGCTTGCAACTCGGTCTGGCCGGGGTTACCGAGGCCAATTACGGTGACATCTCCGTTCGCCTAAAACCCAAGCGTTCACGGGATATCGACGAGATTATCGCCGACGTCCGCGCCCAGGTGAAGAAAGCAGTTCCACCTCTCGATGTCGAGTTCACCCAGGTCCTTGAAGACATGATCGGCGATCTCTCCAACTCGCCCGAGCCAGTCCAGATCAAGCTCTTTTCCACCGACGTGAATCTCATCCACACGCTCGGCCCCAAGGTTCAGGCTGCGATCGCCGCCATCCCCGGTATTGTCGACACCCAAAACGGGGTCGACAATACGCTCTCTGGTCCTGCTACCAGCTTCATCATCGATCCGGTCGTCGCAAGTCGTCTGGGCTTTACCCCGCAGGATGTGGCGGAGGCTGCAACGTCTTTGCTGGACGGCCTGCCTGCCACGCAGCCGATGATCATCAACGGTCAGCCCTACACCATCCGCGTCCGTATGGCGGCAGAGCACCGTGCCTCCTTGAACGCGATGAAGAACACCGTCTTCAACTCGGCCTCCGGACACACCGCCACGCTTGGCGCACTGGGCAACGTTGTGGAACTGCCACCGCAGAACGAAATCCGACGTGAGAACCTCCAGCAGGTAGTCATCGTGAGTGGACGCCTCGAAGGCTCCGACCTTGGCGGCACCATGGTCAAGGTCAAGGACGTCGTCGGTAAGCTCAACCTGCCCGCCAGCGTTCACCTGGAGTACAGCGGTACCTACGAGGAGCAGCAGAAGTCCTTCAGCGATTTAGCCCGTGTCCTGGTCCTCGCGCTTGCTCTTGTCTTCGGCGTGCTCCTTGCAGAGTTTCGCAACTTCTCCGCGCCCATCTCCATCCTCACCAGCTCCATCCTGTCGATCGCCGGCGTACTCTTTGCGCTCCTCATCACGCGCACCAACTTCAACGTAGCAAGCTTCATGGGCCTCATCATGGTCATCGGCATCGTTGCTAAAAACGGGATCCTGCTGCTGGACGCCGATGAGCGCGCACGTGCTGCCGGCGCCGGGGTTCGCGAGGCCATGATGCAGGCCGCTCAGCGTCGTCTTCGCCCCATCGTCATGACGGCAGCGGCGGCCATGTGCGGCATGCTCCCCCTGGCTTTCGCACTCGGTGCCGGCTCGCAGATGTTGCAGCCGCTGGCCATCGCCGTTATCGGCGGGCTCATCATTTCCGTCGTGCTCAGCCTCATCGTCACGCCTGCGCTCTACTACTTTCTTACCAAGGGCCACCACGAGGATGCGCCGGCCGGGAAGAATCCTTCAGAGCAGACCGCGGAAATCGCCTAGCTTCGTATTCAGGTTCTAGCCTTTTGTCTTCACGTTGTACTCTGTAGGCTCACGCATTTGCTCACTGGCTCCCTGACAGGCCGTCCACGGTCTGTTTGTCTCAGTTAGTTCCCACGTGCCAGGAGATTCACACACGATGAAGCGCTCGATCCAGCCGGTCTCCGCCCTCCTCGCTGCCACCATGCTCCTCTGCGCGACCCCTTTGTTGAGTGCTCAGGAAGCTGTGCCTCTCGACGTGACCTACAAGCCCGTCGCAGACAAGCTCATCGCTGCCTCGCTCGGCGATGGCGACGGCTACGCCAATCTCACTTACCTTTGCGATCACATCGGCAAGCGCATCAGCGGTTCCGAGCCGCTTGCCCGCGCCATCGCCTGGTCTGAAGCCCTTATGAAAAAGGAAGGCCTCGCCAACGTCCACACCCAGCCCGCAACGGTAGCGCACTGGGTCCGCGGCGCAGAGTCCGGAGAGATAATCGCACCCGTCGTTAAACCTTTGCACATGCTTGGCCTCGGCATGAGCGTCGGGACGCCCTTTGCGGGTATCACCGCTGAAGTGGTCGTCGTCCCTGATTTCGCTGCACTCGACAAGCTTGGTAAGGCCGGAGTCGCGGGCAAGATCGTCGTCTATAACGCACCCTACAAAGGCTACGGCCAGACCGTCATGTACCGCGTCGCCGGGGCCACTCGTGCGGAGAGCCTTGGCGCCGTCGCCGTGCTTGTGCGCTCCATTACGCCGCTCGCCGCGCAACTTCCGCACACCGGCACCAGCGCCTTTACCGGCCGCCCCGCAAAGATTCCATCCGCCGCCATCTCCATTGAAGACGCCCTGATGCTCGACCGTCTCCAGGCCGAAGGGACACCGGTTAAAGTCCACCTCCAGATGCAGGCCCACATGGAAGCCCCGGTTGTTTCAGCCAACGTCATCGGTGAGATCGTTGGTTCCGTGCATCCTGAGCAGGTCGTCGTCCTCGGCGGCCATATCGATAGCTGGGACGTAGGCCAGGGCGCGCAGGACGACGGTTCCGGCATCATGGGCACGCTCGCAGCGGTCAACGTTATCCAGAAAATGGGGCTTCACCCCAAACGCACCATTCGCGTCGTCTTCTGGGTGAATGAAGAGAATGGCGGGGCCGGTGGCATCGCCTACCGCAAGGGCCTTACGCCTGCCCAACTGGCAAATCACGTCGCGGCCATAGAAATGGACGGCGGCGCCGAGGCCCCCGTAGGCTTCGGCTTCGGAATATCCGGCAGCCCACGCCGGCTCAAACCGGGCGAGGTCCCAAGCACCACACCTCCCGTCCTTTCTGCCGGAGAACAGCACTCCCTCGTCATGCTGCGCCAGATCGCTTCGCTCCTCACGCCCGTTGGCGCAGACAAGATCAAGGAAGGCGGAGGTGGTTCCGACATCGGGCCACTCATGAGCGATGGCGTCCCCGGTCTCGGCGAGATGACCACCGGAGCCCACTACTTCGATTGGCACCACACCGAAGCCGACACTCTCGACAAGGTGGACCCGCAGGAGTTTCGTAAGAACGTAGCCTCGCTCGCGGTCATGACGTACATCCTCGCTGATATGCCTGAGCGCCTAACCGGTCACAAGGGCGCCGGGGAAGAGTAATTCTTGGTGATGTGATTCTCGATTGCTTTCTGTGGAGTTCTCGGAAGATCTTTCATGTATTTCTTCGGCCTGGGTGTGATCTTTGTTTTGGACTGAATGTCGTTGACTTGTTGAAGTTTCACTGAAATCTTCCGTCGCTATCCCACCCGCATCCAACCGGTATGACCCCAACCCACTGGTGGCAAATCGGCGTTATCTACCAGATTTATCCCCGCTCGCTCCAAGACTCCAACGCCGATGGAGTAGGCGACCTCCGCGGTATCCTGGCCCGGCTCGACTACTTTGTCCAACTGGGTGTCGACGCGCTCTGGATCTCTCCCTTCAACCCTTCGCCCATGGCGGACTTCGGCTACGATGTCGCCGACTACACCGGCATTGACCCCCTCTTCGGCACCATGGCCGACTTCGACGCCCTGCTTGCCGGCATGCACGCCCGTGGGCTCAAGCTCGTCCTCGACTTTGTCCCCAACCATTCCTCCGACCAGCATCCCTGGTTCCTGGCCTCCCGTTCTGCCCGCACGGATCCCAAACGTGACTGGTACTTGTGGCACGATCCGAGCGCAGATGGAGGCCCACCCAACAACTGGATGTCCAACTTCGGCGGCTCCGCCTGGACCTACGACGAGACCACCGCCCAGTATTACTACCACTCCTTTCTCCGTCAGCAGCCCGACCTCAACTGGCGTAACCCCGCCGTCCGCCATGCCATTTACGCCGCCATGCGCTTCTGGCTGGAAAAGGGTGTCGACGGCTTCCGGATGGACGTTATCTGGCTCCTCATCAAGGACGACCAGTTCCGTTCCAACCTCCCCAACCCCGCCTTCAGTGGTGGTTCTTCTGCCTGGTCCGTGCTTCCCACCTACACCGCGGACCAGCCTGAAACCCACGCCATCGTCCGCGAGATGCGCGCCCTTCTCGACAGCTTCGGCGACCGCGTCCTGATAGGCGAAATCTACCTCGGCATCCGCGAACTGGTCACCTACTACGGTATTTCCAAAGACACCCCTCAGTTGGTCGGCGCGCAGATGCCCTTCAACTTCCATCTCATCCTCATTAGTTGGCAGGCGCATCTCATCGCCCAACTTATTCGTGACTATGAGGCCGCTTTGCCTTTCGGCGCGTGGCCCAACTGGGTTCTCGGCAATCACGATCAAAAACGTCTCGCCACCCGCATTGGCCCTGCCCAGGCCCGAGTCGCTGCGGTCCTGCTCCTTACGTTGCGCGGCACCCCCACCCTCTACTACGGCGACGAACTCGGCATGCCCGATGCCCACCTCTCACCCGATCAGGTCCGCGATCCAGCAGAGAAGAACCAGCCCGGCATTGGCCAGGGCCGCGATCCCGAGCGCTCGCCCATGCTGTGGGACCAGACTGAGAACGCCGGCTTCTCGCCCGCCACGCCCTGGCTCCCGCTCGTAGATGACTGGCCTAACCTTACCGTGGCCACCCAATTCACGGACGCACGCTCGATGTTTACCCTCTATTGCCGCCTCCTGGCCCTGCGCCGCGGAGAAGCCGCCCTGCACTCCGGCAGTATCCAGGAGGTCTCGGAGGCCAACGGCATCCTGTCTTATATTCGGGAGGGAGAAGGGAAGCGCTTCCAGATTTACCTCAACCTGACCCAGGACGCGAAGACTACCGGCACCCGCCCCGGACGTCTCATCCTCACCAGCTATCTCGATATCGATCCCGTCACTCTGGCCGACAACACCCTGACGCTGCGCCCCAACGAAGCCATCATCCTCGAAGTCACGATCTAGAAAAAATTGGTGCCCCGGTCTCGCTTTTGAGATTGGTATCTTCCCTCTGCCCTGTGCCTTAAATCAGGCGCCCTTGCGAATCCGCTCCTTGTTCAACCTAACCAACTTCAAGAAATCCGTAACCACCGGTCCTTCATTCTTCGGATCCCACGCCACTGATAACCCCGCATAAGTCGTCTTCGGCTTCAGTTCTGCAAATACCAACCCCGGCGTTCTCAAATGCCGAACGCCTGAAGGCACCAATGCAATGCCTTCACCAGCTTCCACCAAAGTCAACACGCCGGACCAGGTGCTCGATGTGTTCACAATATTCGGTGAAAAGCCGGCTGAAGAACACAAGGTCAAAATGCTGTCGAACAGCGTCGGCGTCACCGCCCGGTCGCACATTACAAAGTGCTCCGCCGCCAGCGACTCCAGCGGCACTGCTTCATGCGCAAGCGGATGTCCTTTTGGCAGCACCGCTGACACGGGATCGTTGAACAGCAGCTCCGCCTTCAACGTCCGGTCATAAGGAGGCTCCAGTGGTCGCGTAAACCCGATATCGATCTTGCCCGTCTTGAACGCCTCCATCTGTACCGACGTGTGCATTTCAAAGAGTGAAATTTTCACCCCCGGATGCAACTCCCGATACTCCCGAATGATGCTCGCAAAGAAACCACCCGCGCCCCACAGGAAAAACCCGATCGCAAGCGAACCTTCCTGTCCACTCAGCGCCTGCCGTGTTCTTTCCAAGGCCCGGTCCGCAGCGATCAGCGTCTTTTTCGCCTCTTCCAGAAAGATCTTTCCCTGAGCCGTAAGCTGTGTCGTCCGCTGCCCCCGTACCAGCAGCGGTCCGCCTACTTCGTGCTCCAGATCCGCAATCTGTTCGCTGATGGCTGATTGAGAAACATGCAGCTGCCGCCCTGCCTCACGAAACGTACCGTATTCCGCAACCGCGGAGAGGTATCGTAGATGTCGTAGCTCCATTTGCTTTCACCATTGCCTTACCCCATTGTCCTGCAATCGGTTTTTCCGTTCAAGCTGGCCGGAAATTCCTGTGAAACCAAATACCCCTATCCAGTAGTCTTACGGTAAGCAGACTAGCTATTTGTTTTCTGAGGGACGCCGCATATGTGGATGGTGAAATTAGCGCTTGCACGACCGTACACGTTCATCGTGCTCGCCATCCTTATTCTTATTGCAGCGCCGGTTGTCATTCTCAGGACTCCGACGGATATCTTTCCGAATATCGACATCCCGGTGGTCTCCGTTGCCTGGAGTTACACCGGACTCAATCCGGAAGAGTTGGAAGGCCGTCTCACCACACCCTACGAAAAAGTCCTCACCACCCTCGTCGATAACATCCAGCACGTCGAGTCCACCACGGTTAGCGGACAAGTAGTCGTCAAAATCTTTCTGCAACCTGGCGCATCCCTCGATACGGCCAATGCTCAGGTCTCTTCTGCATCGCAATTTATCCTGCGCAATCTTCCTCCTGGAACCCTGCCTCCGCAGATTATCAATTTCTCCGCTTCGTCCGTGCCGATTCTCCAGATCGGTCTGTCCGGCCAGGGTCTCTCGGAGAGTCAATTGAACGACCTGGGAGCGAATTTCATCCGTCCCCAGTTCGCCACCATCCCCGGAGCTGTTGTGCCCAACGTGTATGGCGGCAGGCAGCGTTCGGTCATGATCAACCTCAATCCGAAGGCATTGCAGGCGACTGGCCTCTCACCTGCGGATGTTCTCTCCGCCATGGCGCAACAAAACGTCGTGCAACCCGGCGGCACGGCAAAAATTGGCGGCAACGAATACGACATCCTCGTCAACTCTTCACCCAGTACCATCGGCGGGCTTGGTAACCTTCCCCTGCGAACGGTAAAGGGTACCGTGATCTTCCTGCATGACGTGGCAACCGTCGCCGATGGCAGCATCCCGCAAACCAACATCGTCCGCCAGGATGGATCGCGCGCCGTCTTGATCACCATCCTCAAGGCCGGCAAAGCCTCCACCCTCTCCGTCGTCAGCAATATCCGGGCTCTTCTGCCGCGAATCAGGTCCACGCTGCCGCCGTCGCTCGTCATGAAACCGCTCGCCGATCAGGCCATCTTCGTGCGCGGCTCGGTCCTTGGGGTGGTGCGTGAGGCAGTCATCGCAGCCGTACTCACCGCTTTGATGATCCTGCTCTTTCTCGGTTCCTGGCGTTCGACGGTAATTATTGCCGTATCCATCCCGCTGTCAATCCTGTCTTCGGTCATCATGCTCGGCCTGGTCGGCGAGACCATCAACATCATGACCCTCAGCGGACTCGCTCTGGCCGTCGGCATTCTGGTTGACGACTCAACCGTCACCATCGAAAACATCGAACGATACCTGGAAGAGGGCTACAGTCTCAAGGAGGCGATTCTGGAAGGCGCCGGCCAGATTGCTGTACCCATCCTGGTATCGACCCTGTGCATCTGCATCGTGTTTCTGCCGATGTTCTTCCTTTCGGGTGTAGCCCGCTACCTGTTCGTTCCGCTGGCCGAATCCGTCGTCTTTGCCATGCTCGCCGCGTATATTCTGTCGCTCACGCTTGTCCCTACCATGGGCATGTACCTCCTCAAGCCGCACGATCATCACGCCGTTCCGTCCCGTAATCCGCTTGCCCGTTTCCAACGCTGGTTCAATGGACGCTTTGAAGCATTGCGGGCCAGCTACCAAAACATGTTGGTGCGTCTCGTTGAGATGCGGAAGATCTTTGTGCCGCTCTTCCTGCTGCTTTGCCTGTCCGTCTTCCTGCTCATCCCATTCCTCGGGCAGAACTTCTTTCCGTCAACGGATAATGGCACCTTCCTGCTCCACGTTCGCGCACCCAGCGGCACCCGCATTGAAGAAACGGCTCGCCTTTGCGATGAAATCGAAGAGCGCATCCACGGCGTCATCCCCAAGACCGAGATCGACAACATCCTCGACAACATCGGTCTCCCGTACTCCACACTCAACCTTCAGCACGCCACGTCGGGTCTGTTCGGCGCGGGCGATGCGGACATCCTGGTCTCTCTCAGCGAAAAGCACCACCCCACCGATGGCTACATCGCGCAGCTACGCAAGCAGCTTCCGATCGCATTCCCGGGCACCGTCTTCTATTTTCTTCCGTCCGATATCGTCACCCAGATTCTCAACTTTGGCCTCCCATCGCCCATCGACGTTCAGTTCGACGGCAGCGACATCGTCGCCAATCGCAAAGTCGTCAATGAGGTCCTCACCGATCTCCACAAGATCCCCGGCCTAGTAGACCTCCGCATCCAGCAGCCCGACGACTATCCCGCGCTTGTGGTCAACGTTGACCGCACCAAGGCCCAGCAGGGTGGCTATACCTTCCGCGATGTAGGTGGCAGCCTCGTCAACATTCTCAGTGGCAGCTCGCAGCTCTCACCCATGTTCTTTCTCAACCCGCATAACGGCGTCAACTACAACATGGTCGCGCAGGCCCCGCAGTACACCATCGAGTCTCTGAGCGACCTGCAAAACATCCCTCTGGCCTCGGCCACTGCGTCGAAGCCCGAGATTCTTGCCGACGTCGCCACCATCTCACGCACCACGGAGATGCCCATCATCACCCACTACAATCTGCGTCGCACCCTCGATATCTACGGCAACGTTCAAGGCCGGGATCTGGGCTCCGTCAGCCGGGCCATTAACAAAGTGGTGGATGCCCACCGCAAAGATCTGCCCCGCGGAAGCTTCGTAACGGTGCGCGGACAAGTGGAGACGATGAACAGTTCCTACATCGGTCTCATTGGCGGCCTTGCCTTCGCTATCGTGCTTGTTTACCTGCTTATCGTCGTGAACTTCCAGTCGTGGCTTGACCCGTTCATCATCATCACGGCGCTCCCGGCGGCGTTATCCGGAATCATCCTGTTCCTCTTTACGACGGGCACCACGCTCTCGGTGCCCGCGCTCATGGGAGCCATCATGTGCATGGGCGTCGCCACCGCCAACTCCATCCTGGTGGTCTCGTTCGCCACGGTTCAATATGAACTTCATGGCAACGCCATTCTTGCCGCCATTGAGGCTGGGGGCACTCGTTTCCGCCCCGTCATGATGACCGCCCTCGCCATGATCATCGGCATGATCCCCATGGCACTCGGACTCGGCGAAGGCGGCGAGCAGAACGCACCGCTCGGCCGCGCCGTTATCGGCGGGCTCTGTGCCGCTACCGTTGCAACCTTGATCTTTGTCCCCGCCGTCTTTGCACTTCTCCACGGCGCTCCGAAATCCAACGTAGCAGACGAGAAATTGAACGTACCTAACCCGACAGCTGCGCAACATCACGTCGCAGCGGGAGCCTGAACGAATGAAGAATGAAGTGCCTGAGAGTTTCGAAACCCTTGATCGTCCAGATATCCCGCCCCACACCGGTCCCGTCGGCCAAGGCGGTCACGGTTATAACGAAGACATGACCACATCCTCGGAGCATCGGCCCGCGCAGCCAGCAGAGACGTCAGCACCAGCGGCTCCCGCCCAACTCGGTCGCGGCTTCTGGATCGGCCTGGTCGTTGCCGGCATTGTTCTGGCCTGCATCATCGTTTATGGGATCCACGCTCGCTCCCAGGCCGGGCAGGTGCTCGTCCAGGAAAACAAAAGCGATGCTATTCCTGAAGTCAGCATCGTCCATCCCGTCGGCGGTCAAGCTTCCGGTACCCTCTCGCTGCCCGGCAACACCCAACCCTACGTTGATACGCCCATTTACTCCCGCACCAACGGCTACCTGAAAAAGTGGTTCTTCGATATCGGTTCCCACGTCCGCAAAGGCCAGCTTATGGCCACCATCGAAACTCCGGAACTCGACCAGCAGCTTCAGGTGGCCCAGGCCGATCTAAAAAGCGCGCAGGCCGATCTGGATCTGGCCAACATTACCAGCAACCGATACCAGAATCTCCTCAAGTCCAACTCCGTCTCCAAGCAGGAGACCGACGTTGCCATGGGAACCGCAGCCAGTAAACAAGCCTCGCTTGAAGCTTCGATGGCGGGCGTCCGCCGCCTTGAACAACTGCAATCCTTTGAAAAGATCTATGCCCCCTTCGATGGCGTGGTTACCGCACGCAATACGGACATCGGCGATCTGATCACCGGCGGCAGCGGCAGCGGAAGCGCCGCCAAGCAGTTATTCCATCTCGCATCCATCGGCCGCCTGCGCGTCTTTGTCTCGGTGCCTGAGGCTGACTCCACAACGGTCCGCAACGGAGGCATCGCGACCCTCACCGCCCCGGAGTTCCCGGGCGAAATCTTTGAGGGCGTCATAGCCCGCAACGCCAGCTCCATCGATCCCGCATCCCGCACCCTGAACGTAGAAGTAGACGTTCCCAACTCGTCCGGCAAGCTGCTCCCGGGCGCCTATGTGGAAGTTCACTTCAAGATGCCCACCCTTGGTAGCAATCTCACCATTCCGGCCAACACCTTACTCTTTCGCGCCCAGGGCCTGCAGGTCGGCGTGGTCCGTAATGGCCACGTACAACTGGTCCCGGTAAAGATCGCCCAGGACCGTGGCGCGATCGTGGAAATCGCCTCCGGCCTTACTCCGGAAGACGCCATCATCTCCGACCCCTCCGACTCCCTCGTCAACGGTCAAGCGGTCAAGATCAAGGCCACCGGGGCCGCCAAATGACTTTGAGCCGTGCTTTTTTGTTGTCAGTCCGTAGCGCAGCGAAGAACTCTGCGGTTCGCCCTCTTCCCCTGGCCGCAATGGCCTTCGCCCTCCTCACAACCGGCTGCATGGTCGGACCCAAATATGTAAAGCCCATCACCCCCACCTACCAGGCCCCCGAGGCATACAAAGACGCCTACAAGGAAGCGGACCCCAACTGGCACGCCGCCACCCCCTCCGACGCCAACCTCCGCGGCGACTGGTGGAGCCTTTTCGCCGAGCCCGAACTCTCCACGCTTGAACTCAAAGCCACCGCACAGAACCAGACCCTGCAGCAATATGAAGCCCGCTTTACACTAGCCCGCGCCCAGATCGGCATCAACCGCGCCGGACTCTTCCCAACCCTTGGCTCCGGCGTCGCCGTAACGGGCCTCCGCGAATCCGCGGGACGACCCTACTTCAACCCCACCACCCTGGTAAACGGCGTCTCCGATATCCAGCTTCCGCTCACGCTCAGCTATGAAGCTGACTTTTGGGGACGCATCCGCCGCGGCATCAACCTGGCCAAGGAAGAGACTCAGGCGTCCTCGGCCGACTACGAAACCGCACGCCTTTCCATCCAGGCTGAGCTCGCCATGGACTACTTTGAGCTTCGCAGCGCCGACGCCCAGACAAAACTTCTCTCCGACACCGTCAACGATTACCAGGAAGCCCTCCGCATCACCACCAATCGCTTTGAAGGTGGAGTCGTGGCCGAATCCGATGTCTTTCAGGCCAAAACTCAGCTACAAACCGCCATCGTGCAACAAGCCGATCTCGCGATCCGCCGCGCCAGCTTTGAGCATGCCATCGCCGTCCTCATTGGCCAGCCTCCCAACAGCTTCTCCGTTCCCGTTGTGCCGCTCAACGCGCAGCCACCCAACATTCCCGCCAGCCTGCCTTCCCAACTCCTCGAGCGCCGTCCCGACATTGCCGCCGCCGAGCGCCGTACCGCCGAAGCCAACGAGCGCATCGGCATCGCCCGCGCCGCCTACTTCCCAACCGTCGGCTTCTCCCTCTCCGCCGGCATTGAAGCCTCGACCCTCGCCAACTTCTTCTCGGCCTCGAACATCGTCTACGCCCTGGGTCCTGCTCTCGGCGAAACCCTCTTCGACGGAGGCCGCCGCGCCGGCGTTTCTCAACAGGCCATCGCTGGCTTCCAGGAAGCCTCCGCCAACTACCGCCAGACGACCCTCACCGCCTTCCAGCAGGTGGAAGACAATCTCGCCGCCCTCCGGATCCTTCAGCAGGAAGCCGACCAGCAGCGCCAGGCCACGGAAGCCGCGCGCGGAGCCCAAAAGATCTTCGACAATCGTTATGTGGGTGGCATCGATACTTACCTCCAGGTAGTCACCGCCCAAAACACCGCCCTGGCCAATGAGCGCAACGATATCGACATTATGCGCCGCCGCATGGACGCCTCAGTCCTCCTGATCAAAGCCCTCGGCGGCGGCTGGTCCACCGCTCAACTCCCCAGGTACTAATCGTCTGCCGGTGACAACTTTTTTGTCATCCCCAAGGGATCTGCTGTTGCACTTGGCGTTGTAATTGTGTTTGGCACGCAGGTGGAGAAAACATCCGTGTCCCATTCATCGCAGCCTCATCGCGATGAGCGGGATCCATGTAGCTTATCCCGCGCCAGGTTTTTCCACGCAATCATCTTGCTCCCAGCGGAACTCCGTGTTTACATCGGACGTACCTTACTCACCAATCGGTCCGCATACGACCAGGAGCATTGCCATGCATTATCAGGTATCCCGCAACGGCCAGACCTATGGGCCCTACACTCTTGAAGACTTGCAGCGCTATCTGGCCAGCGGAAACGTCCTTCTCACCGATTTCGCCAAGTCGGAAGAAATGGCCGACTGGGTTCCTGTCTCTCAACTCCTCGGCACCGAGGCACCTGCCCCCGCAGCCGGATTCACCCCACCGCCCTACTCTGGCGGCGGCTATGTGGAACCGCCCTACAACCCGGTCGTCGCCAACAATGCAGCCCTCGCTGTCTCGCCTTATCCAGACGCCCCCAACCTCCACTGGGGCCTCGTCCTGCTCTTCGCCATCCTGACCTGCAGCCTGTTCATGTTTGTCTGGAATCTTGTCGTCGCTGCCTGGCTCCGCCGCGTGCAGCCAAACGCGACTTCGCTCTACTATTACGTTGGTGCTGGCGTCCTCTTCGTCCTCCAACTCCTGTTCTCGGGCGCCACCGGCGTAGCCGGCACGGTGCGTCCCGGTCTTCATTTCTTCCCCGGGCACCCTCTGCCGGGGCTCCTTGCCCTTGTCACATGGGTCGTTCGTCTCATCGCCCGTTATAGCCAGCGAGCCTCATTGGAAGAGCACTTCAACGGTCCCGAACCCGTCGGCCTCCGCCTCAACCCCGTCATGACCTTCTTCTTCGGTGGCCTCTACTTCCAATATCATCTCAACCGCATCAACGCCCTCAAGCAAAGTTCCCGCTACGGCGCCCCCGGCCCTTACTAGCAGACCGCCGGAGCCAGCACACCCGGTGGGGACCCGCGGCCGACGGGGATTCCTCACCGATCAACACCCTTGAACCGGAATAGCCCTCACTTCACTGACTCGGATGCCAAACTCCAGCAAAACCCTCGCGGCCATCACCCTTCTCCTGCTCGTCCCCGCGACCATCCTGTATCGTTACCCGCCGGACCGATTCTTCTTCTATCCCCTTTGCCCCATCCACCGGTACACCGGCCTCCTTTGTCCTGGCTGCGGAGCCACCCGAGCTCTTGCAGCCCTGCTGCACGGCCACCTTGCCGAAGCCTTCCACCACAACGCCCTCCTGATGCTCCTCCTCCCGCTGCTTTTTCTCTATCTTTTTCAGGCCCTCAAGACGCCCCAGCAAAACACCTGGCCTCAAATCCCGCCCGCACTCACCTGGAGCGTATTACTGGCCGCAACAATCTTTACCGCAGCCCGTAATCTCTTCTGATCCAGCGCAGTGTAGAAGTCACAATTGGTTCAGGACAAGACTGCGCCCCGCACGTCCCGCATGACGGCAAGCGCTCTCAGCATGAACTTTTTGATTGGATACCAGCGGGAGATCGCGTTGGCGATACGGATGGAGTCGTTCCCGGGAAAGCCAGATGTGCCTGATCCATGCCGGACCCGACTACCTGATGAGACCAAGGAAGCCTGGATTCAGTTGCTGAAGGCTGTGAAGACTATGTACGCATTTAGCAGAGCCAGGGAGAACGCGGGCACAGCAGAATAAATAGTGTCATGTATTTTGAACCGCGTGATAACGGCGTAAACCATCATCAGCATTAAGCCACCTGCAGACAAGGCGAGGATCGGCCGGAACCAGTATCCGGCAACAATGCCGACTGATCCTGCAATCTGCAACGCTCCCGTAAGCTGCCTTAATTGGGGAACTTTGTAGCGCTCAAACTCCAGTTGCATTCGATTGGATGTGAAGCAACCGATGCCGTAGAAGCCGAAACACACAGCGGAGATAATCCGCGCGATTTGAGCGATTGATAACGTTGACACTTCGTTTACTATACAGGGAGAGATCTCGAAAGAGGCGTCCAAAAAACGCTGCCGTGGTGATGACGATGCATACGATTCTATTGATTCTGCAATGCGCGGTGGCTCTAGGGCTTCTGAATGTCTGGCTCCTGCGACCCAATCAGAGCACTCCGTATCGCGGGGGAAACGCACAGACTATGCGTCAGGAGTTTGCAGCATACGGACTGCCGCCGCTTGCGATGTACATCGTGGGAGCGCTCAAGGTGGGAGCGGCGCTCTGCTTGTTAGCTGGCGTCTGGTTTCCCTCGCTTGTGGTTCCTGCAGCACTGGTGGTTGCGATATTGATGGTAGGCGCGTTGTTAGCGCATGTTAAGATCCACGATCCCGCTAAAAAATCTACGCCGGCGGTGGCGTTGCTGATAGTTTGCGTACTCATTGCCTTTCTTGCCCGGCGCTAACGCCGAAGCTGGGCAGTGCAGTAAACTCCGGTTCTCAATTCAAGCAAAGAGTTTCTGAGAAACGAGCTTCTCGTACATTCGCAGTCGGTACCCAAACGGGTCCTTCCCAACTCATATTGTGACGGGTTGTGAGAGCGTGGAAGTCACTCAAGTGGAATGTGCGGAGCGAGCAACTCCGTCTCCGGTTTGAAAGATTCATTCAGAGCAAGAAGCAGGAAATCTCGCCCACGCTTAACATGCTGGTTTGAAAACCTAACGTTACTCCGGCTCCCGCAAATAAAAAACTCTTTACGTCATAAAGAGGTGACCCCACCCCTGAGGCCCGGCGCAGAAAAGCCCCGACCGAAGTCGGGGCTCTTCGCCAAAAGCTTACAACCTAGCTGTTGATGACAACCGGCTCATTGCTTGTCGCGCTCATCGTCGCGGGAGGCACACCAGCCTTGGCGTCGCCGGCACCCGGCTTGCGAATGTCGATGCCACCCTTGAAGAAGGCACCGTCTTCAATCGAAATACGCGCTGCAATTACGTCGCCGGTCAGTGAACCTTCGCTGCGAATGTCAACGCGGTCGGAAGCCTGGCAGTTTCCACGTACCTTGCCCAGAACTACAATCTCACGCGCCATAATATTCGCCGCAACCTGGCCATTGCGGCCCACGGTCACGCGGTTACCCGGAAGGTTGATCGCACCTTCCACCTTGCCGTCAATGTAGAGCGACTCCGAACCGGAGACTTCGCCCTTCACAATCAGGGACTTGCCAATCGTCGCCTGCTCGCCGGAAGCAGCAGCTGCGGCAGCGGCGGGCGTGGCACCCGTTGTCGCCGGACGCGTCGGGGTAGCGGTGGTGGTCTCAAAGCTCGCGGGGGTAGTCGGACGCTGAGGCTCCGGGGTCTGGGGTGTTGGGGTTCCGGGCTGGTTGGGCTTCCACATGGTTCGTCAGTTCCTTCCTTTGGTGCTTAGTGGGTGATGCAAATAAGTCCGCGGATTTCGCCGGGGTGCGCCATGGGTTCGGGTATCCCACGCCTCATGGACATGGCTTTTCACCGCAAACTCCATCGCACGGCGGCCTGCCGATGTCTTCCACGATACTACTCCGGAAAGAGAAGTGCGCTCTTGAAAACTGGATTCTCCACAGATGGCACGATCACGGCTGCTGGGGATCCGGGTCGCCCTCTTCGATGAGCGATGCCGTGCCCACCACATCAAACGTGTAGCTTTCGCCAGCCGTTTGTTTCAGAGTCACGCGGATCGGAAGGCGCTGCCACTGCGCCGGTTGGCAAACGGGAATGAAATGGTTGACTTGCGGCCACGGCGCGATCTGCTTTTGAACCACGGGGCGACGAGTTCCCAGCTGCGAGACGATAGCGTAAAGCCCGCCCTTGGCCGCCGTACCAGTTCCGCAGTAGGCCGCGTAGTCGCGGAACCAGACCACGTTCGAGACGGCGGAGTCGAAGTCGGGAAGATGAAGAGCGGTGATGTGGCCCGTGACACGGTCGACCAGGAGCCAGGGGCCGGGTTGCCAGACCCAGCGGGGCTCGTGGTCGGTAGGTAGAGCGTCGTTGAGCCGAAGCGCACGTCGAACCGCGAAAGTACGATCGGTGACCTCGTGGATGTCGCCAGTGGTCCACTCCCGTTGGCGCTCGTCGACAATGAGCGGGCGAACCTTGAGCGT
The DNA here is from genome assembly GCA_043783275.1 of Rhodanobacteraceae bacterium. Taxonomy (GTDB): domain Bacteria; phylum Acidobacteriota; class Terriglobia; order Terriglobales; family Acidobacteriaceae; genus Edaphobacter. The sequence continues at coordinate 30,096 of JAYVZP010000106.1, forward strand.
GGTTGTGTCTTCGTTCTTCTCGTCAGGGGTAATGTCCGGCGGCGTGTAAGGAACCTTCCGCACCGCTCCGAGCCCAACGGCGTGCATGCGCGGAGGCTTAGCCATCTTCGGTGGCGTGGGCATTGTCTGGGCGGCAATCTTTCCCGGAATCGAAAGACAGGCAGCAAAAAGGAGCAGCAGCGGCACAGGAGCCAGGGGGAGTTTCTGCATTCCCGGAGAGTATGTGGTTTCAGGCCACGACGCAAGCAGCCAGCGTAAACTTGTCTCTATGCCCCTTCTCTTCGAACACCTCCTCAAAGAAGCCGAGATCGCCCACGGCCACCTCTGCGCCGGCCAGATTCTCGGCGTGCGCATGGCCATGCTCGGGTGCGAGCGGCTTGGCATCGAAGATCCTCGCGGCGCAGACCGCAAACGTCTCGTCACCTTTGTAGAGATTGACCGCTGCGCTACCGATGCTATCGCCGTCGTCACCGGCTGCCGTCTTGGCAAGCGAGCCCTTAAGTTCCGCGACTGGGGCAAGATGGCCGCGACCTTCATCGACCTGCCCACCGGCAAGGCCGTCCGCATCGCCGCGCGCGAATCCTCGAAAGCAAAGGCCCGCGAGCTCTTCCCCGAGATCGAAGACAAGAACCAGCAACAGATGCACGCCTACCGCGAGATGAAAAACGAAGACCTGTTCGCCGAGCAATGGGTCACCGTACCACTCGAAGCCCGTGAGATGCCCGGGTATAAATCGCCCCGCATCGCCTGCTCCGTCTGCAGCGAGGGCATCAACTACGATCGCGAAGTTCGCCGCGACGGCGTCATCTTCTGTCAGGGCTGCGCCGACTCCGCCACCCGCTACTATCAGCCGGCCTCTTAACCCAAGAGACGGGGACCCTGAGGGGTCCCCGTCTCGATACAACTGAAATCAATTACCGGCCATAGTAGCCGTAACCGCTGTGCTCCATCCGCTCATGCTCTTCATGCTCCTCATGGCGGCGGTGGGCCTGCTGCCGCTCCCACTGCTCCTGCCGCTCCCACTGCTCGCGACGCTCCCACTGTTCGCGGCGTTCGATCTCATAACGGCGCTGGGCTTCAAAGCGGCGCTCGGCCTCGTAGCGGCGGCCCTCGCCGTAGTAACCATATTCCGGCTGAGCGTAGCCATACTGCGGTTCAGCATAGACGTTCTGGACCGGGACCCCAATGTGAATGCCCCAGGAAGCCTGTGCCTTTGCCTTTGGCGGAGATGCCAGCAAGAACGCTCCTGCAAGCAAACCTCCTGCCATTGTCTTTGCGATCATTGCCTTCACGTTTGTGATAGTCATGGAATGCTCCCGGTGGTGCTCGTACATCAGCTAACTTACCTACGAGTTAACCCATGTTGACTTCGGATGGTTGCGAGCAACTTTTTGTAAAAGCCGGGTTTCGGATCAGGCTTCAGCGAACGGCTTCAGTTGAGCTTCGGAAGGGCGGGGTGTCAGCAGGCTGACCACAAACAGACTGAGCAGGGAAGCAACCAGCGCGGGGAAGATAGCGTCCCGTTCCGCGATGACCGTTGGAAAGTGCGCATGCACAAACCCCGAATCCCAGAACACGGTGACAAACGTTCCTGCCGCGATGCTTGTTACCGCTGCCGACGCGGTAGCCCGCCGCCAGAAGAATGCCGCCAGAATCACCGGCGTCAGCGCCGCAGAGTAGATCGTGTACGCATACAGGCTCTTCTTCAGCACGGAACTGGTCCCCAACGACTGCCACAGCGACCAGATCCCCAGGAACACCACCATCAACCGGCTCACAATCAAGATGCTCTTGTTCGAGGCATCCGGCCGAATGTAGCGCACGAAGACGTCATTCACAAGGTTGGTCGCAGGCGAAAAGAGGTAATTGTTAGCGGTTGAAATCACCTTGGCAAAGATGGCCCCCACCATGATTGCGCCCAGCAGATTCGGCAGCCCATGCATGCCCGTGTATGCCAGGATCTCCCGCGGCCGGTCATGCACCTCGCCCGTGGGGAAGATCGCAGAACCAAGCACCGCAATCGCCACGATGACGGTCTCCAGAATCACAATCCCGACGAACCACCCGATCACCGCACGCGTTGCATCCTTTTCGCTTTTGGCCGAGAAGAATTTTTGATACATGCTTTGATTGCCCAGCATCAGCAGGCATGTTGGCAGGAAGAGCTCAGCGGCCTGTATGTGGCTTAGATCGCCAAATAGACGAAAATGGCTCGCCGGCAAAACCGCCTGCACATGCGCCCAGCCACCTGCCGCGTGAGTCAGCACAGGTAGTGCCACCAGCAGAGAGAACGTCGCCAGCAGCCCAATCGCCACGTCCATGTAAGCGACCGAGCTCATGCCCGCAATCGCGGTAAAAAAAATGACGAAGCCAGCGATGATGAACTGTCCCAGGACCGGTGAGATGGCCGGAAAGATCAGGTGCAGGATATCGCCGCCGCCGATGAACTGGTAGCTCGTGATGGCGGTATAGGTAAAAAGCACAGCAATCACGCCCAGAACGCGTGCTGTCTGGTTGTAGCGAGCCTCCAATAAATCGGGGATTGTGAACTGCGCAAACTTGCGTGCGCGTGGCGCGATGAAGTAGATGAGGAGCAGTCCGGCCCACCCGCCGGCTGCCTGCCAGAGCGCCGGGAAGCCGTGCTTGTACGCGTTCTCCGCGCCACCGAGCAGCGAGCCAGAGCCGATCCACGAGCTCAGCAGTGTGAAGACCAGCACGAACGCAGGTAGCGAGCGGCCGGCGACGAGGTAGTCGGCCTTGGTCTTGACCTTGGACATGCGGGTCAGCGAGACGGTGAGCAGAGTCAGAACGATGATGCCGATGACGATCGCGTAAAGGTTCATGGATGGGTTTGGACAAGTGTACGTGACACGCAAAAGTGTGAGCTGGTGGGCGGGTCGAATCGGATCTTCAAAACGGATCTGGCAGCAATGGTCCTGCTGATAATGGCTGGCGCAGATAACGGCTTGCGCTGACGTACAGACGAAAAGAGTGTCGATCTCGGCAAGAGTCATCGGACGGCGTGGGGGAGCGCCCGGGCGTCGCATGGCTGGACGACCAGATCCACTTCGCCAACTGGTACCAGGCGCGAGAACCTGATCGTCTTCTCCGACGCTGATTGGCAGCGGCTTAGGGCGAGTCTGACGCAGAGACGTTCCCGGTGCTTGCGCCAACTCACTCCAGCGGGCGATGGCGATGGCGTGGCAAGGGCGGGGTGGTCTTTTTATGTTGGGCGGCGTTCTTCGTGTAGGCTTTGCCAAAAGACTTTTCAGGAGAGATGGATGACGGTTAGCGTGCGTGGCCTGGTCGTGGTGGCTGGAATCGTGGTTGTGGGCAGTGCGATGGCGCAGGTGGCGCCGATTACGTTGAGCGTGGATCTACGGGATGCGCCGAAGAAGATCATTCACGCCACGGAGACGATTCCTGTCACCTCGGGTGCGCTGACACTGGTCTATCCGAAGTGGATTCCGGGAGAGCATGGGCCGACGGGGCCGATCGACAACCAGGCCGGTTTTTTCGTTTCCGCCAATGGCACGCCGCTGAAGTGGGAGCGGGATCCCCTGGAGATGTACTCGTTTCACCTGACCGTGCCTGCGGGGGTAAGCGAGTTGCAGGTGAAGATGGACTACCTCGCGACGCCGAATGGCTCAAACTTCTCTGCAGGCGGTTCAACGAGCGCCAACCTGGCGGTGCTGAGCTGGAACACGGTTGTGGTGTATCCCTACAGCGGACCGGAGACGAAGGCCAGCGCAGTGATGATTACGCCGTCGATTACGCTGCCGGCGGGCTGGCGCTATGGCACGGCGCTCGAGCCTGCCGGAAGCGCGCCGGGCGATGTGATGAAGTTCAAGGCTGTATCGCTGGAGCAGCTTGTGGATTCGCCGCTGCTGGCGGGGCGGTTCTTTCGCGAGGTGGAACTGACCGGCGATGCCGGGGTCAAGCACTATCTCGACATGGCGGCGGATGGACCGGAAGATGTGGCGATCTCGCAGGCGCATATCGATCAGTTTTCAAAGCTGGTACGGGAGACGGGTGCGCTCTACAAGAGCCGCCACTATGGCAGCTATCACTTCCTGGTGACGCTGAGCGATCAGGTGGCGCACTTTGGCTTAGAGCATCACCAGTCGTCCGACGATCGCGTAGAGCCGGCTACGTTTACCTCCGACAGCAAATTTGTGCTGGAGGGCTTGCTTCTGCCGCACGAGTTTACGCATAGCTGGAACGGCAAGTACCGCCGGCCTGCAGGTCTTGCAACACCGAACTACCAGGTGCCGATGGTGGGTGACCTGCTGTGGGTTTATGAAGGGCTCACGGAGTATCTGGGCGATGTGCTGACGGTACGCTGCGGTATCTGGACGCCCGAACAGTATCGTGACCGGCTGGCAACGATTGCGGCCAAATATGACAATCGTCCGGGCCGGACGTGGCGGGATCTGCAGGATACGGCGCGGATGGCGCAAGTTCTGTACAACGTTGGCGGACCCTACGATAACTGGCGGCGAGGCACGGATTTTTATGATGAAGGCGAGTTGGTCTGGCTGGACGTAGATACGACTATTCGCAAGATGAGCAATGGCCGCAAGACGCTGAACGATTTTGTTGGCGCATTCCATGGTCTGGGAGGCAACACGGCGGCGAAGGTGGTTCCTTATACGTTTGAGGATGTTGTGGCGACGCTGAATTCGGTCGTGCCTTATGACTGGGCGACGATGTTGAAGGATCGCCTGGACTCGAACCGGGCGGGCGCTCCGTTGGGAGGCGTGACGAATGGCGGATATAAACTCGTCTACAAGGACACGCCAAATAGCTGGTCGGTAATGGAAGAGGCGGCGGCGGGGTCAGCCAGTTTTTACTTCTCCCTGGGAATGCAGGTGACGGGACAGGGCACGGTGGCGGACACACGAGTCGGCGGGCTGGCGGATAAGGCCGGCTTTGGGCCGGGGATGAAGATTATCGCGGTCAACGGACGAGAGTTCACGCCGGACCTGCTGAAAGCGGCCGTGACAGATGGCAAAGGATCGCAGTCGCCGATCGAATTCATCGTGCAGAATACCGGCTTCTTCAAGGTGCTGAAGATGGACTACCACGAGGGCCAGAAGTATCCGGTGTTCGAGCGGGTGGAGGGAGTTCCGGACCGGATGGATGAGATCCTGAAGCCTATGGTGAAATAGAGTCGCAACCCAGGCTGGATCAGACGGGCTGGGTGATGGGGGCGTCGGGATCGGCAGAGGCCTGGGGCGGGATGGCGCCCTCAGCCTTGAGACGCCACTCGGCGGCAGCGGCTTCGATTTCGGAGTTCACCTCCGCCCCCAGCAGGAGCATCAGGCCAGTGATGTAGAACCAGGTAAGCAGGATAATGACCGCGCCCAGCGATCCGTAGGTAACGGAAAAGTTGTTGAAGAAGTGCAGGTAAACCCGCAAGCCGAAAGACGCCAGGAACCATCCGGTGATGCCGATGGCCGCGCCGGGAGTGAGCCAATGCCATTTCTTGTTCTTTACATCCGGAGCGAAGTAGTAGATCGTGGCAAAAAGCAGCATCAACATTGCCGCGGTCAGGATGTCGAAGACGATGTGCGCGCCGATGCCGAAGTACAGTCCCAGCCTCTGGTTGCCGATGTAATGCCGTAACAGGTGCGATGAAAACGTACCCAGCAGCAGGCAGCAGAGCACAGCGGTCACAATCAAGGAGAGCAGCACGGTGACGAGCATCGCCTGTCCGCGAGCCTTCCAGTAGGGTCTTGTCTCCTTGGTCTTGTAGACCATGTTGAGCGTGTCCTGGATGGCGCTGAAACCGACCGACGCGGACCAGATGGCGGCCGCGAGGCCAAAGGTGATCTTGCCGGAGGAGGAGTGGGCTGTGGTCTGGTTAAAGGTTTCAAGGACGATTGCGAAGGCGTCGTGCGGGACGATCAGCGCAAGGTAGTTGAGGAGCGTGACGTAGATGTCCGACGCCGAGCGCGCGACGAGGCCGAGGATCGCCGAGGCCGAGACCAGCGTTGGAAAAAGCGCAAACAGGAAGTAGTAACCGAGTTCGGCGGCGCGAGAGAGGAGATTATCCTCAGTAAAAGAGTGGAAGGTGCGCTTGGCGATTACGAAGAAAGGCGTGCCCTGGAAGTCCCACATTGAGCGCAGCGGAGAGACTGAGACCAAGTCCCAGATGCGCTGCCGATTGGGATCAGTGTGCGACACGGTGTGGTCTTTGCGATCTTTCTTGACGGGAGCGGGCGGGGCCTGTTCGGACGTCGCGTAGGGATACATTTACGGCTCTCCTGCCGAACTTTACGCGGCTTCGCTCCGCACAATGTTTAACGAATAGATGCGGGATTCCGCCTGCGTGTCGTGCAACTGTATCCGGAACCTGGCGGGCGCATCCATTCCTTATGAACAATTTGTTGGTGAAGCGACCGTTCTGGATGAAGAAGCTGGGTCAGGTGACCCGATTGGCGTGGGAGAGCCATGCGAATCCGATTGCGGGCAAGGCCGGGATGCCGGTGAAAGTAGCCGCAGATGGCCTGGGCGTGATGTTCCTGGGGCACTCGTCGTTTTTGCTGGCGATCGGCGGCAAGAACGTGCTGATCGACCCGGTGTTTGCTACGCGCCTGATTCTATTGCGTCGTCAGCGCCAGGCCGGAGTGCGGGTGGAGGATCTGCCGCCGGTGGACGTGGTGCTGGTGACGCATGCGCATATGGATCACCTGAATCTGCCGACGCTGCGTCGTGTGGTTCGCGCTACACGGCGAAAGACGGGCCGGGCTCCAGTGATTGTTGTGCCGCATGGTGTGGAGGACCTGGTAGCAAGACTTGGGTTTGAAGAGGTTCGGACGTTGGGCCTGTGGGAGAGCGCGGAGGTCGCGGACCTGCGCGTGACGCTGACACCGGCCAAACACTGGGGCGCGAGAATGTTCTCCGATACGCACCGTTTGTTTGGTGGTTATGTGGTTGAGGGCGCAGGCCATCGCGTGTATCACTCGGGCGACACGGCTTACTTTGGCGGCTTTCGGGAGATTGGCCAGAGGTTGCGGCCGCAGGTAGCGCTGCTGCCGATTGGTGCATATTTTCCGGATACCTACCGCTCCGTCCACACCAGCCCGGAGGAAGCGCTGCAGGGATTCGTCGATCTTGGTGCGACGACCATGGTGCCGATGCACTTTGGCACCTTCCGCCTGGGCCGGGAGCCAATGGAGGAGCCTCCGGTGCGGTTGATGGCCGATGCCGTCAGGCGTGGACTCAAGGACCGGGTGCGCGTGCTGGAGGAGGGCCAGACGCTCGTTTTTCCGCCGGTGGCCAGCACCGATCGTGGCGACGTTTTGGTGGGAGATGCATCCAACCGTTCATGACAACTGTTGCGAAGACATTCAAACTTGGCGGCGATCTTGAAGTAAATCGGCTCGGTTTTGGCGCGATGCGTATTGTGGGCGACGGAGTCTGGGGTGAGCCCAAAGATCCGGAAAACTCGAAACGCGTGCTGCGCCGGGCAGTGGAGCTTGGCGTCAATTTTATCGACACGGCCGACGCCTATGGGCCAGACATAGGCGAGCGTCTGATTGGCGAGGAGTTTGCTCCTTACCAGCCCGGCCTGGTCATCGCGACCAAGGGTGGGTTGACGCGGCAGGGGCCGAGTAAATGGGTGCCGGTCGGCCGCGCGGAATATCTGGAACAGCAGGTCGAGATGAGCCTGCGCTTTCTGAAAACGGAGCGCCTGGACCTGTGGCAGTTGCACCGCATCGACCCCAAAACGCCGGTGGAAGAGAGCCTGGGTGCGATCAAGAAGATGCAAGAGGCTGGGAAGATTCGCCACGTCGGCCTGAGCGAGGTCAAGGTTGCGGAGATCGAACAGGCTCGTAAGATCGTAGAAATCGTCAGCGTGCAGAACAAGTACAACATCGGCGACCGCGCTCATGAAGATGTACTGGAATACTGCACCAAGAATGGGATCGCGTTTATTCCGTGGTCTCCTGTGGCAGCGGGCAAGCTGGCACAGCCCGGCGGAGCGCTGGACGAAGCGGCCAAAAAGTATGACGTGACGGTCAGCCAATTGTCGCTGGCCTGGCTGCTGCATCACTCGCCAGTACTTTTGCCGATCCCCGGAACCTCTTCCGTGAAGCATCTGGAGGAAAACCTGAAGGCGACGGATGTGACTTTGAGCGACGCGCAATGGGCAGAGATTGAGGCGGATGCGGCGGCTTAGCACAAGGGCGCAACAAGGGTGACAGTCGGATAAGGGCGGGATAGGCGGGAGTTCTAAATCCACCTACCCCGTCTTTATTTATGTCAGGTTGACGGAGTGGCTGCTCAGGGCGGCGCGGATCTTGTCCACGTGGGTGCCGTGGGTGCGGATGGCCTCATGCAGGATCTGACCTGTTACTCCGAACTCTTTGGCCCAATAGGCGATGTCAGATGCCATCTTGGGGTTGATCTCTTTGGGGTCGTGGGGAGCTTTATGCTCTTCGTGCTCGATCGGTACGGCGGTTGCGATAATTTCGGACATGCTTTGGTTACATCCTTTCAGAAACAGGTATCTCTAAGGGATGTTCAGATCGGGTAAGAAGATGTACTCAACTATTGGCAGGCCAGTGGTCAGACCATTGGCGCAGGGTCTTCCGGACGCGACTCATCCATGTGCTCGCGCCACAGCGCGGCACACCGAGGGAGGATGGACTGGACCCGGTCAGGTCCAGCGACATCATCCTTGATCACTCCGCGCTTCGCACCCGGATGGACGCGGAGTTTGAAGGGGGGAGCCATCCGGCATGTCGTTGAACAAGGGACTATTCCGAGTTGCGCTTGCCAAAGATGGCGGTGCCGATGCGGACGCAGGTCGAGCCCTCTTCGATCGCGGCGGCAAAATCGTTTGACATGCCCATTGAAAGACCGGTCAGCGTGGCGCAGGCGGCGAGCGATTCATCGCGCAGCTTACGCAGATGCTGGAAGTAGGGCCGCGCCTCATCGCCGGCGTTGGCGACGTCCGCAGGCCAGGGTGGAACCGTCATCAGGCCAATCGGTTGAATGAATTGCAGAGGCCGGAGCGCTTCAAGCAAAGCCGGCAGCGCTTCAGGCTGCAGACCGTGCTTGGACTCCTCCGGCGAAAGCTTGACCTCAATGTAAATGGGGAGAATCTTGCCGAGAGGGGTGGCTGCATCATTGAGACGCGTCGCAATTCTGAAGGAATCAACCGTGTCGATGGCGTGGAAGAGTTTAGCGGCTGAAGAGGTCTTGTTCGATTGCAGCGGGCCGATCAGGTGTATCTCGAGACCGGGGAGAGTCGCAGCCGCTTCGGCCTTGGTTTGCCACTCCTGTACCCGGTTCTCGCCAAACAACCGCTGTTCGGCGTTGTAGGCCTCCAGTAACATCTCGACCGGATGCATCTTGCTTACGGCCATCAGGGCAACATCAGCGGGAGCGCGCCCAGCCTTGTTGCATGCTTCGTTCATCTCTGCGCGGATGCGGGTCAGGTTTTCAGCAATCGACATATAACTTGATGCTAGACGCTGGCGCAACTAATAAGCGAACGCCGCCGAATTAAGGATTGACGGGCTGCAAGGCTGCCTGCTCGCGGTACAGATTCTCGCGATGTTTGCGGATAAAGTGTGCGGCGATGTCGGGGTAGAACTCGCGGATGGAGGTGAAGATGATGTCACGCATGGCTGCGTACGCGAACTTTTCTGCGAGTGCGCTAAAGTCCGAGGTGCCGGCGGGATAGTAGTTGCGCGAGATCACCTGCGTCAGCATCTTTCCGCCAAGACCCGCGATGTTCGGCGTCTGATGCCCACCATAGGTGCGCGCCACAGCTTGACGGCTAATTACATATAAGGCTCGGATTGGGATGCTGTGGCCATAGCCCATCGGATAGTAGCGCGTGTCTTCATGCAGAAGACTGGGCAGGAGCCATGCGCCCAGATAAGTGCCGTCCGTCTTGTCGAGTAAACCGCGCCACGTGTACTCGTACATCCCCTTGACGCCTTTGCCGAGCTTCGGATGCTCGTCGAGTGCTTCGGCGGAGATGCTGGTTAAGCCGAGGAAAATAAACGAGGAATAATCAAAGGACTGACGCGTCGCGACGCCGAAGTTGTATTTCCAGCCCGGGGGGTGCGGCTTCGATCCAGCCGAAACAGTACGAAAGTTTGGCATGAATCCAAGGATGCGCCGGGGTTGTTGGCGGTTCAGATCGATCGGGTCGCCATTCTCGTCGAGATCGCGTGCTTTTACGGGTAAGTCGTCCGATTTCTCAAGTTTTGAGGAAGACTGTTGAGCGCCTGATGGATAGATCGAGTAAGCACGGCCTGCTGACTTCGGCGCTGTGGCGGCCAGCAAGAGAGTCTGTGCCGGTGCTTCCGGCGCGTCCGGCAGGCTTTGTGGAAGGACGGTCTGAGTTTTTTCGGTAACAGTGCTTCCAGGTTGCTGGCATGTAGTGGCAACGCTGGCCAAGCAGAGGGCGATGGCAGGAAAAAAATGCAAATCAACTCCAGTGAAGCGTTTTTCAAATCAAGGGGACTGATTGTTGTAGACGCTGGGAATAGCCAGGAGTTGCGGAGTCTTGCAGAGAATTGATACTTCGGTAACGCGGGACGGAAGAACCGTAGGCAGAGGGCGCCGCACAGGGGGAAAGCGTATCTTGCTGATACCACACGGCTTACGCCTCAGCAAGATACTCGGACCAGCCTTCTAACGTCCTTTCTCTTCCAGGTACTTTTCCACTTCAAGTGCTGCCATGCAGCCTGAACCTGCGGCGGTGACTGCCTGACGATACTTGCGGTCCTTGATATCGCCGCAGACATAAATGCCCGGCAACACTTCGCCGTTGAGCGTGCAGTACACATCGTCCTTGGCCACAATGTAGGCATCCTCATCAAGATCGATCAGCCCCTTGAAGGCTTGCGCGTTGGGAATGTGGCCGATGCCGAGGAACATGAAGGAGACGGGGAGGGTCTCTTGCACACCGGTAACGGTATTGCGCAGGAGGAGGCCTTTGACTTCTTTTTCTTCCACGCCAAGGACTTCTTCAACCACGGTGCTGTTGCGGAATTCGATGGAAGGATGTGTTTTGGCACGCTCCAGCATGATCGGCGACGCGCGGAACTTCTCCGTACGATTAATGAGCGTGACCTTGGTGGCGAAGCGCGTGAGAAACAACGCTTCTTCCATGGCGCTGTCGCCGCCGCCAATGACGGCGATCTCTTTGCCGGACGTGAAGAATCCATCGCAGGTAGCGCAGGAACTGACGCCGTGGCCGATAAGCGCCTGCTCGGACGGAAGATTGAGCCAGCGTGCGCTCGCGCCGGACGCAATGATCAGCGTACGCGTATGGATAACTTCTTTCCCCATGGTGAGCTTGATTGGGCGCGATGTGAGGTCGATTGCGTCCAGATGAGCCATCCGCAGTTCGGCACCAAAGCGCGTGGCCTGCTTCTTCATATTTTCAATCAGTTCCGGGCCCTGGATCCCCTCAGGCCAGCCGGGAAAGTTTTCGACCAGCGTCGTAATTGAGAGCTGGCCGCCAGGCTCATGCCCTTCGAGAACCAGGGGCTTCAGGTTCGAGCGCGCAGCGTAGATCGCAGCAGTGAGTCCTGCGCAGCCGGAGCCGAGGATGACGAGATCGCGAGTTTCTGAGGGTGCAGCATTTGGATGAGTCATAACCACCTTCAGTGTAAATGCGTGAAGACGGGAAAGGATTCAGGGAGCGCCAAACCGCTGATGGGATGAAACAATTAACTCATGGCAAATCTTGTAATGGTTTACGGAATGCGTCTGCTCCCGGCAGATGAAGTAGCGAAGATCGACGACGCGCCGGTGCAGTTGAAGAATGGCAATCAAGCCCACGTGACCATGCATGTGCTGGAAGGCAGCCGCGAGCAGATTGAAGCGCAACTCCGTCTTAGCATCGACGCATTCTTCGACTTTTACCCCGAAATCTAGCGGCTGCCTCAACCTTAATGCTGTAGCGAATTGCGACAGCCCACGCCCCCGCCCTGTCCCCTGACGAAAGTAAGGCAGAGGGCTGTGAATCATGGCGAATGTTTGGCGCAATCTGGGTTGGATCACGCTCGGGCTGGTTTTCGCATGCACTCTCGCGCCTGCTCCACTCAAAGCACAGGCTGCATCCGCGAAGTTGGGTAGTGCGCCTCCGTTCTTAGGAGGGGTTTATGCGGTGCTCCTGGGCATGGCGAGCCATGCCGGCGTCATCTTTGCCGGGCATGTTGTGGCCCTGGATCGCAGCGACGCAGCCGGTTTTGTAGACATTCACTTCCGCATCGATGAACCGATTCGCGGCTGTCCCAGGACCGGCGTCTACGTCCTGCGCGAGTGGGCCGGACGTTGGGTCGGACACCCCGATCGCTATCGCGTGGGCCAACGCTGGCTCATGCTACTGACAGCTCGCGGCCCCTCCGGTATGAGCGCGCCAGTCTTCGGCGGCGATGGTGCGGTGCCGATCCTGGCCAGCGCCTCACAACCAATTCTGGGCAGCAACGGCCTGCCTCCGGACGATGCAGGCGTGGCGCCTGAGTCCACGGTGGATTTGCGTCTCTTACAGGCAAGAGTCGTCCGGACCGCCTCGGTTTTCGCAGTGGAGTCACCCCTGGACTCGACCCGGGGAGTGGCACGGCCCATCGCACCGCTGCGAACCCCTGGCGATAAATCAGTAGAGCCGCTTTTCGACGTATTGGCCTTGCTGCGTGCCTCCTCGGGAGGTGCTCTTGCGGCGCGCTAGGGCGGGGCTGATCGGCGTTCTGTTACTCCTCGCGGCAACATTCGCTGACCCATTGCAAAGTTTTGCGGGCGGTCCGCGCTGGGTCACCGGCCCACCATTCTTTACGGGCCAACCTGGCATCGCCATCGGTTGGAAGCAGACGCGCCTTCTCTACTTCACGGATCCCGATAATCTCAGTGCAACCGTCAACCATCAAGCCGCAGATGCGCTCGTCGCGGCCGCAGCCTCTGTCTGGAATGTCCCGGTGGCCAATATCACAATCGCCCAGGGAGGCTCACTGGCCCAGCACATCAGCGGGCAAAACGTATACCTGGATACAACGGGCATGCACTTTCCCGCGGACGCTTCCATCGACAACGCCGCGGCCATACCTATCGCGATTGTCTACGACACTGACGGCTCCGTCACCGATACTCTGCTGGGCGCAGGCGCCAGCGACCCCAGTGGATGCAGCCAGAACGCCGTGCAGGAAAGCGTCGATGCGTTCGACCCCGCGGGCAACATCCTGCATGCGCTCATCGTCATCAATGGCCGCTGCACCGGCTCCGCGCCGGAGACGCAGATGCAGCTGCGCTACCAGTTGATGCGCGTCTTCGGCCGCGTGCTGGGGCTTGCTTGGTCGCAGACCAACGACAACGTCTTCACCGGCATGCCCACGCCATCCAATGTACAGGCGCAGAACTGGCCCATCCTGCACCCGATCGACATTCTCTGCGGCCCTTACAGCTATCAATGTCTGCCCAACCCATTCCAGCTACGCACCGACGACATCTCCTCCATGGTTCTCGTCTATCCAATCCTGCCCGGAACCGTGCTACTTCCGGGCAAGCAAGTCAGCTTTACGAAAGCGCAAGGTGTCGAAGGCTGGATCAGCTTCCCTACAGGGCAGGGTATGGCGGGCGTCAACGTCGTCGTACGCCGCGAGGTCGCGTTCACATCAAACCCGGACTCGTTTTACAGTAGCTCCGCGGTTACCGGAACCTACTTTCGCCGTGCGGACGTGTCGCCGTTCGTCAGTGCGGATGGGGGGGCTGCAGGAAGCTTTGGCAGTCCGGACCAGGGCGAATCTGGGCATTACATCATCGGTTATTTCCCCATCCTCGGAGCCGGTAGCTGGGACAATATCTTTACCTCGACGGAGCCGGTAAACCCGCTTTACAGTGGCGAATACGCTCTTGGCCCGTATGCCGCCGGAGACGTTACGCCGGGTGGTTCTTCTCCCCCTGTCCACACCTCATTCGTGACCGGAGAGGGACGTCCGCAGGTCAACTTTACCGTCGCCGACGCACCTGCTTCATGTGGTGCAGGTGGCGACGGCACGGCCTCCGTTCCCGCGCAGATTACACCCAGCGGTTGGTGGAAGGGCCTGCTGTGCGGCTACGGCCATGGCTCTTACCTGGCTGCCAATGTAAAGCCCGGGCGCACGTTTACGCTGGAGGTCACGGCACTTGACGAAATGGGCCGCCCGACGGAAACAAAGGCCATGCCTGTGATCGGACTTTACGCCGCATCGGACAGCGCGAATTCACTCCCCTCGATCGCCGTTACCCCCAGCGCATTCAACGCGCTCACGCTGGGCACGACTGAGCTTTCTGCCTCCACAGACCAGGCGACCAGCCTTCGCTTCGGCATCGCTGACCAGCGCGGCGATGGCCGTCCAGATTACGGCTTTCAAGGACGCTTTTTCTACGCAGATTTTGTCTACCCCGCGCAAATCCCGTCGACGGGAGGCAGAGTCGGAATAAGCGGGAGTGGCTTTCGCGTAGGCAATACCGTTTCAATTAACGGAGTCAACGTGAAGGTTGCGAGTTGGACCGCGAATGAAATCATCTTCAACGCTCCTTCACTCGCCACCGTCAACGCAAGCAACGGAAGCCCGGTAGACATCGTCGTCTCAGACCGCGGCACGGGTGCCACCAGCAAAATCTCCGGGGCGCTGACCTACGGCCCTGCAACGGACTTACCCAATACCATGCGCATCCTCTCCGCGCCGTCGGGTACCTTGCTTGCAGGCGATCCGGCAAGCCTGCTGTTCACTGTCCAGGTTGTAGCCGCGGATGGCTTCACCCCCAGGGCTGGCGAAGCCATCGTCTTCTCCACCACGTCCGGAGCTGTCCGATTCGGCGCGTGCGGCAGGGCCACCTGTACCGTGTCTACAGACGCCTCCGGCATCGCGTCCACTGCAGTTACGCCCAGCGCCGCCGGATTTATTACGCTGCAGGCGGCTGACGGAACACTCCTTCAGTCGGCCAGCTTTACGGCCATAGCGCAGGCAGGTTCCATGGCGCTTCTATCCTCTCCAGAGAGTCCTATCCGCGTAAGCCAGGCATCCAGCAACTGGTTCCAAATCGAGGTGCTCGCGCCGGACGGCCATTCCCCCCTGCCATATCGTTCGGTGACCTTCTCAGTGCTGTCTGGATCTGCAACCTTCAGCGCCTGCTCGGCTTCTCCATGCCAGGTCACGACAGATCAAGCGGGAATCTTTGGAATGCCCGTGACACCTACAAGCGCGGGCACAATCACGGTCCAGGCTGCAGATGGTGATGTGAAACAAACTGCATCCTTCACGGCTACCTCCAACACCGATATCATGCAGGTCACGTCGTATCCCAACGCTGCGGTGTCGCTGGGCGATGAAGCAGGCACCTTCGCCGTTCGCCTGCTGCAAAGCAATGGAACCCAGCCTGACTCGCAACGCACCGTTATCTTCAGCGGACCACCGGAGATTAGCTTTGAAGCCTGTGGGAGCAACATCTGCAGCATCGCAACGGACTTTGCCGGACAAGTGGCGGCCACACCGCTCCCGGGCAAGCTTGGAACCTACACCGTGCAGGCAGCTTACGGCGCGGTCGTGCAGACCGCAACCTTTACCGTGACCAAAAGAACCATGCAATTGCACTTGATCAGTTCGCCCCCCGACAACAGCGCTACTGGCGTGGCTGCACAGATTCCGTTCTCTGTCCGATTGCTGAAGGCAGACGGAGTGTCGCCAATGACGGGTGTCACGATCACCATGTCCGGTGCTCCTGGGGATGTCACTCTGCCTGCCTGTGGCCTTTCCAGTTGCGAGATTCACGTGGATAACAACGGCATCGCCACCACAACCGTGGTTCCCTTGCGCGGAGGTCCGATCAGCTTGAGCGCAGCATATGCCCCGCTGCTGCAAACCGTTACTTTCAATGCCGCCGGTGCAGGCGAAAGCATGCGCGTGGTTACGCAACCGGGACCAGGAGGAGTTCAGTTTGGCCGGACAGGGACGTTGACAGTGCAGGTCATCGGGCCCGATGGTGTCGCGCCATTGCCGTGGGATGCAGTCACCTTCAGCGTGCTCAGCGGGCCGTTTGCGCTCATCGGCTCGGCTGGCATAGGTTACACAACGCATAGTGATGGCAGTGGCATGGTTAGCAGCTCGGGAGTTGCGGTAGGTAGCGGGCCGGTCGTCGTACAGGTTTACGACGGGGTGGTTACGCAGCTGATCAAGTTCAATGCCGGCACGTCGCCAGACGTGATGCGCCTTCTTTACGCCCCGATTGGCCAAGTCTACGTTGGACAGGCGGCAAGTCTTGCATTTGCCGTACAGGTCTTTACCAGTGATGGTGTAACTCCTGCGGCCAACAAAAACGTAACTTTTTCAGTTACAAATGGCGGAGCGCGCTTTGGCTCCTGCTCTACGGCGTCCTGTGTAGTCCCCACTGACTCCAACGGAATCGTCTCGACCACCGTAATCCCAAACGCTCCAGGACCCGTCGGTCTGCTCGCCGCGGATGCAGACGTGACCCAGGCCGTTAGCTTTACTGGCATCCCCATACCAGACATCCTCAAACTCGTAACGTCTCCCGCGTCCGGAGGGTATCCCGCAATCATGGCAGCGACTCCGTTCTCCGTGCAGGTCTACCTTGCCGATGGAATAACACCTGCAAGTGGAAGACTCGTAACAATATCGATTACAAACAACGCAGGGACATTTTCAGCCTGCGCAGGCATGACAACCTGCGTTCTTCAAACGGACGCCACCGGCATCATTTCGACAGGTGTTACTCCGTTGTCTGCTGGCAGTGTCACGCTGCTGGCTGTGGATGGAGAGACGACACTGAGCACCAGCTTCAATGTAATTCCCAGGCCCGAGGCGATGCGCTTGAACTCCGCACCAACCGGCAGCGTCCCCTCTGGCACTGTGGCATCGCCAGCCTTCGCGGTGCAACTGATCGCTGGAGATGGAGTCACGCCCATTCCAGGCAGAGTTGTGACCTTCTCCGCTACCTCCGGCAGCGTGCGATTCGCTGCGTGCGGATCTTCGACGTGCGTGTTGGTCACCAATGTCGATGGCATTGCAACTTCCAACATTACGCCGCTCGCCGTGGGCGCTATCACAGTGGTCGCGACGCAGGGCAGCCTTTCCCAGTCCGCAAGCTTCACCAGCATCGTCCCGGACGTTCTGCATTTGGTGAGTGCCCCGGCCTCCGGAGCATTCACGGGCCTCCCCGCCGCATTGCCCTTGAGCGTTCAGTTACTGCAGGGAGACAACGTCACTCCGATCGCAGGAGTAAATGTAACGGTGGCAGTTACAAATGGGTCTGCGACGTTATCGACATGCCTCCGCACTGCTCCCTGTGTCTTGACGACGGATGCCAACGGAACAATCTCAACGTGGGTCACCCCTATCTCCCCAGGCACGATCACGCTGCTCGCAACTGTCGGCTCGCTCACAGCAACGGCAACCTTTACGGCGGCCAACGGACCGGATGCGATGCGGTTAATCTCCTCTCCCTCCGGTGCGCTCCTGGTGGATATGGTAACGACGTCGCCATTCTCGGTCCAGATATTAGCTGGCAACGGAGTGACGCCGCAGGCTGGTAAGACAGTCATCTTTTCCGTAACCAGCGGTACGGTGCGGTTCGGCGCCTGCAGCGGTGCAACATGCCTGGTAACGACCGGCGCCGACGGCATCGCAGCCATTACGGTAACCCCGGTCGCAGCCGGCAACATAGCTCTCCTTGCAACGGAAGACACGCTCTCTGAAGTCGCATCGTTCACCGCAACTGCGAATCAGTACAGCGTTACTGCAAAGTTATCTGCCGTGTATGTCGCAGAGGGCACCACTGCCAGCTTCACCTTTACAGCCTTAGCCGGCGAGAATAACAGTCCCGCCGTCGCCCAGCCGATCCATTGGATAACGACGCGCGGCATGCAAACAACGCTCGCCGACACCGTAACGGACAGCGCCGGGGCGACGTCCCTTCAAGCCCTGGCCGGTCCTCTCAGTGCCGGTGAATCGAGCACAATCAAAGCTTGCGCGTGGACGACTATTTGCACCACATTTCAAGCGATCGCAGTCGCTGCTTCAGAGTTTCGCGTGTCCATCTTGAGCGGGTCTCAGCAGGATGTCGCGAGCGGCACGTTGCTATCGAACGTCATGGCCTTGGCGACTGATAGCATCGGCCACCCGGTTGCCAGCGTCCCCGTCAGCGTCTTCCAGACGGTCACAGCGCTGGACGCAGCCTGTCCACAGCGCGGACGTTGTCCATCTGCACCGGTGTTGCGATCGCAGTTCACCATCGTCGCGGCCGACTCGAACGGGTACTTGAGCATCGTGCCCCTTACAATTGCTGGTACACCTTCGCAAACCGAGATCTTCATCTCGGCAGGTACGTTGGGCGTCACTTCAACGGTTCTCACCAACCGTCCATGAGTGGTGAGTCCGAGCATTACCCATTGGCATCAGACAAGATAGGAAGATAATGGCAAGCGAAAGGGGACTCCAAATGGCAGCAGCGGCACACGATATCTCGACAGGAACTGGCATGGTGACGCGTCCGCGAGTTGTTGTCATCGGCGGCGGTTTTGGCGGCATTCACGCTACGCTGGGGCTGGCAGATTTACCCGTAGACGTTACACTCATCGACCGCCGCAACTATCATCTGTTCCAGCCGCTGCTGTATCAGGTCGCGTTGGCGGTGCTATCGCCGGCGGATATCGCACAGCCTATCCGCTCTATTGTTCGTGAGAAGAAAAATGTCGCGGTGCTTATGGACGAAGCCATCGATATCGACACTGCGCAACAACGCGTCAAGCTCAAGTCAGGCACCGAGTTTGAATTCGATTATCTGATTCTCGCGACTGGCTCAACCCATTCGTACTTTGGCAAGGATGACTGGGCGCAGATCGCTCCCGGTCTCAAAACTGTGGAGGACGCGCTTGAGATTCGCCGACGCGTTTTGCTCGCGTTTGAGCTTGCCGAGCGGCAGATGGTGGAGACCGGATCGCATCCGGCCCTGAACTTCGTCATCATCGGCGGCGGACCCACCGGCGTTGAACTTGCCGGCGCCATCTCTGACATCGCCAAGCTTTACATGACGAGGGACTTTCGCCACATCAATCCATCGCTCGCACAAGTGCTAATCCTTGAGGGCTCAGCCAATATCCTGGGCATGTATCCGCTCGACCTCCAGGCCAAGGCATGCGATCAGTTGGCGCAGCTAGGCGTAAACGTGCGCACCAAGGCGCACGTTACGGACGTGAAGCCCGGCTATGTCATGGTCGGGGACGAGCGCATCAACTCTGTTTGTACCTTGTGGGCAGCGGGCGTGCAGGCCTCACCGCTGGGTACGTTGCTGGGCGCGGAGACGGACAAAAGAGGGTGCGTACTTGTAGACGAACACCTGAACCCGAAAAACATGCCCAACGTCTTCATCTGTGGTGATCTCGCGCACTTTGAACAGGGTGGCAAGCAGGTTCCGGGTGTCGCGCAGCCTGCCATGCAGATGGGTGACTACGTGGCTAAACGCATCGGCCAGCTGATCTCCGGCAAGCTGAGTTCAAAAGGCTTCAGCTACTTCGATAAGGGCGACATGGCGACTATCGGCCGGGCAGCCGCCGTGGCCAAGATCCAATGGCCGTTCAAGGGCCACTGGAGCGGCTTCCCCGCCTGGCTCGCATGGCTGGTCGTCCACATCTTCTTCCTCATCGGCTTCCGCAATCGCTTTGCGGTCTTCCGCCAGTGGGCATGGACGTACCTGACTTTCCAGGGCGGCGCACGCCTCATCACGGGCTCACAGGTGCTTGTGGGTTGGGACGAGCAGCTTGCCGAACACACGACGGAGATGAATCCGCCGCAGACAGTCGTTCAAGGGCCCAGGTCAACCAAAGGTTTGGATCTCGCGTCACCAAAGACCTAACATCACGATCGTTTGATAGACGGCACTTGCACCTTTCCTGCTTGGGCTTTAGCTTGCTTCAGGCTCTTAGATAGGAAGACGTTGCGACAGACTCTGTACTCCCACGGGAAGAAGCTCAGTTGCGGGCAAAACATAGCCTGTAGAAAGCCAACTTGCCTGAGTCGCAGAGTCTTCTCGCCTTCGCCCTTCGGGTAAATTGGACCCGTGAATGGCCGGCCTCCACCTGGAAGAATTCGCGCCTTGGAAGGTACGCCTGCGGGAGTTTAGCCCGATAGCTGGTTTTGCTTCGATCAGAGGCACGTACAGATGGGATGGGAGCACGAGCGCCGCCAAGTTACCGAACGCGTCGGCTGCACGCAAAGGAGAACCTTCGCAGCGGATGTAAAAAGGCCTCGATCAGCGTGATCGAGGCCTTTCCTTGCTTGTTTCTCAGCAAAGGGCTAGACGCTCACCGCTTCTTCTACCTGAACTTTGACCGGCGTCAGCCAGTTGAATCGGTCCGGCTTCGTTCCGTTCACGATTCCAAAGAACTCATCGTGCAGCGCCTTGGTGACCGGACCCATTGTGCCATCGCCAACCAGGATGCGATCGACCGAGCGTAGGTGAGTCACCTCCGCAGCGGTACCCGTAAAGAACGCTTCATCAGCAACATAAAGCATCTCGCGTGGCAGCGCCTGCTCAACGATCGGGATGCCCAGGTCCTTTGCCAGCATCAGCATCGAGTTGCGTGTAATACCGTTCAACACTGCGCTCGACAATGGAGTCGTGTACAGCACGCCACCACGGATCAGGAACAGGTTCTCACCGGAACCTTCGGATAACAATCCATTCACATCCAGCGCGATTCCTTCGTCGTAGCCATTGATTTCGGCCTCCATGCGGATAAGTTGCGAGTTTAGATAGTTACCGCCCGCCTTGGACATCGTCGGCATCGTGTTGGGCGCATGACGGTTCCAGCTCGACACGCACACATTTGCGCCATCGTTGCCCGGAACGTACTTGCCCCACGGAAAGTTTGCGATATAGACCTCAACCGGACTCTTCAGAGGATTAATGCCGGCCTCGCCGTAGCCGCGGAAGGCTACCGGACGGATATAGCAGGGAGCTATGCCGTTCGCCTCGACAACGTCGATGACGGCCTGCGAAAGCTCCGGTACCGTGAAGCCCAGCGGCATCCGGTATATATGACCGGAGTCGCGGAGGCGCTGCATGTGGTCATGCAGCCGGAAGATGCCCGCTCCGCCCGGCTGTGTGTAGGCACGAATGCCTTCAAAGATGGAAGAGCCGTAGTGCACCACATGCGACATGATGTGGATGTTGGCATCTTCCCAGCGGATCATCTGGCCGTTGTGCCAAATGTTTTTCGTCTTCTGCAAAGGCATAGTTCGTGTGCTCCTCGAGTATTCGCTTGATTATAAACTTGCAGCGCCTGTGCTTTTTCGTGCCGCCTGACACTGACCGCTGTACCGTATGGAATAATTACGTGTGACGTATATCGCCCCAATTTTGCATGTTCTGACTGCACTCAAGGCTGTTCCATCCTTCGTTCCCCAGTCCGTGACGCTCTCCGGCCTTGAACACTCCGCGTATGTACGCTTTTCGCTGCTTGCCCTCAGTTCCGTCTTCTTTCTAGTCGACCCCTTCGCGGCACTGCCAACTTTCTTGGCTGTAACCGCCGGAGCCGACAAAGTACGTCGCCGTGCCATCGCACGCAAAGCCAGCATTACCGCGTGGGTCGTTCTCTCCGCCTTCGCCGTGGCGGGACAGTACATCTTCCGAATGTTCGGCATTACGCTGCCAGCTTTTGAAATAGCAGGCGGAATTATCCTCCTCCTGATTGGCCTGGACATGCTCAACGCCAAGCGATCTCCTACGCAGGAGACGGGGGAAGAGACCCAGGCCGCTGCCATCAAGGAAGATGCAGGTATCGTGCCTCTCGGGATCCCTATGCTCGCCGGTCCCGGGTCTATTACCAGTGTGATGGTCCTGGTAGGACAAGCGGGCGGCCGCTGGAGTCTGCTGGCCGCCATCCTTGCTGCGATCTTCATTACAGCGGTTGTTTGCTACCTTGTACTGGGCAATTCGGACCGCGTCGCGACTTTTCTGGGCGAAACCGGGATCCGCATCCTGATCCGCATCATGGGGCTTTTGCTGGTCGCCTTGGCAGTACAGTACTTTGTCAACGGCGCAGTCGATTTAGGAGTGGTAGCTAAACCCGGGGAGTAAATGAAGTACCTCGCTTACTTGGCCAGGAATCCAGCCGCCGCAACCAGCAAGCCAGCCGCTCCCAGGGACAGGCCCAGAATGAAGTAAAGCCTGCGCCGCGTAAAGAGCGTAATCGAGCACAGAACAACGCCAATTTGCAGGAGTGCTTCGCCCATGTCATAGCGACTTGCCTGGTGCTCGGCGTGTGCCACTTCCGATTCAAAGTCCTGCGCTCGCTTTTGTTCATCTGTGAGCTCATCTTTCCAAAGTTCCAGATGGGATTTGTAACTGTCCATCTTCCTGGCGACAGCTTCCGGATTGGAGGTGGGTTGCAGGCTCAGCAGGTCTATTGCAATCGAAGTCTGGTCGAACCGAATCTTCTTCGCCTGGTACTGATTCCACTGATCCGCCGCCCGGGTCTGTAAGAGAACAGATTCAGTATGGGTACGGTGCCCAATCACCGTTACCATGGCAACCAACACGGCGAGAATAGAGATAGCTAATGAAATCCTGGTGAGCGGCTCGTCTTTCTCACCCGCTTCCTTCAGCTTGTGTGCGAATTCGTGAATTTCGGTGGGTTCCATTGACGAGATTCTATCTGACCGAACTTATATGAGGTGACAGCGGTGTTCCAGCCGGGGGGAAGGAGAAAACCGGATGAAGAAAACGAGAAAAGTTACGCTTAAAGCGCCTGTTTTTATTGGGATATTAGCGCGATCCACCATAACTGTTAATTATTCACAGGTATAAGAGTTGCTGGAATGCATAACCACTGCTAAGCTCAGGGAGTCGCAAAGAAAGAAAGCGGCTGGCGACCACAATCAACACTCCATCATGAGCACTGATTCGCCAGTCGAAGTATATGTAGCAAATAACTTCGCACCTTGGCTCTGCACTTTGGGAGCGCGTTACCAAGAGGGAAGACGGAGCGCAGTCCAAGCGTTTGATCCGGCGAATCAGTCCAGGCACTAAGGACGATCCGAGATCCAAACCCAAGTCACTGGAAGTACAGAGTTGTAGACGGAGAGCGATCTCCGCGCGTTACCGGTTTTTACAACCGGCCCTCAGACTTCAGTCT
>JAYVZP010000107.1:0-8402 GCA_043783275.1 Rhodanobacteraceae bacterium
GATCCACTGGGTGCGCGAGAGATAGTGGAGGTCGGCGTAATGAATGAGCAGCCGGCTGAAGAGATGGCCGCCGGCATACACGGCGAGGAGAGGGTAGGCGATGACTCGCGGAATGAGGAAGGTAAGGGCGATAGCGAGGACGAGCAGCACGGCCCAGAGGGTGAGCATGCTGGAGTTCTCACCCAGATTGCTGAAGAAGGTACGCTGATCGCGAAGGAGGAGCGTAGCGGGAGCGAGGAAGACGGAGGATTTTGGGGAGATTCCGTCCTGCATGGTGAAGGAGACGCGATCGACTGTACCGACGAAGGCGTGGATGACAATGACCAGCTCAACAGGGGACTGGCCGGGTGCGGGACTAATCGCCGCGTTAGGTATGTCCAGGGTGGCGGAACGCGAGACGAGGAAGTCGCCGCGTCCGGACATTCTGCCGTATCCGCCGATCTCCTGTCCGTTGGCGGAGGCGCGGTAGCTGCCGCCGAAGTTGGCGATGGTGAGGGCGAGGTCTTTGGAGCCGGGGGCGAGATGGACGTGGACGCGGTACCAGACCTCGTTGAGGTTGAAGAGCATGTTGGTGTAGAGGGGCCTGGAGGTGTCAAGTACCTGCCAGTCCTTGTCGTCGTAGGTGGGCGAGGCGAAGGCGGGATTGTTGCCGGAGTGGAAGAGCCAGGGGTTGGTGAGGTCCAGCCGGTCGCCGAAGGGGGCAGCCTGAATATTGTGGGGATCGATGGCGAGGCGCGGTGGTGTGCTGGGGGGCTTCCTGCCAAGGGTGTAGAGCTCGTCGTCATTGTCGGAGGCCTGTTTGGCATCCTCATTAGCCTGCTTGATGGCCTTCTTGACTTCCTGCTGCGCCTGACTGGAAAGCTGATTCAGATTGGGCGGTGATGGCGGGGAAGGCGGTGAGGGCGGGGAAGGGATCTGGGGGCGAGCGAGTACGGCTGCTGCAAGGAACAGGAAGAGGGCGAGCAGACGGGTTAGGTACTTGAGATGCATCATTGCTGAGCCCTTGCACACAGTGCCACCAGCATACCCGTAGCGTCCAGGGAACTCAGGAGGAATTCAGGTGATGGTTTGCGGTTTGGCGGCCAGGTCGCAGGCCCGCCAGAGATACCAGCTTGCGACGGAGCACCATGGCTGCCAGCGTTTGGCCCGGGCTTCCATGATGGCGGGCCTGGGGAGATCGGCGGGAATGACCTTATCCGCCGGCTTGAGCTTACCGAAGGTCAGGGCGAAGCCTTTGCGGACGCCGTAGTCCGTGACCGGAAGAACGTTGGGGCGGCCGAGGCGGAACATGAGGAACATTTCGACCGTCCAGGTGCCGATGCCCCGGACCTGGGTAAGATGGGCGATGATGTCGGCATCGGTCATCCGGTGGATGCGGGCGAGGGATGGGACGGTTCCATCAAGGGTCCTGGCGGCGAGGTCGCGGACGGCGAGGGCCTTGTTCTGGGAGAGGCCGGCGGCGCGGAGCTGGTCGTTAGGGGCGTCAAGCAGGTGTTGGGCGGTTGGGTGTTGGGCGGGTTCACCGGTTGGGAGCGGCTCGGCAAAGCTGGCGAGGAGCCTGGCGTGGATGCTCGCGGCGGCCTTCCCGTTGAGCTGCTGGTAGACGATGGAGCGGAGGAGGGCCTCAAAGGGAGACTGCGAGGAGCCGAGTTTGAGGGTGAATGGTCCGGCGCGTTCGATGAGACGACCAAGTTTTGGGTCGCTCGCGGTGAGTTCGGCGATGGCCAGGGATCGATCGTAGCGGGGGGGGCGTGAGATAGCAGGCATGGGTTCATCCGACGACTCGGGAGACGCTCCGGATCTCGCTACCATTATGCCTTGGCGATCAGAGATTGTGGAGGCTATGCGTGTCCGTTTATCGAACATTTGGCGCTCGGCTCAAAGGGCTTGTTTATATGCTCGAAACACCATGAATTGTGGTAACGAGTGCTAGATAGCGCGATCTGTTGTGGGTGGGTAAAAGCCCTGTTTCGATAATCGAATGCAGAAGCAGAAAAGGGAACCCCCCGGGGGGCATACGGGGATGGGAAGGCAACCTTGACTGCTATATTGGATCTTGTCGGTACTAGTTTTCCACGTAGCGAGTTCCTCTAACCGACTCCCTCCGTGGCTGTTCAAGTCGTTAGAAGCACAGGAAGTAGGAAGTTCTCATGGCGCAAGTTTTTGACCGCAGTTCGAATGCATTGGCCCGAGCGAGCCTGGTGCTCACCGGTCTGATTGTTATCGCGCTCGGCGTTGGCTTGAATTCGCTGCAGCGTTCCCCGTGGGTGACGCGGCAGGGTCAGCGACCCGATCAGCCAGTACCGTTCTCGCACAAACACCACGTGGAAGGCCTCGGCCTGCAGTGCCAGTACTGCCACACGTCGGTAGAGAAGGCAAGTTACGCGGGAATCCCGCCTACCAAGACTTGTATCAACTGCCATGCGCAGATCTGGACCAACGCCGAGCTCCTGGAGCCGGTACGTCATAGCTGGGCGACTGGTGAGTCGATCAACTGGATCAAGGTACACGATCTACCGGATTATGTGTACTTCAATCATGAAATCCATGTAAACAAGGGCATTGGTTGCGCAAGCTGCCATGGTCGCGTGGATCAGATGCCGTTGATGTACCAGCAGGCCACGCTACAGATGGAATGGTGCCTTAACTGTCACCGCAATCCGGCCGTAAACCTTCGGCCGACCAGTGAAATCTACAACATGGCATGGTCTGGGCCTTCCACAGACAAGCCAGTGTGGTGCGCTGAAGCGCCCGGCAAGAATGTGAACGGCACGGGCGATCGGACACCGACAGCGCAGGGTTTGAGCTGCACCACAAAGGATCCTTCTGCTCAGAACCCGAGAATCGCAATGCTGCAGGGAATTGACAAACTCCGTCCTCAGAGCGGCGACAACCAGACCGTAAGCGATGTACCGCCGGCCGGGATGACGATGCCCACCAGCTATCAGAAATTTACCAGCCAGGTCGATCTTGGCAAGTACTTGACGAGCGAATACCACATCCGCACAGCGAACGAGCTTGCGAGCTGCGAGGTGTGCCACCGATGAGCAATTTTCAGCCGAGTGATCTCGAGAACATGACGAATAAAGAGAACGTAGAAACTTCAGTACAGGTTGTGACGTCGATCGGGCCGGCACCGGCCCCGAAGATGACTTTGAACGCGGTCCGGGAGAAACTCGCCGGCCAGACAGGACGACGCTTCTGGAAGAATCTCGATGAACTGGCAGCTACCAAAGAGTTCAACGACTTGATGGTGGAGGAGTTTCCTCGCCAGGCGATGCAGGGCGAGTGGGTTGATGCTGTTTCGCGGCGAGGCTTCCTCAAGGTAATGGGCGCGTCTCTGGCGCTGGCCGGCCTTGCAGGTTGCACCAAGCAGCCCGACGAGCCGATCTATCCCTACGTGAAGCAGCCGGATGATCTGGTCTTTGGCAAGCCGATGTTCTTTGCCACGGCACATCCGTTCCCGACCGGCGCTATTCCGGTGCTGGTGAAGTCGGATGCCTTCCGTCCGATCAAGATTGAAGGCAACCCGGATCACCCGATGTCCAAGGGCAAGTCCGATGCAATTACGCAGGGCACCCTGCTGGGTCTGTACGACCCAGATCGCTCGACGACGACGCATTACCGCGGCGAGGAATCGACCTTCGGCAAGTTTCAGCAGGATTTTCTGACTGCCGCTAAGGCGACGCAGGGCGGCCAGGGTATCTATTTCCTGAGCGAAACAATTACGTCCCCCACGCTGGCCGGCCAGTGGCAGGCAGTGCAGAAGGCCTTTCCGAACGCCAAGCTTGCCCAGTGGGATCCCATCAATCAGGATCCTTCACGCGCGGCAACCAAGGCAGCCTTCGGCAGCTATACGGATGCGCAGTACAAGCTTGAAGGCGCGGATGTAATCCTGTCGCTCGACGCCGACTTCCTGGGGGGCATCGCCCACCCGGGTTTTCTCCCGCTCGCAGCAGCCTACTCGGAGCGCCATCGCTTTGACGCCGAGGAGCCAGACAAGCCGATGAACCGGATGTACGTCGTAGAGGCGATGCCTACGGTCACTGGTTTCAAGGCGGAGCATCGCCTGGGTTTGAAGCCCAGCGAGATCGCGCTCTTTGCGCAGGCTCTCGTGGGTGGACCGGTTCCCAAGTTCTCAAATCCCGACGCGGCCAAGTTCATGACGGTCCTGCTGGCCGATCTTCAGGCCTCCGGTGGCAAATGCGTAGTGATCCCAGGCGAGCAGTCGACCGCGGCTGTTCATGCCGCTTCCATCGCTCTCAACTCAAAGTTTGGAGCTGTAGGAAAGACGGTTATCTATACCGAGACCGTCAACCCTCTGCCGACCGAACAGCTTTCGGATCTCAAGACATTCGTCGCCGACATGAACGCAGGCAAGGTTCAGTGGCTGATTATGCTGGGTGCCAATCCGGTCTACTCCGCGCCGGCAGATCTTGAGTTTGCCGCGGCACTGAGCAGAGTTCCGATGACTGCTTCGCTGAGCACGCATGTCGACGAAACATCGAACGGCGCGACCTGGCAGTTCAACAAGGCGCATTATCTGGAATCGTGGTCGGATGCACGGGCCTACGACGGTACGCTGACCATCATCCAACCGATGATTGAGCCTCTGTATCACGGCAAGACCGCTCACGATGTCCTGCAGGGCTTGCTGGACAATCCGCAGAACTCTGCGCATGATGCAGTCGTCGCCAATGCCAGGACTTACATCAAGGGTGACTTTGAGCTGGGCTGGCGCAAGGCTCTGCACGATGGCTGGGTCGAAGGGACTGCATTTACCCCCAAGGTAGTCTCGGCTTCGGGCGCGGTTGCAGCACTTGCTACTATGCCGGCTGCCAGCGGGATCGAGATCTCGTTCAAAAACGATCCTTCGATCTACGACGGTCGCCACGCCAATGTCGGCTGGTTGCAGGAGTTGCCAAAGCAGGTGACGAGTCTGAGCTGGGACAACGCGGCTCTGATGAGCCTTGCGACGCTCGGCAGGCTCGGCATTGCAGAGAACGAAGCGATTGAACTGGAACTGAATGGCCGTAAAGTCATTGCTCCAGCGCTGGCGGTTCCGGGTCATCCGGACGACGCTGTAACGGTATACCTGGGACATGGCCGCAGCGATGCAGGCCGCGTGGGTTCCGGAGTTGGCTTCAACGCCTACGTGCTGCGCACCAGCGATAACCTTTTGATGGGCTCTGGTCTGAAGGTCACCAAGGGTAAGGGCACTTATGACCTCTGCGTGACCAAGATCCACTCGATCGAACATCGTGGAGCCTACGCGCAGCACGATCTGCAGCATCCTGTAAGCGATAAGCAGGGGACCTACTCGCTGCCGGGACACGAAGCGCAGGAGCGCGGCATCATTCGCTACACGACGCTTGAGGAAGCGAAGAAAACTCCTGATTTCGCGCACCAAGGCTCGAAGGAGACGCTGACAGACAAGGTTGGCTATGGCGTCATCGGCGAG
Source organism: Rhodanobacteraceae bacterium (assembly GCA_043783275.1). Taxonomy (GTDB): domain Bacteria; phylum Acidobacteriota; class Terriglobia; order Terriglobales; family Acidobacteriaceae; genus Edaphobacter. The sequence goes on from JAYVZP010000107.1 coordinate 5,462, forward strand.
ACTCCGGGCAAGGAAGACAGCATGTTTCCAAACGCCTGGAACTACGAGAAACAGGACAACACGACCCAGACGCTCCAGAACAAATGGGGCATGGCGATTGATCTCAATAGCTGTGTCGGCTGCAATGCGTGCATCGTTGCCTGCTCCGCCGAGAACAACATTCCGGTGGTTGGGCGTGCGCAGGTCAAGGTTGGCCGCATCATGCAATGGCTGCGGATCGACACCTACTTTGAAGGCGACCTGAGCGCTCCCAAGGCTCACTTTCAGCCCATGGCGTGCCAGCATTGCGAAAACGCGGGTTGCGAACAGGTTTGCCCGGTCGGTGCAACGGTTCACACGCCTGAAGGTATTAACACGATGGTTTATAACCGTTGCGTTGGCACTCGTTACTGCTCCAATAACTGTCCGTACAAGGTTCGCCGTTTCAACTTCCTGCTGTACTCGGACTATGACACGGAGAGCTTGAAGTTCATGCGCAATCCTGAGGTCACTGTCCGTTCGCGCGGTGTGATGGAAAAGTGCAGCTACTGCATCCAGCGCATTGAAGCCGCGAAGATTTACGCGGATAAGGAAAATCGTGCGGTCCGCGATGGTGAGATCGTTACGGCGTGCCAACAGGCCTGCCCGACGAGCGCAATCACCTTCGGCAACCTTAACGATCGGAAGAGCAAGGTCTACAAGGCCAAGAAACAGGAACGTGACTACCCCGTGCTGGCAGATCTCAACTTCCGCCCTCGCACGACGTATACGGCTGGCGTTATCAACCCGAACCCGGAGCTGGCATAAATGGCTACCAAAGGTACTATCCAAGACTCACTCGTTGACCCCATGATCGACCCGGTAACGGGTGAGTATGCGGTTATCGCACCGGGCCACAACTTCAAGTCGGTGACGCAGAAGATCGCGGGTATCGTGCTGACGTCGAACACGCCGCTGGGCTGGTTTTTTGGCCTGATCGTCGGGGCCGGCGTAGCGTCGGGCGTGGTTGTCGGCTGCACCTGGCTGTTCCTCAAAGGCGTCGGAATCTGGGGAGTTACCATTCCGGGTGCCTGGGGCTTCGCCATCATCAACTTTGTATGGTGGATCGGCATCGGCCACGCCGGTACGTTGATCTCCGCTATTCTGCTGCTGTTCAAGCAGACATGGCGTAACTCGATCAACCGGTTTGCCGAAGCGATGACCATCTTTGCCGTGGTCTGTGCGGGAACCTTTCCGCTGATCCACGTGGGTCGGCCGTGGCTCGCTTACTGGTTGTTCCCCTACCCGAATACGATGAACCTATGGCCCCAGTTCCGCAGCCCGCTTGCGTGGGACGTGTTTGCGGTTTCGACTTACGCGACTATCTCGATCGTCTTCTGGTACATGGGAATGATTCCGGACTTCGGTACACTTCGCGATCGGTCCACGATGCCTGCGGCCAAGTACATGTATGGCATGCTGAGCCTGGGATGGCGTGGTTCCACTCGTCACTGGATTCGCTACGAGTCGGCTTCGCTGCTTCTGGCTGGCCTCTCCACGCCGCTGGTTCTCTCGGTTCACACGGTCATCTCCTTCGACTTCGCGGTGGCATCGCTCGCCGGTTGGCACACGACGATCTTCCCGCCGTACTTTGTCGCGGGCGCCGTGTACTCGGGTTTTGCGATGGTGCTGACTCTCGCGATTCCGATTCGCAAGATCTACCACATGGAGGATCTGGTTACGCTGCGCCACCTGGATAACATGGCCAAGGTGATGCTCGCGACGGGCTCGATTGTGGCTTACGGTTACGCCATGGAAGTCTTCATGAGCTGGTTTTCTGCCAGCCACTGGGAGTTTTTCATGATGTGGAACCGTATGTTCGGGCCGATGGGCTGGGCGTACTGGATGCTCGTCCTGACGAACATTGCGATTCCATTGACTACGCTTTGGTCGCGTAAGCTGCGGGTGAACGTGGTGTACCTGTTCATCCTGTCGCTGATCATCAACACTGGAATGTGGTTTGAGCGCTTCGTCATCGTGGTGACCAGCCTGTACCGCGATTACCTGCCGTCAAGCTGGGGCACTTATCGCGCTACCAAGTGGGACTACATGATTTACGTCGGAACGATGGGGCTGTTCACGCTCTTGTTCTTTCTCTTCGTGCGCTTTCTGCCGATGATTCCGATGTCCGAAATTCGCATGATGCTGCCACAGACCAAGGTTCGCCGTGACGGCGCAGATGCGCAAACCGTTATTGAGGAGACCGTCTAATGCCGCCACGCGAGGGAGTATACGGGCTGCTGGCCGAATTCAATACGCCGACTGAACTAGTGCACGCGACCGAGGTCGCACACCGTAAAGGCTACCGTCGGATGGAATGTTACACGCCCTATCCGGTCGAAGAGGCCGCGGAGGCGCTGCACTTCCACGAGACGCGCGTCCCGCTGATCTGCCTGCTGGGCGGATTGATGGGAGTCACGACAGCATTTCTTATGGAGACCTGGATGAACGTCTGGGCCTATCCGTTGAATGTTGCGGGTCGTCCTTTGTGGAGCTGGCCGGCGTTTATCATTCCGGCTTACGAGTGGACAATCCTGTTTGCGGGTCTATCTGCCGCCTTTGGCATGATCGCGCTGAACGGTATGCCGCAGCTTTACCATCCCGTCTTCAACGCGCCTAACTTCCGCAATGGCGCGACGACTGACAAGTTCTTTCTGTGCCTGGAAGCGCACGATCCGCTGTTCTCGCTGGTTGAGACGCGGGAGTTTCTTGAGCAATTCCCCACGGTCTCCGTGGTGGAGGTAGACCACTAATGCTGGGATCAAGAATAAATATTACGAATGCGTCAAAAGTTACCGCCGCGCTGGGGGGACTGCTACTGCTGGCCGGTTGCCGTCAGGACATGCACAACCAGCCGAAGTTTGTTCCGCAGCGCGGAACCACCTTTTTCGCGGATGGACGCTCGTCGCGCCCGCAGGTCGAA
>JAYVZP010000108.1:0-19253 GCA_043783275.1 Rhodanobacteraceae bacterium
ATGTCTTCGCCGGGCTTGAGACCGACTTTCTCGATTGCTTCAAGGATCAGCTCAACGGCTTCAGCATTGGACTTGAGGTTTGGAGCGAAGCCGCCTTCATCGCCGACAGCGGTGTTGTAGCCCTTCTTCTTGAGGACGGCCTTGAGGGTGTGGAAGACTTCGGTTCCCTGGCGCAGGGCGTCCGAGAAGGTCTCGGCGCCGACGGGCATGATCATGAACTCTTGAAAGTCTACATTTGAGTCTGCGTGAGAGCCGCCGTTGAGGATGTTCATCATGGGGGTGGGGAGGAGGCAGGCGTTGACGCCGCCGAGATAGCGGTAGAGCGGAATTTTCAGGGCGTTCGCACTGGCGCGGCAGGCTGCCATGGAGACGGCGAGGATGGCGTTGGCTCCAAGGCGAGACTTGTTCTCCGTGCCGTCGATGGCGATCATGGTGGCATCGAGCAGGCGTTGGTTGGTGGCGTCCATGCCGATGAGCTCAGGCGACAGGATAGATTCAACGTTATCCACGGCAGACAGCACGCCTTTGCCCAGGTAGTGCTCCATGTCTCCGTCGCGGAGTTCTACGGCTTCATGCTCGCCAGTGGAAGCACCGGATGGAACCGCTGCGCGGCCCATGGAACCACCGGAGAGCAGAACGTCGGCTTCCACGGTCGGATTGCCACGGGAGTCAAGAATTTCGCGGGCGGTAATCGAAACAATATCTGTCATGGGGATCGTTGTCCTTTGCGGGGTGTCGGAACTTGAGGTGATGCGGTGAGCCAGACGGTCATTGAGTTTGGGCCGCCGGTCAACAGGAATAGGAGCCATCCCGGGGTTTGCACCGGCGATGGTATGGACAAGCTCTGGCTTGGATGGGGTCACTTTCGGGATTCTAACAAACGCTTGCAGCATGGCGAGTGAAGACGGGCGGTGTTAGCGGGGCGGGTTCCCAAAGGAGAATTTCGGTGGCGACGAGGCAAGCCGGGCTCTAAGCTAAAGTTTGGGTTAAAGCGCGTAGACAAGGCGCCGCCCCCGGGAGATATCACCGATGAAGATCAGATTGAAGGTAGCTGCTGTGATTGCACTGGCAGTTCCCGTCTCCGCGTCTCTCGCGATGGGACAGGCCGCAGGGGTAAGCCATCCTGAAGAGGTTTTTATCACTACGAGCCCGGAGGCAGTCACGCAGCCCGTCGCAAAGCCGTCGGCTTCAACGCCCATTCGACAGGCCGAATCAGCAGCGTTGAAGATCAGGCCGGTCGAGCCGTCGACCTTGGTCTCGATGCGGGATGACGTGCTTTCGCCACCCAATGCGGGTATTGACGCGAACGTGGTGGCGCGGGTTGACGGGCCATCCAACCAACTCCCGTCGGGCACGCTGCTGAAGGTGACGATGGGGCGAGAACTGACGACCAGAAGCACCCAGATCGGATCGGAATTCTCCGGCAAGCTCGTTGAGGATGTGCTTCGCGACGGGCGTGTGCTCATTCCAGCCGGCTCCCTGCTCTCGGGCCGGGTGACGGATGTGCATGGTGGCAAGCGAGTTTCAGGTGAGGCGTCGCTGCATTTGCAGCCGATGACGGTAACGTTGCCTGATGGTACCCGGTACTCGATACATGGTCAGGTAGTCGATACGAATTTGTACGCTTCTGTGAAAGTCGATAACGAAGGCACGATTGTTCGCCGGGATCATCCTTTAAAAGGATTGTCCGCTATGAGCCTCGCAACTGGTTCGACTGCGGCGGCCGGGGCAGTACTTGGCGGATTGCCCGGAGCTCTGATTGGGGCGGGCGTTGGGGCGGGTGTTGGTACTGTTGTCTGGTTGAAGCAGGATCGCCAGACAGCGTTGCCGGTTGACGCGAAGGTCGTGTTCATTCTGACTTCGCCAATGAGCATTGGGCTACAGTAAGGCTGGAGTCTGGAAAGCGCCTGCCCTTCGCGGGGCAGGCGCTTCTTATTTGGAGCGACTTTGGTCTCTGACTTGTGCAAGGAGCCGGCGCCAGTTTTTCTGATTGCGGCGGTAAGACTTTTTGAGGTCTTCAAGGATTCGCTCCAAGTCGGCGTGACCACCTAGTTTTCGCCAGGCCGGGTTAATCGAGAACCAGGGGTAATTCTCGTTGCCCAGATAAATCGCGCGGCGCAACCAGTGGAGGGCCTCGGACTCATCTCCTTCGAGTGCAAAGTAGGTGGCGAGGCGATAGGCCATCTCGGAGTCAGCCTCGGCGGCGGAGAGAGTCTCGTCGACTATGAAGGAGGCGGCTTTTTCGCGGTTGCCGAGCTGGACGTAGCAGAGAGCGATCGTTGGATAGACGATGCGGAGTGAGGCCTCTTCGCGCGTTACCGTTTCGAGAGTCTCGATGGCTTTGGCGAGATTTCCGGTGCGCATCTGCTGGTACCCGAGAGAGATGCGCAGAAGGGGTTGCTTGGGCTCGAGCGTGAGACCCTTCTGAAGTTCGTCTGCGGCTAGTTCCAGCTGATTTTGGTATTGAAAGACGCGGGCGCGATTGTTATAGATAAGTGCCGCATTGGATGGGTTAAGGCGCAGAGCGATGTTGAACTGCTCGAGCGCCTCTTCGTACATGCCGTCGATGCGCAGGGTCTGGCCCGCGACAAGGTGGACGTTCCAGTCATTGGAGGCTGATTGCAAAAGGTTCTCGATGCCATGTCGCGCACTTTCCTTCTCCCCTCGGGAGAGAAGCATGTAGACGCGGTAGAGGTTGGATTCGACGGAACCCGGATCCAGAGACAGGGCTTTGTCAAAGGCGCGTCGAGCTTCCAGCACGTGCATTTGTCCTCCCAGGCCGTGCGAAGCGTACTGGAGATGAGTAATGCCAAGGCCCGACCAGGCGGGTGCAAAGTCCTTATCTTGAACCGTGACCGACTGGAACAAGTGACGTGCGCGATCCAGATCTTCCCGGCTGCCAGTCCGCGACATAAATGAGCTTAGGACAGCGCGTGCCTGGAGGTAGTCCTCGGAGATGTCCTGTGAGAGCGAGGGTGGGGGCAGTAGGTCATTCGGCGTCTGCAAGCCGCCGAGCCCCTGAAGGGTGGAGAAGACCTCGTTGCATATCTCTGCCTGGACAGCGATGAGATCAAAGCTGGCAACGTTGATGGAACCGCCGGCACGCACGGACTGACTGGGAACGTCGAGTAGTTGCCAGTTGAGATCAAAGCCGTGATCAGAGCGCAGGAAGTTGCCTGCGAGAACGAAGTGGACCAGCAGTTTGCGGCCGATTGAGAGGGGGTCCAACTGCTGGGTTGGGACTGAAACGAGCGTCGAGGATGGCCGCACAACGAGAGAAGGCATGCGGGCGAGGCGAGCCGCGATAGCGTCGGCCAGAGCATAGCCATAGAGCGGCGATGGCTCCTGGAATGTCGAAGGCGAGTAGGTAGCTGGCATACCCGCCGGGCCGGGCCGGGCCGGCGCGCCGAAGTTGATGAAAGGCAGGACGACGATGGTGTTTTGCTTGTTCTGGCTGGTGGCGCCGGATTCACGGAAACGCTCGGCCAGCATGGACAGAATGCCGGTGGTGCGTTTTTCTTCTTCGAGAGTTCCCATGGCTGGCGGGCGTTGGGTCGGCAAAAGATTGACCGCTTCTCCGGGAAGGCCGACGCCGTCCATGTGCATGGACATCATGATGGTCTTGAGGGACTCGCGAAGGTCGGCGGCGGAGGCAAAACGGGCGGAGGGCTGCTTCTCCAGACAACGGAAGATGACGGACTCGAGCTCGGGCGGAAGAGCCGGGTTGATCTCGCGGATGGGCGTGGGTTGCGCGTACTGGATTGCCCGGATGGATTGGAACTCCGGGGCGTCTGGGCGGTGAAAGGGGTGCCGTCCAGTGGCGAGTTCGTACAGGATGAGGCCCAGGGCGAACAGGTCCGACTGGACGGAGGATTGGCCGGTGACGAACTGCTCCGGTGCCATATAGGCGATGGTGCCGCCACGGGCCGTGTAGGTGGCGTCTGGGGATGGCATGGGGCGCTTGGTCGCATGACCGGATGGATCGAACTCAATGGCGTCCATATTGAGTCGGCGGGCGAGGCCGAAGTCAAGGATCTTGATGAGGCCGCCCTCTGTGAGCATGACGTTGGCGGGCTTGAGGTCGCGATGGAAGATGCCCAGTGAATGGGCGGCGGCAAGACCGTCGGCGATCTGGATGCCGGCGGAGAGAACCAGTTGGAGATTGGCGGCGCCCTCTGTGATGATCTTGTCCAGGGCCTTGCCCGGGATGTACTGCATTACGATGTAGGCTTCGGCTTCGTTGCCATCCTCAGCCGGGGCTTCGCCGACGTCGTAGATAGCGCAGACGTTGGGATGATCGATGGCAGAGGCGAGTCGTGCTTCGCGAAGTTGGGTGGTGCGGACCTGCTCAAGAGTGAGTGCGCCGCGTTTCAGCAGTTTGAGGACGACGGGGCGCTGGAGGAGGGTGTCCTGCGCAAGGAAGACAACGCCTGAGCCGCCGGAGCCAATTTTGCGAATGAATTCGTAGTGGCTGATCACGCGACGCTTCATTCCCTAATTATCGCTTGCAAGGCTGTGGGGAAGGCGACGGTTGACGTTAGTGACCAGGTTTAGAACCGCCGTCGCGTTCCCATGGGCGTGGCGTCACGGGATCGTCCTGCCACTTTTGGCGGCGACCGACGAAGTACATGATGGCGCCGAAGAGGAACATCAGGAGGCCCCAGGTGAGGTTGAGGTTGATTCCCATAGACCGCTCGTAGAGAGCCTGATCGCCTCGAGTGAAGAGACCGTAGAGGAACATGATGCCCCCGGTGATGAGGAAGATGAGGCCGAGGGGGAGACGAATGTCGAGACCCATGGGAGGCTCCTTTTAGGCAAAGACGAGGTTGAGAGCTACTAGGATGACGAGCACGGCGATTGCGAGCGTTGCTGGCTTCTGGTACCACGTCAGATGGGTTTCAACTGGTTTCGGGGTGAGGGAGTAGACGAGACCCACGAGTTCGGATTCCGGTCGGGGAGATGTCATCAGGGATACGAGTATCGTGACGATTATGTTGACCGAGAAGGCAAAGATGGCGGTCCAGAAGTTTTGGGCCATATCGCTTGGGTAAGTGTGGACGAGGCCTAGCCAGGCTCCGTGTATGCCGGGTGTGGCGTCGGCGGGAAGGCTCAAACCGTGATGGAGAAGTGCCGCTCCGGTGCCTGCGAGAAGACCAGTAAAGGCGCCGTGGCCGGTAGTTCGCTTCCAGAACATGCCCAGGAGGAAGGTTGCAAAAAGCGGAGCGTTGACTATGGAGAAGATGAGCTGGAGGGCATCCATAATGTTGTTGAAGCTTGTGACGGCGTAGGCCGCGCCAATGGAGAGCACAATTCCCCCGACGGTCGCCATTCGACCCATCCACAGGTAGTGGGCGTCTGTGCCACGTTTGTTGATGTAGGCCTGATAGATGTCGTAGGTCCAGACGGTGTTGAAAGCTGTGACGTTGCCGGCCATGCCGGACATGAAAGAGGCCAGGAGAGCGGTGAGGCCAAGTCCGAGGATGCCGGTTGGAAAGAAATGCAAAAGCATGACGGGGATGGCAAGGTCATAGTTGTAGACAGGACGGCCGCTGGAGTCAAGAACGGCTTCGCCGGTGATGGCGCTTGTTTTTAGCGGGATGATGCCATGAGGGTGGGCTTCATCGAGGGGGACGTCTTGGTAAGTGTTGGGGTTTGCGGTGCTGGAGATGGTGGTGACGCTGCCAGTTCCCTGACCCGCTCCGGCCATGTGGCTTGTGACCGAGACGGCGATGAGGCCGGGAAGGATGACGAGGAACGGGAAGAACATCTTTGGGATGGCGGCGATGAGCGGCACGCGGCGGGCGGAGACCTCTGAATCCGCAGCCATGGCGCGCTGGATGACCAGGAAGTCAGTACACCAATAACCGAAGGAGAGGACGAAACCGAGGCCCATCGTGAGGCCGACCCATTCGACGCCGAGGGAGTTGGTGTTGGCATGGGCCATTCCCCTCCAAGAGTGGGTCATCGTCTCTGGCAGGCGGGTCTTGATGCCCTGCCAGCCGCCTACATTGCGGAGGCCGATCCAGACGAGGGGGGCGAAGCCGGCGACGATGAGGAAGAATTGCAGGACTTCGTTATAGATCGCGCTGGTCAGTCCGCCGAGGAAGATGTAGCCGAGGACGATGAGTGCGGAAAGGACGATGCTGACGTGGAAGATGTAGGCGTCCGGGATGATGCCGTGGAAGAGCCCGAGGGTCTGGATGAGCAGGGCCATGGCGTACATGGAGATTCCGGAGGAAAAGACTGTCATGATGGCGAAAGAGAAGGCATTGACTGCACGGGTCTTTTCGTCGAAGCGCATCCGAAGATATTCGGGTACCGAACGGGCTTTGGAGCCATAGTAAAACGGCATCATAAAGATACCGACGAACACCATGGCGGGGATAGCGCCGATCCAGTAAAAGTGGCTGGTGATAATGCCGTACTTGGCGCCGGAGGCACCCATGCCGATAACTTCCTGGGCGCCCAGGTTGGCAGAGATGAAGGCGAGTCCGCAGACCCAGGCGGGGATGGAGCGGCCAGCGAGGAAGAAATCATTTGAAGTGCGCATGTAGCGCTTGAGCGCGAAGCCGATTCCGAGGACAAATATGAAGTAGACCAGCATGATGAGCCAGTCGATGTAAGTCAGGTGTGCAACGTTCGCGGGATTCATCAGGGTCCTTGGGGTATTCGCCGCCTGTACCGTTGCGCGACTTATTGGGTTTTGTGTTGCTGTATCTCGTTGAGAAATATGGCCAACCACTTGCGGCTGCGGGGTTGGTCCTCGCATGGTCTCGGCCTAACTGTACTTGGTTTTCTGTTGCGTCGTCCACAATGAGTAGGGATCTCGTTCGTCGTATGGCATTTCAGGTTACCAATTCCATCAAAATGCCTCATACTGACGGTACGTGAGAATCGATTGTTAGAAGACGCTCAGCCGTATGCAAAATCAGATAGGGCATCTAAGTAAGCAGGAGTACTGGTTTGACGGGTTCAGAGGCACGGACGATCCTTCTTGTCGACGACAATGCCGTGCAGGCAGCGACTCGGCAGACGATTCTGAAGCGTGCTGGCTACTTTGTTATCGCCGTGCTGAATCCCATGCGTGCGTTGGAACAATTTCGATCAAGCGATTTTCCCGCCGAGGTCGAACTGGTCATTACGGATCATCTGATGCCTGGGATGACCGGCGCTGAATTTGTGCGGGAGCTTCGTACAACTCACCCCCATCTTCCCGTTCTCGTGATCAGTGGTCTTGAAGAGGCTGAACAGCAGTACAAGGGAATGGATGTGGTATTCCGGCTGAAGCCCCTGCTCCCGGAAAATCTTCTTGCCACCGTGCATCGCCTTATAACCGGGGCATGATGAAAACCTCTCAAGGCTTGCATCCGCTCAAAGCTGTCGTGCGATAAGTGACCGGTCGCTTGGTGCATGGGTCGACAAGCTGCGAGAATAAGAAAGAGGTTATTAGGGCAAGATGAATCAGCACCCAATGCCGGAATTCGGCAGCTTATCGCTCCTTATCGCACTAGCGCTTTGCGTCTACACACTAGTGGTAGGGGGTATCTCGCTTTGGCGCGCAGGCCGTCTCGTCGCCGGTACTACGCGGGCCGCTGCCAATGAGCGACTCCTGGAGACTTCGCGTCGAGCCGGAATTGCGAGTTTCGTTGCAGTAAGTTGTGCAGCCCTCGCCTTGGTTTGGGCTGCGTTCACCAATGACTACAGCTTGAGCTACATTCTGCACCACACCAACCGTGAGCTTGCAACGCCTTACAAATTCTCCGCACTCTGGAGCGGTCAGGAAGGTTCGCTTCTTCTGTGGTCATGGCTCCTGGCTACCTATGGGTTCGTGCTGCGCCTACGTCACAGAGTCGACGTTCGCTTGTCGGCGTACGCCTCGACTATTCTGTCGAGCGTTCAGGTCTTCTTTCTGCTTTTGTTGAATATTGCAGCGCCTCCGTTTGCGTTGGAGCCGGGGCCGCTTGCGGCAAATGGCTTTGGACTTAACCCTCTGCTGCAGTATCCCGAGATGGTCATTCATCCACCAATGCTCTATCTAGGCTACGTCGGCTTCTCTGTTCCCTTCGCGTTTGCGCTGGGCGCGTTGATGATGCGCTACCCCGGAGAAAAGTGGATTCACATCACGCGTCGCTGGACGATGGTGACGTGGATGTTCCTGACCTGTGGCATCTTTCTGGGCGCGCACTGGGCTTACAGCGTGCTTGGATGGGGCGGTTACTGGGGCTGGGATCCGGTTGAAAACGCGAGTCTGATGCCCTGGCTCACGGGAACCGCATTCCTGCATTCAGTGATGATGCAGGAGAAGCGCGGCATGATGAAAAGCTGGAATGTCTGGCTAATCTTCGCAACGTTTCTGCTGACGCTGCTTGGCACTTTGCTTACGCGTGCGGGCCTGGTCAGCTCTGTGCATGCCTTTGCGCAGAGTTCGATCGGCAACTGGTTTGTCGGCTTCATGGCCCTGGTGCTGGGCGTCTGCCTCTTTACATTCTTCAAGCAAAGAGATCATTTGAAGAGCGAGAATCGTCTGGAATCTCTGGTGAGCCGTGAGTCGGGCTTCCTGTTCAACAATATGGTGTTGCTTGCAGCCTGCTTCACCGTCCTTTGGGGAACCCTCTTTCCGGTTCTAAGCGAATGGGTTCAGGGCTCGAAGGTCACTGTCGGCGCGCCGTTTTACAACCGCGTGAACCTGCCGATTGGACTGTTTCTGCTTCTGCTGACCGGCGTGGGACCACTCCTGGCGTGGCGCTCTACCTCCCTGCGGGCAATTCGTCGCAACTTCATTCTCCCGGGCGTGGCGCTGGTCCTCACGGCCGCGGGTCTGATGATCGGCGGTATTCGTCCGTGGACAGCGGGCGATGATTGGCAGGCCCAATTTTTCTCGCTGCTTGCCTTTTCGCTTGGGGCGGGTGTTATTACTGCGATCTCAGCCGAGTTCCTGCGCGGCGCTAACGTGGTGCGCACTCAGAATGGCGTCAATCTGATCGTTGCGACGGGCGTGCTGATGCGTCGTAATACGCGGCGCTATGGCGGGTATCTTGTCCACTTTGGCATCGTGGTGATGTTCATCGGAATTGCTGGTGGCGCGTTCAATCAGTCGCACGAGCAGGAGATGGGCTTCGGTGACGAGATGCGCATGGGGCCCTATCGCCTAGTCTGCCAGAGCTACACGCAGGACTCCAACGCCAACTACGATACCGACTACGCCTTGCTGGATGTTTATAAGAACGGACGCAAGATCACGCAGATGGCTCCGGAAAAGCGGTTCTATCACGCCAGCCAGACGTCCTCGACGATGGTTGCACTGCATTCGACTGCTCAGGCTGATCTCTACGTCATCTTCGAAGGACGGAATCCGGATTCCAATCGTCCGATTATCAAGGTATTTCTGAATCCGCTGATTGCATGGATCTGGATCGGCGTCATCATCGTTGTGGCGGGGACACTGTTTGGACTGGTGCCGAGTGCGTTGGCACGTCGGCGGGAGGCTGTGGTCACTGCGCCGGTGTTAGCAGGAGTGGAGGTTCAACGTGCTTAGCTCAAAGCAACAATTCTCTGGTTTTGGTCGGCGCGCGCTTGGAACGCTTTTGGTCTGCCTTCTAGGCGTGGTAATGCTCGGAGCAGGTTCGCCCGAGTCGGGATCTCGGTTTGGCCGAATTGGCCACACGATGATGTGTGTCTGCGGTTGCTCGCAGATTTTACTCGAATGCAACCACGTGGGATGTCCGGACTCAGAGCGCATGATCGGTGAGCTTCGTGATCAGATGGCTGGGCCCAATGGGGCTGGTGCAGAATCTCTGATTCTCAACTGGTTTGTCGCCAAGTACGGAGCTACGGTTCTCGCAGCCCCTATTCGTGGTGGCTTCGATACGGTCGCATGGATTGTTCCGCTTACGATCTTCGTCCTGGCGATCTTTGGCACAGCGTGGATGGTGAATGTCTGGACCAGTCGACGCCGGATGGTTCTTGCGGGGGCTCCGCCAGTGGTCCGAACGCTGGACGACGATATCCGCGCTCGCATTCGTAAAGATACGGAGTACCGATGAGTCTGCTTGCGGCATCAGTTCTGGCGCTTGTCTGCTTTGCTTTCATCTTCTGGCCGGAGCGTAACCCCTTCCTGCAGGCGGATAAGACACGCGTAGATTCTCTTCGTGAGCGTAAAGATGCGATTTACGAAAATCTACGCGACCTGAACTTTGAGTACCTCGCCGGTAAATATCCCGAGCAGGACTATGCCGAGCAGCGCGGCATCCTGGAAGATGAGGCAGCAACGGTGATAGCGGAGATGGAAACTCTCCAGTCTCTTGGCGTGAGACGCACACGCTGACTGATGGCCATCATCCTACTCGAGCATTCGCGGTAAACTTCTAAGGTGAACCTCCAAGTAACGAAATTGAAACGAATAGTACTCTGTGGCCTCGCATGCGCTTTGCTTTGTGGCGTGGCCTTCGCACAATCGATCACCGGTGTAGTGACGAACAAGACCACTAATAAACCTTCTGCCGGAGATGACGTTGTCTTGTTGAAGCTGGCCCAGGGGATGCAGGAACTGGCCCGGGCCAAGACTGACAGCAAGGGGCGCTTCACCTTGCAAGTGCCCGATGGAAGTCTGCATCTGGTGAGGGTTACGCACGATAAAGCCAACTACTTCCGGCCCGTGCAGCCGGGGACGCAGTCTATTGAAGTTGAGGTGTACACCGCTGCCGCCCAAGTAGAGGGCGTGACACTGGACGCCGACGTGATGCGACTACAGACGGATGCAAGCGGCACGGGGCTGAAGGTCGTCGAACACTTTTTTATGAAGAATGAGTCTTCCCCTGCCAAGACCCTCTTTAGTGACCATCCGTTCGAGCTTTACCTGCCGCCAGGCGCGGTTGTTGAAGGCTCGGCCGCGAAGGCTCCCGGGGGGATGGCCGTGCAATCGGCCCTTGTGCCCATGGGCGACCCTAACCACTTCACCATCATCTTTCCGATTCGGCCGGGCGAGACTGAATTTCAGATCTCATACCACCTGCCGTACAAAGACAGCTTTTCGTTTCAGCCCCGGCCGACCATGGCCACGGACACGATCGCAATCATGATGCCGAAGAGCATGACGTTCAAGCCCGTGCCGTCAGCGCCTTATAACGCGGTCACAGAAGAGCTTGGAGCGCAGACGTTCGTCGCGCGCGGCGTGCAGCCCTCACAGCCCCTTGGCTTCACCATCAGCGGCACAGGTGAACTTCCGCGTGACGCCGGCGCCGGATCGGCCTCCGGGGATGCAGGGGGGGCAGGAAGCAAGCCAGCTGGCAACGCGGACCCCAGCACAGACACACGGCCGGGTGGCGGGATTGGCGTTCCCGTTGACAAGGACGCAGTGCGCGAGAGTTGGGTCTCCAAGTATCGCTGGGCGCTTCTTGCCGGGCTCTTTCTTCTCTTTTCTGCAGGTGCCGGGCTGATGTTTGTGCGGCCTTCCAAGGGTGAAGTTGCTGGCACGCCGAAGCAAACGGAAGCCTATGGTGGAGCTCTACAGGTGCTCCGGAATGAGATGTTCTCGGTTGAGACTGATCGACTCGAAGGCCGGATCAACGAGGTCCAGTACGCGGAACTGAAGTCGGCCTTTGATGTTGTGCTCCGGCGCGCCCTTGCCAGGAATCCAAGCTCGGCAAGCGCGGCTCAGGTGGTGCAGCAGTGACCGGCTTTATGCGCCTGATGCAACTGCTTGCAATGGTCGTCTGGGTGGGTGGCCTGATCTTCTTCGCGTTCGTCCTGGCACCGGTAGCCTTCCGCGTGCTGCCCACGGTTCGTGAGGCTGGAATAGTGGTTGGTGCTTCTCTGCGGGTCTTCGACGTCGTTTGCCTCGCCTGTGGAATAATCTTTCTGTTTGCGACCGGGCTTCTGTTTCGCGAGACCCCGATGCGCGTTCGCGGCCGCTACGAATTGGAATTTCTGCTCGCTGCTGCGATGTTGATCGCTACCGTCTATATCCACTTCGGCATTCTTCCCGCCATGGAAAAAGACCGCAGTCTTGTGGGTGGCGATATCAACTCGGTTGAGCTGGCGAATCCTTCGCGAAGGCACTTTGACAAGCTGCACAAGCGGTCTGAGCAGGTCGAAGGCGGAACGCTGTTGCTCGGGCTGGCGCTTATCATCCTGATGTCGCGGGAGCCAGTTCGGTTTGACTGACTGACAGACAGAGTCACTGCAACGTCAGGATCACGGTGGCGTTGTGCTGAAGGGTCCCCCCGGATACTGTTGTCGCCGTTGCATTCACGGTGATGTCGTAATAGCGCGCCGCAGATGTGCCTGTCGCCGCGCTATTGATTCGATCACCACACCCGGCGAGTAGTGCCAAGAGGAGCAATGGATATGCTCGGGCTCTCCGTTTCCTGAAGAGGCTCAAAAGGGGCAGTAGACCCGCAAAGATTAGGGGGGTAATCTTCCTCGGCCACGTAAGTCCGGCCGTCTTCTGGGTCTGGATCGTCAGGACGAACGTTGTGGGAGCGCTGCCAGGCGGCAGATAACCCGGGTTGAATGAGGCCGTGGCGCCTAACGGTAATCCTGATGCCGAGAAAGAGATTGGGCTCGAAAGCTGGCCATTCATCGGCGCGACCGCGAATGAAAATAAGGCTGCTGAACCGCTGGATACGGTGACACTGTCTGGGCCCAGGCTGGCCAGACTGAAGTCGGCTGAAGTTCCGGGGCCAATCGAGAGAGTCGTGGGAGGGGAAACTGCGGATAGAAAATCTGTGTCGCCCGCGTAAGTGGCGTTCAATGTGTGACTTCCATTCGAAAGGTTTGCCGGAGAAAACTGTGCATTGCCTGATGGAGATAAGGTTGCGGTTGCCGAGAGAATATTTCCATCGAGCAAACTTACTTGTCCGCTTGGTGTTCCAGCGAGGGCTGGAGCCACGTGTACTGCTAGCGAGTTGGCAAGGGTGACGAATGCGGTGGCGCGCGTGACCGTTACGGCCGATGAGCGCACACTCAACGAGTAGTTCCCTGCCGCGCTGCCCGAGAGCGTGGCGCTGATTGGATAAGAACCCGGAGCAGACAGCACGACAGCGATGGTAGATAGGTGGAGCGTGACCGCGCTCGCATCCTGGGCCAGAACACCAGTCAACGTCCCGGTAAGTGCGGGGACCGATTGGCCATAGACGACGGTCATCGCATCGGGAACCGCGACCAGAGACGCTGGTAAAATTGCGAGACGGAAGACGCTCGATGCCGTGGCGATATGACTCGAGTCTCCGGAATAACTTGCCACAAGAGCATGCCCTCCCGCCGGAAGGTTCGAGATCGAGAAGGATGCAACGTTGTTGTTCAACGGTGCCGAACCGAGGATGGCAATGCCGTCAGTAAAAGTGATCGATCCTGTGGCAGGAGTGCCTGCCAGATTTGCCGTCACGGTTCCCGTCCCATAGATAGCAGCGGCCGGTGCCGTGATGGTCAGGGTAATTGGGGTGACCGCGCCTATCCCGGCTATCGTATGAATAATTCCGGCGGCATCGATCTGGCGTAGCCGATCATTGCGGCGATCGCTGATCGTGGGTAAGCCGTCGGGGGACAACGTGATCGCCCCCGGTTCGTTGAGAGACGCTGTCGGTGCGGGGCTGTCGTCACCAGCGAATTGCTGCACCCCATCCCCCGCGATAATTGTCATCTTTCCCGTAAGTGCGTCGATGCGGCGAGTCTGGTGATGTTCCCCGTCATCCACAAAGATGTTTCCGTCCTTATCGATGGCCAGCCCGCTTGGAAGGTGCAGCCCCGTGGCTGCGACGGTATTGATGATTCCGGTGACTGCATCGACCCGTCGGATCCGGTCGTTGTGGCTGTCGCTGATAAATAGATTGCCGGTGGCGTCAACCGCGAGGCCCGACGGACTATCAAGCGAGGCCTGCACGGCCTTACCCCCATCGCCCTGCGCACCTTGGGTGCCGTTTCCTGCAATGGTCGTAACCAGGCTAGTTCCGTGGTCGATGCGCCTGATGACGTGGGTGCGGGAGTCGGCGAAGAACAGGTTCTGGGCTTCATCGAATGCGAGTGCGGAAGGCGAATCCAAGGCTGCTGCAGTAGCCGAAACGCCATCTGGACCCAAACCGGCTACGCCCGTACCTGCAAATGTGCTGATTCGCGCGGTTGCGGCATCAACGCGCCGAATGCGGTGATTGTGTCCGTCGGCGAATAACACATTACCTGCGGAATCAACAGCGACGGCGGTTGGAGAGTCAAGCGAGGCGGCAATTGCCAGGCCACCGTCCCCGCTAAAGCCCTGAATGCCGTTGCCAGCGGCAACTGTAAGAGTGCCGGAGCGGCTCAGGTGGAGGATGGCATGGCGGGTGGTTTCTGCGAAGAACAGATCTCCCTGCGGGCCAAATGCCAGACCACCGGGTAAAAACAGAGGCGAGTTAGCCTGGGCCTGTGCGCGATTGCTTCCCAGCCATATGCCGAGGCTCAGAATCCAGATAACGACCCAGGTGAAGCTACGTCGTCGGCGTCGTGGGTTGATGCTGCTCTGTGTCCCCATGTGCCCCATCTTGTTTAAGGATTCGAATGACTCCAATAATAGTCCTGAGAAGCTGTAGCCATGTTCAGAATTGAATGCGCTCGATCGTCTTGATCTCTGTCGTATCCACGGTCGTAGCCATGCAAGGAACTCATTCGGGATGAGTCAACATATGGCAGAATAGGCCCGAGTCTTTATCGTAGTCGAGAGCGTCCCATACTTTTCTTCGCGGCGCGATGTGTAATTGACGTGAGGCTCGGAATCATGGCCACCACTGTCGAAGCCTGTGCAACCATCGTGGCGTTCGGTCAACTTGACGGGCGGCAGGACTTCGCGAACGTAAATGGGAGGCGGTGGAGATACTGGAGCCTAAATGGGTCAGGGCTTGCAACCAGCGAGGGCTAGGGCGGCAAGAACAGCTTGGGCAATCAGATGTCGTCACCTAGCCCAAACCCTTCGAGCCATGGGCGTTGCCGGCTCTGCTGGGTTCAGCATTGATTTTCCAAGCAGGTTGTCATGATGCGGAATAAAAACCGGCCCCAGAATGCTCCGGGGCCGGTCCATTACAAGCATCGCACTCCAATGCTACGGCTGGGTCTGGAAGCGGCCATTCTGGAGACCAACCGAGTACGGAGCGTAAATTTGCACTCCCAGCCCGATGACTTCTGTGATGCTGCTGGGGTTTTTTTCGTTCGTGACCCAGACGTTACCGGAAGAGTCCACCACTGTGTTGCGCATGGCATTGAAGTAGACAAGAGATTTCTGGTAACCGCCTGCGCTATTTCCGCTGGCAGAGACGGCGTTTCCGTTCACGTCGACTGCTGATAGAGCGTAGAGACCGGTACCTGTTTCAGGCAGATTGTTGGCAACATAGCTTGTCTGCTGGCCATCGATCCAGATTCCGGCCGGATTGGAAAGTCCCCCGACATTTGCGGAAGTTGGAAAACCAGGCTGGATGACGTAAGTGGAACCGGAAGGGGTAAGTACCGTCAGTGAAGCACCCGGGTCCTGCGAGGTAATGTAAACCCGGTTGAAGGGCCCAACGACAACGCCGAAAGTAGGGGAAGGAATACCGTTGATCTGCGTCGAAGTGTAGCCGTTGAAGTAGTTGGTTCCACCCGGCGCCGGGCTTAGCACAGTTACGTATCCAGAACCTGAAGTTACAAACAGGTCGCCAGATTTGTCGGGGAACATTCGAGCGGGGTATGAACCGACGGTGTTCGAGATCAGGGTAGGCGAATTGACGCCGTTGATCCCAGCGCCGAAGTCGATCCTGTAAACCTGCCCTACGCCGTTTACCACCACGGTGTAGAAGACGTTTCCCGCTCCGTCAGAGCTGACGGCAAGGACTGAACCCGCGGTGTTGTAAGTGCGAACGCTGTTGGCCGGGTAGCTTGGACTCACCGAAAGGCTGCCTGCGGGGGTAAAGCGATAGAGACGGTTAGATCCCGAGTCGCCCATCCAGACGTTGCCATTGATGTCAATCTGTCCGCCTGCGATGCCGGTGGCATTCAATGTGGCGCAGGTGGCGGGCTCTCCAGTGTTGGATATCTCGGTGAGCGAACCATTGCTCGCGCCGTTGGAGATCCAAATATTGCCGTTGATATCAACCCCCAAATCGTAAGGATTTGAGAAGAAGTTGGTTGCAGTACTACCGCAGGTGTTGGTGGTGGAGTAGGAGACGGCGATGCTCCAGTCGGTAGGCACTGAGGTAATCGTCGGCTGGTAGGGGGCGCCAGTTCCAGGAGAAAGGTTGTAGAGGTTGGTACGAGCAGCGGTGCTGTTATCTGTAGGATTCAAGAACATGTACAGTGCCGCCTGCAGTGTGTCTGTTGCAGGTGCGTAGGTGGCGTTGGGCTGGCTCGTGCGGGCCGGATTTGGAGGAGGCGTTGCATTGGCAAATAATGTGGAGCAGTTGTTTGCAGACGTTGCGCTAACCTGATTTACGCAGCTCGAGAGGATGTTTGCAATTGTGTTGAGCTTTGCCGCCTCAGGGGTGGCAGTCATCGATACAGTGGCATTGTTCAGTCCGCCAGCGACAGGAGCGATGGTTGACGAAGGCTTCGAAAGTCCGGTCGCCTGGTCGACGAGAGTGTTGACCAGCTTGAAGGAGTTGGCAATCGCCACATACTCGATGGCCACGCCATCTGCACCAATGGATTCGGTAGTGGGATTGATGAACTGAGCAGCGGCTGCAATGGTCGCGACCGTTGTGACCTCAGAAACGTAGACGGAGGTGCTGTTCGTTATCTGGGTGCAAAAGCCGATAGGCGAAAGGAATATGGATGCTGAATTATTGATTTCCGAGCCACCCGTGCCTTGAGTATTGCCGCCATCCACTTTCACATAGAGGAGCTGGTCAGCGCCGGATGGGCACGCATAGGTGTTTCCCGTGTTGGCGTAGGTGCCGCTTGTGGTCTTGTTGAATTGAAACGTACCGTAACGATCGGTAAACGCAGTAGCAAGGAGATTGGCGTCGGAGCCAGCACCCTTTTGCCCCACTCCATAAAGTTCGACTCTCGCAAAAGCAACAGGCTGGTTGCCACCGTGAACATTGCCAGATGTAGTGATCGCAGCGGTTCCGAGGCCGCTGCTGCCACCCACTGCCGTGGTGGCCATGTTGGCGCATCCGGCCGTCAGGATCGCGCTGGAGGCGAGGATTACGGCAACGTAACGCGTGCCGAATTTCATATTTATGAGATTTTGTCCGGACATGATCGTGGCTCTCCCGAGAGGTTTATTTTTCGTACTCTGTCACTTGTTGGGGTGCGTCGACTGCAGCGTTTGATCCCTATTTGCAAAAGGTGTGCGCTTATCGTCTACAACCTTTGAAGCAATAGTCTATCTTTTAGCTGTACGAGTGGGAAAAAATTTCGTAGCGATCCGCTTCGCCGGAACTTTCTGCACTGAATTCCAGGCTTGTCGCTTTTTTCCTTGATGCTCTGTGGGGTTGGAAATACACCTTTCGGCCGCACAGCGATGGGCGATTTCATGATCACAGGCAGTGTGAGTTTTCTGGCTTTCCGTCTCCGGAGTTTAAATCGGCAAGGCAAGGGATCATTTAAGCAATAATGACGTGGGAACGGCCGTGTAAGACATTGCTTCCGCCAAGCCCTTAGAAACAAGGAGACACATATGAACGCGAAACAATTGAATCTAACCGCCGCACTTCTTCTAGGGGGATCCTTTTTGATCTCCGGTGGTGGACTTGTAATGGGCTGCAAAAACGCCCCAGTGCAGAACGCCGATGGAACCGTTACGAATCCGAATGGCACGGTCACCGCACCGGCGCAGGGTACTGCGCTTGCCCAGTCTCAGAGCGCAAATAAGGGTTTTGCGATTCGCAATCCTGATGGCTCGATTACCAATCCGGACGGCTCCGTTACCTATCCTGCAGGTAGCAAAGTCGCTGAGAGGCAAAACTCGGTCGACGGCTTTGCTCCCGGCGTGACGCCCACAAAAAGACCGCCAGAGGCTTCGGCGCAGGCGCCGGTTCCGGACCGCGGCAATTACGTTCGACCCGCACCCACGCTGGCTCCCGCACGGGCGCGCCTAACCGCTCCCAGCGGCACGCCGGTTGTGGTGCGAATCAATACAACTCTCGCGGCAAGTCAAAATAACGTCGGTGACAGCTTTACCGGAGTCTTGGACGCTCCAATCCTAAGCAACGGAGAGACCCTCTTTGCCAGCGGAACACCCGTTTCTGGCCAAGTCGTTGCCTCAAAGGGGAAAGGCCGCTTCAAGGGTGCTGGTGACTTGGGAATTGAACTTACGGCCATTGGCCGCGAGCGTGTCTCCACGTCCGAGTATGAAAAGGTTTCACCCGGTCGCGGCAAGCGCACCGCAGGGTTCGCAGGCGGCGGCGCTGGACTTGGCGCAATTATCGGTGGACTGGCAGGCGGCGGTAAGGGTGCGCTGATCGGAGGGCTTGCGGGTGCAGGCGCAGGAACTGCCGCCGGAGCCTACACGGGGAGCCGCGACGTCATCATTCCGGCCGAATCGCGCATTACGTTCCGGCTCACGCAGGCTCTATCGCGCTAGACGAATCGAGGGGAAACAGGGGAGGCAACTTCCCTGTTCCTCGGCACGAACAACGACCAAGTACACTCAAGAGATGCGTCTCACCCCCGTCTTTCTGCTCTCTGCCACAGCGCCCGACCACTTTCCCACCGAGGCCAAGACGTATGGTGCGCCGGAGATCGCTTTCCTGGGACGCTCCAACGTCGGTAAATCGTCGCTGATCAATGCCTTGTTGGGCTCCAAGCAGGCTCACACCTCGTCGACTCCCGGCCGCACCCGAGCCATCAACTTCTTTGCCCTTTTCGAGGGTGTCGGTGCCAAGACCAAACAGAAGCCAACCCTGATCTTTGCGGACCTGCCCGGATATGGCTACGCCAAGATTTCAAGATCCATATCCGCAGAGTGGCCCACATTCATCGAGCCATACCTGGCTGAACGCGCGACGCTGGCTCTCGGGGTATGCCTGGTAGATACGAATATTCCCCCGCAACCCAGTGATTCGCAGCTCATAGAATTTTTCAAGCAGACACAAAAGCCCTATCTCGTCGTTGGGACAAAGTCTGATCGAATCTCAAACAATGTTTTGCAAAAGTCTTTGGCTGCGCTCAGGAAAGCGCATGGCGTGGAGGAAGTTCTGCCGGTTTCTGACAGAACTGAAGCCGGGGCGAAGGCTCTATGGTCCAGATTGATGACGGTAGCGGAGAGTTGAAGGCACCAAAGAGTGATGGCGGCTGAGAACGTCTCAGCCGCC
>JAYVZP010000109.1:0-3253 GCA_043783275.1 Rhodanobacteraceae bacterium
TTTCCGCGCTCCTTTGCCAGTCGGACGGCTTCACGTTTGAATTCTGCGGTGTAAGACTTGCGTACAGTACTCATGGGTTTCCTCGCTTCTGTTGCTGTGGTTTTGATATAATAAACTGGCCCACTTCGATACCGTAAATTGGTCCACTTCGATACTCTAAAATGGCCCACCTCCGGTCACTTTCGCGGCTACTCTGTAACTGGATTAATCCAGCTCAAGGAGAGCCCAATGGACAGGAGAACCAAGGTGGAACTGTTTGAACAATTGCGCCGAGAATACGAGTTCGGCGTCGGTACCGTATCGGGAGTAGCCAACAAGTTTGGCGTGCATCGGCGTCAGGTGAGGCAGGCGATCGAGAATGCTATCCCTCCGCAGCGGTCGTCATCGGGGCGCGCATGTCCGACCCTGGACCCGGTCAAGGCCTTCATCGAAGCGATCCTGGTCGCCGACAAGACCGCACCGCGTAAGCAGCGACACACCGCTCATCGGATCTGGATACGACTATGCCAGGAGATGTCGGAGCATCCCGTCGCCGAATCGACCGTGCGCGCCTACGTCAGGGAACGCAAAGGGACACTGGGGCTTGCCGGAAAAGAGACGTGCATCCCACAAGGATACGCCTGGGGAGAAGAGGCCCAGGTCGATTGGTACGAGGCTTACGTGGTTTTGGGCGGCGAGCGCGTCAAGGTGCAGATCTTCAACATGCGCAGTATGAAGAGCGGCGCAGCCTACCACCGGGCTTACTTGCATGCCACCCAGCAAGCTTTTTTCGAAGCGCACGAACATGCCTTCGCCTATTTCGGCGGGGTCTTTGCGGTTCTGCGATACGACAATCTGACGAGCGCAGTCACCAAGGTGTTTCGCGGGCACACCCGCGAGGAGCACACGCGGTTCATTGCCTTTCGCTCCCATTGGCAGTTTCGCGCCGAGTTCTGTGGCCCCGCACAGCCCCAGGAGAAGGGCGGCGTCGAAGGCGAAGTCGGCACCTTCCGCAGGAACCATCTCGTCCCGGTGCCGGAAGCGGCGGATCTGGAAGCGTTCAATCGCAAACTGCTCGCCGACTGTACCTTCGACCAATCGCGTCAGATCGGGGACCGACCCGCTCGGGTGGGGCCACTCTTGGTCGAGGAGCGCGGCTATCTGCTGGCGTTGCCCAGGGAAGGCTTTGACCTGGCGGTGAACCATGCGGGACTGGTGGACGCCAAGGGATGTGTCAAGACGCATCTGGTTTGGTATTCCACTCCGTTGCGGGTGGGCGCCAAGGCGCAGGTGCGTGTGCTGCCTTCCTCGGTCGAGGTGTGGTATAGCGGCAAACGGGTGGCTCTGCATGAACGCAGCTATGAACGCGGCGCTCAGGTTTTCAACCTCGAACACTACCTGCACGTGCTCGACAAGAAGCCAGGAGCGCTGCCCGGAGCGCGCCCCTTAGCGCAATGGCGAGAGCAGGGATTGTGGCCGGTGAGTTTCGACCGACTGTGGGCGCTGTGGCAAGAGCGTCTGGGCAAGCATCCCGGCACACGCGCCATGGTCGATCTATTGTTGCTGGCTCCGGCGCATGGTTGGCCTGCTCTCTCGCGGGCCGCCGAGGAGGCGCTCTCGCTGGGATGCACCGATCCCTCTGCCGTACAGTGCCTGCTGCTACAATCCGCCGCAACGAGTGCGCCGGTGACGTTGTCGGCGGAAGAACTCGGAGACCTGAGCCGTTACGATCGGGCGCTACCGGAAATGAGTGGCTACGACCAACTCCTGACAGGCGAGCGTGTCTCTGAAGCGCGACTGGCAGGTGCGCTATGAGCCTTACTCCTGTCTCTGTGGAGATCGCAACCATCCGAGAGCATTGTAAACCGCTGCGGCTTGGCACGATTGCCGACAGTTGTGAGCGGGTCTCGGAAGAGGCGATCCGGGAGCGTCACACCCACCTGCAATTCCTGGACGCTCTGCTGCTTGCGGAACTGGGAGAGCGTCAGGCCCGAGCGGTGATCCGTCGCCTGCAGGAAGCGCGTCTTCCCCGGGTGAAGACGCTCGACGAGTTTGACTTCGCCAAGACGGCGCTGTCGGCCTCCCAGCTCCTGGCGCTGGCAACGGGAGAGTATCTTTTGCGCAAGGAACCGGTCTTGTTCCTGGGCGAGAGCGGCACCGGCAAGACCCATCTGGCTACAGGACTGTGTGTGGCGGCCTGTCAGCAAGGTCGGAAAGTGCGCTTTGCGACGGCTGGAGGTCTGGTCACGGAACTGCTGGAAGCTCAGCAGAGCAACCAGTTAAGCCGGGCGGTTTCTCGTTGGGCGCGCTACGATCTGGTCTGTATCGATGAACTGGGCTATGTCCCCCTGGCGGAACTGGGGGCGGAACTGTTGTTTTCGGTGATCTCGGAGCGTGCAGAAAAAGCCTCGGTGATCATTACGACCAACCTCCCGTTCTCGGAATGGACCAAGGTGTTCACCAATGCCCGGCTCTGCAAGGCCCTGCTGGATCGCCTGACCGACCGAGCGCACATCATTGAGACGGGCCATGAGTCCTTCCGCTTCCGTCGCACCCTGGCGCGACAGCAGGCGGGGCTCGCCAGCGCGGAAGCGTCACGTGACGCTTCCGGAGGCAAAGCGTAATGCCTCAGCCGCGTAAATATGCCAACCGTGCCGCACAGCAGGCGGCCTATCGCGCCCGTCAGGAGAATGCACTTCAGGTGACGCTTGCCCTCAAAGGGTTGCCTTCCCTGCCGGTGATCGCCACGATGCCCGGTTGGGCGCGTTGGAATGCGTCCTTTCGGAGTGCGCACGAGATGATCGCCGATACGCTGGGCGAGATGCAGGACTATTTCGATGATCGCTCCCAAAGCTGGCAAGACGGCGAGCGTGGGGAAGAACACCAGGAGAAGATCGCCTCGGTGGAAGCTGTCGTCGATGCCTTGAGCGATCTGCTCTCGTAAGGTTCGTCCGGATCTGCCACTACGCCCGGAGCGATTTTGCCTTCGCTCTCGGGCCACTGGCCCGTTCCCTACGGCAAAATCGATGACTCTCAGCCTGTATGGACAGGGGAAAGATTTCGGAAAGGAGGCATCCACAAGCGTTTCGATTTACCCCGGTAGGTGGGCCAATCTCGAATATCGAAGTGGGCCAAAATTGAGTATCGAAGTGGGCCAAACCGGGTTGTCAAAACCAATGGACCAGACGATTGATCGTGCTCTGGTTCTTTCGGCCTTGAACATGGCGATCCTCTGTAGGAAGCCCGGTTCCGACCTGCTCTGCCATAGCGACCG
>JAYVZP010000110.1:0-3242 GCA_043783275.1 Rhodanobacteraceae bacterium
GGCAGCGTCTGCTGGCTCGGATCGTCGGGAAGCACGGAGGATGCTGATGGAGCGGGAGACGATTCCTGCACGCCGGTCTGCGTTGTGGATACGGGTAACGCATTAGTCAACAGCTGCGCCCGCATCTGCACATGACATAGCAGAAGCAGCGTGATACACAGAAGGTAGTGAGAACGCATCACTGAGTCACTGCTCAGCATAACAAAGCTGAGGTGTACTGAGTGAGACGCGGCACCCACTGCTCTGGCTGCAAGAAAAAGCCGACATTCATCTCCACGCACGGCGGGTTGCCGGGGCGCACGGTGCTATTTGGCGAATTCTTTTTCTCTGCGAACTCTTCTCTTCGATGCCAGGGATGTTCAGGCGCCAAGAAGTGATTTTGGTCCTGAGCCAGCAACCGCAGCGAACAGGCTGCGCCAGAAGGGAAACCAGTTTTGAGCAAATCGGCGATTCTCCCCTTAGAGCCGTTTGATGGTGATGATTCCTCTGAACTGCAGGCTCAGCCTGCATGGAAGCAGGAGGTAAACCAGCGTCTGGCAGCGCATCGATCGCGTCGTCCAGGCGCACAGGGTGATGTCCAGGAGCCGACAACGGAGAGCCCGAAGGCCGCCAGTTCGCGGGCCAGCGCGGCGGCAGCCCGGGTTGCGGCTCGTTACGCAAAGGCACCTAGCTACAGTGAGTTGCTGGCCGGTGAGGCGCGCGCTGTGGTGCGCGCCGCAAGTGCTGCCGCTGAGGCGGCCCGCGGCGCGCAAGCGGCGGCAGAGGCGGTGCTGGCGGGCCTGGAGTCCGGGCCAGTTGCCTCCGGTTTGTGGGAGCCTGCTGTACAGAATGCTCAAAATGTTCCTGCAAAATCGACGAAGACAGTTCCCGGCATAACAGCGCCACCCGTCCAGTCTGCCGCTTCGCGTTGGCAGGACGAGCCGCCAGCGGAATCTGTGAATTCACCATGGGCTGGTGCTCAGCCTCGTTGGGAAGAAGCCCTACCGGTTACGGCCCCTGCTCCAGCTGCCGGACACGATGTCTGGTCGGAGATGAAGATCTATCCAGCTTCGGAGACGTCGACTGGCTATGGCCATGAGCTGGATGAAGGTGAGCTATTTCCAGACGCCAACTATGGGCCGATCGACGCGATTGCAGGTGCCACGGTGGAGCCGGTGCAGCATCTTCCGGCCAACTTGATTCAGTTTCCCAGAGAACTCGTGGCAACGCGCAAGGCACGTCCGCGGCAGGTGGAGACCCCGTACTACAACGCCACGCAGGATAGTCCTCAACTCAGCATCTTCGAGGTTGACCCCGAGTTTCTGGTTGCACCGATCTTTCCAAGCGCAAAAGCTTCCGAGACGGTTGCTCCGCCTGAGTGGGCAAGCATTGAGCTGGAACACACTGCCGAGCCGGCTTACGACCACTTCTTGGCTGAACAGGCCGATGCGTCGGCCTATGTACAGGCAGTTTTTACGGAGCCAATTTACGAGCTTCCGGTAGTCGGGGACCGATCCATCCCCGAGGCGTTGGGGGAAGCTGGTTATCGGAATTCTGGCTCTACGGCTGCGAATGTTGCTGCTGTGACCAGCCCGGCAGTGTTCCGCCAGCCGGATGCTCGTGTACCGGAGAGAGTTGCTCCGGAAACAGTCCGGAAGTCTGTTGCCGCCCCAGTGGCATAGGCGGCAATGGAGCTGCTGGTGGCGCCGATGGCCGACCGTTTACTTGCGACGGTTGTGGATACGTCACTTGTCGTGCTGGCTTTCCTCGGAGCTTCCGTGGTAGTGATCGCTTCCACGACGCATCCTCCTACTGGGCACATTGCCCTGATCGCGGCTAGTATCGCGATGCTGGTATTTGCGCTGCTCTACCAGTTCCTCTTCCTGAGCTATGCCGAGGAGGGAACGCCCGGGATGCGTTACGCGCGGATTGCGCTATGCACCTTTGACGACGATAACCCGACTCTGGAGCAAATGAGGATGCGGATTCCAGCGTTGTTGCTATCGGCCCTGCCGCTCGGACTTGGGGTGTTATGGGCGCTCATTGACGGAAATCATCTTGCCTGGCACGATCGCCTGACAAAGACCTATCAGCGGAAGTACTAAAGCTCGAGTTCTAAAAAATAGCAGGGGCGTGGCCAGGGCCACGCCCCTGCTATTTCAGTCAACACTCTTTGGATTAGCCCTACCAGCTTTGGGCGCGAAGGGCGGCTACCCCTGCACCAAGGATGCTTATGGCGTCGTCTTCTTCGAGCACTTCGAGGGAGTAGCTTTGCAGGGGACTCATTTTGACCATGGCTTCGAGAAAGCCACGCAGGATGGGCAGTTCCAGGTAGCCAACATTCAGGCCGGTGAAATAGAAGCGCCCCGGGCCGCCGAGGTGGATCATCGACGCCGTCCCAGCGGCAAGAGCGCGGTGCCAGAGGTCTACGAATTCACGGCAACGTAGGTCGCCCTCTTTAGCGTTGGCGAAGATCTCTTCCGGTTCCAGGTCGAGAAACCGCAGGCGCATGGCGCGATTACCCATGATTCCTTCGATATGGCCTACACCGCCGCAGCCGCAGTAGCGCTCTTTGGGATCAAGGGTCACGATCGTATGACCTCCTTCCCAGACACCATCCGACTGAGGCCAGCGGCCATATCCAATGCCATTCCCCAGCGTCCAGACGCGGATCAGTCTATCCAGATGGCCGCCTGTGGCAGCGAGACCGGCCGCTACTGCGTCTGCGTCGTTGAGTACGTGCACCGCGGCAGCAATGCCCTGAGACTTCAATACTTCGCCAAGATCATCGGCCAGGCGGACGCCTTTGATCTGGGCAAGGTTGGGGGAATCCTCCACGACGCCGTTGCGGACAATACCCGGGACGGCGACGCCTATCGCCTGAACGGGGCTTTCGCTCGACGCGATGAGGGGCGCGATGTGGCTGGCAAGCAGTTCGCACAGCTCGCCGATGGGGACACCAATGAGAGATTCCGTTTCCGTGATATCAAGCGGGTAGCGAAGGAGATCGCCCTCCAGCTTTTGTTGGCCCAGGGTGCCCGTCAGGCGACCCGCCACGATACGCTCGGTCATCACTACGCCAATTGAGGTGGTCATCGAAGTCTCCATGTCAATGTTGACGATACTACTGCTTTTACGGGGGCAATGGGCAAACGGGCGTGGGAAGAAGGAACCATGCTCACGGATTGCATGGGGTCTCCAATATAGGGGCCGCGAACTATTCGGATTGGTAGCGGTGGAGTCGGCCGACTCCGTTGAAGGCG
>JAYVZP010000111.1:0-8277 GCA_043783275.1 Rhodanobacteraceae bacterium
CAGCTGGGCCCACGGCACTCGCTCCAGATACGGATGCGCCGGACTGGCCAACAGTGCAAAGACACACTTTGGCGTGCGGCCGCCTGAGACCGCAATGCGAGCATGGCCGCGCAGGGCTACCGCTTGCTCCGCGGACTTTGTAAACAGCTCAGCGGCAGCGTGTTCCACCTGGGCAATGGTGGGGGACACCTTCAGGACCAACTCGACGGGACGGAGCATGAACCTCTCTTTCACAAAATGACTTCGGATTTTGGGATAAAGCTTAACTAGAAACGGATGCCATCCCAACCAAGGCACGGCATCCGCAGCAGAATCAGTATCTAAAGTTTACGCCACTTGCGACCGTCGGCCTTCAACATTGCGTCTGAAGTCGGCGGACCCCAAGTGCCGGCGGCGTAGTTGGGTAGATCCTTGATCGGATTTTTGGCCCAGTATTCGAGGATCGGCGTCATCAGAGCCCAGGTCGCTTCCACTCCGTCGCGATGTGCGAACAGGGTAGCGTCGCCCAGCATGGCGTCCAGCAGCAAGCGCTCATATCCGTTGGCCGATGAAGTTCCAAAGGACTCAGCGTATGAAAAATTCATGTTGACGGGGCTGATGCTCATGTTTGGGCCAGGCAGCTTGGCGCCAAACCGTAGCGTGATGCCCTCATCCGGCTGGATGCGCATGGAGATAATGTTATTGGCGATGCCCTCAGCTCCGTGACCTGCTTCGTCCTTGAAGATAGACAACGGAGGCTGCTTGAACATGATCGTGATCTCAGTGACGCGCTTGGCGAGACGCTTGCCGGCGCGAATGTAGAACGGCACACCGGCCCAACGCCAGTTCTCAATCTCCAGGCGGAGCGAAGCGTAGGTTTCTGCCTGCGAGCGCGGATGAACACGTTCCTCCTGGCGGTAGCCAACGACTGATTTGCCATCGACAATGCCCGGGCCGTACTGGCCGCGGACTGTGTCTGCCGGATGAATTGGCTGGATCGAGCGCCACACCTTGACCTTCTCGTCACGAACGGCGGAAGCCTCAAACGAAACCGGCGGCTCCATCGCGACAAAGCTCAACAACTCCATGACGTGGTTCTGGACGACATCGCGCAGGGCGCCGGCGGTTTCGTAGAACGGGCCGCGACCTTCGATACCGATCGATTCCGCAGCGGTGATCTCGACGTGATCAATGTAGTTGCGATTCCAGACATTCTCAAAGATGCCGTTGGCAAAGCGAAAGACGAGGATGTTCTGTACCGTTTCCTTGCCCAGGTAGTGGTCGATACGGAAGATCTGATCTTCGTTGAAGACCTTGTTCACGTCGTCGTTCAGCGCACGGGCGCTCTCCAGATCGTGGCCGAAGGGTTTTTCGATGATCGTGCGGACCCAGCTTCCAGAACCTTCGGCGGGCTTGTTCATTTTGTGCGCGCCCAGCGAATTGATGATGTCGGCAAAGTACTCCGGCGCCGTGGCGAGATAGAACAGGCGATTGCCCTTGGTGCCGTTCTTGGCGTCAATCTTTGTCAACAACTCATTCAAGCCGACGTAGCCAGCTTCATCGTTGAAAGTCATGGCGTGATAGCAGATGTTTTCGATGAACGGCGTGAGCGCCTCTTCGTCTTCCTTGACGCCGCCGCCGGCCAGAATGCCTTCGCGCATATCAGGGGCAAACGTGGCTTCCAGCGGGCGCCGGGCCACGCCAACCACGGAGATCTCCTTGGGCAACAAGCCCGCCTGGTCCAGGTGGTAGAGCGCGGGTAGCAACTTGCGCTTGGTCAAGTCGCCGGACGCGCCAAAGATTACAACGATGCATGGATCCGGCTTACGCTCCGGCTGCTGCTTTAGGATCGGGGTGGCAGGACTAGCTTTTACTTCTGGAATCGGCATGAAAAATCCCTCGTGTTGATAAAAGTCTGTGGTTCGCTCAAGACCGCTTACGACATCTTGATCGCGTGGCCGCCGAACTCATTGCGCATGACCGAGATCATGCGATCGGTAAAGTTATTCTGCTCGCGCGAACGCAGGCGGCGGATCAGGCTCTCCGTTATAACCGGCGCTGAAATGTTTAGATCGATCGCCTCGAAGACCGCCCATCGGCCCTCTCCCGAGTCCGGCACGAATGCCTCCATACCCGCGAGTGTCGGATTCTTCTTCAAGGCGTCGGCTGTCAGATCCAGCAGCCAGGAGCGCACAACGGAGCTTTTCTGCCAGATACTCGCACACTGCTCCAGGTCCAGACCAAGTTCAATCTTCGCCTTCATGATCGAGAAGCCCTCGGCATAGGCCTGCATCAAGCCGTATTCAATACCGTTGTGGATCATCTTGACGAAGTGGCCGGAGCCTGAAGGTCCTACGTGGCCCCAACCTTCGTTCTTAGTGGGTGCAAGCGCCTCGAAGATCGGCCGCAGTCGCTCGACCGGCTCCTTATCGCCTCCAATCATGAGCGAATAGCCCTCTTTGAGGCCCCAGACGCCGCCGGATGTGCCTACATCGACATATTGGAAACCCTTCGCAGTGGCAATCCCGTGACGCCGCTGCGAGTCCTTGTAGTTCGAGTTGCCGCCATCGACGAAGATATCGCCAGGTGCCAGGAGCGGCTCAAGCTTCGCAATCGTCTGATCGACCGGCGCTCCTGCGGGCACCATGATCCAGATGGCACGCGGGGCCTTGAGATTCTTTACCAAATCTTCCAGCGAGTTCACTCCAACGTTGCCAGCCTCTGTCAGACTCGTGACGGCCGCGACGTTGAAGTCAAAGCCGACAACCTTATGTCCAGCGAGACGCAGGCGCTCCGCCATATTGAAGCCCATCTTGCCGAGTCCGATAATTCCGAGTTCCATCGATCTTCCCTTCTGAGTTCCTAAAGTGATTGCAGTTTAATTCCATAGCCTGCGAGATCGACGCAAAGCTTTGCGGGTGTTTCAAAAAGAATTGCATTCATGCCGACTTCCATGGCAGCCGCGCAGTTTTCCTTCTTGTCGTCGATAAACAGGGCGGTGTCCGCGGCAAAGCCGGAGATATCCACTGCCGCGTTGTAGATGCCGGCCATGGGCTTCATCTCATGCACGTAGCCTGAGCAGATGAAGAAGTCGAACAGAGACCGTAGCTTGAACGCATCCAGTCGATACTCGTTCAGCTCGCGCGACTCGTTGTTCA
Source organism: Rhodanobacteraceae bacterium (assembly GCA_043783275.1). Lineage (GTDB taxonomy): Bacteria > Acidobacteriota > Terriglobia > Terriglobales > Acidobacteriaceae > Edaphobacter. The sequence goes on from JAYVZP010000111.1 coordinate 3,138, forward strand.
ACGTGGCGACCCGGTACTGGCCCATCTGCTTCAACTCTGCCAGCAGGTCCAGGCATTCCGGGTACAACACCCTGGACTCCGCACAGACCTGCGGCCAGAGCATATCGAAGGTGAGTGGAAGAGTCGGATTGGGGGCGAAGACCGTTTGCAGGAAAAACTCTTCCGCTGTCATGAGCCCACGCTCCCAATAATAATTGGCGCCGTCATGAAGCTCTTCATAAATCTGAAGATCGACTCCGAGTCGCTTCAAGACTCGCGTTCTCTGACCGAGATCCCAGCCATTGGTCAGAACGACTCCACCAATGTCCCAAAACACGGTACGTATGGAACCGTTCACCTGGCCTCCGGCCTGTCTAGAGAAGGCTTGCTCTCGGTCTGGCCTGAAACTTCTTTTGGAAAGTCACTTCCAATAGAGGTCGACTCCCAGGCCGCCAGATCCTTGCTCCAAAGCTCCAGACGTGCCTGCATGCGGTCGAAGGCCAGCTTGCCCAGAACCAGGTGCTTGGGCGCAACAGGTGCCTCTACGGCAGCGATGATAGCCGCGACTGCCTTGGCCGGATCACCCGCCTGCTTGCCCGCCTGACTGTGAAAATACTCTCGCGTCTTGCCTGCAGTCGAATCATAATCCGCGATACGCTTCTCCGCTTCCACGCCGGAACGTCCGAGAAAGTCCGTACGGAATGGGCCGGGCTCGACGATCGTGACCTGGATACCGAGTGGTGCCAGCTCAATCGCGAGAGCTTCTGAAAAGCCGTTTACCGCGAATTTGCTGGAATTGTAATAGCCCCATCCGGGCGACCCTATCAGACCCGCGATGGACGAAAGATTTACGATATTGCCCGACTTCTGCTTGCGGAACTGCGGCAATAACGCACGCGTGACGCGGATCAGGCCGAAGACGTTTGTCTCGAAGACCGGCATAAACTCGGCTTCGGTCGCTTCTTCAATAGCTCCGGCCAGACCGTAGCCTGCATTGTTCACAAGCACGTCCACACGGCCAAACATGGCGATTGCAGCCGCAACCGCAGTGTCAATGGCAGCCTGGTTCGTTACATCCAGCGCGAGGGCCAGCGCGTGATCCGGAAACTTCTGTTGCAGGTCTGCAATCTGCTCCGGCTTACGTGCTGTCGCAACTACTTTGCCGCCCGCAGCAAGCACCTGCTCAGCCAGGCCGCGACCGAAACCCGTTGACGCGCCAGTAATAAACCAGACTTTTTGTTTGTTTGATTCGCTCATAACCATTTTGATGCGTGACCTAAGCCGAGGATGCGTTTTAGCCCCTCGCAAACGGCCGGGACAATCGATTCCCCGGTAATTTACGCACTAAGCGTAGTGCCTTTGACGTCGGGCATATATTGCTTTTCAATCTCCCGAACTTTCTTCAATCGGCGTATCAGACGCTCTTCCGTGGCCGAAAAAACTGCCTTCAGATAAGCATCGACCAACTCGAACGCAAGCGCCTCTCCGATGATGCGAGCGCCCAACACCAACGCGTTCATATTGTCGTGCTCAACGCCCTGATGAGCAGAGTAAGTGTCATGGCACATGCTCGCGCGTACACCGGGCATTTTGTTGGCGGCGATACAAACTCCAACACCTGAGCCGCAGATCAAAATGCCACGATCACATTTGCCGCTCATCAGTTCCTTGCCCACAAGGACCGCGAAGTCTGGATAGTCCGAGGGTTCTGTGTTGAAGGCTCCGAGATCATGGACCTCATGACCCAGATCAGCAACATGTTTCCGCACTAGTTCTTTCAATGAAAAACCGGCGTGATCTGCCGCAATCGCAATTCTCATTCTGCGCCTCCTGGCCCTGTCCGAGCCTAATCCTGATCGTCCCAATCATCCTCAGCGTCTGGCGGGATGCTGTCTTCGTAAGTCGCCTGTAAAGAAGTAAACTTTTCTTCGGGCTTTTCATCTTCCGCAACAAGCTTGCGAACCATCTCTTTTTCTGAGGTAACCATCGTGTGCCTCCCATAGAACGGAGGGCGAAGCCGACTCGCCTCGCCCTCCGTTTCCTCTACTTTTTGACCAGCTTCTTTGCCGCATCGACTACAGCCGCGGCAGAGATTCCCAATTTATCCTGCACGAGCGGTGCCGGGGCCGACGCCCCGAAGCGATCGAGACCGATCACGATGCCGTCGCGCCCGATGTACTTCCACCAGCCCAGGGTAGCGCCGGCTTCAAGCGAAATCTTGGGGACGCCGTTGGGGAACAGGCTCATGATGTAGTCGTGGCCCTGCTCTTCCAGCAGCTTGAAGCTCGGCATTGAGATGACGGTCGCCATAATGCCGGAAGCCTTCAACTCTTCTGCAGCTTTCATGATCATCGCGACTTCAGAGCCCGTCGCGACCAGAATTACATCTTTGCCGAAGCTCTCAAGCACGTACGCACCCTTGCGCGTACCCTCGTGAACTTTGTACTTTACCGCGTCCAGCACTGGCAGATCCTGACGCGAAAGCGCCATGAAGCAGGCCGACTTGCGCTCCAGTGCCAGTTGCCAGCAGGCGGCCGTCTCATTCGCATCCGCGGGACGGAAGTCCGTAAGGTGCGGGATCGCGCGCAGGCTCATCAGTTGCTCGATCGGCTGATGCGTGGGACCGTCTTCGCCCAGACCGATGGAGTCATGCGTGAAGATATAGAGCGAGTGCGAGTTCTGTAGAGCGCCCATACGCATCGCTGACCGGCAATAGTCGGAGAAGGTGAAGAAGGTGGAGCCGAACGGGATCAATCCGCCGTGTGCGGCCATGCCGTTGACGGCGGCCATCATGCCAAACTCACGGACACCGAAGAAGACGTTACGGCCCTTGGGATCGACGTGGAAGCTGACCGAATCCTTGAAGATGGTCTTGGTGGAGCTGGTAAGGTCGGCGGCACCGCCAAACAACTCCGGAATGATCTTGTCGATCGCGTTCATGATGACCTGACCGGCGTTGCGCGTAGCGACAGCCTTCTCGGTCGGGAATACCGGGATCAGCTTCTCCCAGCCATCGGCGAGCTTGCCCGCGACGGTACGTTCATACTGCGCGCCCAGCACGGGGTATGCCTTCTTGTACTCGGCGAATCTCGCTTCCCACGCTTCGCGCTCTGCCTTGCCCTTGGTCTTGCACTTGTTCCAGTGGGCCTGCGCCTCTTCTGGAACATAGAAGCTCTTGTCCTCCGGCCAGCCCAGATTCTTCTTGGTGGCCTTGGTGGCTTCCACGCCGAGCGCTTCGCCATGCACCTTCTGCGTGCCGGCCTTGGGGCTTCCGTAGCCGATGACCGTGCGAACGCGAATCAGCGAGGGCCGCGTGGTCTCTGCCTTGGCGGAGAGGATTGCCTTCTCAATGGCTACAAGGTCGTTTCCGTCGTCGACCATCTGCACGTGCCAGTGGTAGGCCTCGAAGCGCTTGGTCACGTCTTCCGTGAAGCTCAGGTCCGTCGGTCCGTCCAGCGAGATCAGGTTGTCGTCATACAGCATGACCAACTTACCCAGGCCAAGCGTTCCGGCGAGCGAAGCAGACTCGTGCGAGATGCCTTCCATCAGGTCGCCATCGCCGCACAGTACGTAGGTGTAGTGATCGACCGGGACGTGGCTGTCATGGTTGTAGACTGCCGCCATGTGCTTCTCGGCGATCGCAAGGCCCACGGCCATGGCGAACCCCTGCCCCAGGGGGCCGGTGGTGACTTCAACGCCCGGCGTCTCGTTGTACTCCGGGTGTCCGGGTGTGTGCGAGCCGTACTGGCGGAATTGCTTCAACTGCTCCATCGGCAGATCGAAGCCGGCCAGGTGCAGCGCACCGTAAAGCAGCGCGGAGGCATGTCCGTTCGAAAGCACAAAGCGGTCGCGATCGTTCCACAGCGGCTGCTTCGGATCGTACTTCATCAGCTTGGTGTAAAGCAGATACGCGATGGGGGCGCAACCGAGGGGCGCACCGGGGTGGCCGGACTTGGCGGCTTCTACCTGGTCGACGGCGAGAAAACGAAGGGCGTTGATGGAAAGCTGGTCGAGTTCGTGCTGCTTTTGGTCGCTCATTCTGCTCCTGATTCTCTGGTGTTTGAAGAAATCTGCCCCATCCGCGCTCGTAGCGGCCGCATTGAAAAGACATACCTTACGCACGTTGCTGTGACCAGTGTACAAGCGTGGGTTGAATGTGTTGGAGCACCGTGTCCTGGTTTCTTTTGCAGATGCCCGAACTCAGGAAATTGGCTTGGTTCCGCACGGCATCGTCTCCGCCTTTTCCGGTGTCAGCCCGATATCCACATTATGTCCCAGCCAGCGCTCCGGTTTTTCCGCGCTGACCGGCCAGTGCAGGGTAAAGCTGAGCCGGCCGGGTCCGCCCGGATTCAGATTGGGCGTGGCAATATCCACAAAGGACCCCTGATAGCCGACGACGTGAGACGGGAGTGTCTCGAACGTCTTCCAGTCATCCAGCGTGTACAGGACCGCAAAGCGATTTGCGTCAATAATTCGCAGCGTAAACCCGGCATGGACCTCCGAAATCGGTCGTGCGACCTGAAAGATCTCCACCGTATTTCTGAACGAACGCGTCCCCGGAGCCACCGCGTACCGGTCCGCAACCACTGAAATCGTGTCAAAAACCTTGCCGTCGACTACCGACCGCAGTAGCTTGAGATACTCCGCATGGGCCCAGACGAGCGGCTGCGCGGACCCCGCGGAGCATCCCCCGTACAGACCCTTGGACGGCAGATCCGCGTGGTCCCAGACCTGTTCCGGAAGCATGCCGCCGATCGAAGAAAATTTCTCGTAAGTCGTGATGAGCGAAGTCACATCATGGCCGGCGGCAAGTTCGTAGTGCGCCCGCTCGCCGCCCAGTAGAGGCCACGCGCGGCCCTGTCCGGATCCGTCGTAGGGATCGCCGTCCTTCTTCTGGCCATAGCCATCATGGTTGTAACGGCGCCAGCAGGGGCCAAACCGACTGTCGTATTTCAGGCAGTGATCCACAACCTTCAACGACTCGGTGATCAGTGGGTCGTCAGCCCGGCGAATGCCGTAACGGACGAGTTCCAGAAAGCCCGCATCCACAACTTCTCGGGCATCGAAATCCGCCACCTCCCCCGGTTCGCGATTCGCCATATGGATAAATCCGGGTGCAATCAAGGGATTGTGGAACGGTTCGCCCGGCGCCGGCGGACGA
>JAYVZP010000112.1:0-3212 GCA_043783275.1 Rhodanobacteraceae bacterium
CTGAAATTGACGCACCCATCTTGATCGCAAGATCCAGGACGATGCGCATATAGGGGTCCCTACACCAAACGTCAAAAATCGTACGCTAAGGAATTTGAATCACTCGTTTGAGGCTGCGAAGGGCCGTAGAGGCCTAAAGGCGCCTTTGCGGAGGCGTCCTGCGGCCTGCCAGGTATAGTCGCCGGTCAGGTTGATGTGTTCCCAGCCGATGGGTGACAGGTGAGCTAAGGACTCGTCATCAATGGTGATGCCGTGACCGCGCAAGGCAGTAACGGCGCGTTCAAGATATACGGTGTTCCAAAGAACGATGGCTGCGACAATCAGGTTCAGGCCGCTGGCGCGATATCGCTGGTTCTCGAAGCTGCGGTCGCGGAGGTCGCCTTGGCGGTTGAAGAATACGGCCCGCGCGAGAGCGTTTCTGGCCTCGCCTTTGTTGAGGCCAACCTGGACACGCCTGCGGAGTTCGGGGTCTTTCATCCACTCCAGCATAAAAAGTGAACGTTCTATCCGCCCGATTTCGCGCAGTGCCGTGTGGAGGCTGTTCTGGCGGGGGTAGCTGGCGAGCTTGCGGATGATGAGGGAGGCCGTGACTGTGCCGTGCCGGATGGATGCGGCCAATCGCAAAATCTCTTCCCATTGTGTTCGGACCAGCTTTAGATTGAGCTTGCCGCCAATCAGCGGAGCGAGCGTTGGATGGTCCCGCTCCTTGCCTGGCACATAGAGCCGCTTGTCGGCGAGATCGCGGATGCGAGGCGCGAAACGAAAACCCAACAGGTGGCAGAGCGCAAAAACGTGATCGGTGAAACCCGCCGTATCGGTGTAATGCTCCTCAATCCGCAGATCGGACTCGTGATAGAGCAGGCCGTCGAGAACATGCGTCGCATCACGGGCATTCGCGGCGATGACCTTGGTATAGAAAGGCGTGTACTGGTCGGAGATGTGGGTGTAGAAGAGCACGCCCGGCTCATTGCCGTAGCGGAGATTGACCTGCCCGGACTGCTCTCCGCGCCCGCTGGCGCGGAAACGCTGACCATCTGACGACGATGTTGTGCCTTCTCCCCAGTGTTCGGAGAACGGATGCCGATGATGATGATTGACCAACTCAGCGAGTGCCTTTGTATAGGCTTCGTCCCGAATGTGCAGCGATGCAAGCCAATCGAGCTTCCGGGCGGTTGTGCCAGGGCAGGCTTCAGCCATCTTGGAGATGCCGAGATTGATGCCATCGGCGAGTATGGCGGTGAGCAACAAAAGTTGGTCTTTCGCCGGCTCGCCAGTCTTCAGATGAGTGAAGTGCTTGCTGAACCCCGTCCAGCGATCGACCTCCAAGAGCAAGTCTGTGATTTTGATATGGGGGAGCAGAGCGTACGCACGGCGCATCAGAACACTCGCTTCGTCGGGTACGGCATTGGCTAAAGGCGATATCTTCAAGCCGCTCTCGCTGACGGCTGCATCAGGCAGCTCGCCGCGTGACGCCAGCCCGTCCACTTCATCGAGAGACTGTTTCAGTAGCGCAAACCTTCCCGCCACGTAGGAGTCGCCATCGTGCTCAACCGGCAGTGACAGGCTTTGTTGTGCCCGCAGTTCTGCGAAGCGCGAGGGCTCAAGCAGGTACGCATCAAAGTCTTTAAACTGGCGGCTGCCCGTCACCCATATATCGCCTGAACGGAGACGGTTTTTTAACTCCGTCAGCGCGCACAGTTCATAAAAACGGCGGTCTATCCCATCCTCCGTGACCACATACGGCCGCCAGCGCTGGTTAATCCACTCCAGAGGCGCGTCTTGAGGAACAAAGCGGCTCTTGTCTCGATTCATCGTGCGAAGGATATCGACGACCTCCAGAAGTGGCCGAGCCGCGGGAGTCGCACGAAACTCGAATATGTCGAGCATGGCCGGCGTGTACCGGCGCATCTGCGGAAATCCATTTGAGATGAGGCCGAGAAAGTCGAAATCTTCGGGTTGCGCCAATTGCTCCGCTTCGGAGACCGTCCGAGCGAACTCAATCCACGAAACGATCTTCTCGATCGCGGCAAAAGGATCAGCTCCGGCTTCCTTAGCCGCCAGGAGAGCCTGTCCTATGCGGGCGTAAAGGCGCACCTTTTCGTTGATGGCCTTGCCCGAGGACTGGAACGCCTCGTCGCGCCTGCGACGAGCTTTGTTAAAAACGGAACCTACAAACCGATCATGGAGATCAAGGATCTCGTCGGTCAAAGTGGAACTTGCTTCCAGCAGAACTGCGACCAGAGTTCCGTAACGGCGTGGATCGTCGAAGCGGGCAATATGCTGCGGGGTCGTGGCCGCTCCTTCGCGGGCGAGCTGCAACAGCCGGTTCTGATGGATGATCTGACCAAGATCTGAGCGCAGTTCGAGATTGCGAATATGCTGTAGCCGCTCGATATGAAGCAGGATGTTTTGGCTGGTTGGTGCGCCTGGAGGCGAACGCAGCCATGTGAAGGTGCTGACTTTACTACCGCCGCGGAGTTTCAAAAGAGTGTCGAGTTCATGACGCTGGCCGTCGCTCAAACCTGTTGTGAGAGTCTCAAACAGCTGGCGCTCGGAACGCACGATGACCTCGGCACACAACCGCTCTAGCACCGCCAGTCGCGGGACAACAACGGATCGCCGCCGCAGTTCGTCGATCCCAGCCCGGACAAGGACAACACCGCGATTGGTTTGCAGGGCCGTCGGCATCAACCAGGTCGAAAGCGAACGATACTGCCCGATGCCGAAGGAGCGCAGCCCATAGTGAAGCTGCAACTCGGCTAGGTGCTCCCTGCGAGTTTCGTCGCGCTCTGCATAGCCTGCCCACGCACCTGGAGAAAGCCCGAGTTGCCGTGCCAGGAAGGTAAGAAGTTCTGCAGGCGGGGTCTCATCAGGCAGCAGCGCGCGTCCTGGATACCGTAGAAGTGCTAACTGAACGGCAAGACCCAAACGGTTCTGGGCTCCTCGCCGACGACGAATCAAGCTGAGGTCCTGATCGCTCAGAACGTAGTGCTCAATCAGAGCGGCACGATCGAGGGGGACCGCTTCAAAAGCCTCACGCTGCGCGGATGAGAGGAGTTCACGCAGCGCCATACGACGGCCTACCTCTTGCTGGCAGCGGCATCGCCGCTTGCCCGTGCAAGCAGCCGCCCAATGGTTGCGGGATGGACATTGAAGAGTCGAGCTGCATCCGCCGCTGTCTTCTTGCCCTTTGTGACCATCTTGAGCACCTC
>JAYVZP010000113.1:0-3198 GCA_043783275.1 Rhodanobacteraceae bacterium
GCCGCGTGTTGCCTCGCGAGTCGGCACTATGCAGGCCGCAGTCGCTGCGATGTTACTGCTCACGCTGCCCGGAACGCTCACGCTCTACTATGGCGAAGAGATCGGCATGACCAACGTCCTAATCGCACCCGAAAATGTACAGGATCCCGCCGAAAAGAATGAGCCTGGTATCGGCGCAGGCCGCGACCCCGAACGCACCCCCATGCAGTGGGACGCGACCCCGCTTGCCGGATTCACCATTGGCCGACCCTGGCTCCCGATCGCGCCGGATCATGCCAGCGCCAACGTCGCCGCCCAGCACCGCAACCCCGACTCCATACTTGCACTGTATCGCGACCTTATTCGCCTGCGCGGCGCCCACCCCGTGCTCATCGACGGCAAAATGCAGTCCATCGCGGTGCAACACAACGTTCTTAGCTACCAGCGCGTCGACGCAAACGAAACGCTGCTCATCGTGCTCAACCTCAGCCACGAGCCAGCCCAGGTCGACGTCAGCGGCATCATCCTCAAGTCAACCCACGGCGACCGCGAAGGCGAACAGTTCGCCCACGCCACCATCCTCCGGCCCGCCGAAGGCCTCATCCTTAAGGCATAGCCGCAAACGGAGATTCCCAATCATTTCGCGTTGATAGTGAAGAGCGCTTTAGTCCGAATGTCGAGTTGGGTCTGGCTACTTCTCGCGGTGCCGTTGAGCAGTCCGAGATACGGCCTTCACTGCGGTCTCGTCGATGGACACAACGTTTGCAGTATTCAGCACGGAACCTGTCGGCACCAGGGTCGTGGTCACGGTCCGAGAATTGTCCGTGCCGGTGTAGACCGCGATGCGCGACGGATCGATCCCCTTATCGGTGACCAGGTAGTCCTTGGTGTTGACTGCGCGTTCGGCCGCGTGGTTCGGCTGCTTCTCGCTCTTTCTAGCTGACTCTTTACTATCGCTGTTTCCGATTAGTGCAAGTTTGTTGTCAGAGGAGCGCTGCATTGTCATGGCAACGTCGTCGAGGCAAGCCTTGGCTTCGTTGTCGACACGGGTTGGGCGCCTCGCATCGCGCTCGAAGCTGACCGAGCAAAGACTGGACGCGATGGGTGCGACCGCCGCGGGCGGCTGGGGTGGAGCGATCACGTTGACGCTTGTCGTCGTGGAAGCGGTGTTGCCCTTGTCGTCCACCACATTGCAGGTCACCGTAACTGGTCCTGGGAGTGCATCCCCCGTGGTAAGCCTCCCCGTTGAGCCGGTGCCGCTGATTGAACCGGCCGTCGAGCTATAGCTATAGGTCAGAGGACGATTCTGAGGGCTGATCGCACTCGCCGTGATCGTCGACGATTCTCCGGCGTTCAGCGATGAAGGAGTCGCCGAGCAACTGATCGTCGGGAGCTGGAAGGCGTTAATCGTGAACTGCCCGGTGCAGTCGGCCGATTGACCCGGCCTGGAGCCCTCGGTCACGTGTCCATTTACCGTGTAGGTTCCTGGAGCGGCGGTGCTGGTGTCGATGTTTGCCGTGGTCGAGGTACCGGAGATGGCGCCGCCGGTGGAAGTCCAGGAATAGGTTGCCGCCTTCTTCGGGTTCAGGTTGATCGCGGTGCCTGTAACTGTGATCGGGTCGCCGTTATAACCACTCGTCGGAGCCACGTTGCAACTGTAAGTGACCGGAGGAGGGGGAGTCCCGCCGAATCCGAAGACGAGCCCAGACGATAAGCGGATGTCATTCTGCGTGTTCCTTATACCCGTGTGCAGGTCACCGAAGCGGGTCATCAAGTATTCGGCCTGGACCGCGCGGATGGCTACATGTTGGCTAACTTTGAAGTCGATCCCGCCACCGGCTGTCATCGAAAACGCATTCTCCGTGCGGAGGGGAGTACAAGAGTTACCGGCACAATTGGAAAGTGTCACTTTGCTCGCGTGAATGCCTCCAAACAGAGCTTGTGCGAAGGGGGTGATCCTGTCGTACTTCCGAAAAGAGAGACGTGGACCGGCCATGTATGTGAAGGCGTTCCCGCTTGCATTTGAGACTCGAGGCGGGTTCGCGCCTGTTCCTGTCAGTTGGAGTTCCGAGGCCTTGAAGGCACCAAAATCGCCGACAAGGCCGAGGTAACGCGTGAAGTTGTACGCAGCGGACGCGCTGCCTCCATTAAGCCAATCCATACGGTTGTTCGGACTCGACGTGGGCACGGCGCGCAGATACGAGTAGCCGAGAAAAAGATCGACCTTGGAATATCCACCATTGCCACGCGTCGCAGCACGTGCCGGTACACCAGAGTCGAAAGCAGCTTTTGCAGACGACGAGTTGGTCGTGTCTTCCGCAGCAAATAAACATGCAGGCACCACTAAAGCAACAGCCGCCACGGTAGCAATCATTCGCGCCCTAAATTTCATTGTCCTTCTCCTGAATCGTTGGCTGGCGAAGATCGTCCAAATCTCGCCATCATGCTTGGTGCAAACTGCAACCGGCTGGAGAGCGGAGTACATAGTGTCTTTCCGACTCGACTATCAACCTTCGCCGCATAGGTCACGCGCATAATTTCCGTACCAAGCTGCCGCAGGGAGACCGCCCCGAAAGGCGGCCTCCTGTAGCGTTACGGAGCTGGCACATTGATGACGGTGTTCACGATTGTGACCGAGGCGCCCAAAGACAACAACCTTCCGTTGATTGTGGTTATAGCGGCGACTCCGGCAGTTGAGACCGAGACTCCTTGCTGAGCGATGACGGTTCCCTGCATCGTCCCTCCGCCCAGAATCCCGTTGATCGTCGCGAAACTACCAACCTGCCAGAAGACGTTCTTAGCCTGTGCGCCGTTGACCAGAATTACACTTTGATTGGAGGTTGGGGTGCCCACCGTGAGCGACTGGGCCATCTGGAATACCCAAAAGGCATTGGGGTCGCCCTGGGCGTCGAGAGTTAGTGGCCCTTGTGATATGCCGTAGGTGCCCGGCGCGGACTTGTAGATGCCGGGTGCCAGCGTGCGATTGCCCAACTCGCCTGCGCCACCGCCCAAGGTCGATACATCGATACCATTCGGAAAGGCAACCAGAGCGTTGTAAGCGTTGAGAGCGTCCAGCGCTGCTTTGGCCGCGATAGCTGATGTGACCGCAGTTCCCTCATTGGGACATGCAGCCGTAGGTATCGATGTCCCCGGCGCCGTGTAGATGCTTCCATTGACCAGGCCGCCTGTATCGATTGGAGTTTCCGTATAAGAGCACGT
>JAYVZP010000114.1:0-164360 GCA_043783275.1 Rhodanobacteraceae bacterium
CCCATCGGCCTCGTACCGCACCCGCTCATCGGTTCCGTGTGGGCCGCCAACCCAAGTGGCAAACCGTCAAAGTCATTGGCAAAGGTGATCTCACGCACCACCAGCACCACAACATTTGAGGTAAGCCTAAATTCGGGCCGCCCTCATCAAATCAGAATCCATCTGGCATCCATCGGTCATCCTCTGGTAGGCGATCCTCTGTACGGCTCGACCGGCCAGCCTCTTGACAAGCTTCCCGGCCTCCCGGGTGAGGGTGGATATTTCCTGCACGCCCAATTTCTGAAATTCCAGCACCCCATCACCGGAGAACAAATCAATCTTGAGGCAGCATTGCCGTATGGATTCTCCTTGCATCGGTAGGCTTCACGGCGGGAATGAAGACTAGGGTAGCAGTAAAAAAATGCGCGATCCCACCATTCCGAATCCTAATGAATCGAGTCTACTAACACGCTGATATTGGCGGTACGGGGTTTACACGCGCCGAGCATCTGCACGCAGCACGGATAGATCCTTGAAGTGCGCCACTCGTCAGTAGCCCAGACACATATCTTCAGGTCTATAAATTGTTTATTGATTATCGAGAGCCTCTCAACTTCCGCTTTCCGCGTTTCGGTTCGTCGCTCTCCAAAGCTGCGACTCGGCAAATCTGCAGATGTAAAAGTTGAAGTTATGCGAGCAATGGTCCTGAATCATCATCGGCATAGTAAAGGCAAACGCCCTCACCCCTTAACTCCTGAAAACTCGGCCGGCGAGCCATGCGCTAGCCGCTCGATAACCTTGGCACCCCAGTCGAACTCAACGAAGAGGTTGAGCGTTTCTCTGCGGGCACTTGCAATCGAGTACAAGACAAAGGAAAACGTGACTCAAAATCCGCTGACGGCAACCTCGTGGAGGTTCGCCCTCCCCTCCCGGCAGCACAACATAAGCTTCATCGAATATATGAAAACATGAAATCGAATGTCTCTCAGGCCGGGAAGTATTTGATTTGTGCGATACCTCCAATGAAGCCCTACGGACCAGCGGTCTTGACGAACTACAGCTTAGTGGGGTGCTCTGGCCATGAATGTTTTGGGTAGCGGCGACTTAGTTCTCGGCGAACCTGGGGGTAGAGACGTTCCCAGAAGCCTGCGAGGTCCGTCGTAGTTTGTACAGCGCGATGATTCGGAGCGAGGAGATGGATTACGAGGGGGACTTTTGCCGGACCGATCTTTGGAGTTTCCTGCATGCCGAAGAAATCCTGAAGGCGCGACGAAACCCATGGCGGCTTGCCTTGCTCGTAGTGAACCTTGGCCTGACGCCCGTTTTTGAGGCGGATGCTGAAAGGCGCAATTTCATTGAGTAGTCTGGCGTTCATCTTCTCTTCAAGAAGTGGCATCAGGTTCTTAGAAGCATCTCGAAGTTCGCTGAAGCTTTGTAGTCCCAGGCATAGGTCACGCAGCACTGCGGTGATGTCCGGTGGGTCGAATCCGGCGAAGTTAAGTCGTGCTAGGAAATTTTCCAGAGCCTCTTTATCGACGAAGCGATCTACGCCTGCTTCAAGCGCCCTCAGGGCCAGCAGTTCCGCAGCTTCGACCTCCGATGCCGAACCTCGCGCCTCCTCAATGACGAGCTTGTCGTAGAGCAAGGCGCTCACTTTCTCAACTCGCTCGGATGCTCGGTTCCAGACGACGCTCGACTTCTCTTCCACGCGGTCTGGAAAGAGATCGAGCAACCATTCCGGCTCTATCCGCGCCGTCATCCGAACAAGCGGCAACGGGTTTTCACGGCGATCTTCGGCATCCAGCGCAAGCATGAACTCATAGGGCGCCGGTTCGCCGGCTACCTCTGCCGAGATTCCCGTCGCGAGTAAAATCTGCTTACCCGTCCTCCGCCGGGCCACACGGTCAGGAAAACCTGACAGCACGGAGAGCAGGAGCGCATCGTCATCGTGAATGGTTTGCCGGGGCGGTCGAGCCCTCCTAAGCAGTTGCTCGTAATGCTGTCGTAAACGATAATCCTGCGGGAGGTCCAGGGCCGCAAGCAGATCGTTCTTTTCACTTCGCGCTCCAAGGCCAAGCATCGCTGCAACGAGACATCCATCCTCACCGACACCTCGGTCAAGTGCTTCGACGAGGATGCAAGACAGCCGGGGATGCAGGGGAAAGCGCGCGAGGCGTTGCGCGATCTGGCCGTTTGCTCCAATACGATCGAGCAGCAACTCGGCGTTTTGTACGGCCTCTAAGGGTGGAGAATCCAGCCAATCCAGATCGTCGAAGTGTGCGATATTCATCGCGCGCAGGCTGAGCAAAAGCTGCGAGAGGTCGGCGCGTGCGATCTCTGGCGTGTCGTGTTCCGGCCGGAGCAAGTAATCCTTTTCCGGATAGAGGCGCACCACCTGGCCCGGCGCCGTGCGTCCCGCTCTACCGGCCCGCTGGGTTGCGGACGACTTGCTGACGCGACCGATCTGCAAGGTTGGAAGCCCGGTCCATGGCGAGTACGTCGCCTGGCGAGCCAGCCCGCTGTCGATGACCGCAGTGACTCCTTCGACGGTGACTGAGCTTTCGGCAACGTTCGTCGCGAGGATAAGTTTGCGCTCCGCAGTTGGCAACACGGCGCGGTCTTGTTCTGCGGGTGAAAGATCCCCATGCAGGGGCAGGACGAGCATACCCGCTTGTCGGGCGATTGGCTCGCACTCGCGCATCGCTCTCCGAATCTCTGCAGACCCGGGAAGAAATGCAAGAATATTGCCGCCGTGTTGCTCGCCCTGCAACAGTTCCACCGCCTTCCGCACCTGAACGTGAAGGGGCTCACGGGAGTCCGGCAGATGGCGAATCGACAGCGCGAAAAGCCTGCCCTCAGACCCAAGCACAGGGCAGTCCGCAAGGTATTGGGCGATGGGCGCCGCATTCAGTGTGGCTGACATCACGATGATAAGCATCTCCGGCCGTGTGCGCTGAAGTCGCTTCAATAGCGCGAGCGCAAGATCGCCGTCCAGGTGACGCTCGTGAAATTCGTCCAGAACAATCGCGTCTACACCCTTGAGGGTTGGATCGGTCAGCAACCGGCGAGTGAGAATGCCCTCCGTGACGAAATGCAATCGTGTGCGTGGTCCGGTCTTCTCCTCGAAGCGGACCTGGTAGCCTACCGTTTCGCCGACCTCTTCGCCCATCTCCCACGCGACTCTTCGTGCCGCCAGACGCGCAGCAATTCGGCGTGGTTCCAGCACGATCACTCCCCCGCTGACGAGACCGAGGATGGCTGGCGGAACGCGCGTTGTCTTGCCTGCTCCCGGCGGCGCTTCGATGACTACGTTAGGGGTGTGGCGCAGGGAGACCAGGAGCTCCGGCAGAATCGCATCTACCGGCAGTGTTGGCTTTCGATTCACTGCGTTGATCGGAACACAGCGTTTCTTCGCCGTCAATGCACCTATTTTCGTGCACAGGGCCCCAAATGGCTGTCTGTTTTTATAATGGGTGCATGTCGAAACGTGAATTCCAGACCGAAGTCAGTCAACTCCTGCAACTCATCATCCATTCGCTGTACTCACATCCCGAGATCTTTCTGCGCGAGCTCATCTCGAACTCGTCCGACGCACTCGATAAACTGCGCCACATGACGCTTACGGACGATGCTTACAAACCGCTTCCTTTCGAGCCGCGTATTGACCTGTCGCTCGACGAGGAAAACAGCACGCTCACCATCTCCGATACCGGAATTGGCATGAATGAAGAGGATCTGGTCTCGCATCTGGGCACCATCGCCCGTTCGGGAACGAAGAACTTCCTCTCACTGCTTTCCGGCGATGCGAAGAAAGATTCAAATCTAATCGGCCAGTTCGGCGTTGGATTCTATAGCGCGTTCATGGTGGCCGACCGCATTGAAGTAGTCTCGCGCAAAGCCGGTGAAGAGCAGGCCTGGCGCTGGGTCAGCGATGGCAAGACCGGCTTCGACATCGAGGCCGCAGAACGGTCCATGGCCGGCACAACCATCCTTCTTCACTTCAACGAGGACGGGAAGCAGTACGCCAATAGCTGGCGCCTGCAGCAGATTGTAAAGAAGTACTCCAACCACATCGCCTTCCCCATCTTCCTTACCTATGACAAGAGCGAGTGGAATGATACCGACAAGAAGTCAGAGAAGATCCGCACGACCGAGCAGGTCAACGCTGCCAGCGCTCTCTGGCGTCGCCCCAAGAGCGAACTCACAGACGAGGATTATCAAGAACTCTACAAATCCATCTCCGGCGACTCGCAGGATCCATTGTTCTGGTTTCACACCAGGGCGGAGGGAAACCTTGACTACACCACGCTGTTCTACGTCCCTTCAAAAGCCCCGCTCGATCTCTATCAGGCTGAATATAAAGTTGGCGTCAAGCTCTACGTGAAACGCGTCTTCATCATGGATGACGCCAAGGAATTGCTACCGCACTATTTGCGCTTCGTGCGCGGCATCATCGATAGTGAAGACCTTCCGCTCAACGTGAGCCGCGAGTTGCTGCAGCAGAATCGCGTGCTGACAAGCATTCGCACCGCCAGCGTAAAGAAAATTCTCTCCGAATTGAAAAATGTAGCCGAAATACAGCCTGAAAAGTACCTGGAGTTCATCACACAGTACAACCGGCCACTCAAAGAGGGCCTTTACGGCGACTTCGCAAACCGCGAGACACTACTCGATCTTGTCCGTTTCAAGTCGACGAAGGTGGAAGGGCTTACCAGCCTGGCCGACGTGAAGTCGCGCATGAAGGAAGGCCAGAAGAGCATCTACTACATCACGGGGGGCGCTGAAACTCTGCTTCGCACGTCACCGCTTCTTGAGATTTACAAGAAGAAGGACCTCGAGGTTCTCATACTCGATGACGATATCGACGAGATCGTTTTCTCTGGTATCGACAAGTATGGGGATATTGATCTCAAGGCCATCAACAAGGCTGCTACGAGTGATGACCTTAGGGACGAGAGCGAGCCGGAGTCGAACAATATTGCAGCTCTCAAGCCTTTGCTCGACAAGTTGAAGGCCACGTTAGGAGACCGTGTCAAGGATGTTAGAGCTTCCGTGCGACTGGCCGACAGCCCGTCCTGCATCGTGTCCGACGAAGAGGAGCCTTCCATGCAAATGCAGCAAATGCTGCGTGCCATGGGTCAAAAGGATATTCCGGCACCCAGGCCTACGCTTGAGATCAATCCTGATCACGAGATCGTGAAGAAACTTCTGGCACGTCCTGACGACGCGATCGCCCAGGATGCGGCATGGATGCTCTACGACCAGGCACTGTTGATGGAGGGAGTTCCCTTGCCAGATCCAGCGCTCTTCGTTCAGCGTCTCAACCGTGTGTTGAATCTTTCAATCTAGAGGTGAACGGCACAACCACTTGATGAAAAGAAAAAGCGGCCTGAGAGCAACTATCTCGGGCCACTTTTCTCAATGCCCTTCTCCTACGCTGTTTTTTGAATGCCACTCGGATCGCTTGAATCGCTACAATGATTTGCTGTGCGACGTCAGCAATATTTGTGCAGTCTCCTGCAGCGAATCAAGTTCCTAAGCGTCAACTGAGGAAGGCTTTGTCGAGTGCCTAAGAGGATAAGCATCATGGGCCGCAGATTTCTGATCGCTTTCGTACTTCTTATCGCTTGTGGAACTGCACTGTCACAGAAACAGACCCTGCACATGGATTCGGCTTCGTCGGAGATTCATTTCAATCTGAGCGATCCACTCCATGCAGTTCACGGCACCTTTCACATGCAGGACGGAAGTATTGTTTTCGACCGCAAAGACGGCACGATGAACGGACGAATCGCAGTCGACGCGGCCAGCGGGCAGAGCGGCAATGGCACTCGCGACCGGAAGATGACCGACGATGAATTGAAGGCCGGCAAATTCACCATGGTCACGTTCGATCCGCAGCGCTATTCGGGCACCCTGAACCTGACGGGGGATTCTGAGATCACAGTGGTCGGCGTTTTCACGCTCATGGGGACGCCGCATGAGATCACGGTCCCGATGAAAGTGCATGTGGACGGAAGCCGTTGCCGAGTTGTCGGATCGTTCACTATTCCCTATGTGAAGTGGGGGCTCAAAGACCCGAGTATCCTCATGCTGCGAGTGGGGAAGGATGTGGCGATCGACCTGATACTTGTGGCAAATATCTCCGGAAGCTGACGCCCTCATCATGCGGTTTGAAAGGGCTTCAACGCGCGTCGCGTACCCAGGCCATGCCATCCGTGCCACGTGTAAGTTTGAACTCGCGGACGAAAGACATATTTTTCGGGTCGAGTACCTTCACCTCACCCGTTTCAAGAAAATCCATGTAGACCAGCCCATCGTGGACCATGAAAAGGTTGGGTCGATTTTCCGTCGGCAACTGATGTGTCACCTTCCACGTGGCCATGTCGATGACCTCCAGAAGACCCTTGCCATCGGTGGTTGTTTCACCCACCAGCAGGCTCTTTCCATCGGGGGTCGGCTGGGTCACGAAGGGGATTGCCCCGGTCGGTACCCAACGGCTCAGGGAGTTTGACGTGGTATCGATGACAGCGATGCGAGGCTGCTCCCAATCTGAAGTGAAGGCCCAGTGTCCGTCATTCGAGAGCGCCATGCGCTGCACTTTTTTCGACAACGGAATTACCTTCACGACCTTCCGATTCGAGATGTCCAGCACGCTCACCGAGCCTGCCCCAACGTTCGCGGTATAGGCACGCCTACCGTCAGCGGAGATCGCGAAGAGGTGCGTCTCCGGTTGGTCTGTAGGAACCTCGCCTACGATCCTTCCCTGCTTCACGTCGACGATTTCAATCGCGTTTGCAAGCTCACCGGTCACGTAGAGCATGCCGTCCGGGCCAAAAATATCCTTATGGGGCCGCAACTCCCGGCCAAGTTCGATAGCCGGCTCAAGCTGCCAGGACCTGGCATCGATGACCTCAATCGTGTGCCCAGCTGTCCCTGGCTTACCGACGCCGACATTGCTATAGATCGGCACATAGAGCTTGTCGCCCGCAGGAGACATTGCGATCTCGTGCCCATTCACCCCAACAGATACGGTGGCAACGATTTTGCCAGCCCCCACATCCACCAGCGACACGTTGTGCTCAACCTGGTTGACGACAGCCACCATGCCACCCGTCTGTGCGCAAACTGCCGTAACTCCACCTACGAGCAGCGCCCCGCAGATAATCATCCGCAAATGCTTCATCAAATCTCCTGGCCGGATGAAATCAGTCCACATCCGGTCCCAGCTAGCATACCCGGAAATTTGGCCCTTCGCCGCCTTGTGCTCCCTAGCAACCGCTCTTGCGCCTTGGGCCTGCAAGCTTGACCATGCGGCCTGCGGGCGCTTCGACCGTCTGACCCGTCGCAGCAATCCACGGCTGACACGATGGGCACCAATAAGTGGAGCGAGCCTGTTCGCCCTGCTTACGCATCTGTATTAGCGCGCCGCAGCGACGACACTCTTCGCCTTGCCGCCCGTAGACCCACAGGCGTTCGGCCCGGTCGCTTGCACCGGTTGTGCGACGATTGCCGGAATACGTGACAATACCGTCTCCCGCGCCGTCCAGCACGTTGACCTTGAGCCACTTCTGCGAGACCTCCGCCATTATTTCCCATTCTCTATCCGTGATGGTGGACATCGCGCGAAACGGATTCACCGCGGCGGCAAAGGCAACTTCGCTCTTGTAAACATTGCCGAGACCAGCAAGCACTCGCTGATTCAACAGCACGACGGCGACCTCGGCGGCCGGATGCTCACCACCGTAGGCCTTAAGCTTGGTCACACCTCTTTCCACTGTGAATTCATCGGAAAGCAGATCGATCCCAAGCTTAGGAATCTGGCTGTAGCGTTCGAGCGAGCGTGCCGTGTGGAACTCCGCCACCGGCACGTTGAATGCGATGGCCTGCCAGTCTGCCGTGCGAATGACGGCGCGCATGCGATCCTTGCCCATCCACCATTTCTCGCCGGTCTTGTACAGGTGCCAACTACCGCTCATCAACATGTGAGTGACAAGGATCAGGTCACCCGAGAAGTACACCAGCAACCACTTGCCACGGGCTTCGACCTTCTCGATCATGCGGCCGGTAAGCGGAGCGTCATCGTTGACGCGAGCAAGGGGCGCAAGGCCGGTCTCGAACCCGGTGCAGGCCTTGCCGCCAATCGCACGCTGCATAGCACGCGCACTCCGATAGATTGTGTCGCCTTCCGGCATCGCAGTCCTTCTCTCTCTCAGTGTTTGTTATGGCTGAAGCGCATCCGCCTGCTTCAGATGAGCCGCCGCTTCGGCCTGCTTGCCCATGGCGTTCAGGACATCGGCATGAAAGCTCAACAGCGAGCGCAGAGCAGCTTTGTAGCTTGCGTTAAGTTCCAGGCCGGCGGGTGTGGTCAGGGCAGAACGCTCAAACTCTTCGGCCTTGGTTAGATTGACGTCTGCCTTCGAAAAGTCGCGGCTGAATGCCTCTGCCTGGCCTCGAACGGCATAGGCGGCGCTTGAACCGGAGCCATCGTCATGTCCCTGCTCAACGACGCTGACGGCCTTGCTGCCATAGACGACAGCTTCATCCAGCTCTTGATTGCGCATCAACGCCGTCGCGCAATAGACGTAGGCGGAGCGCCGCTCAATATAACGGCTGTCCGGAGCAAACTTGTCGGCTTCGAGCGCAGCTTCTTTACAGGCCTTGGCCTGCTCTACAGTAGAGGCCCGTGCCCCGACGAGCGTATGACACTTGTCAGATAAGGCGAAGAAGGTTGCAGCGATCTCCTGGTCGGCATCCTCAACCGGTGCCTCAGCCTTCACCGCCGGGACGACTGCGGTCCTGGGAGACGACGCCACAGCATCTGCGACGAACGGGACATTTAGCCTGACCTTGACCGGAACGGCCACGCCATTTTGAAGGAACGGCTTGAACTGCCACTCCGCGACGGCATCGATGGCAGCGGAGCGCAACATGGCGGGACCACTTAGAACCCGCGCCGATGTTACGCGGCCATCTTCGCCGACCTGCACTTGCAGGACGACATCGCCCTTTATCTTCGCTGCACGTGCGACCTCTGGATACACCGGGGCGGGGCTCTTGATGAGGTTTTTCCGCGCTATCGAGTCGTCAAGCACTCTGAAGGGCTGAGCAGTCGCCACTACCGTAAACAGGAAAAACAAAAACAGACCAATGCGTCGCAACACTTCCTCCGGGCCCACAGCTACATAATTCTAGCGCTTCTCTATGCAGGCGCAGCAGCAGGCAGATTCGGCAGGAGCCGCCGGACGTTGAAACCCATGGGAGCCGCAACAAAGCCGGCATCAAGCAGAACCCGCGCCATCCAGTGCTCGTGGACGGAGATGCCATTTACGCCGGTTACCAACATGCCGCCTGCCATCTGCGCACGCTGTACGAGAAACTCTGCAAGCGCTTTACCGGACTGCGAACGTGCGGGTTCTTCCTCTGGCAGAAACGCCTGCACGTTTGGATTGCCGCGACGCAGGTATGCCAGTAGCTCTCCATCGCACAGGATCACCCTGGCGCCCACGCTGCGTGTCAAGGACGAGCCCGCATCTCCGCCCGAAGGCCACTTCAACAACGAGCCATACGGGTTTGCCGGATCGGTCGCGGCCAGCATCAGCATCTCGCTCTTGTCGCCGTCACGTCGCGCCCGCAGCGAGCGCAACAAATCCACTGCCGCCGGCATTGCGAACTGCGTTGCACCCAGGTCAGCGGCGAAATATCCACGGCGTACCCGACCGCTTTCTTCCAATGCCTTCATCACGTCGTAGACTGCGGAGAAGCCACCTGGCAGTCCTTCCGCGTGCGCAGTCTCCCGGAAGACAACGCCGTAACGGGCTAGCAACTGCTGTGCGATGGCATGGCTCCATTCGGTGCCGGAGCGCCCTTCCTCGAACGCCACCGACTGCAGCGACCATCTTCCCTGGGCCGTGGGCGGCGTAGTTCTGCGCGACCGGAAACCAGTCTGCGGGTGGACGCGTCGTTGTGGCTTCGCACTGCGCGTGTTGCTGGACGTCCGCTCGCAATAGGCGCGGAGGGCGTGCAGGGCATCGTTAGTAAGCAGCCCACGCCATACAAGATTCCAGATGGAGTCAAGCGTCTCTCCCGGGTAGCCAGCGCCCGTCCCATCATGCAACTGCTGAAAGAACGAGGCCCCATTCGCGCGGAGATAAGCCAGAATCGCATCCTCACGATCCGACGTAGGACCACGCTCCGGCTCCGCAGGGCGAATGACAGGCCAAAGCAGCGGCAGCTTCTCCGCAAGATAAAGAGCAATGCGACCGTCCTTCTCCCCGATCGGTTCAAGACCGCACCACACCACTTCACCGGCAGCAATGAGTGTGTCGAGGTCTGCCGTCTTATACCCCAATAATCGCGCAGGCAAGACTTCCGTTTCCAGCATCGACGCAGGGATCGGCGCGCCCTGCAGATTCTCTATTACATCAAGCATCGCATCGAGCCCACGTCGCGGCTGCACCACCCCCTGCCAACGCGTAAATAGTCGTGCAAGCGTCGCCTGTTCGACCGGCTCAATCTCCTTACGCAACTTCGCCAGCGACTTCCTGCGAATCGTCCGCAGTACCTCGTGATCGCACCACTCGCGATGCACGCCCCCCGGCCTGAAGCCACCTTCAACGACACGCCCGCTCTGCACCAGCCGATTCAAGACCGCCTCCGCACTTTCAAGAGCAAGGCCAAACCGTTTGGCGGCCTCCGCGGTTGTAAACGGCCCGTGCGTACGGCCGTAACGGCGCATCAAGTCCAGCACCGCATCCGGCACAGCTACCTGAAACGCAGATGGCAGACCGGGAGGCAAGGGCACGCCCAATGCATCTCGATAACGTCCTGCGTCTTCTACCGCAATCAGCCTCTTCTCGCCCGCGACGCTTACTTCCAGCACGCGCATTGACTTCCGTAGACGCTCTACCGTGATCGCAATCTCGGGCGACACGCAACGTGCCAAAAGTTCATCACGGCGGAGATCGCCAAGCTTCAGCAGCAGATCGTGAACGCCATCCATTGAGCGTGCCCTGTACGTCTCCGCAAGACATTGCACCTGCTCTTCGGTTTCTTCAATCGCCCCAGGATCGAGCAGTTCGCGAAGGTCGGCATCACCCATCAACTCCAGTAGCTGGTCCTGATCGATCGACAATGCCTGCGCCCGTCGCTCGGCCAGTGGAGCGTCGCCATCGTAGATGTAATTTGCGACGTAGCTGAATAGCAGCGCAGATGCGAACGGCGACGGTGTCCTTGAATCAACGGTATGGACACGCAGCGAGCGATTTCCAATCGAACGCAAAATCTCCATCAGGGCCGGCATATCGAAGACGTCGCGCAGACACTCGCGGTACGCCTCCAGCAGAATCGGAAAGCCGGCATAACGGCTGGCGACATTCAGCAGGTCATACGCACGCTTACGTTGCTGCCACAGCGGAGTACGTCCATCCGCACGTCGTCGTGGCAGCAACAGGGCACGTGAGGCACTCTCACGGAACTTCGCAGCGAACAATGCAGTCGATCCAAGCTGTCGCAGAACCAATTCAGCCGCCTCCTCTGGCTCCAGAAGAAGATGGTCGACAGTTGGCGGTTCATCGCTCTCGGGAAAACGCAGCACAAAGCCGTCTTCGCTCCACATGGTTTCAACTTCAGGCCCGCCATTGGCGCGAATACGAGCCGTCACGGCCATCGCCCAGGGTGCATGGATCTTTGAACCAAACGGCGTAAGGCAGCATACGCGCCAGTCGCCAAGCTCATCTCGAACACGCTCAACCACAATATTCCGATCGTCCGGAACGACCGTACTGGCGATCTCCTGATCGGCGAGATAGCGCATCACGTTTTCTGCGGCCTGTGGGTCAAGATCGTGTTCACCGGTAAGCGTGGTCAAGGCCACGTTGCGTGGCATCTCTCGCAACGTCCTCACCAGCGCACCAATGCGACGTCCAAACTCAAGCGGGCGTCCCGCCTGGTCCCCATGCCAGAACGGCATCTTACCGGGTTCACCCGGCGCTGGCGAGACCAACACGCGGTCATGAGTAATCTCTTCCACACGCCAGGTTGAAGCGCCGAGAATGAATGTATCGCCAGTCCTCTGCTCGAAGACCATCTCCTCATCCAGCTCTCCAACACGCACCGGCTTGCCCCCTGTGCCGGCAAGGAAGACGCCATACAAGCCACGATCCGGAATGGTCCCCCCATTGAGGATCGCGATCTTCTTTACACCCTGACGCGGAGTGAGCCAATTGCTCTGACGATCCCAGGTGATACGTGGTCGCAACTCCGCAAACTCGTCGCTGGGGTAACGCCCCGAAAGCATATCCAATACACCGTCAAATACGCCTTGACTCAATCCCGCATAATTTGCCGTACTGCGGATAAGGTTCAGCAACGCCACATACGAAATGCCACCCGCATCTTCTTCGTCAGGCTTGTTCGTCTTCTCCTTAATCTCCGCAGGCGGGTGCGCAATCACCGCGACCATCTGCTGCGCCAGCACATCCAGAGGATTCCGCAGGAAGCGCGTTGATTCCACGTGGCCCTCATGCATGGCACGAGTCACCGCCGCGCATGCAATTAAGTCAGCCCGATACTTGGGAAAGATAATGCCGTTCGAAGGCATTCCCACCTGGTGGCCTGCGCGACCAATGCGCTGCATTCCACTGGCGACCGACGGCGGCGCTTCAATCTGGATGACGAGGTCAATCGCGCCCATGTCAATGCCAAGTTCCAGCGATGACGTACATACTAGTGCCTTGATACGTCCAGCCTTCAGCAGCTCTTCAATCTCTGAACGCTGGGCCGCGGCCAGCGAACCATGATGCGCGCGCGCAATCGGTTCGCCCGCGAGATCGTTGAGCGCACCGGCAAGTCGCTCCGCAACACGCCTCGCATTCACAAAAATAAGCGTCGAAGTCCGCTCGCGAACAATCTCCAGCAAACGCGGATGAATACTTTGCCAAATCGAAGTTCGCTTGGGCCCTTGACTTGCCGGTCCGCTCGGAATGTCCTGAATCTCGCCCAGCTTGGCCATATCTTCGACAGGCACTTCGACCCGAAGATCCAGAACCTTGCGCGCACCAGCATTAATGATCGTCACAGGTCTGAACCGGGGTCCGCCGGTCGAGGTCTCAGCTTCATCACGGGCCACATCCATCAAAGCGGTCGGGACTTCGCCTTCAATATTGGCCTCCAGTAATGCATCGGAGACCGGCAACAGCGCTGTGGATCGATCAACCGTTCTCGATGCGCTCACGTCATTCGTATCTGCCCCGCCGAGAAATCTTGCGACCTCCTCAAGCGGCCTCTGCGTGGCGCTCAATCCGATCCTTTGCAGCTTGGCACCTGGTCGCGACATGGCAACCAGTGCCTCCAATCGCTCCAACGACAGTGCCATGTGTGCGCCGCGCTTGCTCGGGACGAGTGCATGAATCTCATCCACAATCACCGTCTCAACGGTGCGTAACTGCTCCCCTGCCGCGCTCGTCAGCATAAGGTAGAGCGACTCGGGCGTAGTGATCAGAATGTCGCCAGGGTGCCGGTTGAATCTCGCGCGATCCTTGGGCGATGTGTCGCCCGTGCGCACGCTGATCTCGGGCATCCGTACCGCAATACCTTCGCGCTTTGCAAAATTCGCGATTCCGGCCAATGGCGATCGCAGGTTTCGCTCTACGTCGGCAGCCAGCGCTTTCAGCGGCGATAGATAGACGACCCGGCAACCGCGTTCCATTCCATTTGCCGGCGTCTGGAGCATCAACTTGTCCAGGCACCAGAGGAAGGCTGTGAGCGTCTTGCCCGTGCCGGTCGGGGCCAGGATCAACGTGGACTCTCCGCGGGAAATTGCAGGCCAGCCTTCAATCTGAGGAGCTGTGGGACCGTCAAAAACCTCGCGAAACCACCGTGCCGTGATGGGGTGAAAGAGCGAAAGCGCAGCCTCGGCCGCCGTCTCAACAGTCTCCTCAGTCTTCTTCGTCTTCAACCGCGCCATCATGCCTTCCGCCTGTGAGCATACCGGGTTTCGATGCATTCGAGCGGCCTTCGAGACCACGGGAACGATACCCGGTGAAGCGCTATCAAACTCCAGGGTCGTCAGTATCTCGCAACTGGCCGGTAGAAGTAGGAGTCAGCAGCGAACTCGGCAGCAAACAGATTCGTTGAATCCTCAGCCTGCTCGGCGTTGCCCAGCAAGAGCGCACCTTTGTTCGAAAGCCGCCGATAGACATCGCTGAAGACACAACTGCGATCCTGCGGCGGGAAATAAAGAAGTACGTTCCGCAGCAGCACAAGGTCGAAGACAGGTAACAGCGGCAACGGGGCGCAGAGATTCGCACTGCGAAATTCACACATACTTCTTACTTTTGGGCAAACCTCCCATTCATCCCCATGCTGGGTAAAGTATTTGACGAGCATCCGGGCCGGAAGCCCACGGTTCACCTCCATTCGGCGGTAACGAGCCTTGCAGGCATATTCGATCACCGATCGCGAAATATCCGTTCCTATAACTTTTACATCCCAGCGCTTCAACTCCGGAAAGTGCTCCGTCAGCAGCATGGCGACGCTGTAAGCCTCCTGCCCCGTGGAACTGGCCGCGCTCCAGATCCGCAACCGGCGCTCGTGCTGTTTAGTCTCAATCAGCTTTGGAATCACATTGGTCCGCAACGCTTCAAAGGGCTTTATGTCGCGGAAGAAGCTCGTCTCGTTGATCGTCATTGCCTCGGCAACTGTGCGCTGCAGGTGCTGCGGACAATCAAGTCGCAGGATGCTTACCAGCCCTTCCAGATTTGCGGCTCCCACGAGCCGCGCTACAGGCGCAAGCCGCGTTTCGAAAAGTGCATTGCGCGATGGATCAATCAGGTTCGCAGATTGCGAGAGAACCAACTCCCGCAAGTAGGAATAGTCCGCATCAGAGCAGGCCACAGGGTATCTCCGATCGCTCTGACTTCGTGGACGAACGCGGCAGACTCTCAGCGCAATCCGCAAACCGTCCCATAGCAACCCGCTGAATCAAAGCCTCCGCAATGCAATTCAAAGGCAAAGAAGCACTCGCAAGGCCCGCCTCCGCGACGCGCCCCGGCATGCCCCACACCGCAGACGTCGCCTGGTCTTGAACCAGTACGGTGCCGCCTGCCTCGCGCACACAGACGGCACCGTCCAGTCCGTCAGAGCCCATCCCCGTCATCACAAGCGCCAGAGTTCCTGCACCAAACGTTTGCACTGCAGACCGAAAAAGATAGTCCACCGAGGGTTTGCAACTGTGTAACGCAGGGCCCTGATGAAGATGAATAGCAGGTCCTCGGAGACTGGAGACAACATCCATATGCGCATCCCCCGGTGCCAGCAACACCGTTCCAGGCTCGATGGAAGCACCGTCAACCGCCTGCATGACGCGTACCTTGCACAAGCCGTTCAGGCGTTCAGCCAAGACCCCGGTAAAGAGTTTTGGCATGTGCTGCACAATCAAGACTGGCACCGCCAGGTCTCGCGGCAAGCCCGGCAGCAGGGTCTCCAACGCAGACGGCCCCCCGGTCGAGATGCCGATGACAATAGCCTTAACCAGTGGCTCTGCCACGCTTGCGCCGCCGCTTGCCAAGGTCCTTCGCAACACCGCAGATCCTGCCTTGCCTCCTCCGTAATCACCGGCCAAGGCGGCAATCTTGGGAAGAAGTTGGCTCATCAGAAAATCAAGCGCCGCAGCAAAGTCTTTCTGCTGTCCGGGTTTCATCACATAGTCTTTCGCCCCCATTGCGAGAGCGTCCAGGGTCGAGCGTGCCCCGCGTTCCGTATGTGCGCTGCACATAATAACCGGCAGCGAAGGCGCCACGGTCTTCAATCGTTCCAGAACTGCAAGACCATTCATGCGAGGCATCTCAAGATCAAGCAAGAGCACATCCGGACGAAGGCGAGACACTGCTTCGATAGCTTCCAGCCCATCGTGCGCCACGCCGCATAACTTCATCCTGGGCAGTGGCGAATCGCCATCATGCTCGTGCAGCGTGAACACCGTCCTCATTACTCCGCGCATCACAGCCGAGTCATCCGCCGCAAGCACCCGCAAAACTTGATCACTTCTCAATTTGTCTCCCACTCACGCTGAGTCTGCGTGCTCTGCTTCAGTAAGACATCTCGAACCCCATCAGTTGCAGCTTCTCGCGAAGGGCTTGCGGTGTGAAGGGCTTCATCAAAAACTCGTCTGCGCCGTACGCCAGCGCCTGGCAGATAAAGCTGTTGTCGGCTTCGGTCGTCACCATCATCACTTTCATCGCCGTCCACAAACCTTGCTCGCGCAGTACCCTCACGCACTCCAGACCACCCATCACAGGCATATTTACATCCACCAGCATCACATCAAAGGAGTCTTCCTTATGTAGCATCTGCAGCGCCTCGCGCCCGTCCCCTGCCTCCACACACATGGCTCCCATGCGCTTCATCTGTTGCTTCAGAAACTCCCGGATAAAGTTTGAGTCGTCCACAATCAGAGCCCGCATCTGTCTCCCCCGGTTCCATAAGCGTTCGGGCCCGCTGTGACCGGTACGGAAATGCCAAACAACCCCGAAGCAGCGAGCCGCACGGGAGCTAACCTCTGCGGGTCGAGTTGCACGAGCAGGCCATTTGGCATCCGGTACGCCCCATTAAAAAGCGCCTTGCTCGTCTCGTCCAGCGTCGGCGGATTCACAGCGAAGCTCCTTCCCGAGACTGTTACAACCCCACCGACTCCATCCACCATCAAGCCGTAGGTCTCCCCGCAGTTGTCTCTATCGGCATCCGGGCACATCTCCCCGAGCACAATGACGCAACACTCTCCACCACGTGAAGGCAGCCCAAGCAAAGCCCGAAAATCGATGGCCGTCAGCACCTCTCCCCGGTACGGCATCACCCCGCCGATAAAAGGCGGCGCAAGCGGGACGCTCTGAATCATGCGCCCCTCAAGCACTTCGAGAATGCTCCTTATATCGATGCCGTACCGCCGATTGCCCACATTCAGCGAACACAGCGAGATCGTCTCATCCGCTTCCTCCATGCCTGGCAAGGGTTTCATGCGACCTCCCGCAGATCCGTCGCTTCAGCAAAGCCACTATGCACTGCCAGAAGACGCTCTTTCACCACGGTCAGACGGGCGTCGCCAAAGCCCGAACGCACATCAAGCTCTACACCACTTGCAACATCTACGGCGCGTCGAACAATCATCCCCACACGCTCCCCATTTCTGCGGCGGCATATCAAGACCGTGACCAGCTCTGAGGCCTGCACTCCAGCCAGTTCGCCCAGCAAATCGCCCTCATCCTCAAGCGGCAACAGGTCTCCGCGGTACTGAAGCAGCAATCGTCCCGCGACAAATTCAATGGCACTCAGCGCCACACTCTCAATGTGCTCCACCGCATCTAGTGGAAGTGCCGTGCGCTCGACCGAGCCGCCGCGTACACGACTTTCATAGATCAGGAACGAAGGGTTCGCTTCGACAGCTTTCCTGTCGCCTTCGATCCGGTTCGGTTTTTCCTCGACTACCGGACGCACAGCCGCACGCGCGGCCACTGCCGCCACATCGAGAATCATCGCCAACGTGCCATTGCCCAGCACCGTCGCGCCTGAAAACAACCCTATCTCCTGCAGCACCGTCGACAGCGGTTTTACAACAATCTCCTCCGGACTCATTAGGTCATCCACCACAAGACCGAAACTGCACCCGTCAGCATCCAGCACGACCAGATAGAACCCGGTCACCCTTTCCGCGCGTGGCAGCAGCAACAGCCCGTCCAGCCAGACCAGGGGAAGCAACTTGTCACGCAGACGATAAAACTCCGCCCCTCCGATGCTCTCCACAGCAGCGTTTGCCTCTCGTCCCGGAACATACACCAACTCCGCAAGGGCGCCTTGTGGAACGCAAAAGCGCTGACCTCCGCTCTGCACAATCAACGCCGGAACAATTGCCAGTGTAAGCGGTACCCGCAGTCGCAGGACCGTGCCGTGGCCTGTCTTGGAGAAGATCTCCACCGTGCCGTTCACCTGCTCGACATTGGCGCGGACCACATCCATTCCCACTCCACGGCCGGAGAGAAGCGAAACCTGCTCAACCGTTGAAAAACCCGGCAGAAAGATCAGTTGGTGAAGCTCGTGGTCGGTCATGGCTAAGGCCTGTTCACCCGTGATCAAGCCACGGTCGATCGCATTGGCACGCAGCTTATCTGTGTTAATGCCTCCTCCGTCGTCCACTACCTCGATAACCACATAGCCACTTTGATGAAACGCACGCAGACATAGCAAACCTTGCGGCGCTTTGCCCAAACTAATCCGCTCAGAAGCAACTTCAATGCCATGATCGATCGCATTTCTAACAGCGTGCGTGAGCGGATCCTTGATTGCTTCAAGCAGGCTCTTGTCCAGCCCGGTGTCCGGACCTGTAAACTCCAGCCGCACAAGCTTGCCGCAGATCTTTGCAAGGTCACGTACCATGCGTGGAAATTTTCCGAAAATATGTCCAACCGGCTGCATACGAGCCTGCATCACCGTCTCCCGCAGGTCCGCAGTCACATTGTCGAGCCGACGTGTCAGTTCACCAAACCTGGCCGTCTCCAAAGTCGTCTGCAACATCTGGTTTCTGGTCAAGACGAGTTCGCCCACAAGATTCATCATCCGGTTTAAGACTTCAACCTCTACCCGAAGCGTCTTCTCGCTGATGCCGCTGGTGCTGATCCCGATACTCCTCGACGAAACCAACCGCCGCTCCAACCCTGCCATGGTCTCGCTGGACCGCGTTGCTTCGACCTGGCCGCCATCGACTTCATCCGGCTTCCCGCTTACGTGTTCAGGCTCATCTGCAAACGGTCCCAAGGACGATTCCGGCATGCGCTGATCGGGCTGTTTGACAGTCGTGCCCGCCTGCGCCAATTCGCCCAGCAACTGCAGCAGCGAGCTATCGTTATCATGCGTGCGAGTTCCTTCTTTTCCCGTCTTTTCGATCAAATACAGAATGGATCGCAGACCATCCATCAACTGCAGCAAGCCTCCGATTAGCCGCTCATTGACCTCAAGCCGGCCGTCCCGCAGCAGACCCAACACGTTCTCGCCCGCGTGGGACAGCTTCTCCAGCCGACCAAATCCCAGGAAGCCCGTGGCCCCCTTGATGGTATGCACCGCACGAAAGATCTCGGCCAATAACGTTTCATCTGTCGGCGCGTCCTCTAGCTCCGTCAGGCACCCGTCCATGCGGTCCAGGCCCTCAAAGCTTTCCGCCAAAAATTCCTTAGTCAGATCGTCCACACCGGCTTTATCGGACCAAAGTCTTCATCTCATCAGTCTCTGCGCTTGCGTTCCGCACAACCACCTTCTAACCTCAGTAATTGAGAAAGGAAACCTTCATCACTTCCGCACAACTGACCGAGCTTTCGCTGCATGCGGAAGCCGCCGCACACAATGCGTACGCGCCCTATAGTCACTTCTTCGTGGGGGCTGCGGTACTGCTGGAAACAGGTGAAATCGTCACCGGCTGTAACGTTGAAAACGCCTCCTACCGGCTCACGACCTGCGCCGAGCAGACCGCCATCGCCGCCGCCGTCGCCACCTATGGCCCTGCCATCCGTATCCGTGCCGTCGCCGTTCACAACCTCAACGACACCGCCTGCCAGCCCTGCGGAGCCTGCCGCCAGACCATCGCCGAGTTCTCCGCAACCACCGCAACCATCCTCTTCCCCGGACTCGACGGCAAACCCAGCACCTGCACCCTCGCCGACCTACTCCCCTCCGCCTTCAAGCTGGAATCCGCATGACCGCCGTGCCCCACATCCATCCGCTCGACGTCATCCTCCACAAGCGCGACGGCCTAACCCTCTCCGACGAAGAGATCAACGCCTTTATCCACGCGGTCACTCACAAAACCGCCACCCACGCCCAGATCGCGGCCTTCCTGATGGCCGTCTTTCAACACGGCCTCAACACGGACGAACTCGCCGCCCTCACCAGGGCCATGCGCTACTCCGGCGAGACCTTTGACGCGACACCTCTCCATACCTTTACGGTAGACAAACACTCCACTGGCGGCGTTGGCGACAAAACCTCCCTCCTCATCGGCCCCATCCTCGCCGCAGCGGGCCTCGCCCATCCCACCACCGCAGGAGTCCCTGGCATCTGCGTCCCCATGATCTCCGGCCGCAGCCTTGGCCACACTGGCGGCACGCTGGACAAGCTCGAAACCATCCCCGGTTTCGACTCCCAACTCTCCCTCGCCCGCTTCGAGCAGGTCCTCCGCCAATGCGGCGCCGCGCTCATCGGCCAGACCCCCTCGCTTGTCCCCGCCGACCGCATCCTCTACGGCCTCCGCGACCACACCGGCACGGTCGAATCGCCCTTCCTCATCACCGCCAGTATCATGAGCAAGAAGCTCGCCGAATCGCTCAATGCCCTCGTCCTCGACGTAAAAACCGGCTCCGGCGCCTTTATGAAGAAGTACGAAGACGCCCGCTTCCTCGCCAACCTCATGGTCCAGACCGGCGAAGCCTCCGGGACCCGAACGGTCGCTCTCCTCACCCAGATGGATCAGCCCCTCGGACGCTACGCCGGCAACTGGCTGGAGGTCCTGGAGTGCGTGGACATCATGCAAGGCGTACGTCACCCCCTCTCCGCCGACCTCATCGAGTTGACCAACATCCTCTCCGGCTGGATGCTGCACCTCGCCGGACACGCCAACTCCCCCGAAGCCGGTGCTCTCCTTGCCGACGGTTATATGACCTCCGGCGCAGCCTACAAGGCGTGGCTCCAGATTGTCGCAGCTCAAGGGGCCGACACTGCCATCTTCGAACACCCCGAAGCCTTCCACAAACCGAAGGCCTTGCGCGTCCTGAATGCCCAAACCAGCGGCTATCTTTCGAGCATGGACTGCACTCAAATTGGCTGGGCCGTCCAGCGTCTCGGCGCCGGCCGCGCCAAACCCGGTGACCCCGTCAGCGCCCACGCCGGCCTCGAAGTCCACGCCAAACTAGGCGACCGCATCGAATCAGGTCAGCCTCTCGTCACCCTTTTTAGCGAAGACGAATCGCTCCTGGCCAAACCCTACGACATGCTCCGCCGCACCCTCACTATCACTCCCACAAAATTCGCCTTACAACCGCTCATCCGCGAAGTCATTACCGCAACGCGCCCTATATAAGCCATGCCAATCAATAACCAAACCGACGCACTCCTTCTCATCGACCTCCAGCCCGACTTCATGCCCGGCGGCCCTCTCGCTGTGTCCGGCGGCGACGAGATCCTCCCAGCTATCAATGCCTTCGCTTACCGCTTCGATCACGTTCTCCTCACCCAGGACTGGCACCCCCCGCAGCATATCTCCTTCGCCACTACCCACACCAAGAACCCCTACGAGCAGATCGAAGCCCCCTACGGCCCCCAAACCCTGTGGCCCGATCACTGCCTCCAGAACACTTCCGGCGCAGCCCTCCACCCCGCCCTTGAAATCCCCCAGGCCGAACTCATCCTACGCAAAGGTTTCCGCCGCCACATCGACAGTTACTCCGCCTTCTTGGAAAACGATCACACCACTCCCACCGGCCTGGCCGGCTACCTCCGCGAACGCGGACTCAAACGCCTATTCCTCGCCGGCCTGGCCTACGACTTCTGCGTCCGTTTCTCCGCCCTCGACGGGAAACATCTTGGCTTCGAAATCATAGTCCTCGAAGACCTCACCCGGGCTGTTGGCCTCCCCGGTTCCGTAGCGGAGACCGAACAAGCTTTATTCGAAGTTAAAGTGCCAGTCGTGTGCAGTCCCACCCTCGATCTTCGGTAGAAGCATTTCTATTTCAGTTCGTTTTCCAGGAAATGGAGAACACTAAAGAGGTATGAAGTGTTGAAGCTCTTTTTTTGCAGTTCCTTGCGGCTAATCTTTCCATTTTTGTAGCTTTCCCAGTGTTCGCTTACGAAATCTATCTCTTGCCTTCTTGCTGTCTGCTCTTTGCCGTTTTGCTTTCGAAAGGTGATCGAACTATCGGTTATATCCGAGATGCTAAAAGGCAGATCCTGCCCTCTGCCATTCGGGCTATAAGTTGCTAGCTTAGCGTGGAGCAGTTTAGATGTCATAGAGTCGTTCATGGCAAGCAAAGTCATATTCGCGTTTCCTCTAGCCAAAAGAATGGCAGATGAACTCGTCGAAAACTAGGTAATAGTTAATCTTTTCTTGCAAACCACCAACAATGAGTGAGTTGGATTGAGGAAAATGAGAGTGGACCAACCCAACTGGATTTCGACCACCGCCACCGTAACCTCCTGCACCTACCGAACCTCGCCCCTCCGAGCCATGGCCTTCGGCATCCCCTCCACCGCCAACTTCCGCATCACCTTCGACTACTACGCCCATGGCCGTCTCTACTCCGACGAGTTTCAATCTCGCACCGCCATCCCTCAGAGCGAAGAAATAACCATCAGCTACAACCCTCTCGCCCCCGAACAAAACAGCCGTTCGAAACGCTCTTCCGCCACACCCGGCCAGACTAAGCCTCCCATCCTTGCGATCGGCATCGCCGGCTCCATCATCCTCTCACTTGCCTGGCTCGCAGTCCTCCGCGGATGCCACTAGCGGCCGACATCCACAAGATGATGAGCTAGCGGGAAAGCGTACCCGTGCCGCTGTCACCACTGCAAAGACCACCCTGCACCGAATACTGAATAGGCAAGACTTTCGCATTAGCGTCAAAGCTACCTGTCACCCGGACCTTCGTTTGAAGGTCGGCGGTCAGTGTGACGGCAAAGAAGTTTCCAATAATCAGAGAATCGGTCGCTGGGTTGGCAATCGTTGTTAGTCCGAAACACGGCGACCCCGAGAAGGTCACGGTGCCGCTCTCCGGGATGTAGCCGTTGGCAGAGGGCGCGATCTCTGCCAACGCGGCTGACGCTTGGACCTGCAGGCCCACTTATGGACCTGACAGAGCCCGCAAACGTCCCTGTCAGGGCGGCATAGCGAATTCCCATAATCGAACCACTGTCCCCACCTGCGCACCCACCCGTGATGGTGTACTTGCCACCTGAAATACCTGTGCCATCCGCAGAAGACGCCCCCGTAAATGCAAAGAACTGTCCATTCACTGATGACGACGTTCCCGTAATCACACCGTTCTTATCGACACTGCCAGACATAGGCACATCTACTCCCAGGTTGGAGTAACAGTAAGAGCTAATATGCGCGATACCAGCAAAATTGGTGCCTGCACTCGTCAGGTAAGTCCCGACCAGCGCCTGCAAACCAGTTGCAGACTGGGCCTTGAATGCCCAATTTCAGGTGAGACTGATACTCGGACAAGTTGGCGGAGAAGTTGGGTTGCTCGATGCACACCCTACAAGCAGAATCAGGAATCCCGAAGCGGGGGCAGAAAACAAAGTCTTACAGCGCATAAGCGTCTCCGAAATGCGGATTGATCAGGCGAAGCGTAACACCCGGTTTCTTCCTGAAAATGACAAAGAACTCGCCGTCCCCCAAATAGGCTACGTGTTTCGCCGGCTCCAAACTCGTACCCCTCTATCGCGGCATCATCGCGAAGAATGGGTCCGCCCCCACTTCTAAAGTCCCAATTCACCCGCCCGCGCCTGCATCGCGCGCAGACAATTTCCCACGTGCTCTTCCAGCGGTAGCCCCAAAAGCTGCGCACCCGCGGCCATATCTTCCCGCTTCACCGCCCGCGCAAATCCCTTGTCCTTCATCTTTTTCACCACACCCTTCGCCTCCACATCCGCGATCGCCTTCGTCGGCTTAACCCGCGCGCACGCCGTCAGAAACCCCGCCAGCTCATCACAAGCAAACAGCACCTTATCCAGATGCGTCTCCGGCTTTACCCCCGAATGATCCGCATGCGCCAAAATCGCGTGCAGTATCTCTTCCGGCCAGCCATTCTCGCGCAGGTGTGCCACCCCCACAAACGGATGCTCCTCCGGCGTCGGATGCTTTTCATAATCAAAGTCGTGCAACAGGCCGGCGCTGGCATACAAATCCACAAGCTCTGCCGCATTCTCTCTGGTCAACCCCAGGCGTTCAGCTTCCATCTGTCCATAGGCCTCGCAGCAGATTGAAACACTGAGCCCATGCTTCCGCAGACTCTCGCCCTGCGTCCACTCCTTCATCAACTTCAAAGCCGCGTCACGCCTCATCAAAACTCCTCGAAAGTCGTACAAACCTCATCCTAAACTTGAACCCCACCCGCCCCAATGTTTACTACCGTGGTTCGACTTCGGTTTTCTCCGGTTTTCTTACGGGTATCGTCGGCGATTCCCCTTGACTCACCCGATACCCCAGTGTCACTCTAGGCACATCGCAAGCTTCTGTTATCAGACGCTTGCGCTGCGGACCTTGCTCTGGCCCCCGCCCGCTACACACAATATGGCAACTATGATGGCGCCCTTTGGCCAGTCCGAGGCACAGCGAGAGGTCCTTCGCTGCGACCACTGTAAGCTTGTGCAATTCCGCACATCCACTCCCGCGTGCAGACGCTGCAAGAAGTCGCTTGAGGTCGAAAAACCGACCGCCACGCCGGCTCCCCTTGCCCTCGTCGGTGCCGCCAGTGATGTCGAACACGGCCCCCAGGTCGCAACCGCTGTCCGCGATCTTCGCCACGTACGCAACCTGAGCCAGCGTCAACTCGCCGCTCGCATGGGCGTGCCCCGCACTTACATCTCCAAAATCGAGAACGGCAAGGCCATGCCCACGCTGTCCTCGCTCGATCGCCTCGCCCGCGCCCTTGAAGTTGACATCTCCGCCCTCCTGCGCGACGCCAACTCCCGCCATAACAACGAGACGACCATGCTGATGGCCGACCCGTTCCTGGCAGAGATCGCTGCCTACACCTCGCAACTCGACACCCTGCAGCGCTCGATCTTCCTGAACCACGTTCGGGAACTCGCTGCCGGCCGTCGTCGCTCGGCGTAGCAGAAGCGCAGTTGCTCCAAACCTCCAGGCCGCATCCGCAAGGGTGCGGCCCTCTCCTAATCATCGCCGCAACCCCTTCAAAGGCAGGTCCTGAACGGATTCGAACGCTCTGCGCCGGGACTTCAGACTCCATCTCGTCACCCGTCGTACACACCTTGTATGCTTATCGGAGCATCTCACCGTAAGCTTCCAAAGATGAACACCTTCAATTCCAAACCACGTCCCGCCCGCCTCGGTGAACTTTCTCCCGAAGAAGCCGCGATTTACGCACAACTCGACCCCGAACGCGCACCCCAGCACGTGGCCATCATTATGGACGGCAACGGCCGCTGGGCGGGCAAGCGTGCCCTCAAGCGTTTCCTCGGCCATCAGCAGGGCGCGGAATCAGTACAGTTCGTCGTTGAAACCGCATCTCGCATTGACCTTCCGTGGCTTACTCTCTATGCCTTTTCGCTGGAAAACAATCTCCGCCGACCCAAGGCAGAGGTCAGCTTCCTGATGCGTCTCCTCAAGAGCTACCTCGTCGGAAACGTCAAGCGTATGAACGATAACAATGTGCGCATGGCCTATATCGGCCGCACCGCCGGCCTTCCCCAGGAAATCCAGGAAACCATGCAGTGGGCTCAGGAAGAGACCGGCAAGAACACCGGCACCACCCTGACCCTTGCCCTCAACTATGGTTCCCGCTCTGAGATCGTCGACGCCACGCGTGCGCTCATCTCCACGCTCATCGAAGAGGCCCACAAGCGCGGCTGCTCCCTCGAAGACCTCCTCCAGGTCGACACCATCGAGTCCCGCATCGACGAAGCCCAACTCGCCGCCAACCTCTATACTGCGCACATGCCGGACCCTGATCTCGTCATCCGCACCTCCGGCGAGCAGCGCATCTCCAACTTCCTCCTCTGGCAGATCGCCTACGCCGAGATCTTTGTCACCGACCGCCTCTGGCCCGACTTCCGCGGCATCCATCTACTTGAGGCCATCCACAACTACCAGCAGCGCGAACGCCGCTTCGGCGGCCTGGGCGAAGGCACCGACGAGCACCTCGAAGGCAAGGACGACGCCCTCGAATCCCCTGAGAGCATCGCCGCCGAACTCGAGCGGCGACCTGTCGCCAAATAGCCGATGAC
Source organism: Rhodanobacteraceae bacterium (assembly GCA_043783275.1). Lineage (GTDB taxonomy): Bacteria > Acidobacteriota > Terriglobia > Terriglobales > Acidobacteriaceae > Edaphobacter. The sequence goes on from JAYVZP010000114.1 coordinate 25,984, forward strand.
GCCGCTCACACCGGTCACCCTGCGTGGCCAACACGTCCGCCTTATCCCCCTCGACACGTCCCATGCCGCAGCCCTCGCCGCAGTTGCTCGCGATGGTAACTTGGACCACCTCTGGTTTACAACGATTCCTTCTGCGCATGGAATGTCCGCCGAGATCGAACGCCGCCTCGCCCTCTATGAAGCTGGCGCTATGCTCCCCTTCACGGTCCTTGACGCAAACGACATTATCGTCGGCATGACCACTTACATGAACATCGACCGTGCCACGCCGCGCGTCGAAATCGGTTCCACCTGGTACGCCGTCCACGTCCAGCGCACCGCGCTCAACACTGAAGCAAAGCTGCTACTCCTCGGCTACGCCTTCGACGCACTCGGCTGCCCCGCCGTGGAATTCCGCACCCACTCCTTCAACGCGGCTAGCCGCACCGCCATCGAGCGCCTCGGGGCAAAGCTCGATGGCGTCCTCCGCAACCACATCTACGCCTCCAATGGGACCCTGCGCGACACCTGCGTCTACAGCATCCTCGCTTCGGAGTGGCCCACCGTCCGAGCCCATCTGCAGTGGCAACTTAGCCGCCCCAGATAAGAGCTGGATAAGAACCAGATTAGCTCACACTTAGCTGACCCCAAGCTCATTCACCGCCACAAACGCATCAATCTCCGCAATCTCCGTAGGAGACAATCGGAAGCTCAATGCAGGCGCCGTGCCTTCCAACTGCTGCGGAGTACGCCCACCCACAATTGCGGCCGTAATCCCCGGCTGACGTAGTGTCCACGCAATCGCGACAACGCCCGTCTCCACCCCATGCCGCTTGCCTATCTCACCCAGCAGATCCGCCAGCGCCAGGTTCTTCGTCACTTTGGGCTCGGTAAAGTTCGCACTCTTCTGCCGCCAGTCGTCCTTCATCCCCGCCAGCCGTTCCTTCGTCATCTTCCCCGTCAGCAGCCCGCTCACCATCGGCGAGTAGTTGATCACGCCAATCCCATGCTCCACGCAGAACGGAAGCATCTCCTTTTCAATCCTCCGGTTCAGCAACGAGTAGGGCGGCTGCAGCGACGTTACCGGCGCAATCGCCTGCATCCTCTTTACCTGCTCGATAGTGAAGTTCGACACGCCCGCAAACCGGATTTTTCCCTCTTCCTTCAGCTTTTGCATCTCCGTCCAACCCTCTTCAATCTCGTTTTCCGGATTAGGCCAGTGAATCTGATATAGGTCGATCGTCTCCACGTCCAGCCGCTTCAAGCTCTGCTCGCACTCGTAGCGAACGCCTTCAGCCGTCACGCTGTGATAAATCTCCCGCTGCTCATTCCAGCGCATCGAGCACTTGGTAAACACATACGGCTTCGGCCCGTTCAGCGTCTTCAGCGCCTTTCCTACCACCTCTTCCGAGTGGCCCAACCCATAGATGGCCGCCGTATCGATCCAGTTCTCTCCCAGATCAATCGCCTTGTGAATCGCATCGATCGAGTCCTGGTCTTCCTGCGTGCCCCAGCCAAATTGATAGTCTCCGCCACCAATCGCCCACGCCCCGAACCCAATCGAGGTCAGTACCATGTCCGAGTTACCCAAAGTCTTTCGCAGTGAACCAGTCTGAGTCGTCATCTTACTAAGATATCAAGCCGACGCCATCTCCGTGCCCCAGACACGGCAGTCCCATCGCAGTGAGTACCAGCCACAAAAATCCAGGTGCCCTGGGTTTAGCACCTGAAACGCGCCCGAATCCTGCTGTGGCCCAATCATCGCAACATCACCCCGATGAGTGGGACACACCATAAAGGCCTATCGAAACCCACGTACCGTATATCCTTACGTCTGATATGAAACGCATTCTCACTGCCATCGTCCTCATCGCCGCCGTCGTCTCACTCGTCCTCTACGGCCAGCTTTGGATGATCGCCACGTTCGCCGCCATCGTAGCCGCCCTTGCCGCCTACGAGTATCGCGTCCTGGCCCACGAAAAAGATGTCTACATCCCGCTCTGGTGGCTTTTTGCCGCCACCGCCCTCATCTTCTTCTTCACCCTCAAGCTGCCCGACTTTGAGCTTCCCGTCCTCACCCTCGTCACCTTCATCCTCCTCGCCTGGTCCGGCTTCCGAGCCCCGCTCGACCGTGTCCTCCTCGACACCGGCCTTGGCCTCTTCGCCCTTATCTACGTCGTCTACCCGCTCACGCTCCTGCCCCTCATCAAGGCGCACGAAGACGGCACCGGTCTCCTGCTCTTCCTCTTTCTCTGTGTCTGGATGGGCGATATTTTCGCCCTTTATATCGGCAAGAACTTCGGCAAGCGCAAGCTAGCCCCGCGCCTCTCTCCCAACAAAACGTGGGAGGGTTCCATCGCCTCCGTCTTCGGCTCAGTCCTGTTTGGCATGGGCCTCTACTATTTTGGTGGCTATCTGTCGACGCGCGGCTACACGGTCCTGCACATCGGCTGGCCTGCCTGGCAACTCCTCCTCCTCGCCATCCTCCTCAACATAGCCGCCCAGCTAGGCGACCTCCTGGAATCCGCCATCAAACGCGGCGCCGGCGTCAAAGATTCCGGAACCCTCCTCCCCGGCCATGGCGGCATCCTCGACCGCATCGACGCCCTCCTGCTCGCCGCCCCCGTCCTGTGGTACACCCTTCTGCTGCGGGACTGGCAAACCCTCTTTCACTAATCCTCCCCCTCTGGCGTTCCGATGTAACTCGGTGACACGCTCACCGACAGCTCACTCCGTCGGGTAGCACTTGACCGCGTCCCCGAGTAGGCGCGTCGACGGCTTTGGCAAAAGCGAGACTTCGACCGGATAGGTAATGACGAGCCCAGTGTGCCCCGTAACCCCAATCTGCGAAAATACGTGTGTGAAGAAAATTGCGATCCTCGGCTCCACCGGCTCCATCGGCCAGAGCACCCTCTCCATCTGCGAGCAGTTTCCCACCCGCTACTCCCCCATCGCCCTCGCCGCCGGCTCAAACCTCGACGTAGCCTTTGCTCAGGCGCAGCGCTGGCATCCCCAACTCATCTCACTGGCCACCGAACCCCTGGCGGATGAACTCCAAAAGCGCCTGCGCGCCGCGGGCCTCGCCGACATTGAAGTCCTCCACGGCACCCCCGGCACCATCGCCGTCGCCACCCACCCCGACGTCGACTTTGTAGTCTCCGCCATCGTCGGCGTCTCCGGCCTCGAAGCCACCTACGCCGCCGCCAAAGCCGGCAAAGACATCGGACTCGCTAACAAAGAAGCCCTTGTAGCCGCCGGCGACCTTATCATCCAGGCCGCCGCACAATCAGGCGCAAAACTCCTCCCCATCGACTCCGAGCACAACGCAATCCACCAGGCGATGCGAGGCGGCACCGCTGCCGAGGTCAAACAAATCTGGCTCACCGCCTCCGGTGGCCCCTTCCGCAACACCCCCCTCGCTGACTTCGCATTCATCACCCCCGCCCAGGCCCTTAAGCACCCCACCTGGATCATGGGCCAGCGCATCACCGTCGATTCCGCCACCATGCTCAACAAGGGCCTTGAGATCATCGAAGCCTGCCGCCTCTTCAACTTACCGCCCGGCAAAGTCCGCGTCACCGTCCACCCGCAATCCACCGTCCACTCGCTGGTCGAGTTCATCGATGGCTCTATCCTCGCGCAAATCTCCGTCACCGACATGCGCCTCCCCATCCTCTACGCCCTGGCGTATCCCGAGCGTCCCGCCTCCAATCTCACCTTCGACCTCGCCCAACTCTCCCAACTCGACTTCCAAACGCCGGACTTCGAACGATTTCCCTGCCTCCGCCTGGCCTATGAGGCGGCAACCGCAGGCCCCTCAGCCTGCATCGCGTTGAATGCGTCCGATGAAATTGCCGTCGCAGCTTTCCTGGAAGGCCGTATCCCCTTCACCGGCATCCCAGCTACAATCGAGCGAGTGCTGGAGCTAACTCCGGCAGCAAATCCAGAGTCTATCCGGGATGTCCTTCTGGCCGATCAGGTCGCACGTGAGCAAGCACGGCAGGTCATAGCGCGCACCATCTAATTCGTAAACCGCCCGAGGTTCTTCTTTGTCCGCATTCGCTCTCTTCACCTCTGACAAGCTTTCCGCAATCGCGCAGTTCGCGATCGTGCTAGGCATCATGGTCATCGTCCATGAACTCGGCCACTTCATCGTCGCCAAACTCTGCGGCGTCCGCGTAGAGGCCTTCGCAATCGGATTCGGCAAGCGCCTCTTCGGCATTGTCCACAACGGCACCGACTATCGCGTCAACCTCTTTCCCGTCGGCGGCTACGTCAAAATGGCCGGCATGGAGTTCTCCGGCGAAGCCCACCCCGACGACCCAGGCGAGTTCCAGAACCATCCCCGCTGGCAGCGAACCCTCATCGCCCTCGCCGGCCCCGTCTTCAACTTCATCCTCGCTTTTATCCTGCTTACCGGTCTTTACATGACCCACAACGAGGTCCCCGCCTACTTCACCCAGGGCCCTGTCGCAGACTACGTCACCCCCGATTCCGCCGCCGCACGCACTGGTATCAAGCCCGGCGATCGCATCGTCTTCTTCGACAACCAGAACGACCCCACCTGGGGCGACATCGAACAACGTTCCGGCGCCAACTTCAACCACGACACAGCCTTCTCCTACACACACAATGGCCAGCGGGTCGATTCCAGAATTTTTGTCGAGCAAAAGGGTAACCCGCAGGACTTCGACTTCGCCAAACTCGGTGTAATCCCCGTCGAGCAGCCCACCCCACTCGAAGTCTCGGCCCTCCCCGACGCCACCACCCCGGCCGCCCGCGCCGGCCTCCAGTCCCACGACAAGATCGTCGCCGTAAACGACCTCCGCCCACACTCCGTCTTTGCGCTCCTGGCCTACCTGCAAGACTACGAAAAGATCAACCCCAACCAGCCCGTGACCCTCACCATCCAGCGCAACGGCGCTACCCTGCCCATCTCGATCACGCCCTATCTTACCGACAGCCAGGAAGGTAAAGCCTACCGCCTCGGCTTCGTCAACGCGCCAACTCCCATGACGGTTGAGCGCGCCGGACTCGTCCAGGCCGCCTCCGCCTCCTGGCATGAGAACGTCAAAAATTCGCGTCTCATCCTCGACGTTCTCCACCGCCTCTTCACCCGTCAGGTATCGGTCAAGTCGCTGTCCAGCCCCATCGGCATGGGCGTCATGGTCCACGAAGCCTTCCAGATGCCCGGCTGGTACCCGATCATCATGACCATGGCGATGATCTCCCTGAACCTCGGCATCTTCAACCTGCTGCCCATCCCCATCCTCGACGGGGGCATGATCACTTTCCTCGCCATCGAATCCCTCATGCGGAGGGACCTGAACCAGCAGGTCAAAGAGCGCGTCTTCCAGGTGGCATTCGTCTGCATCGTTCTCTTCGCAGCTGTCGTGATCTTCAACGACATCACCAAAATGCTCCCCACCCAGTACAAACCCTAAAACAGAGTAGTTCTCTGTCAGCCAGGGGACAGAGAACCTCCTGTTCTCCGCAGTCCCCGCACGATCCCCTCCGCCACCTCTCTTCCTCGTGCCACCTCATCTCGCCCAAACGAGATCGCCCCCACCCGCGCGTGTCCACCCCCGCCAAAGCGCTCACAAATCTCCGCCAGGTTCACCAATTTTTCTAGTGGCACCGTCGTCCAGGGATTCGTCCCAACTGAAATCTTCGTGCGAAAACTAGACCGCGTCAGCGCCACGGTGTAGATCGCCTCCGGGTAGTAGTAGTACGGGATAAACTTGCTCAAACCTTCAATCGACTGGTCCGTCAGGTCGAAGTAGATGACTCCATCCTCCAGCACCGCGCGGTCCTCGACCAGTTGCATTGCCGCAAGATGCCTGGCCCAAAGCGGCGCAACCTGCTCCTGCACAAACGGCTCAGCCAGCACCTCAGTCAGGCTTACGGCGGTCAGTAATGGAATGATCCGCGGAATAAACCCAGCCTCCGCATTCTCAATCACCATCGTCAGCTTCATCGCCGGCTCTTTCATCTCCACCGCCGACGGCGCATTCTCATATTGCGCCCCATCGATGATGTCCGCCCACTTCAACAATTCCGCCAACCCAGTCGTATCGAACGAGAACTTCTCCCGCGCCACCTTCGCAATCAGCCCCGTGCACGAAATGAAATCCGCATCGAAAAACTGCCGCATCGCCAGCGGCCCTTTCTGCCCAGCCTCGAAATGCTCCCGATCGGCCTCCGTCAAAAACGCGCTCAAATGATGATCGAACCACCACGTCAGCTTGGGTGAACGCGAATACTTGAAATCCACAATCGCATTCTCCCCCGCCCCAAACACGTGCTCATCGATGCCGCCCCCACCCGCTTTATGCGCCAGGCCAACATACTCATACCCGGCTGCCCCACCAATGCATTCCTTGTGAAACTTCGTAAACACAGCCGCCGAGCAGGCCCCATCAAAACAGTTATTGTGGTGCAACACCCTGAAAGTCATACCCATCTCCTGAACCATTCGTTGTCATTCCGCAGATTTACTTGTCGTCATTCCGTAGCGCTCTAATTCTTATTCCGTAGCGCAGCCGAGGAAAGTGCGTTTGCACTTTGACTCTATCCCCACCACAACCCTCTCGCTTGTGTCTTTCCGTCCGCCACATCCATACCTGCTGGCCCCCTCAAAAATATCCGCCCTTATCCGCGTTACAGCGTGTCCTCCCCAACCCTCGCACACCCACTGAACTTTCTCCCCTCTCCAACCGTACCGCTCTTCTCCGTTATAGTGAGACAGCCCCCTCAGGAGTCCCCGTGCCCGAATCCCAGCTCAACACTCCTGAAGCCATCATCTCCGCCCAACCCAAGCCAACCCTCCGCCGGCTCTTCCTCGGCGACGACGGCCTTCGCGCCGGCTGGAGCTTCTTCCTCTTCATCCTCCTCTTCGCTGTGCTTGCCGCAGGAGAGAACAAGCTCCTCAACGTCTCCCACATCCTCCCGCCGCGTCAGCCCCATGCCGCTGAGCACGACTTGACCCCGCGCATCACCGCCATCGGCGAAGCCACGGGTCTCATCGCGCTCCTCCTTGCCGCCCTTGTCATGTCCCTCGTCGAGCGGCGCCCCTTCACCCGCTACGGCCTCAACACCCGCCGCATGCCCGCCGACTTCGCCCTTGGTCTCTTCTGGGGACTCGTCAGCCTCTCTCTCCTCATCGGCACCCTCCTCATCACCCACACCATCGCCTTCGATGGCCTCGCCCTTCACGGTGCCACCGCGCTGGGTTTCGCCCTCAAGTGGGGCCTGGCCTTTCTGCTTGTCGGGCTCCTCGAAGAGTTCCTGACCCGCGGCTATATCCAGTACACCGTCGCCCGTGGCGTAGCCGGCATCGTCCGCGCCATGGACCCCAACAACCGCCACGCCCACGTCATCAGTTTTTGGATCGCAGCCTTCATCTTCTCCATCGGCCTCTTCATGGCCGGCCATCTCAACAATCAGGGCGAAACCTTCGCCGGTATCCTCGCTGTCGGCCTTGCCGGAGTTGTCTTCGCCTTCTCGCTCTACCGCACCGGAACCCTCTGGTGGGCCATCGGCTTCCATTCCTCCTGGGACTGGGCTCAGTCCTATTTCTACGGAACGCCGGACTCCGCCACCCACGTCGTCGGCCATCTCCTCAACTCTCACCCCGCTGGAGCACCTCTGCTCTCGGGAGGCACCGCCGGCCCCGAGGGCTCATTCTTCGTCATTCCGACTTTGCTGTTCGTCGCGCTCATCATCCACTTCACCCTCCCCCGCCGCCCCTACCCCCTTACCCCAGACCAATCCCGCTAATCCCCCACAAATCCGAGTGCCCCTCATCCGGGCCCTCAACATTTACACTCAACTCAACACTATGAGTAACTCCCCCGAGACCCAAGACCCCGAACCACGCCTCGGCACTCGCCGCCCAGCACCCGAAGACCACGAAGACCCTCACCACCCCACCACCCTTGCCGGACGCTACCCCGCAGCCGACATCCTCGCGCCCCGCCGCAATCCGCGAGGCTTTGCAAAAGCCGCCGCCGTGGCCCTCCCGATCCTCCTCCTCCTCGCCATCTGCGCCGTCTTTTACGCCCGCTACTGGGTCCGCACCGCCGTCACCGATTCTCTCCCCCAACTCGACGGCTCCCTCCAGATCCCCGGCCTCTCCGCACCTGTCACCGTAGCCCGCGACGACCACGGCGTCCCCCACATCCACGCCGCCACCTTCGACGACCTCGTTCTCGCCCAGGGCTTCGTAACCGCCCAGGACCGCCTCTTCCAGATGGACACCCTCCGCCGCCACGCCGCCGGCGAGCTAGCCGAAATCTTCGGCTCCGCTGTCATCGGTCACGACCGCCTCCAGCGCACCCTCCAGGTCCGAGCCTCGGCCGACCGCGCCATCGCCGCCCTGCCCCCCGCCCAGCTCCACCTCTTCGAGCAGTATGCCAAGGGCGTCAACGCCAGCATCGCCCAGCAGCACCGCCACCTCCCCATCGAGTTCCGCGTCCTTCGCTACGACCCCGCCCCCTGGACCCCTCGCGACTCCATCCTCGTCGCCCTCGCCATGTTTGAGGACCTCACCAGCACCTTCCCCAGCAAGCTCGCCCGCGAGTCCCTGACCTCCCGCCTCCCCTCCAACTTATCCCCTGACCTCTATCCCGTAGGCTCCTGGCGTGACCATCCCCCCACCAACCCCGCCGCCGACCTGACCGTACCCGGCGCCCCCTTCCAGCAAGTTCCTCTCGACGAATCCCAATCATCCCTCCACACCCCCCAATATCCAGGTGAGGACAAACGCCTCGTACCCCAAAATTCGGCTGCCCCAGGTCTCGCTTCAGAGACCTGGGGCAAGATCACCTCCGCCCTGAACGCAGTCCCCGCGAAAACCATCCGTGCTCGATTCATCGCGTCCTCTGCGATGAGCGGGTTAACCCCCACCCCCATGCGCCCGACGGAAGCCTCCATTCTCGCCTCCATCGCCCCTTTGCTCCACCCCTCCTGCCCCGACTGCACCCCAGGCTCCAATAACTGGGTCGTCTCCGGTGCCCACACTGCCTCCGGCAAGCCGCTCCTCTCCAACGACATGCACCTTACCCTCTCGCTCCCCGGAATCTGGTATGAGGCCGACCTCAAAGCAGACTCCGCGACGGCCATCGGCGACCCGTTCCACGCAGCCGGAGTCTCACTCCCCGGCGTCCCCTTTATCATCGTCGGCCATAATGCCCATATCGCGTGGGGCTTTACCAACCTGGGTGCCGATGTCCAGGATCTCTACATCGAGCAGACCCGTAACTCCGGCGACCACGAAGAGTTCCAATCGACAGACGGCTCCTGGCAGCCCGTAACTCACCTTCCCGAACTAATCAAAGTCCGCAACGGTCTCGACGTCCGCTTCGAAGTCCTCGCAACCCGCCACGGCGACACGCTGACCCCCATCCTGAACCCCGCCCTCACCCCGGATGCCACACGCAATCGCACCATCTCCCTCCGCTGGACCATCTTCGATCCTGCTAACCTCCAGTTTCCTTTTGCCGACATCAACTCCGCGCGCGACTGGCCTACCTTCCTCACCGCCTTCAGCAGCTTCGGAGGGCCCAGCCAGAATATCGTCTACGCAGACGATCAAGGCCACATCGGCTTCCACGCCGTTGGCCGCATCCCCCTGCGCGGGGTTCCCCAGGCAGCCGAACCCGATTCCATTCCCGCCTCCATCTCCGCCCCCGATACTGCCGCCCCATCAGCCGAGACGCCTGTCATTGCCGCCAATCCTGATCCCCTTACCAAAACCGATATCGGCGCCCCCAAAGTCCCGCTCCTCAGCGGCCACCTCAGCGGAGTCCCCACCATCCCCACCGCCGCTCGCGAGTGGTCCGGTTACATTCCGTTCGACAAGCTCCCGCAGGCCTTCGACCCCCCTGGCGGCGTTCTCGCCAGCGCCAACGCCCGCACCTCCAGCGACGACTATCCATACCCCATCACCCTCAACTGGGCCGCACCCTACCGCAACGAGCGCATCTGGAAGCTCCTCAACAATCGGACTGGATTGAAGGCGGAAGATATGCTCGCGATCCAGACCGACATTTACTCCGACTTCGACCGCGTCCTCGCTCAGCGACTCGCCTATGCTCTCGACCGCAGTGCCACCCACAAGAACCCCAAGGCTGCCGACCTCCTGCGCAAATTTGACGGTCGCATGGCCCTCGACTCCCCTTCCGCCAGCATCGTAGCCGCTGTCCGGACCACGCTCTGGCCCATGCTCCTCGCCCCCCTTCTGGATCAGGACACCAACAATGGCCTGAAAAAGTCGAGACTCGCCACGACGCAGGACACCTCCCGACTCTCCGCCGCCACCCCACAAAAGAAAGTAACCCAGGCCGACGAGATCAACGCCCTCTATTCCTGGGGTGAAAAGGATTACGCCCTGGAGCAGATCCTTATGCATACCCCGCCCCGCTGGCTCCCCCCCGGCTACACCAGTTGGGACGAATTCCTGGCCGCCGTGGTCGAGCGCGCCCTCACCCTCAATAAGGCTCCCTCCGACCTCAGCACGTGGCTCTACGGCCGTATCCACACCGTCGACATCGAGCACCCCATCTTCGACCGCTCCGAGGCCCTTCGCAGCCTCCTCGGAATGCATACCGGCACTGGCCCCCAGCCACTCTCCGGCGACACCACCACCATCAAGCAGGTTGGACCCAGCTTCGGCCCTTCCGAGCGCTTCACCGCCGATCTCGCCAACCCCGACAACTCCACCCTCAACCTTCCCCTCGGTCAATCCTCCAACCCCGCCAGCCCCTGGTTCCTCGACCAATTTCAAGCATGGCTCCAGGGCACCACCTTTCCGTTTCCCTTCACCAATAGCACCGCCACCCACACCCTGACGCTCACGCCTCGGTAGCCGAACCAATCCTCCGGTGCCCAACCCGGTGCGCCACACCCCAACCAGCACCGCCAACCATGTAAAACTACCTCATGCCCCTGCGAGTCCACCGCTATCTCATCCCCTTAGCGGCCTTCCTCGCAATTCTCCCCCTTCTCCTCAGCGGCCCGTCCTGCGGACACGACTTCGACTTCCACCTCGTCTCCTGGCTCGAAGCCGCCGCCCAATACTCGCACGGCACCTACCCCCGGTGGGCCTACACCCCCGCCTGGAACGCCGGTGAACCCCGCTTCCTCTTCTACCCTCCAATCTCCTGGACCCTGGGTGCCCTCCTCACCCTCGCGCTCCCTATCGCCTTCGTCCCCGCCGCCTACACCTGGGTCGCCCTCACCCTTGCCGGCTTCACCGCCCATCGTCTTGCAAGCAGCTACTCCACCCCACAAGGCGCCGCCTTCGCCGCGATCCTCTACCTCGCCAACCCTTACATGCTCTTCACCGCTTACGAGCGCTCCGCCTTCGCCGAACTCCTCGCTGTCGCGTTCCTCCCTCTGCTCTTCCAGGCCGCACTCGCCTCCCGCGCCAAAATCATACCGATCGCCATTCCCATCGCCCTCCTCTGGCTCACCAACGTTCCCGCCGCCGTCATGGCCAGCTACGCCCTCGCGGTCCTTGCCATCACTCGTCTCCTCTTGCCAGCCACCAAGCCGGGTGCCCGGGGTCTCGCATCTGAAACCTCGGTTTCAACCAGCCCCAAATCAACCCGCCTCCACCTGGCCCTCACCACAATCATGGCCACCGCCCTGGGCATTCTCGTCGCCGCCTTTTACATCCTTCCCGCCGCCATCGAGCGCAAGTTCGTCCAGATCGACATGGCAGTCATCCCCAGCCTGCGCCCCGCCGACCACTTCCTCTTTCACCGCACCGGCGGCAGCACCCCCGACGACCTCTTCCACGACACCGTCGTCCGGACCGCCTCCCTTGTAGCCCTGACCCTCCTCGCCTTGATCGCCGCAGCCTTGTACGCCCCAGGAAAGCCTCCGTGCCCCATTCATCGCAGCCCGGTCACGATGAGTGGCCCTATCCCGAGCCTCATCCCCACCCCTCGCACCACCCTCGTCCCCCTGACCCTCCTCATCGCCTTCCTCCTGATCCCCCTATCTCTCCCTCTCTGGAACCACGTTCCCGAACTCTCCTTGCTCCAGTTCCCCTGGCGCCTCACCGCCCTCCTGGCCACCATCGTCCTCGTCCTCGCAGCGAACGCCTTCACCCGCCTCCCCACCCTTCCACCCCTCACCCCAATCCTCCTCGCATGCATCCTCATCGCACCCGCCTACACCCTCTTCCACCAGACCTGTAACGCCTTCGACACCCCCACCGCCATCGCAGGCGTCTTCCACTCCCAACTCGGCTTTGAAGGCACAGACGAGTACACCCCCATCGGCGCCGACTCCGACTCCCTCCACCCCGAAAACCCACCCTTCTGGTACACCTGCAGCCCACCCCCCGGAGAGGCAGACGCCGCCATCAACCTCCCCCCACCCCCCAACTCCAACGGCGGTCCCGTCCCCAACCACTTCACGCTCAATCTTCCCTGCGCTACCTCCGTCATCCTCAACCGCCGTCAGTTCCCCGCCTGGCAGATCAACCTCAACGGCCACCCCATCACTCCCAAAACCCCCGAGCGCGACGATGGCCTCATCACTCTCGCCCTCCCCGCCGGCCCCGACACCATCGACCTCACCGACACCCGCTCCACCCCTCAGCTCCTCGGCATCCTCCTTTCCGCCCTCGCGCTCTTTTCCCTGCCCTTACTCCGAAAGCTGTAACTTGAGCCCACTCATCACGAATTCCGCGCAACCTCGTACAGTAAACTTCTCATCGAAGCCCAAATAGCCCCAAAGGAATTCCCGAGATGCCAAACCAGCCCGGTCAGCGCCCCACCCCAGACTCCCTCGTCGACATCCCCCGCCTCATCACCGCCTTCTACAACCTGCACCCCGATCCCGCCATCCCCGCCCAGCGCGTCGCCTTCGGCACCTCCGGCCCCCGCGGTTCCTCCTTCCTGACCAGCTTCAATGATGACCACATCGCCGCCATCACCCAGGCCATCGTCGACTACCGCCTCATCAACCGCATCGACGGCCCACTCTTTCTCGCCAAAGACACCCACGCCCTCTCGGACCCCGCCTTCTCCACGGCCCTCGAGGTCCTCGCCGCCAACGGCGTCACAGTGATGGTCGATAGCGCCTTTGGGTACACCCCCACTCCCGCTCTCTCGCACGCTATCCTGACCTACAACCGCGACCGCGTCGGCAACGCGCAGGCGGACGGTATCGTCATCACCCCCAGCCACAACCCACCCGAGGACGGCGGCTTCAAATACAACCCACCCAACGGCGGCCCCGCCGACACCATCGCCACCAAGTGGATTGAAAACCGCGCCAACGATCTTTTACAGACTCGCCTCTATGAGGTCAGGCGCTGGTCCTACACCCGGGCCCTCACGACCCACACCACTCACCGCCACGACTTCCTCACCGCCTACTGCGACGACCTGGCCAACGTCATCGACTTCGACGTCCTGCAGAACTCCTCGCTCAAGCTGGCTGTCGATCCCCTGGGCGGTGCCGGCGTCTATTACTGGCCCCGCATCATCGATCAGTACAACCTCTCCGTCGAACTCCTCAATCCCTACGTCGACCCAACCTTCCGCTTCATGACCTGCGACTGGGACGGCAAGATTCGCATGGACTGCTCCAGCCCCTTCGCCATGGCCAGCATGATCGCAAAAAAGGACCTGTTTGACGTAGCCTGGGCCTGCGACACCGACCACGATCGCCACGGTATCGTCACCCGCTCGTCCGGCCTGCTAAATCCCAACCACTACCTCGCCGTCTGCATCCAGTACCTCTTTACCCACCGTCCAGAATGGTCTCCCGACGCAGGCATCGGCAAGACGGTCGTCTCCTCCAGCATGATCGACCGCGTAGCCCTGGGCCTCCGCCGCCCCCTGCTAGAAGTACCCGTAGGCTTCAAATGGTTCGTAGACGGTCTCATCGACGGCGAGCTTGGCTTCGGTGGCGAAGAATCCGCCGGCTCCACCTTCCTGCGCCGTAACGGCAAGGTCTGGACCACCGACAAGGATGGCCTCATCGCTGGCCTGCTGGCCGCCGAAATGACCGCCGTCACCGGCAAAGATCCCGGCCTGCTCTACGCCGAACTCACTGCCAAATACGGTGACCCCGTCTACCAGCGTATCGACGCCGCCGCCACCAAAGAGCAGAAAGCCAAGCTGGCCAAACTCAGCCCCTCACAGGTCACCGCCACGGAACTGGCCGGCGACAAGATCACTGCCATCCTGACTGAAGCCCCCAACAATAAGGCCGCTATCGGCGGTTTGAAGGTTACGACGCAGGAGGGCTGGTTTGCCGCCCGCCCTTCCGGCACGGAAGACGTCTACAAAATTTACGCCGAGTCCTTCAAAGGCCAGGCCCACCTGAAGCAAATCCAAACCGAAGCCCAAACCCTCGTCACCGCCGCGATTGCCTAGAATCAGCTACTAAACGGGGTGCCCCAGGTCGAGCTTCTGACACCTGGGTTTCAAATCACCACAACTCTCATCGGAGCCCAAATGAACCGCCGAACTCTCATCCAATCCGCCGGAGCAGCCGCTATGATCCCCCTCATCCTCAGCGCCGGATCCGCATCCGCCCAGATTACCGACGACACTGTCTACGAACTCCGCATCTATCACCTTAACGAAGGCAAGCAGCCACTCATCCTCGACCGCTTCCGCTCCAAAGAGACCAAAATCTTCGAGCGCCTCGGCATGCACAACGTAGCCTTCTGGACTCCCACCGACGAAGCCACCAACTTCGAAGCTCCCGGCCGCACCCTGATCTACGTCATGCGCCACAAGAGCCCCGAAGCTGCCCACGAGTCCTGGGCAAAATTCAAGGTCGACCCTGAGTGGGTAGCCCTGAAAGCCGAGACCGAAAAAGACGGCTCCTTCGTCATAAAGATTGAAGCAAGCTTCATGAAACTCACCGACTTCTCCCCCAAAATTTAGAGTGCTATCCCTGGCGCGCCACAAATTCGAGTGCCCGAGGTCTCGCCCCTGAGACCTCGGGCACTCGCCCCTGAACCTTCGCAGAAAAATCCGTCAACTTCATAAACGTCGAATCCACCTTCTCCACATCCTTGCCCTTCTCCTCACTGGCCGTGCGCACCTTCACCCACTCCGGATCGGCGCGAAACGCAGTCCGGTTCGCCGCAGCAGCATCCCGGCTCGGATGCTTCAGGATATAAGACACGGCACGTCCCCGTAGCGGCTCGTCCAGCGGCGTCCAGTAAGCAACGCTCACCAATCCATGCCGCGAGTAGATCACCCAGCCCGCCGCCACTGCACGCCGACAAACACTCGCCACCACACCTTAATACTGCTCGTTGTTGCAAAGCCACGGCAGCTTCGCCTCCCACAGCGGCAAACCCGTACGCTGCGCCTGGGCCTCAACAAGCTCATGCCGGAAAGCATGCATGGCGACACGCTGAAACGCATCGTTGAAGCTCGTCGGCAGCGCCACAACCTGAACATCCGCACGCTGCCGCAGCAGGTAAGAGCGCGCACGTGCTGTCTTTGCCGCTTGACCACGAAAGCAGAACCTTCTTCACAGCCATTGCCACACTGGCCCTTCGCTGCATGCTTCGAATACTTCTCCGTGCAGCACCTCGGCCAGAATCTCCGCCGTCCGCACTACCGTCATCCCGGAACGATTGAAGTACAAATTGCCATCCGCGAACGCCACCTTGCCGCCCTTGACCGCACGCATCTCGCTCCAGCCGGGCAGCGCCTCCAACGTCCCCCTTTCACCAAGCGCACGCTCCAGCGTAAAGCCGCAGGGCGCTATCAGCAGCACTTCAGGGTCAGCCGCGCGCACCGCCTCCCAATCGATCGTCGTCGAATGTTCTCCCGGTTTACCAAGCCGCAAATCACCATTCGCAGCCTCCACCAGTTCCGGCCCCCAGTTGCCCATGCAGAAGATCGGATCGATCCACTCGATCAACACAATCGAAATCTTCGCCTTCAAAGCGCAACGCTCCCTCACAGCCTTCAGGCGCAACTGCTCTGACCTGACCATCGCTCGCCCTTGTTCCGCCATCCCAAGCGCGTCAGCGACCCGCTGCATCCCCTGAAACACCCCTGCCAACGAGCCCGCAGACAGCGCCATCACCTGCGCCACCGGCGTCGCACAACCGTTGCCGATATCACCCGGCGTCACCGCGCAGACCTCGCAATGCTCCTGCGCGATGATCAAATCCGGCCGCAACGAACCGATCAACACATCATCGAGCACATACAGCGGCTCTCCCGCACGAATCCTCCGCCGCACTTCCTTATCAATCTGCCGACTCGACCCCCACACATCAAACGCCGGCTCACTGCATCGCGGCAGCCTCTCGACCCATTCCGGGTTGTCACACTCATGCGAGCGGCCTACCAGCCACTCTCCCGCGCCCAGTGCACATACAATTTCAGTCCCACTCGCAAGCAGCGATACGACTCTAAGATTCATACCGGAATCCTACTGCCTCGCCCCTTCAAGACGACGCATAGTTACTCGCAAGCTTTACCGTCTCAACATGGCCACCTGCCCACTCTGACTTCAACCGCCTCCGGATTCTCAGCGATTCCTGCAGCGCAAACTTCACGACCATGTCCTTGATCCCGACGCTCAATATCCCACTGCTGCGGCCCTTCAAGGCCGGGTCGACGCACCTCACATTCGGTGTCATGACCTTGTAGGACCCGGAGCCCCAACCGCCCTCAGACGCCACGGTAAAAACGCCAACGAGCACAATCTTGGCTGGTTCACCCTCGATGACGACGAAAAAAAGGCAAACCAAGACTGAGCCTGGCCCACAAGGCACGCCTGTCTCGAATCATGAAGGGATCCGTGGCAAACCTCATCGTACGTTTTGATCATGAAGATTTGACAGCGCGTAGACTGGCAGCGAACACTTGGAAGCGAGGAAACGAACCCAAACCAATGACGACAAAGCTCGCAACGAACTCTCGGCCCACGACGCCCCCGACTACGAACAAACATCTGATCCGCTGGGTAGAAAAGATGGCAGACCTCTGCCAACCCGACCAGATTTACTGGCTCGATGGCTCTGACGAGGAAAATGAAAGACTGTGCGATCAACTCGTCCAGAGTGGCACCTTCACCAGGCTTTCAGAAAAACTCTGGCCCGGCTGCTTTTACGCCCGCTCCAGCCCGACCGATGTCGCACGCGTGGAAGACCGCACCTTCATCTGCTCCCTATCAAGGGACAACGCCGGCCCCACCAACAACTGGGAAGATCCGTTTGTCATGCGCCGCAAGCTGAAAGCCCTGTTCAAGGGCTGCATGCGCGGCCGCACGATGTACGTCATGCCATTCTCCATGGGCCCCATCGGCTCTCCCATGTCGCAGATCGGCGTGCAGCTTACCGATAGCGCCTACGCCGTCGTGAACATGCGCATCATGGCCCGGATCGGCAAGCCGGTCTACGCCGAAATCGACAAGGACGTGAAACGCGTCGTCCCCTGCCTGCACTCGGTAGGAGCTCCCCTGGCAGCTGGCGAAAAGGACGTTCCCTGGCCTTCGAACGACGAAAAATACATCGTTCATTTTCCCGAGACCCGCGAGATCTGGTCCTACGGCTCCGGCTACGGCGGCAACGCTCTGCTCGGCAAGAAGTGCTTCGCTCTCCGCATTGCCTCCAACATCGCGCGCGATGAAGGCTGGATGGCCGAGCACATGCTCATCGTCGGCGTCGAATCCCCTGCCGACTCTACCGGCAAGACTGAAAAAACCTATGTCGCCGCGGCCTTTCCCAGCGCCTGCGGCAAGACCAACTTCGCCATGCTTATCCCACCCTCCGGCTTTGACGGCTGGAAGGTCTGGACCGTCGGCGACGACATCGCCTGGATCAAGCCCGATGAAACAGGACAGCTACGCGCCATCAATCCAGAATCAGGCTTCTTCGGCGTCGCACCCGGCACCAGCGAGAAGACCAATCCCAACGCCATGGCGACTCTCCGCACCAACAGTATCTTCACCAACATTGCACTCATAACCGAGAATGGCAAGCTCAACGGAGATATCTGGTGGGAGGGCATGACCGATACGCCGCCCGCAGAGGCCATCGACTGGCGCGGTAACCCCTGGACGCCCGCTTCGCCAACGCCTGCCGCCCATCCCAACGGACGCTTCACCGCCCCCGCATCGCAGTGCCCCACGATCGATCCTTCCTGGGAAGACCCCAACGGCGTGCTGATCTCTGCGTTCATCTTCGGCGGCCGACGCCCCACCACCATGCCGCTCGTCTTCCAGGCGTTCAACTGGTCATCAGGCGTGTACATGGGTGCCACCATGGGCTCAGAGACTACCGCCGCAGCCGGCGGCAAAGTCGGCACCGTACGTCGCGACCCCATGGCCATGCTGCCCTTCTGCGGCTATCACATGGGCGATTACTTCCGGCACTGGCTCCGCATGCAACGCAACCTCACCAGCACCCCCCGCGTCTTCCACGTCAACTGGTTCCGCAGGGGTGACGATGGCAAGCTCCTCTGGCCCGGCTACAGTGAAAACATGCGCGTCCTCAAGTGGATCGTCGATCGCGTGCGTGGACGGGTTCGCGGCAAGGAGACCCCCATCGGCTGGACGCCCAAGTACCAGGATATGAACTGGGATGGCATCGACTTCAGCTACGACCAGTTCAAGGACCTCCAGACCGTCGACCGCGAGGCCTGGAAGCGCGAGGTCATGGGCCACGAAGAGCTCTTTCTTGCCCTTCACGATCACCTCCCGGCCGAGATGATTTACGAGCGCGAGTTGCTCATCTGCAGACTGTGATCGCAAGCTCACTCCATTGCCTGCGTTCCTGGAGTGAGCTCACTTTCTGTCGTTGGGTTTTTACGCTCCTTAACCTGGCCTCGGTGCAGGCGGATGCAGTGGAGGCCGCAAAGGCAGTTGCTCCGCTGCGCTCGACAGCGACGCCGGATTCGATGACCCCAGCATCGCGTACGACAGCAAACCCATCTTTTTGTGCGCCTGCGTAGTCGCCTGGACCAGGACCGATTTCAGCTTCTACGCAAACGGAAACAACACGCTCAAGCTGCTCAATGTTCCAACATCGAAATCCAGATACAGTCGTTCAAACTTCAAGCTGGATGCGGCTTCTTCGGCATCTTCCGCAGCCACGCAAAGCGAATCCGCGAAACCATAACAGCAGTTTCCAGCCCATAAATTTCTTGACTGAAATGCCCGTTGCGATTACAGTCTTGCTTAGGGCATGGCTCCTCGCGCTTGCGTTGAGTTGAGCCGGTCCTAACGAAGTCCACCCACTTCGTTGCTTTACCGGAATAGCCACGCATCAGCCCCCACCGCGCTGCGTGGCTTTCCCTTTTTTAGGTCACGCCATCGGTCTCAGGGCCGCTCCACCCGCCACCGCGCTGCGTACCTTTCCTCTTTCTGATCCCATTACCGGTCCCCGGGCCACTGAATTCGCCACCGCGTTACGTGACTTTCCCCTTCAAGTCCGCCTCCCAAACTCCCGTCGTAAACTAAGTTCAGTGCCGCTCTCCTCACCTGATACCGCGCCCTCAACGGACTCCATTACACCCGCGATCACCAGTGGCTTTGCCCCGCTGAGGATCCCACTCTTTCGTGATCGCTGGGTTGCGTCCACCATCTCCTCAATTGGCACCTGGATGCAGGACACGGCCGGCACCTGGCTGATGACCGCGCTCACCACCTCGCCTCTGCTCATCGCGCTCATGCAGACTGCGGCTTCCCTGCCTGTGCTGCTCTTCGGTCTCCTTGCCGGAGCCACCGCGGACATCTTCGACCGTCGCAAGCTGCTCATCTTCTGGCAGGCGTGGATGCTGATCGCCGTCGCAATCCTTGCTGTCCTGACGTTTCTGGGCCACATATCGCCGTGGTCGCTCCTGGCTTTTACGGCTCTCCTGAACGTCGGCTCCGCGCTCAATAACCCGGCGTGGCAGGCCATCGTCCCAGAGCTTGTACCGCGCGAGCTAATCCCGGATACCGTCTCGCTCAACGCAGCCTCCAACAATCTTGCCCGCGCCGTTGGACCGGCGCTCGGCGGCCTCATGGTGGCCGCATTTCAAACGACCCACACAGGCGCCGGCTCCGTCTTCGCGCTGAATGCACTGTCCTTTGCCGGCGTCATCTGGGTGCTGGTCAATTGGAAGCGAACGCCACTCTTCAAGTCGGCGCTGCCGTCCGAACGCATCTCTGGTTCGATTCGCGGCGGCCTCCGCTATGTACGTAACTCACCCCCGCTGCAGGCATCGCTTATCCGCGCCTTCGTCTACTGCTTTTTCGTCTCTGCGATCTGGTCTTTGCTGGCCGTCGTGGCCCACCGTGACCTGCATCAGGGAGCGCTGGGCTACGGTATTCTCAATGGCGCTCTTGGCATTGGGGCGCTCGTCGCCGCAACCCAGCTTCCACGGCTTCGCAGGCGTTTCAGCCCGGATACCATTTTATTCGTGGCAACGCTCTATCAAGCCTTCACGCTGGCGATGCTTGCATTCGTACACACTCCCTGGGCCATCATCCCGGTCCTCATCATCTCCGGCTCCGCCTGGACCAGCAGCATGTCCAGCATCAATACCTCTGTCCAGCTCGCCGTGCCGCCCTGGATTACGGCACGGGCCCTCGGGACTTACCTGATGACCTTCCAGGGCGGCATGGCCCTTGGCTCTGTCCTGTGGGGCTTTATCGCGGAGCACGCACAGACTCCCGCCTCGCTGGCCACCGCCTCCGCCGGACTTCTGCTTACTTTGCCATTGGTTCATCGCTACAAGATTTTGCAAGGCCCCACGCCCGATTTCACGCCCTACCAGTTCAAGGGTCCCGCGCCGGAGCTGGTCAGCACTAATCCAAACGCTCCGGACCATAATGAAGGGCCCGTGCGCATCTCCATCGAGTACCGGATTCCGCTGGAGTCTTACACCCTCTTCACCCAGCTCATTCACGAGCTAAAGGGCGTACGTCTTCGTGATGGTGCCATTCGCTGGGGAATCTACCGCGACGCGAATGATCCGACCCATCTCTACGAAACATTTTTGATGGAGTCATGGCTTGACTACCTGCGTTCTCGCGAGCGAACCACAGCGGACGACACCGCCATCCGTGACCGAGTCTATACTTTGCATCAATCGGACAGTCGTGAACCCACCCCACCCCTTGTCACACACCAAATTTACGCGCGCGAGGTTTCCTGACTTTAGCGGTTGGTTGTCCCGGTGCCGGTAGAAGTATGTTCGGTCAGAGAAGCTCGGCCTGCCGGCTTCTTAACCGACTTGGCTCGGCGAGGACGCGTCTCAGCCCGTGGTTTGAAGCGGAGATGTACCTGCAACACAGACTCATGGTAGAAGGCACTGGAAGAATCGTCATAGGTGACGATCACGCCATCTTCCGTCAGGTCAACCGACCGTATGTGTGGTGCGCTCATACACTTAGCTTAGAGTTGCGGCTTAAACGGAGCAATGCCACTTCGGCGTCAGCCACCCCGTACACACTGACCAATCCGATTTCGATATCAGGTTACTTCCGGTCTAACGGGTGCTGATGGGAGCCTCCACCGCATTCTTGGGCACAAAGTAGTTCTTGTCGTAGAGCGCACGGTAGAACTGCCCGGTCAATTCAGCAGCCTTCGGACCAAAGGTCGGACGTCCGCCTTCCAAAAAAATGACGGTCACGATGCGGCCGTTCGGCGTCTCCGCATACGACCCAAACCAGCCAAATCGGGTGCCATTATTCGAGCAGGTTCCCGTCTTTCCCATCACCGGGAACTCCGTAAAGCTGGCACGTAAGCGGCGTGCCGTACCGTATTGCACCGCGGCATGCATCCCGTCCAGCATCTCTGGAAGAAGCGCGGCAATCTCCAGCGTGCGCTTCACCCTCGGCTGGAAAGTTGCGACATCATCCAACGTTGTGGGGTGCTGCAGATAGTACAGCGTCCCCCCATTCGCGATCGCTGAAACGATAGCTCCTAGCTGAAGCGGCGTCATGCTCACACTCTCGCCAAACGAGCACATACGACCCACGCCGCCCATCGCCGCCGGCAGTTCCTGATCGGGATAGACCCCAAGATGCTCGCCCGCGATCTTGTAGCCCGCAAGCTCGCCCAGGCCAAGCTGATTTGCATAGTGCTTGACGCGCTCAAAGCCCAGCGCTCGGCCCAGCGTCTCAAAGTAAAGATTATTCGAGTGAGCCAGAGCCTCGGTAAGGTTCAGGTGATATCCGCCACCCAGCGCCACCGGCGTATTTCGCTTCACAATACCTTCCTGCAAAGCCGCAAGCGCTACCGTCAGCTTGATCGTCGAGCACGGTTCCGCGCCACTTGAAAGCGCAAGCTTCTGGTTCACCATTGTCAGAATGCGACCCGTCGCAGGGTCAATGGCTATCGCGGTGCCGTTCATGTTCCCAAGCGCCTCAACGGCCGCCTGCCGGACGATCGGATCTTCTCCGGTCGTCACATCGCCGACCGTCAGGTTCTCGGCAAACGAGCTTGCAGAGAAGTGCTCAAAGTATCGCGGCCTGATCGTCGCAGCCACCCGCACCAGACGACCATGCCTGCCGCGAACCAGACGCGTGGTGGCAGTGCCCTTCACAAGGGTCCCATGTTTTACAACTCGAGCCGAACCCCGTCCTCCACGCCGGCCTGAAGCAGCAGGCGTTGCGCGATGTGCATGGACAGAGGCATGAGAGACGTGGGTGACCACACGGGCCTTCGCAGGGCGATACCCAGCATGAGCAGAGAGCGCGCAAAGAAATACCAGGGCGATCGTGCCCAACATCGCGGGCAATCGTCGTATATCAGATCGAATCATGGTGTCGCTCCCAGGGTCTTCATTTCCAAACGTGCAATCCAGCAGAGTCTGCCGTAAGGCTATGCAAGTAGGCTGCCAAAGCAGACACCCTAATTTTAGCGCGCCATAATTCTTTGACGTGCCGCCCCTGTCAGGGTTTGTAACCAACGCTAGTGGTTGCGGCGCAAAAACGCCGGAATGTCCAGTTCGTCCGATTCAGTCGTCTCGGCCGCCACCGTCCCCGTAAAAGCGGGAACACGCACCTTCGGCTCCGCGACCGGATACTCCGTGGACGGCTCATAGGCATGCGCAACTTCCTGATACTGCACCCGCAGCGGACGCTGGTTGTCCGGCGAATCAAACCCGCGCGCAGACGGCATCCGGTGATCCTGAGCGTCCGAAGCGCGCTCGCGGCCTTCACGCACAGCGGAGCGGAAAAAATCGTCGTCGAACACAGACCGCGGTACCGGAATCAGTTCCGGACGCGAATCCATGCGCAGCGGCTCATTGCGCATCTCCTGCGCCGCCACAGGCTCCTCATACCGAGCTGCAAACACTTCGGCAACCTCAACCTCAGGCTCCTCGTACACCAAGACCTCATCCACCTCGGTCTCATGCGAAACATGCGAAATGATCGGCTCAGCCTGAACCGCAGCCAGTGGAGCGAGGTGCACCGGCACAGTCTGGACCGGAGGCGTTACAGCGGGCGCTTCCACATACTGCGTCCGGGCCGTAAACACCCGAGGCTGGATCGGCACGTCATACCGAACCGTCGGCAGCGTCGACTCCGCCAGCATTCTCTCGCGCCGCGGCTGCGACTCCGCCTGTTTGAACCCCGTCGCGATAACCGTAATCTTCACCTCGTCGCCCATACTCTCGTCCAGTACCGCACCAAAGATGATGTTGGCATCCTCATGCGCCGCATTCTGGATAATCGTCGAAGCCTCGTTGACTTCGCTCAGCTTCAGACTGCTCGAACCCGTGATGTTGATCAGGATGCCACGCGCCCCATCGATTGCGCCCGCCTCCAGCAAGGGCGAAGCCATTGCTGCAATCGCAGCGTCCACAGCGCGGTTCGCGCCTGAGCGCGAAGCTGTACCCATCACCGCATAGCCCATACCCGCCATCGTCGTCCTCACGTCGGCAAAGTCGCGGTTGATGACGCCCGGAATCGTAATGATGTCGGATATGCCCTGCACACCCTGTCTCAGCACGTCGTCAGCGATACGGAAGCTCTCAAAGAAGCCCGCATCCTTCGCTACGGCCAGCAGCTTCTCATTCGGAATCACGATCACCGTGTCCACCGAGTCCAGCAACTCCTGCATCCCGCGCTCGGCCTGCATCATGCGCCGCTTGCCTTCAAACGCAAACGGCCGGGTCACCACGGCAACCGTCAGCGCGCCCATCTCGCTCGCCAGCGAAGCGATCACCGGAGCCGCACCTGTGCCCGTCCCGCCACCCAGACCCGCGGTGACGAACACCATATCTGCGCCCTCAAGCGCTTCAATAATCTTGTCCGAATCTTCGAGCGCCGCACGCCGGCCTACGTCCGGGTTTGCCCCAGCGCCCAGCCCGCTCGTCAGCTTCACCCCAAGCTGCAGCTTGACTGGCGCATTCGAGACCGCCAACGCCTGCGCATCCGTATTTGCGGCGATGAACTCCACGCCTTCGACATGCGCCGCGATCATGCGGTTGACGGCATTGTTGCCTCCGCCCCCAACTCCGATGACCTTGATACGCGCTCCCCGCGGCATGGCGTCGTGGTAATGAATGCGAAGGTCATTTTCAGGCTGATCGGACATTGGAAGGGTTACTCCTTGGCTAACATCTGAATTCCATTCTCCCATCCTCATTCCCAATGTCCATACCCGTTTTTCCACGCCCGTACCTCGGATGGTTCGTTTGCACCACGCACCGTGCATCAAAGTCGGTCCAGCCCCATCCACCAATCCCCTTGCATCTCTGTCATTGGCAGTCTGTCCTCGTGGATTTGATCTTGTCCGCATGAATGACTCCAGAAAGCTCTCACTGGCAGCAGCGCCCACACGCCTCCGTCGCACATCCTTGAAGCCCTGCCTGAAGCACTCGCTCACTGCCTCGTCCCCGGCGCTCCGCATACCGTCTATCAGGAGCTCTGGCATATCACTTTCTGGCTTGGCGTCACGCTCGATTGGTGCCATGCCGTGGCCTCACCCTACCCCGCGCACTCAAACATCGGCTTCCCCAACGAAGACCAGACCGCCGCCGAACCCTGGGGAAACCTCTGCGACCGCTTTCTCCAACTGGTCGGCCAGGCCGCCATCATCACCCACTCCCAGACCCGCATGGAGCAGCATGTCCAATGCCCTAGCCGCCCCGGCGAACCCACCCGCACCATGACCGTACAAGAACAACTCATCAGCCTTGCAGCCCACAACTCCTACCACTTCGGCCGCATTGTCCTGCTCCGCCAACTGCTCGGCGCCTGGCCCCCACCCAACGGCGGTTTTACCTGGTAAACCACGCGCCTCAAGAACAATTTATTTCAAGGTGACCTATCGAACTCCTAATTGGCACTTCAATTTCAAGTGCAGCGGAAGACGCTCTTCAGAGGTAATCGCAGTTGAAACAAACAAAACAAGCCAGCAATTGCGAAGCTGAATGTCGCTGTGCGACAGACCGACCGAGCCAGTCATCAAATGGGAATTACAGAGGTAGACCTTGTTTCGATAGAGTATCGCGGCACCTACTCGGTTTTGGACGCCTGCGGTCTTAGCCGAAAGCTGCTTCAAATCGAGTAGCAAGTTCAACTCCGACGAATTTGCACACGCATCAAAAGCTGCCCGCAAAGATCGACCGCAACTTCGCCTTCAACCCATGCTCTTCTCCAGCCCGACGAATCTGCGTGCGATGCGTATAAAGCAGCATCCCAATCGCAGCCGCAAACTCCGGCTTCGCAAGCTCCGCAGGCATCCGCGACAGCGGTACCGGCGAACCCACACGAGCGGGAACCCTCAGCAACGACTCCGCATTATCCAGCAACCCCACCAGGTTTGCTCCGCCTCCCGTCAGCACGCAGCCCGCGCCCAGCGCCTCCAGCACGCCACCCTGCCGCAGATTATCCCGCAGCATCGTGAACAACTCACGCGCACGCGGCTCAAGAATCTCCGCCAGAAATCTCTGCCGAACCAACCGCGCCGCTCCACCCGGACCGGCAATGCCCGCGATGTTCCCGCCAATCTCAAGCTCGGCATGCTGCAGCACGCTCGTGACCACGCAGTTGCCATACATCCGCTTCAACTGCTCCGCCTCCTCCACCGAGACATGCAGCCCAACTGCAAGATCATTCGTAAAGTGGTCACCGCCAATCGGCAGCACAGCCGTATGGGCGATCGAACCCTCAAAAAATACCGCAAGCTCCGTCGTGCTGGCGCCAATGTCCGCAAGGCAAACGCCAAGTTCCCGCTCATCGGCAGACAACACCGCCTCCGCCGCCGCAATCCCTTCAAACACCGTGTCCTCAACCTCGAGCCCCGCACGATTCGCACACGTAATCACGCTCTGCGCGATGCCACCCGAGCAGGTCGAAAGATGCAGGTTGACCTCCAGCCGATTCCCCACCATCCCGATCGGGTCGTGTATCCCTGCCTGATCGTCCAGGATGAACTCCTGCGGCAACAGGTGCATCACCTCGCGATCCGGAGGCAGCGGCACGGAGCGCGCACGATCCACCGCCGCACGTACCTCTTCACGCGTAATCTCGCGCATCCGCGAGCCCATCGAAATACCGCCGCGCGAGTTGATCCCCCGAACATGCGTGCCGCCAATCCCCACCACCGCCGTCTCGATCGTAGCCCTGGCCGTCCGCTCCGCCGTCAGAGCCGCTCGGTTGATTGCCTCTGCCGCCGGCCCCAGTTCCGCGATCAGCCCTTTGCGCATCCCCATCGAGCGTTCGATTCCGTGCCCGCGATAGCGCAGTACGCCATCCGCAACCTCAGCCACCAGCACGCAACTCTTTTGCGAGCCAGCATCAAGCACCGTGATCAGATTTTCCGGCTTTGGATTCATTGGTGGCCCGCCTGCGCCGTTCTCGTGGATCTGGATCCTGCCGCAGCCGCCCTGGCCTTCGCGTGAACATCATGGGCGACCTGCAAATGTTTGGGCGCTGCCTTCGGAGCAGCCTTCGTTACTGCCGGAGCCTTATTCGCGGCAGGCTTGGAAAGCTTCACAGCCACCTTCGAAGAGGCATTCCGCTTAGTCGTAACAGCCTTCGCCGGCGCCTTCGCAATCTTCGTCGCAATTATCGGTATCGGTACATCTGCGGCCTTGCTGGCCAGAGGCACGGCCGAACCCGGAGCCATCTCCAGCACCACATTATGCTCATACCGCATATCGACAGAAGCCAACTTGGGATACGCTGCCTTCCAGCCCGGCAAATTGCTCTCGTAGCTCTTGTAGCGCTTCAGAAAGTCATCATCGCCAAAGTGCACCAGCACGTCGGATGTACCACTTGGAATCAGCGCCTTTACATCCTCAGGGCTGGAAAGATCAACCTCGCTCAATTTCTTTGAGATGGGTTCCGATCCCGAACCCGCATCCAGATCCGACGTGAAGCGCGTAAACAGCTTCATCCTCGCCTCGCGCGTCGACGCCGGCTCCTGCGCCGTAATCCCCGTCACCACCGGAAACGAGTAATGATTGTCCGATTGCACGTCCGGCGACAGGTCCAGCAGCACGCCCTTCGCATCCACCAGTCCAATCTCTTTACCCTGCCGCACAAACGCCACCGGCGTCCGCTCCACGATCGCTACGCGCACTTTATTTGGCAGCAGCCGCATTACAGTCGCATGCTCGACCCAAGGCAGGCTCTCAAGCTCTTGCCTGCGCTCGTTCAGCGAAATCGATAACAAATTGCGGTCCACATCCTCGCCGAACACGCTCAGCAATTGCGGCCGCGTCAGATGATTGTTCCCGGTAATCTGGATCGACGAGCTTGAAGCAATCACCAGCCGCGGATCGTGCAGCAGCATTGCACGCGCCTCCCACAACACTGCCGTGAACGCACCCAACGCTCCCAGCAGTACAACGCTGCCCATCACGCGCCCTACAATACTCTTCGGAACTCCCCCCCGCAGCCGAAATCTCAGCCCGCTGAACCGCCGCGAGCGAACATAACCCGGAACCTCATCTTCGCTGTCGCCAACAGCAAGCACGCGTCCACCTGCAAAGTCCTCGGACATATCGCGCCGCAGCGAAGGCGCACCGGGCACCCGCCTGGGGCCAGCCAGTTTAGGCGCAATCCTCTGCGCGGTCCTGGGCACACGACTTACTAGCGGCGCTTCAAGCACCAGGGTCCCATCCTTCATTTGCAACTTTTAAAAATCTGTTGAGCCGCACGTCTTGAGCAAAGGCCGCGCGAGAATCGCCACCTTCACTATAGCGCGGCGACCCCATCCTCCAGCCACACCATTCAGGGGAGTATCCGCGCAGCAACCCACCCACCCACCTTAAACCGGAAACTTCTCCCGCAGCGCCTCCAGCACCATCGGAGCGATGCCAGAAACATTCCCCGCTCCCTGCGTAAGTATCACGTCGCCCACCCTGGCCGACTTCACCACCGCCGCCACTGCCTCCGGCACACTCGCCGCATAGCTCGCCCGAGTCCCCCTAATCTCCCCCGCCAGCGCAGCCGCCGTCACCCCCGGAATCGGCTCTTCGCTGGCCGCATAGATATCCAGCAGCTCCACCGTATCCGCATCCACAAACGCCCCTGCAAACTCCGCCATCAAATCTCGCGTCCGCGTATATCGATGTGGCTGAAAGACCACATGCACTCCCCTATACCCGCAGTCCCGCGCAGCCCTGAGCGTAGCCAGAATCTCAGTTGGATGATGACCATAGTCGTCGACAACTGTAATGCCGCCCACCTTGCCTTTGATCTGAAACCGCCGGTCAACTCCCCGGAATGTAGCCAGCCCCCGCGCGATATCCGCCGGTACAATCCCCAATTGCACCCCCACCGCCACGGCCGCCGTAGCATTCAGCACGTTATGCCTGCCCGGAACATGCAGCGCAAACGGTCCCAGCAGCAATCCGCGGTAGTTCACCTCAAAGCTGGAGTGGCAATCAGGCCTGCTGGATAGCATTTCCAGTCGAAAATCCGCGTCCACGCTCTCTCCATACGTGTAAACCCGCCGCCGAACCCGCGGGAGCACACTCCGCAACCGTTCATTGTCGATACACGCAGTCGTCGCTCCGTAAAACGGCAGCGCGTCCATAAACTGCACAAACGCGTCGTCCACGTCCTCCATGCTGGAGTAGCAATCCATATGCTCCCGATCGAGGTTCGTCACCACCGCCAGCACCGGCGACAGCTTCAAAAATGACCGGTCGCTCTCATCCGCCTCCGCCACCAGGTATTGACTCGTCCCCAGTCGCGCATTCGACCCGAGCGTATCCACCCGCCCCCCTACCACCACCGTCGGATCAAGGTTCCCCGCCGCGAGCACCGCCGCGATCATCGAAGTAGTCGTCGTCTTCCCATGCATCCCCGCCACGGCGATCCCATACTTCAGCCGCATCAGCTCCGCCAGCATCTCCGCCCGTTGGATCACTGGAATCTTGCGCGACCGAGCCTCGGTCACCTCCGGATTGCGCTCATTGACCGCGGAACTAGCCACCACCACGTCGCACGCCGCGGCGTTACCGGCGACGTGTCCTTCATAGATCGTCGCCCCCAGCCCTTCCAGCCGATCAGTCGCAGCAGACCGCCGTAGATCCGAACCCGAAACCGTGTAACCCATCGTCAGCAGGATCTCTGCGATCCCGCTCATCCCGATCCCACCGATACCGATAAAATGCACGCGCTGCGAAGGCGCAAAGAGAATATGACCCGGCACAAACATCCCCTAACCTTACCAGCCGCGCACCTCTAGCCAAGCCTGAATAAAAAGCAAAACGAGGAAGAAGGTGAGCATTGGCGGGACGCAACAGGAAACCAGCTTCATCCCTTACTCCTCCTCGTTTCGGTCTTCCCTGCTCCGCATCGATTCCCACCCAGGAACGTCTAACGTGAAGACGGAGGACCCATAAACCTGATCACCAACCGCCAACTCGATCCCGGCACCGGCACGTGGACCACCACCATCGACGTTCCCCAGCCCACTACCGCCCTGCTCGGCAAAGTTCTGGGCATTACCTCGCTAGGCTTCCTCATCACCGCCGGAGGCGTCGCCACCTCTCCCGCCTGGGGTATGCTCCCCGGGTTCATCGCCGTCCTGGCCCTCATCTTCGCCATCACCTTCGCCAAAAAGTCAAACCCCACGCTCGCCCTCGGGCTCTTCCTGCTCCTCACCTACTTCATGGGTTGGGAGATTGGCCCCCTCATCCATCGTTATATGCGGACTGTAGGTCCATTCGTCGTCTTCCAGGCCGCCGTCACGACGGCTCTCGGCATGGCCTGCATGGGCATCGTCTCCTATCTCTTCAACATCAACTACCGCCGTATCAGCGGCATCGGCTTCGCTGCGCTTCTGGTCCTCATGCTGGTCGGCTTCGTCGGCATCTTCTTCCGGTTCATGTCGCCTGACACCTACTCCTGGCTTACCCTCGGCGTCTTTACCCTCCTCACCATTGGCGACTTCGCCCGCATCCGCGCCGGCGGAGACGGCCAGTCCGCCCCGGTTCTCGCCCTCACCATCTATCTGGACGCCATCAACATCTTCCTCGCCGTCCTGCAACTCTTCGGTGGACGTCGCCGCGACTAGAACCTCTTCAAAAGCTCAATCCCTCGATTCGCGCGAAGGCCCAAAGTTTTTGAACGTCCCCTATGTCGCTTAGCAGCGATAGTCTGCCCAATTCGATTGAATCGTTCTCGTTAACCACCTAAACTCCGTAAGCATCAACGGTCGAAAGACCTGAAGGTGCAAACCATGTCCAAGGACCGCTCTATCCCTTCTTTGGACGGCCTACGGGCGTTGGCGGTGATGACTGTTGTCTTCTCGCACAGCTCCTCAAGGCTCTGGGTTTCGCTGAGCTGGCTCAAGCCCATACGAAACGCCGGGCTGGGAGTCACGTGCTTTTTCGTAATCAGCGGCCTGCTGATTACAAGGCTCATTTTGAACGAGCTGGATACTACAGGCACCATCAGCATCCGCAGTTTTTATGCAAGAAGGTTCTTCCGGATCTTCCCGCCTTTCTATGCCTACCTGCTGGTGGTCGGCCTCCTGGCCCTCTTCCACGTTGTGCCATGCGACCTCAAGAGCTTTCTCTATGCAGCGGCCTATGTGCGGAATTATGCCCCACATCCGTTCGTTCTGCTGCTTGGACATACCTGGTCGCTAAGTCTGGAAGAGCAGTTCTACCTCATGTGGCCTGCATTTCTCTTCTTCTTCTCGCCGCGCACCTGCCTTAAAATCGCGGGCGCAGCGATTCTGCTCTCGCCCGTGCTCCGCATTGCCACCTATTCGCTCGTGCCTTACATGCGGGACCACATCAACCTGATGTTGCATACGCGGCTCGATTCCATCATGGTGGGAGCATTTATATCCCTCGCCCAGCATCAAAAAGTTTTTACGCGGACTCTGGCTTTCGTCTCAAAGCCGGCATGCTTGATTCCCGCAGGCGCCTATTTTGTGGCGCAACCCTTCCTTGACGCACGCTACCAGGGCGCTTTCACGCTGCCGTTCGGTTTTTTGCTGGATGCCTTGATGTGCGGGGTGGTCATCCTGTTTGCAACCTCCGCGCCCAAATCCTTGCTGGGACGCACGCTCAACGTGGCCTGGCTAAGGCACCTCGGCGTCATCTCTTACGGCATCTATCTCTGGCAGCAGATGTTCACCGCAAAGTACACCATCTTCTTCCCCCTCAACCTCGTGCCTATCCTGTTATGCGCGGAGGCCTCGTACTGGCTGATCGAAAAACCATCGTTCCGGTTGAAGAACAGACTGATCCGCCCCAGCCCGACTGCTGCGCGCGTCATAGACAACAAAGTTCTGGCGCTTCCACCCGCAATTCAAGCCGCGCCGGACTCGCCCCTCGAAACGGACAAAGACCACTTTGGAGCAGCACCGGCCTAAGGTATGCCTGGCGCCTGCGGCTTGCCCGCCTCCGAGATCCCCCATACATCAGCGCCATCTACGACAAGTTCCCCGCAGCCGACCAGGGCCCCGAAGGCCACACCTTCACCAGCTCTTCGCATAGCAGAAGCCCAGCCCGGCGAGGTACTCCGCAACCACTCCATCTCATCCAACGCACCCCGCGCAACACTGCCATCTGCAGCGTCATCGCCTCCAAGTAGCCTAACGTACAAACCCACCTGGATTAGCCATTGACGCACCCTCGCTGAATTTGGCCGGACACTCTACCTCGCCAGGACTTCGGCCTTGCTGGCGTCCTTCACCAGGGCATCGACAGGTTCCGCGAACAAATCTTTCACCCAGCCAGAACGCAAACGGTTCCACTCCGACCGCGTATTCTGGAGCGCCCGCTGCCGCGCTTCCACAGCCATCCCGTACAACCCGCTTCGGTCCGCATCCAGTCGAGCCAACGCGGTCGCCAGCGCTTCCACATCCGCATTCGGCACCAGCACCCCATCCACGCCATCCCGTACGGTGCTCTCGCTCGCAGGAGAGCGGAAAGCCACGACCGGCAGACCCGCTGCCAACCCGTCAAAAAAACCCCGGCCAAAATCAGTGGTCAGGTGCGGCATCACGAACACATGGCTCCGGTTCAACGCCTCGCGCAAAGCCGGCCCTGGTGGAAAAGCCCCCGCAAAGTTCACCCAGCCCTCTATTCCATGCACCTGCACCAGTTTCTCCAGTTCGCGTTGCTGCGGGCCACCACCGTACAGTGTCAGCCTCGTAACCACTCCGCGATCCCTCATCAGAGAAATCGCCCTAATTAGTAAGTCCAGCCCTTTCAGCGGCTGCATGCGCGAAGCCGTCGCGATCTGCAGCGTTACGCCACCTAGCAAATCCGCTTGCCGTGCACTAAGAGCATCTTCCGAGACCACATCCGCAAGCTCATGCACAGGCTGACGAATCGCAAATGCATTCATCGCGTCCAGGCGATAGCGACTGACTGCCGCAGGCGTATGCAGAAACGTCAGCGAGCTGTTCCGAACCCGCTTTCTAACCGCAAGATCCAAGGAACGAAGCGTCCGCACCCTCCGCCACCGCCGCACTGCACTTTCCTCAGTCCGAACCCACTCCCAGCCCAACATGTCCTTAAAATCTTCAGCCACCACAAATAGCGTCTTCTTGCCATGCTTCACCGCAAGATCGTGTGCGAAGTAAAGCGCAACATCACTGCCGAAGAGATTCGACGTGTGGATCAGATCCGCGCTCTCCACAGCGCCTCTCAGCACCTTCCGCAACCTGCCGCGATACAACAGATCCAGCCTGCCCTTGCGCACCGGCAACCCTACAAAACGCAGCGGTCCGCCCTCCGCCACTTCGGCAAAGCCTGTACCCCACGCCCGCATCGCGTCCAGCCCCATGCACGGGCCCGCTATCGTCACCGGCCCAATCGATTCCGTCAGTCCGATCAAATCTTCGTACCAAAGGCGATCAAGAAACACAGTATTCTGAGCATCCTGTGCAAAAGGGATGTGGGTCACTAGAAGATAACGCATAGCTCACTGTAACCCGTTTGTTCAGAAATCCACGCTTCTTCTGGCCCTCAAATCCCCAACGTATCCATTCCCCCATCAGTCCCGTGTCGGTATTGAGGTATACCTAACCCATGCGTCTTGCCTGCCTCGCCCTCCTCGCCGTCCTCGGTGCCCCCTCCTGCACCTTCGCCCAGCAGACTCTGCTGGCCACTCCAGAAACCATCGTCTGGGGCAACTACAACGGGATGGCCAAGCCAGCGCTCACCGTCCACTCCGGCGACATCGTCGTCATGCAGACCCTCTCCACCTGCGGGCCTGCTCCCAGGCTGGAATCCTTAGGAATTCCCGCGTCCGAGATCCCCCAGTACGTCCGCGACATCTACGACAAGTTCCCCGCAGCCGACAAGGGCCCCGGAGGCCATATCCTCACTGGCCCTGTAGCCATCGCAGAAGCCCAGCCTGGCGACGTCCTCGAAGTCCGCATTCAGAAGGTCGCCATCGACGTCCCATGGGCCTGCAACTCCTTCGGCGCCGGTCGCGGCTTTCTGCCGAACGACTTCCCCTACTCCCGCACCAAAATCATCCGCCTCGACCGCGACAAGATGATCGGCCATTTCGCACCCGGCGTCGATATTCCGCTCCACCCATTCTTCGGCTCCATGGGCATAGCTACCCCCGGCGGCAAAACCGACTCCGCCCCACCCTGGATGAACGCCGGCAACATGGACAACAAGGAACTTGTGGCCGGCACCACCCTCTTTCTCCCTGTCAATTCCAAGGGCGCCAACTTTGAAGCCGGAGACGGCCACGCCGGACAAGGCAACGGCGAAGTTGACATCACAGCCCTCGAAACTCAGCTCACCGGCACCTTCCAGTTCATCGTCCACAAAGGTTCACTCGATGACACAAACCGTCTGCTCTGGCCCCGCGCCGAAACCCCCACCCAATACATCGCCATGGGCTTCCACGAAGACCTCAAGTCAGCCACGGAGATGGCCGTCCGCAACATGATCGAGTTCCTTGCCGACCAGAACCCGGACCATCCCCACCTGTCGCGCGACGATGCCTACTCCCTCATCTCCGTAGCCTGCGACGTCGACATCACACAACTCGTAGACCTTCCCCGCGTAGGCGTCCATGTCATGTGCCCAAAGAACCTCTTTACCTCCGCCAAAAAGTAGCTGCCTCACTTTTGGTGCAACGTGATTTGCATCGAGATCCGGACTTAACGTATCTGCTTTGAATACTTTAGGGCTTTTCAGGGGGGAGGGGGAGGGGAGCTAAACACTTCTCCCAACATCCCGCCACTTTTATTGCCAATCTGTGTCTAATAGAGTGTCGAGAGAACGAAGGTTCTGAACTGGCACTCGACAATCCACCATCCGCGCAAGCCGGGGCAAGACCGATCGACCCGGCTAAACGAAGGACTGGCGGCCCAGGCAGAAGATATGCGACTTACTCAGTTCACCCTAATCCCGAAAGCCCTTGTGGCATCTACCTTCCTCGCCACGGCTCTCGCCGCGCACGCGCAGTACAACGCGCCCCAACCTTACGACCAGAACGATCCCCAGAACTACAGTGCCCCGGCGCAGCAAGCATACGGACAGCAAGACCAGCGCATTCCCAGCATCTCCGATCAGCAAGCCGATCAGCAGGTCTATCAGGGCGAGCAATCCATTGCCGAAGCGCCACCCCCGCTCCCCAGTTACGACCAGCCCGAATGCCCCGGCGATGGCTACATCTGGACCCCCGGCTACTGGGCCTATGGCCCCGCCGGCTACTACTGGATTGGCGGCAGTTGGGTCAACGCCCCCTACATAGGTGCCCTGTGGACCCCAGGCTACTGGGGGGGATACGGGGGTGGGGGTTACCTATGGAACGTCGGTTACTGGGGCTCGTCGGTTGGCTTCTATGGTGGCATTAATTATGGGTTTGGCTACTTTGGGACAGGATTTTACGGAGGCTACTGGAATAGTGGGCGCTTCTTTTATAACCGCGAGTACAATCGCGGTCGCTTCAACTTCGGCTACACCCAGCGCTACCCGGGGGTAGGGGGAGTCCATCCCGGCGGACGCAGCTTTGCGACAGGCAATGGCGGACGTGAGGGCTTCCGCGGCGGCTCCTACAACCGCGGCGGCAATGAGCAGCGTGGCTTTGCCCAGAATGGCTACGCGAACCGCGGCCAGCAGAACTATGGCTCGAGTCGCGCAGGCTTCGGCAACGGCGATGGCCGTCAGACAGCTCCGCAACACAACGGGAACGTCTACGCCGGCAATGGCGGACGTCCTGCCTACAATTCGCCCACAGCGGGATATGGTGGCGCACGAGGCTATGGCGGCAGTTACGGCGGCGGCCAGAGCCGTGGTTATAGCGCCCCACAGAGCGGCGGCGGATACCATTCCCCATCTGCTTCCAGCGGTGGCGGTGGGTTCCATGGTGGTGGCGGCGGCTTTGGTGCCGGAGGCGGCGGTAACCACGGCGGTGGCGGAGGCTTCAGTGGTGGTGGCGGTGGTTCACACAGCGGTCACCGCTAAATCGCTACTTTGAAGTACATGGCCTCGGCAGATCCTGCCGAGGCTTTTTGCTACCTGTTATGTGTGAGAGGCTGACGCACAATCTGGCGATCTCCCCAGCGGCATCTGCGTGAGCAAGTCTGCGGGCGGCAGTGCCCATGCGCAGTCGTTTCGAGGGGTCCTGCAGTAACGGCACCAGCGTCTCAAGGGCCTTTGCGGGCGTCAGTTCGCGCTCCAGGATCATCGCTGCTGCGCCTGCTTCGACAAGGGCGTCGGCGTTCTTGCGTTGGTGGTCGTCCGCTGCGGCGGCAAAGGGGACGAGCACCGCTGCCCTGCCCGCGGCGGCTAGTTCAGCTACGGTGCTGGCGCCGCTACGGGACAGGATGACGTCGGCGGCGGCGATCTCCGCGACCATGCGGTCAAGGTACGGGACGACCCGGAGACGCTCTGAGTGGACGCCGACGTGCGCGTAGGCTGCTACTGCGGACTCTGCATTGCGGTTCCCGACCTGATGCACAATGGTGAGGTCCGGGAACTGCTCCAACAAGCAACCTGCGACGCCTGGCATAACCTCGTTGAGCACCCGCGCCCCCTGGCTTCCACCGAAGACCAGCAGGCGCAAGCCCGCCGCGGATTTAGGTTGGATCTCGAAGAACTCGCGACGCACCGGGATGCCAGTTACGTGAGCGTTACGGAAGTGGGCGATGGTCGAGGCGAAGTTGACTGCGGCGGCGTCCACGCGTTTGCCAATGAGGCGGTTGGCAAGACCAGGAGCGGCGTTGGGCTCGAAGGCGAGCGTGGGAATACGGAGGAGAATCGCAGCCATCATGGCCGGGCCGCTGGCGTATCCGCCTACCCCGACGACAACGTCTGGCTTGAAATGCCGGAGCAGGATGACGCATCGCATTATGCCCAGCGGCAGGTCTACAACGGTTCGTAAGCGGGTCATCAGGCTGACGTTCTTCAGTTGACCAACGTGAATGAGTTCAAGCTCGAATCCGGCTTCGGGAACCAGTCGGGTTTCAAGGCCGCGAGCGGTTCCTACGAAACGGACTTCGGCGCTGTGCCGGTCGCGTAGCTCGCGAGCGATAGCGAGGGCGGGGATGACGTGTCCACCTGTCCCGCCACCTGCAATCAGAACGCGCACGGGCTAGTCAATCTCTCGCGTGATGTTGAGCAGAACGCCCATACTGGCGAGGGTAACAAAGAGCGACGTGCCACCAAACGAGATAAACGGGAGCGTAATCCCCTTGGTGGGGACCAGCGCAATGGCAACACTCATGTTGAAGAAGGCCTGGATCAGAATCGCAGAGGTGAGGCCAAACGCGAGAAAGCGGGCGAACGGATCGGTTGAAAGAAAGGCCGCACGCAGACCGCGGTATCCAAACATGACGAAGAGACCGACGAGAGCAAGTGCGCCGAGCAGGCCGAGTTCTTCAGAGATATTGGCGAAGATGAAGTCGGTCCAGGCTTCGGGCAGGAAGTACAGCTTTTGCCGCCCTTCCATTAAACCCAGGCCGCGGAAACCGCCGGTTCCCACCGCAATAAGCGACTGCATGGTGTGAAAACCCTTGCCCAGCGGGTCAAGTTCCGGATGCAGATAGGTCTGGAGGCGTGCACGGCGGAAGGGCACCATCCACAGCATGTAGAACATGACCGGGCTCGACGCCAGAATAGCGACGCCGATCCATTTGACCTGCATGCCCGCCAGATAAAGCATGGCCAGGGTGACGCCGGCGCAGACAAGGGCGGTGCCCAGGTCCGGCTGCTTCATGATCAAACCGACGAAGATGAGTGGCGGAAGAACGGCACGCACGATCGTTCCGCGCCAGTCATCCATTTTGTGAATACGCGTTTGCAGGAAGTAGGCGAGGAAGAGCACGACGAGGGGCGTTGCAAGCTCCGCCGGCTGGAAGGTGAAGAAGCCCGCCTTGAACCAGCGATGAGTGTGGTTGAGCTGGGGCATGGCGAAGACCGCCAGGAGCAGCACGGTGGTGAAACCCATGGCCGGGAATACTACTTTGGGATTGTTATAGTGCCGGTAGTCCACCTTCATCAGCAAGACGAGGGCAGCCA
Source organism: Rhodanobacteraceae bacterium (assembly GCA_043783275.1). Classification (GTDB taxonomy): domain Bacteria; phylum Acidobacteriota; class Terriglobia; order Terriglobales; family Acidobacteriaceae; genus Edaphobacter. Next base: position 63,879 of record JAYVZP010000114.1, read on the forward strand.
TGCCCAGCAGGGCGAAGACCGTCTGCTTGGCGACGTACTTGTAGGGCGAGCCTGTCTCCGATGTGGCCATGACGGCGGAGGCGGAGAAGACCATGACGAGGCCGAAGAGGACGAGCATCAGCACGACTCCGAACAGCCATTTGTCTACGCCAACGCGTTTTGCCATTTCCTTGCCTCTGGTTCTGTGCTGCGTGGTCCGAAAAAAGTAATTCGGCGGCTAAAGTCGCTCATTCGCTCGTTTGCCCATGGCATGACTAAATCCATGCTCCTGGCAAACTGCCCAAGCAATCCTGCGGCGAAGGAAGCTAGCCTTTCAGGGCTTGAACCTGTTCGCGGAAGAAGCGGCCGCGATGCTCGTAGCTTTCAAACTGGTCGAAGCTGGAGCAGGCTGGTGCAAGTAGAACGACCTCGCCGGGTTTGGCGACTGCCGCTGCTTCCTTCACTGCTTTGTCCAGAGTCTCTGCCTGCTTTATCTTCACGACTCCGGCGAGCTCGCGTTCTATTTTTTCAGCCGCAGAACCTATTGTGTAAACAGTTAACACTCGCTCGCGGAGCAGGGGGATCAATTCGGTGTAGTCGGAGTTCTTGTCTTTGCCGCCCAGGATGAGGTGGATGCCGCCGGGAAAGGAGGCAACGGCCTTCATGGTGGCGTCGACGTTGGTGGCCTTGGAGTCGTTGTAGTATTCGACACCGGCGACGGTGCGGACGAGTTCCAGACGGTGTTCAACGGCCTGGAAGGCGGCGACAGTGTTGCGGATGGACTCGCTGGAGATGCCGGCAAGTTTGGCCGCGCAGACGGCAGCCAGGACGTTTTCTATGTTGTGTGTGCCTTTTAGGGCGATCTCGGCGATGGGGAGAATGGGTTCGGGCTTGCCGCCTTCTTGGGCAAGAAAGAAGATACTTTCCCCGTAGACAAAGGCTCCCTGCTTGACCCGACGGACCCCGCTGAACCAGAAAATCTGCGCGCTGGTTTTAGCCGCGACCATCTGGGTCTCCTTGTCCTCTGCGTTGAGTATGAGGAAGTCTTCCGGACCCTGGCGCTGGGTAATGCGGGCTTTGGCGGCGGCGTAGCGCTCAAAGGTTTTGTGGCGGTCGAGGTGGTCTGGCGTGATGTTCAGGACCAGCGCGATCTTTGGGTGGAACTGCTCAGCAGTCTCTAGCTGGAAGCTGGAGACCTCGAGGATGTTCCAGGTTTCGGCTGTGCTTTCGGAGACAAGATCAATGACGGGAAGCCCGATGTTGCCGCCAACTTTGGTGGGCAGGCCGGCGTCTTCGAAGATCTGGCCGATGAGGGTGGTGGTGGTGGTCTTGCCGTTGGAGCCGGTTATGGCGACGATCTGGCCGGAAAGGAAGCGCGAGGCCAGTTCAAGCTCGCCTATGATCGGCATATCGAGCGCGGCGGCCTGGGCGACTTCAGGAGTTTCAAGCGGGACGCCGGGGGAGACGACGATAAGGTCCTGGCGGCGGAAGGTGAGGAGGCCGTGGCCTCCGCTTTCAACCATGATGCCGGCTTCAAGGAGCCGTGGGATCTCTTCGCCGAGAGCTTTAGCGGAGCGTGTGTCGGAGACGGTGACGCGGGCTCCGCGGGCTTTGAGGAAGAGGGCGGCGGCGATGCCGGATTTGCCAAGGCCTACGACCAGGACTCGTTTGTTCTTCAGTTCCATTTAGTGCCCTCGCGATTACAACCACAAAATATATCCAACACCACAGGGCAATAGCCCAGGCTTGATAAGCCACCACCGTGACCCGCGCATCCCAGCATAGAGAAAGAGAGCAAAAGCTTCCAGTTGGAGCAGCAATGGAAGGATCGCCAGTCCATTCTTTGGATCTGGCGGAAACGGCATGATCATACCCCAGAGAGCAAAACCGGAGCGTCGATTCCGACTGAATCCGCTAACATCACCGCAGCTTCAGCGTGGTCAGGGCGAAGAGCGCGAAGACCAGGGCGAGGATCCAGAATCTGGCGATGACTTTGGATTCGCTCCAGCCCAGGAGTTCGAAGTGGTGGTGCAGCGGGGCCATCTTGAAGATGCGCTTGCCGTTGCGGAGCTTGTAGCTGCCGACCTGCAGCATGACGCTGACCGCCTCCAGGATGAAGACGCCGCCGATGAACGGCAGCAGAAGTTCCTGCTTGATAATGACCGCGACGGTGGCGATGGCGCCGCCGAGGGCGAGAGAGCCTACGTCGCCCATGAAGATCTCCGCGGGATGGGCGTTGTACCAGAGGAAGCCTATGGAGCCGCCGACCATGGCGCCGCAGAAGACCGTCAACTCGCTGACCATGGGCATGCGCTGGAGCTCGAGGTAGTCCGAGAAGACGACGTGGCCGCTGACGTAGGTGAGGACGGTGAGGGCGCCGGCGGCGATGATGGTGCAGCCGATGGCGAGGCCGTCCAGACCATCGGTGAGGTTGACGGCATTGCTCGAAAAGGTGATGACGAGCATGACGAATACGATGAAGGGGACGAACGCAAGCCAGTGCAGATGCGGGATGACGCCCATCCAGTCCCAGACGAGATCCGGGCGGAAACGCTTGGCGAAAGGGACGACGAGGCGGGTGGAATAGCTCCCGCGACCTTCAAGGACGAGCAGCGCGACGGCTATGAGGCCGCTCACGAGGAACTGCAGCGCAAGCTTCTGGCGGCCGGTGAGTCCCTGATTGTGCTTGCGCACAACCTTGGTGTAGTCGTCCGCAAAGCCGATGGCAGCGAAGGCGAGTGTGGAGAAGGTGACGATCCAGACGAAGGGGTTCGACAGATCCGACCAGAGCAGGGTGGGGATGATGATGGAGATGCAGATGAGGACGCCGCCCATGGTGGGGGTGCCGCCCTTCTTCTGGTGGGATTGCGGACCTTCTTCGCGAATGTACTGACCGATCTGAAACTCGCGAAGCCGTTCGATGACAAAGGGACCGATGAGGAGGCCGATCGCAAGCGCAGTCAGGGAGGCGAAGACGCACCGGAAGGTCAGGTAGCGGAAGATGCGGAACAGTCGAAAGTACGGGAAAAGCTTTTGATAGAGCAGCCAATAAAGCAAGAGATCTCCGCCTGTGGGTGCGCCGGACGTTCTGTCCGGGACTCTTGCTTATCTTAACAGCCTGTATGTTCGACGGCGGTGCAATCTTTCTGGCGGCTACAAGCCCTTCTCCAGCGCGGAGCATAGGCCGTCAGCGGCCATGGTGAGTTCGTGCTCCAAGTGAGGGTCGTGGCTGGACCCTTCGGCGCGGCGCAGGACTACGCGGGCCATGGCTTCAAGGCGGCTGGCCAGTTCGCGGTCGGAGGTCTTGAGCTTGTCGAGGCGAGGGCGCAGCTTGTTGAGATGTTTGACGACGTCGGCGCGGGAGGGTAAGGGGACCTGGATGCGGTAGTCGGCGCGTGCGGCATAGAGACCGGCCATACCCAGATGCTCGGCGGCGCGCAGGACGCCCTCGGCTGAGAGGACTTCGTTGCCCCTGGCTTTGGGGGCGGCGGCAGCGCGGTAAAGCTGGACGCCTTGCTCGAGGAGCATGCGGAGATCGCCACCGGTATCGTGTTCCAAAAGGGAGATAACGGCGGCGGCGCGCTGGAGATGGTGGAAGGCATGGGACAACTCTGGCGCGTGTTTGCCCGACTTTTTAGACTCGTTTTCCACACCATGGAGGAGTTTTGCAGAGTCGGTATGGGTGGCAGCTTTTTTTGCTGCTTTTTTGTCGGCGTGCTTAGCGGTGTTCCTGGCGGTTTGTTTCTTTGCCTGCTTGTCAGCGGGCCGGCTGGCAGCTTTTATTGCTTGCTTCAGTCCTGCATGTGCCGCAGGTTTCTTGCCCACTGCCGAAGTGCCGTTGCCGCTCATTCTGCCGATAGCCATGGCAGCTTGGATGCGGAATATGTTCGGCTCGTCTTATGAATTTGTGCTGCGGATCAGGACATCAAGCGCGCTCTCAAGCTTTACGCCGCGAGACGCTTTCAGCAGAACGGCGTCGCCGGCTTTTACGTTGTCAAGCATCCACTGGCCGGCTTGCTCGGGGGTTTCGAGGAAGGTGCCGTTGGCAGCTTTGGCCAGGGATTTTGCGAGGCCTCGGACGCCTATGACGAGACTGACGCCAGTTTGCTGCATGCGTTGGCCGCAGGCGCGGTGGAGGGCTTCGCTTTGGGGGCCGAGTTCGAGCATCTCGCCCGCGATGACGATGTGGCGGCCGTTGGCAGGGACGGGGATGGCCATGAGCGCGTCGACCATAGCGTCCAGCGCGACGGGGTTGGAGTTGTAGCAATCGTTGATGAGGGTGGCGCCGTGCCAATCGAGGGCTACGCCGCGTTTGTCGGTAGCTTCAAGTGTGCCGATGGCGATAGCGCAATCAGCGAGGTTCATGCCGCAGGCGAGGCCGGTGGCAATGGCGGCGAGGGCGTTCGAGACGTTGTGGCGACCGAGGAGTTTCAGGGCGACTTCCGCACTTTGGCCATCGCTGGTGACGGTGAAGTGGATGCCTTCCGCCCCAGCCTCATGGACATTCTCCGCGCGGACTCTTGCGGAGGCGGCCTGCCCGTAGAGGATGGCGCGGTTGCCCAGGCCGGCGGCGAAGGCAGCGACCCGCGGGTCGTCGGCGTTGAGGATGGCGAGACCGTCGGGCGGAAGCGCCTGGACGAGCTCGTACTTGGCCCGGGCGATACCTTCAATGCCGTCCGGGAAGAACTCCAGGTGGACGGCGGCGACGTTCGAGACGACAGCCCAGTTGGGCTCGGCGATGCGGGCGAGGACGGCGATTTCACCAGCGTGGTTCATTCCCATCTCGATGACGGCTACGTCGTGTTCAGGTTCAAGCCGCAGGAGTTGGAGCGGGACGCCGAAGTGGTTGTTAAGATTTCCGGCAGATTTGAGGACGTTGAACCTGGCGCTCAGGACCTGGGCGATTGCTTCCTTGGTGGTCGTCTTGCCTGCGGAGCCGGTGACGCCAATGACCCGCTTACCCCAGGCTCGGCGGACGTGGCGGGCCAGGGTCTGCATAGCGCTGAGAACGCAATCTTCTCCTTCGGGGACATAAAGGAGGCGGCAGGAGTCCATCTCGTCGGGGGCAAACCAGCCGTTGCTCACGACGGCCGCAACGGCTCCGTTTTGCAGCGCCATGGCGACGTAATCATGGCCATCCCGATGCTTGCCGGTCACGGCGAAGAAGAGTTCGCCGGCACCGATGGTACGGGAATCAATGGAATATCCAAACACGTCCGAGTTGGTGATGAAGTCGCCCTCGGCGTGAATCCAGTCTGCAATCTGCCCCAACGTCAATTTCATAATTGCCCCTTGATTGCTGCCTTGTCCTCAAGAACCTGTGTCGCTACTCTTGCGTCGTCGAACGGGACGGGGCCGTCGTTGAGAATCTGGATTTTTTCGTGGCCCTTGCCCGCGAGGAGGACGATGTCGCCGCGCTGGGCGTTGCAGATGGCGAGGCGGATTGCTGTGGCACGGTCACTTTCGACGATAACTTCGGTGGCGGTTTCGCGAACTCCGGCAAAGGCTTCTTCAAGGATCGTTGCGGGATCTTCGGAGCGGGGGTTGTCACTGGTCACGACGACGAAATCGCTGCCCTCTCCGGCGGCGCGGCCCATTTTTGAACGCTTCGTGCGGTCACGATCGCCGCCGCAGCCGAAGAGGGTGATGACGCGTCCGCCGGTTGGCTTGACGAGTTCTCGGGCGAGGCCGATGAGGTTGCGGAGGGCGTCGTCGGTGTGAGCGTAGTCGACGACAACTGTGATTCCCTGCTGGTTTGGGATGGTTTGAAATCGTCCGGGAACGGGATGCAGGTTGTCGATGCTGGAGTTGATTTGGTCGAGGGTCATGCCACGGCCAAGGCCGGCTGCGATAGCCGCGACAAGGTTGTAGACATTGACGCGTCCGGAGAGGTGGGAGTGCACTTGCAACTCACCGAACGGGGTGCGGAGATGAAAGCTGGTTTGGCCCGCGCCGAGCTTTATATGGGTCGCGACAAAGTCCGTGGGGTGGCCTGGCGTGGAGGCGTTTTCGAGGCCATAGGTCCAGATCGTGGGGCATTTCTCTGCTGACTTGAGGATAAGTGCGGAGAAAGCATCGTCTGCGTTGATGACGGCGATGCGTGGCGGGGCTGCGCCGACGCCTGAGAACATGCGCGCCTTGGCTGCGCCGTAGGCTTCCATGGTGCCGTGGAAGTCCAGGTGATCCTGCGTGAGATTGGTGAAGATGGCAACGTCGACGTGGACGCGCCATACGCGCTCCTGCTCAAGCGCATGACTGGACATCTCCATGACGGCTTCGGTGGCGCCGACATTGACTCCGTCGGCGAAGATGGTGAGGAGATCGGAGGCTTCGGGGGTGGTGTGCTCGCTGGGCCGGACTTCGTCGCCGACGTGGGTTTCAATGGTTCCGATGAGCACGCATTTGCGATTGACGGAACGCAGCATCTGCTCCAGCAGGAAAGCTGTTGTCGTTTTTCCGTTGGTGCCGGTGACGGCGCTGATCTTCAAGGCTCGTTCCGGATGTCCGAGGAGGTTGGCGGCTATGGCTGCGAGCGCTCGGCGGCCGTTGTGGACCAGATAAAATGGAGTGGTTGAAAGCCGGCCTGAATTCCAAGCCTCGCGTGAGTCTGTAACGACGGCGACGGCACCGTTTTCCAGCGCAGCTGCGATGTACCGGTTGCCGTCGGTGCTGCCACCGCGCATGGCGACGAAGAGATCGCCCGTGCTCACTTTGCGCGAGTCGTACTGAACTCCCTGGACTTCGGCCATCGAACTTACGCGCTCGACGAGGTCGACTCCAAGTAGCGTTTCATAGATCCACATAGCAGCATTCTATTCGCCGAGCATGACCTTATCGACGTAACACCAGCCCCATGTCTCAGCGGGCTCGACGCTGCGCATGATGGCGTGCTTCGTTGCGTGAAAATGTTTATCCGCATGCCTGCCTACGCTGGAGTCGCAGCAGCCTACGTGGCCGCATTCCAGACACTCGCGCAGATGCACCCACGGCGTTCCGTCCTTCACGCACTGTTCGCAGCCTTTTACATAGGCTTTGTGGGTGTCTTCCCGCTCCAGCTCCGACTTGATCTGACCTAGATGTTTGCACGCCATTTTCGAACTCCTCTTGCGAAAAGCGTACACCGAAAGCGGGGCTTGCGGACGTTTACAGACGCGATTCTGATGCGCCGCGCAGCCGCTCACGCAGGGCCCCGGCAAGTGCAACGAGATGCCGGAGCTTGGGCTCCAAAGAAGCAGGCACCGCGGGTTCGCGCAGGGCAAGCTCACTTTCCAGCAGCAGGCCGGTCACGCAGGACTTGAGGTCGTTCTCCATCTCTGCCGCGACGGCGCGCCTTGCGATCTTTTCTTCGTTAGCACGGCGGATCAAAGCGGCTTTCACCTCTCGGCTAAGGCGGGCGCTGCCGGAGATCGCGAAGTTGACCTGCAGCGGCATTGCGAGACCGGCGTGGGCCCATATCTGGTCTGCCCACTCCGGGTCTGCCTCGGCCAGGTTTTGCTCTACGACGACGACAGCGAAGGCTGACCTGCGCAGCGCAGCCAGGCCGGCCTTGCGATTCGGAGCCACTTCTACATGCGTTCCGATCTGCTGTTCAATCACACGCGCACAATTTTCCGCGCCATCCATTGTGGAAATAATCAATACATCTTGGGTCATGGCCTGCCTCTTTCTCGGTATTCAGCGCCTATGAATCGGTAAGGAACAATCGGTTTTTTGGAGTCTCCTGGAGTGTGCGTCCGGCTACTGGCTGTTGTAATCGTCGTCGTCCGTGATTCCGTACTCCTTGAGCTTGCGGTAGAGGGTGGTCTTGCCGATGCCCAGAAGCTTGGCGGCCATGAGCTTGTCACCCTTCAACTGGCGAATAGTGCCGAGAATGGCTTTGCGCTCCATCTCGGCGATGGAGACGATCGTTGCAGTGGTCGGCTCGGATTGCGGAACGCCTTGTTCTGCACGAGCCTGCATGCGGTAGTCATGCAACTGCGTCGGAAGATCACCCATATGGAGAATTGGCCCAGAACTGAGTGCGCATGCACGCTCGATTGCGTTCTCAAGCTCGCGCACATTGCCAGGCCAGTTGTAGGCGATCATGGCGCGGAGTGCGTCGTCCGAAAACACGTGCGCCGATCCTATCTCGCGCTGAGTGCGCTCCAGAAAGTGTTGGGCGAGCAAGGGGATATCTTCCGTGCGGTCCCGGAGGGGAGGGATCTTCAGGTTGACGATGTTGAGGCGGAAGTAGAGGTCTTTGCGGAAGCGACCGCCTTCCACCATGGCCGCCAGATCGCGATTGGTAGAAGCCAGAACACGCGCGGAGATGGCAACTGAATGGGTGCCGCCGACGGGTCGCACGGTCTTCTCCTGCAGGGTTCTGAGAAGTTTGGCCTGCAGGTCGAGCGGCAGGTCGCCGATCTCGTCGAGGAAGACAGTGCCTCCTTCGGCGGCGGCAAGCAGGCCTTCCCGGGCACGACCGCCGCCGGGAGCGGCGCCTTTGACGCTTCCGAAGACCTCACTTTCGATCAGTTCAGGAACCATAGAGCCGCAATCGACCGGGACGAAGGGCTTGTCGGCGTTTGGACCGTTGAAATGAATCTGCCGGGCGACCAGTTCCTTGCCGGTGCCGCTTTCGCCGAGGATCAGGACGGGATGGTTGGTGTTCGCTACCTTGGAGAGGATGCGGTAGAGCTTTTCCATCTCCGGCGAGCGCCCGACGAGATGACTTGATCCCTTCTGTGTGCGCATTCTTTCGCGCAGACGCCGGCTTTCGAAATCGAGGTTTCTGCGCTCACCGGCGCGCTCGAGAATCGTTACAAGCTCATCCAGCGCAAAGGGCTTGGTGAGATAGTCCCCCGCTCCGACGCGCATAGCCTCCACCGCGCTGGACACGGAGGCGAACGCCGTCATGACGATGACGGATGTCTCCGGGTAGAGGGTCTTTACCTCCTCGAGCAGGCCAAGACCGCCTCCGCCACCGGTGCCGGGACTCTTGAGATCCAGAAGAATGAGGTCCAGCTTCTGATGTTTCAGAATGGCTCTTGCGGCGGCCAGGTCGCACGCCGTTATGACAGCAAAGCCCATCTTCCGTGCGATAGCAGAGCATGCCTCTCGCACCGATTCATCATCGTCGACGATAAGAAGGTGTAACAAGGGGAGCCCCTGCACGCTATTGTGTAAGGGTTTTACCGTCGAAAGCTGGCTCTGGGCGGTGCGATCGGTTGCGCTTCCCGAGATTCCATGACTCTGTCGATCGTCCAAGGCTGATGTCGTTCTCTGAGTAGCCCGCATAGGTTGTGAACCCTACCTTACGCGACGGAAAGAATCTTTGGTAACTTGAACCATTTTCGGAATAGATACGTTTCCCATTTTGGGACAATCCTGGGCTGGTGAGCGGGAACCTATAATCTGGCCATGGCTCTTTTCCGTCCTGACCAGCGTTCCGCCTCTACTCTCCGCCCGACCCGCATCACGCCCGGCTATATTTCCACCCCAGAAGGCTCCGTGTTGATTGAAGCGGGCAACACCCGCGTACTTTGCAATGCCACCGTTGAGACCGGGGTTCCAGGCTGGATGCGTAACTCTGGCCGCGGCTGGGTTACCGCGGAGTATGGCATGCTGCCCCGCGCGACACTTACTAGAAGCCCAAGAGAGGCCGAGAAGGGCAAGATTGGAGGACGGACGCATGAGATTCAGCGGCTGATTGGGCGCTCGCTGCGGTCAGTCGTCGACATGCGCGCACTGGGCGAGAGGACGATTATTCTGGATTGCGACGTGCTGCAGGCTGATGGCGGGACGCGCACGGCTGCGATTACGGGCGCGTCGGTGGCACTTGCGATTGCGCTCGGCAAGCTGGTTTCTGCCGGCACGCTGAAGGCCAATCCGCTGAAGCAAATGATTGCAGCGACCAGCGTGGGTATCGTGGACGGAAATACGCTGCTGGATCTTTGTTATGAAGAGGACTCGCGGGCTACGGTCGATATGAACGTGGTGATGCTGGCGTCTGGCGGGTTGGTGGAGACGCAGGCGACGGCGGAGAAGGAAAGCTACTCCCGCGCCGAGTTGACGGCGATGCTGGATCTGGCTGAGACGGGGATTCGGGAGCTATTTGCGATTCAGCAGGCGGCAGTGGCTGCATCCGTCTGAAATGATGTGTGCTTGCCGGGATTTCGTTGAAGTAGTTTCAATAGAATCACCGGGGCCGGAGCGATTTACTGACCTTCATCATCGGCGCTCTGTAGACTTGTTTTTGCAAGGTTGGAGCATCAGGAGAGACGACAAATGAAACTCACACCCGGAAAACTCGCAGGACTTAAAGCTGTCTCGGATGCACGCGGAGTTATCGCTGCGGCTGCGATGGATCAACGCGGATCGCTGCAGAAGGCGCTGGCGAAAGAAAAGGGTGGACTCATTGACGCGCCGGCAATGGCCGAATTCAAGACGCTGGTAACCCAGGTCTTGACGCGGCATGCTTCGGCGATCCTGCTGGATCCGGAGTTTGGTCTGGAAGCGGCGAAGAATCGCAACGAGGCAGGCTTGCTGCTGGCGTATGAGAAGACAGGCTATGACGCCGCCACGCCGGGCCGTCTGCCCGATCTGCTGGATCTATGGAGCGTGCGCCGACTGAAGGAGGCTGGCGCGGATTGCATCAAGGTTCTGCTCTACTACACGCCGTTTGAGAAGACATCTATCAATAATCTGAAGCATGCGTGGATCGAGCGGATTGGCGATGAGTGTATCGCGCAGGATATTCCGTTCTTCCTGGAATTCGTAGGCTATGACGCGCAGGGCGCCGATGAGAAGTCGGAGGTCTATGCGCGATTGAAGCCGAGCATCGTGTCCGGCTCGATGGCCGAGTTTGGTAAGGATCGCTACAACGTGGATGTATTGAAGGTTGAGGTGCCAATCGAGCTGTCTTATGTTGCCGGCACGCGCGCCTTCAAAGGTGTGGCCGCGTATACCCGAGCGCAGGCTCTGAAATTCTTCCGCGACGCAGAAGAGATGACGCACAAACCGTTCATCTACCTGTCGGCGGGCGTATCCAACCAGATGTTCATCGAAACGCTTGAGCTTGCGGGCGAATCCGGTACAAAATTCAATGGCGTTCTTTGTGGCCGCGCTACCTGGAAAGACGGAATTCCAATCTATGCCAAGCAGGGTGCAGCTGCGTTCCGAAGGTGGCTCGAAACGGTTGGTGTTGAAAACATTGGCAATGTAAACAAAGCACTGAAGGCAGCGAGCCCGTGGTATTTGAAGTACGGGGCGAAAAGCCTGGAAGAGCTGGGTTAGACCTACACTTCGGATGTAACCACGAAGCGCTGCGAAGTCCCGCAGCGCTTCATTTTTTTAAGTTTTTTCAGAATGAAGCTAAACAACTCTCACCTTCGTCTACGTTGCATACATGATAAGCAGCAAGGCACTTCTGACGATCACTCTCTTCCGTGCAGCTGCGTTTGCCCAGTCGGCCCCCATCATCGTTCCGCCGGGGACGCAGTTGCCTGTGAGCAGCCCGACGAAACTTCCGATGCGTGTTGGCGCACCGATTCGCGCGGAATTGCTCTACCCGGTTTACGCCGATGATCAACTCGTGTTGCCTGCGAAGACGATCGTGACCGGATTGATTGTGTCGTTGTCGCCGGATCATCGGCGGCGCGTAAATGGTCGGCTGCACTTCGACTTCACGCCGTTTCATACACCGGTGGTTCGCTTCGATACGGTTGTTCTGCCGTCTGGCCTGCGGGTGCCGATCGTGACGGATACTGCGACGGATGGCGCGCCGTTGTACAAGCTGGTAGCACCTCCACCGCGCAAGGGCGGGTTTCTGCATCAGCGTGTTGAGGACCTGTTGCAGGCCGGCAAGGATCGTCTCAAAGTGATCACCGGCCCGGACAAGGGCGATCGCTTTATGCAGTTTGTTTACAGCCAACTTCCGTATCATCCGCAGAGCATCGCGAAAGAGACGGCATGGACGGTCGAGACGGTAGAGCCTGCCAGCTTTGCCGCATCCACGAATGCGGAAGCCGCAGGGTTGCCGCCACCTGTTACGGAGGAGTTCCCGACCTGGATTCTGCAGGCGTATCTGGACACGCCGATAAGTTCCGAGACGAGTAAGGCGGGGCAGGCAATTCAAGCGACGGTGGCCAAGCCGATTCTGAATGAAGACGGTTCTATTGAGATTCCGCAGGGTTCTGTGCTGACCGGCTCGGTGACGTCGGCCAGACCTTCGCGAAAATTCAGCCGTACCGGAGAGCTTCGCTTTACGTTCCGCGAGTTGAAGCGTCCGGGTGAAGAGGCTCAAATCGTTCGCGTCGCGCTGAAAGGGGTTAACAGCTCAAGCGCCGCGCAGCTTGCCATGGATAGCGAAGGCAACGTTACGCCGAAGCCGCAGGATAAGTTGCTGGTTCCACTAATCCTGTTACAGCTTGCGGCGCGTCCGCTTGATCATAGGCACGACCAGGACAACATGCTGGGGAAGAATGCTGTTGCCTCCAACTCTCTGGGTGCGATTGGGTTCATCATCGGAACGGCTGCCGGGCAGCCCAATATCGCAGCGGGTATTGGTTTTTACGGGGCCGCTCTGAGCATCTACCAGCGCATTTTTGCAAAGGGTAAAGAAGTTACGTTCCCGAAGGATACGCGGGTCGTCCTGCAGACGAGTGCCACCCGAGGCAAGGCCATGAAGGCGGGAACCGCGCGCTAGATTACGCCCGGTCCACGCCGCGTTACACGCCGCAGCGACTCCTCCATTCTATAAATCCAGAGTCTTCCTTACTCCCACTCGATGGTACCGGGAGGCTTGCTGGTAATGTCGTAGACGACGCGGTTAATACCGCGAACTTCGCTCACGATGCGTGACGAGATCTTGCGCAGTAAGTCGTAGGGGAGCGGGGTCCAGTCGGCGGTCATGCCATCCTCGCTGTTGACGGCGCGCACGACGCAGGTTTCGGCGTAGGTGCGCTGGTCGCCCATGACTCCGACGGACTTGACTGGAAGCAAGACCGCGAAGCTCTGCCAGATTTGCTTGTAGAGGCCGGCGGCCTTGATCTCTTCGACGACGATGGCGTCAGCTTCCTGCAGGACGGCAACGCGCTCCGACGTGACCTCCCCGAGGATGCGGACGGCCAGGCCGGGGCCGGGAAAGGGCTGGCGGTCAATGATCTCGTCGGGCATGCCGAGGTCGCGGCCGATACGGCGAACTTCATCCTTGAAGAGGTCGCGTAGAGGCTCGATAAGCTTGAGCTTCATGTCAGCGGGGAGACCGCCCACATTGTGGTGGCTTTTGATGGTCTGCGAAGGGCCTTTGACGCTGGAGCTTTCGATAACGTCGGGGTAGAGCGTGCCCTGGACGAGCCATGCAACCTCTTCGCCGACGTGCTTTTCGGCCTCAAAGATCTTTTTTGCTTCATCGTCGAAGACGGCGATGAACTCGTTGCCGATGACTTTGCGCTTGGTCTCGGGATCGGTAACGCCGACGAGCTTGGTGAGAAACCGTTCAGAGGAGTCGACAGCGACGACATTGAGGCCGAGTTGCTCGCGCATGGTCTTCTGGACCTTGGCGAACTCGTCTTTACGCAAAACGCCGTTGTTGACGAAGATGCAGGTCAGGCGGTCGCCGATGGCCTTGGCGACGAGGACGGCCGCGACCGACGAGTCGACGCCGCCGCTGAGGCCGCAGATGGCGTGGCCATCACCGACCTGGGCGCGGACGCGTTCGACCGTGGTCTGGATGAAGTGTTCGGGGGTCCAGTTGGCTTCGGCTCCGCAGATATCGAGTACAAAGTTTCGCAGCAGTTCTGTGCCGTTGCGGGTGTGGGCGACTTCCGGATGAAACTGGACGGCCCAGATGCGCTTCTCCTCGTTGGCGATGCCGGCGACGGCGTTTGCTGTCTCGGCGATGAGTTCAAAGCCAACGGGAAGGACTGCCGCGTGATCGCCGTGGGACATCCAGACGTCCAGCGTGGCGGGGAGGCCTGCAAAGAGCGGAGTTTCCTTGATGATCGACACTTCGGCGTGGCCGTATTCGCGGCTGGCAGCGCTCTCTACGCGGCCGCCGAGATGGTGCGCGATGAATTGCAGGCCGTAGCAGATTCCGAGCACGGGAACGCCCATGGCGAGCACCGCAGGGTCTGCGGCCGGCGAATCCGCATCGTAGACGGAGCATGGGCCGCCGGAGAGAATGACGCCTGCAGGTGAAAGCGCACGTAATTGTTCAAGTGGAACCGTGCAGGGCAGGACCACGGAAAAAACGTTGAACTCACGAATGCGGCGCGCAATCAGTTGCGTGTACTGAGAACCAAAATCCAGAATGACGATCGTTGAAGTATCCACTTCAACAGTCTAAACGTCCGGGCTTAGCTGGGATCTTTCTGCCGCGTGTTCGTAACGCCGGTCACTATTCCAACGCCGAGCAGGATGATGACGATTGCAGCAATCCAGTGCTGGGGAAGGTGCATCAGGTGAGCCATATAAGCGACTCCGCCGATCACGATAACGTAACCAAGGGCATACAGGGCAAAAGACATGGGCTTCCTCCAAAAGTTCAGGCTACACGAGTTTTAGGATGCACAATTGTCTGCGATTGCAAGACTAAATTGCACCTTTTCGGTCATCCTCGAACGTCCGCCAGAGGGTCAGATAACCCATAATGCGCGCGACGTGGAAGAAGTCTGACCAGAGAACGTAAAGGACGCTTACGCCCGCCCACCACCAGGCCAGGAAGCCGGGTGTCGTGACGGCCTCGAAGGGCAGTGGTGTGGCGGAGAAGACCATGGCGAGAACGATCAGCGCGACCTTCACGATGGACAGAACGAGGTTGATTTCGACAAGCTTGCCTTTGAGCAGGCCAAGTTGGGTTGCCGCGCGCATGCTGGCGGTGACTCCAATGTTTCTGAGCATGGCCAGCAGGGGCGCAATGGAGAGTATCCAGCTAACGAACGCCCACGCCGTGAACATCCCGAGCGAGAGCACGATGACCAGCCCGCAGTAAAGGACGAGGTTTGGATCTTCATGGCGATTCAGTGGTCCGGTAACGGCGAAGGCTCCGCACTGCTTCAGGGCCCAGAACCAGAAGCCGCAGATCGTCGCAAGGACCGCCACGCGAATTGCCTGAAGTCCCATCAGGGTGCCGATGCGCGGGTGCATCGCGGCGTCTGCCCGGCGCAGCACCGCGCTTCGGCCGATCGAGGAAATGATGACCCAGACGATGAACAGCAGGGGGGCCATCCAGATGAGTTTGGACCAGAGCCCTGGTAGTATCTGCGCGAGTGCAGATACTACCTTTGCGACGGCACCCACCGGGTCTGCACTCAAGGCGCCGACTGGATCGTTGACGAAGGTTCGGTCCAGCCCGACGGTTGCAGGGTCCATCGTGCCGCTGGTTGCAACGAGCAGGACTTGTCGGACTTCTCGCGTGATCAAGGCCAGCGCCGGAATGCCGTAGGCCCAGCGCCATGCGACTTCCAGCGCGGTCACCGAAGGGCGCTGCCAGGTGGCTGAAAGCGTGTGGACGAAAGACTGCGTTCCTCTGATCTCTCCCGGTGACGGCACTACTTCACCACGAGGTTTACGAGCTTGCCGGGCACGTAAACAATCTTGACGATGGTCTTTCCTGCTCCGCGCGCCACTACCTTTTCGTCCGACTGCGCGGCGGATTTGATCGTCTCGGCATCGGCTTCCGCAATTACCTTGATTACCGTCACGAGCTTGCCGTTGACCTGCACAGGGATTTCTATTTCGCTCTCGCGTGCGAGTTCGGCGTCGGCTACTGGCCAGGCAGTGCGGAAGACCGCCCCTTCCATGCCCATGCGCTCCCAGAGTTCTGATGAAAAGAATGGAGCAAACGGGGCGAGCATCTGGACCAGGCCGCCGAGGACTTCGCGGACCGTTGCGGGGGACACTTCCCCGGCGTCGATGGCTGACTCGGTGGCGGTGACTTCATTGACGAGGATCATGATGGATGCGATCGACGTATTGAAGTGCCACCGCCCGCTGAAGTCCTGGGTGATCTTGGCCAGGGTCTGGTGCAGCTTACGCAACAGAAACTGATCTTTTTCGCTTGTGCCACGCTGGCCGCCTTCAACCGCAGCGTATTTTGTGGCTAGACGATAGACCTTGGCGAGGAAGCGCGAGATGCCGGCGACACCCTCTTCCTGCCACTCAAGATCACGGTCCGGAGGTGCGGCAAAGAGTGCGTACATGCGGGTTGCGTCTGCGCCATAGCGTTCGATCATCAGGTCCGGGCTCACGACGTTACCCTTGGACTTGGACATCTTTGCGCCGTCTTTGATGACCATTCCCTGCGTGAACAGACGCTCTGCGGGCTCACTGTTTTCGATGAGGCCAAGGTCGCGCATGACCTTGGTCCAGAAGCGTGAGTAGATGAGGTGAAGGATGGCGTGCTCGACGCCACCGATGTACTGGTCGATTGGGAACCAGTAATTTACCTTGGCGGAGTCGAAAGGAGCCTGGTCATTTTTGGCATCGGTGTAACGGTAGAAGTACCAGCTTGAATCGACGAAGGTGTCCATGGTGTCGGTCTCACGACGGGCTGGGCCGCCACATTTGGGACAAGTTGTTTCGACGAATGAGGCGACACGGCCAAGTGGGCTGCCTCCCTCCTGGGTAATGGCGATCTGCTCCGGCAAAAGGATCGGAAGCTCACTCAAGGGAACGGGCAACGGCTCATCCGGCGAGCAGCCTGCGGCGCCGCTTTGGCAATAGATCATGGGGATGGGAGTTCCCCAGTAGCGCTGGCGGCTGACTCCCCAGTCTTTGAGGCGATATGTGACAGTGGGTGAACCGAAGTCTCCGGCCTTTGCAAAGGCGACCATTTTTTGTTGCGCTTCAACGCAACCGAGGCCAGTCCATTCGCCGGAATCGATGAGCACGGCGTCGTCTTCAGCGAGATAAGGGAGCGCGGAACTTTCGCTTGCGTCCTTCGGGGCGACCACTTGCTTGATTTCTAACCCGTACTTGGTTGCGAACTCGAAGTCGCGTTCGTCATGCGCGGGCACGCTCATGATGGCACCGGTTCCGTAGTCGGCAAGAATATAGTTGCCTATCCAGATCGGCACGCGCTGCCCATTAAAGGGATTCACGGCAAATTTGCCGGTGGCAACGCCGTGCTTTTCGATCGCGCCCAGGTCACCGACTTCGCGCGCTGCCTTCTGCTCTTCGACCATCTTGTCGATGGCCGTCGCCAGGTCCGCATTGTCGGCCGCAAGGAGCTTTGCCACCGCGTGCTCGGGTGCTACCTGGACACTCGTTGCGCCGAAGATGGTGTCGACGCGCGTCGTAAAGACGCTTACTTTTTCAAGCGAGTTTTCGACCGCGAAATCGACGAGTGTGCCTTCGCTGCGGCCGATCCAGTTGCGCTGCATGGTACGGACTTTCTCAGGCCAGCCGTCGAGCTTATCAAGTCCGGCCAGCAGCTCGTCCGCATACTTTGTGATGCGGAGGAACCACTGGGTCAGGTCGCGCTGCTCTACGAGTGTGTCTTCATGGCGCCAGCATCGGCCATTGATGACCTGCTCATTGGCGAGCACCGTGCGGCACTGGGGGCACCAATTAACCTTGCTCTTTTTACGGTAGGCGAGGCCCGCTTCGAACATTTTGACGAAGAACCACTGGTTCCAGCGATAGTAGTCGGGCAGGCACGTGGTGAGTTCGTTGTTCCAGTCGTAGCTGAGGCCCAGGCGACGCATCTGCTTTCGCATGGCGGCTATGTTCGAGAGCGTCCACTCGCGTGGGGGGACACCATTCTTGAGCGCGGCGTTTTCCGCGGGAAGGCCAAACGCGTCCCAGCCCATCGGGTGCAGGACGTTGTAGCCGCGCATCCACATGAAGCGCGCAAGGGCGTCGCCGATGGCGTAGTTGCGCACGTGGCCCATGTGCAACTGGCCGCTGGGATAGGGCAGCATCTCCAGGCAGTAATACTTGGGCTTGCCGCAGTCATGACCTTCAGCAGCGTACAGAGTCGGGTCTGCGTCCCATCGGGCTTGCCACTTGGGCTCAATCTCGGATGGGGCATATCTCGCGGCGTCGATGCGCTCGGAGTTATCTTCAATCAAACTCTCGTCCATCCCTTCATTGTAAAGAATGCTGCAAGAGTAAGGAGTTAGCCTGCCGCGAGCGTTCGCAGGACGCCGACATTTCTGGCCTCGTCGCCGGGGTTATCGACTGGTGTTTCGGCGATGAAGAGTGCCTTGGCGAAACGCTCGTCGTGCAGCAGACGGCGGAAGGTTTCGGCGCCGATTGTGCCTTCGCCGATATGCTCGTGACGGTCGAGTTTTGAGCCCATGTCAGCCTTGGCGTCGTTGCAGTGCCAGACCTTGACGGCGTCAAAACCGATCGTTTCACCGATGAGCTTTGTGGTCTCCGCATAGCCCTGGGGAGTGACGATGTCGTAGCCCGCGACGTGAACGTGGCAGGTATCGAGACAGACGGCAACGGGCGCACAGGGAGCCAGCGTGGCTACGAGTTCGGCAACCTGTTCCAGCTTGCTGCCCAGTGAAAATTCCGCACCGGCGGTGTTCTCTATCAAAATTTGGAAGTCTTTGCCTACGAAGTCGATGCCTTCTACTGCCTTTAAAATCGATTCCGCGGCGAGCCGCAAACCTTCCTCGCGGGTAAGGCCCTTCCAGCTTCCAGGATGGAGCACGAGATACTCCGCGCCCAGCGCCATCGCACGTTGGACCTCACCTCGGAAAGCAGATGTGGAGTTGGTGCGGACGCTTTCGGTCTGGCTACAAAGATTGATCAGGTAGCTGGCGTGGATGCTGACCGGGCCAACATCGTGCGCAAGCCGAAGTTCACGCATCTTGTTAGCGTCCTCCACTTTTACGTCTGCGGCGCGCCACATGCGGGGGCTGGAGCTGAAGAATTGAAATGTGTTGGCTCCAGCTTCAACTGCGCGATTTACCGCTGTCCAGCAACCACCCGCTGTTCCGAGGTGCACCCCGATCCGCTTTTTTGCTTTTACTGCTTTTTCACCCATCATGATTCAAGGCTAAACCAATTTCGGTGCTGGTTAGGAGCGCATCGCTGTATGATTCAGGCCATGCCCGCACAGCAAAGTTTCAAAAGTCATGCAGCCTTTGACCCAGCCTGGCATTTCCTAGTCCTGCCGGTTGCGATTGCCAACATCGTGCTATCGATTTACTACACGATCAATCAGTGGCCGGCTTACTCGCGCTCCCACCTGTGGTGGATTGTGATGTCGTTTGCCTTCTTCTTTGCTATTGGTACGTCTCGTCAATTCTCCTTGAAAAATCAAGATCGAATTATCCGATTGGAAGAGCGGTTTCGCTACACATCGCTGTTAACTCCGGCTCAGCTTGCTCAGTCTCAGGCGTTGACAGTGAAACAGATCATCGCGTTGCGCTTCGCTTCCGATGCGGAACTTCCGGCGCTGATCGACCGCGCGGTTGCTGGAAATCTTGAGCCGAGACAGATCAAGGAAGCTGTCAAGGACTGGCGTCCGGATTACAACAGAATCTAGTCCGACCTGAGGGTTTCCATAGATCCGCCGATAAGACTTTCAGGTCGCCGCTTGACCCAAATGGGGCATATTGCCCCGCGGGTGGGGCGGCTATGCTCGAGTCCATCGGAGGATCCAAAATGATTGTCCCGAGCATTCCGCAGAGAGAGAGCCGCGCGCAAAAGTCTTTACTGCGCGACATCTGCACACTGGTAATTATTGTCGCTGTGGGTATTTGCACTGGCAAGCTCTTGGCTCAGGGCAGTCTGTTCACTCTGGACCTTACGGGGCTCAGCCACACTCATCTGCACACGGATGGAGCTTCGGTCCAGACCAACGGCGGGTTTGTGATGCCGTCCTCAACGCCACCAAACCATCACGAGCCGCAGCTCCGCCATCATGAGCCGCAGGCGCACCTGATGGATGGGGTACGAACTCCCGTTCAGTATCATTCCGGGCATGACACTCTCTGAAACGATAAAAGGGAGAGCGCTGGCAAGCCGCTCTCCCCAGGATCCTTTTTTGAGCCTGTTCTAGTAGACGTCACGCTGATAGCGCTTGTCTTTCTTCATCGTGGCCAGATATTCGGCTGCGTGTTCCAGTGTTCCGTGTGAACCCTTGGCAATTGCATCAAGCAGCGCATTCTCTACGTCTTTGGCCATGCGGGTGGCGTCGCCGCAGACGTAGAAGTATGCGCCGCGCTGCAGCCATGAATAAATGTCAGCGCATTGCTCTTGCATGCGGTCCTGAACGTAGATCTTTTTTGCCTGGTCGCGCGAAAACGCGGTGTCCAGACGCGTAAGCACACCTTCTTTGTGCATCCCTTCAAACTGCTCCTGGTAGAGGAAATCCAGAGCGCGGCGCTGTTCGCCGAAGAAGAGCCAGTTGTCGCCGGTCTCACCCTTGGCCTGACGCTCTTCGAGGAAGGCGCGGAACGGCGCGATTCCTGTCCCTGGACCGACCATGATTACGGGCGTGGACGAGTCTTGCGGCAAGCGAAAGTTGCCGTTGGCGTGAAGGAAGATGGGAATGGCACCGCCCGTCGGGGCACGTTCGCCGAGGTGGCCGCTGGCCAGTCCCTGCCGTTCTGCTCCATGGGCGTCATAACGGACAACGCGGACGGTAGTGTGGACGCTATCCGGGTGCATTGCCTGGCTGGACGCGATGGAGTACATGCGCGGTGTGAGCCGAGCCAGAATGTTGAATAGCTGTTGCGGATCCTTGACCAGACCGGGATAGTCGCGCACCAGGTCGGCAAACTCGCGACCCCAGCAATATTCTTCCGCGCGAGCCTTGCCTTCGGCACCCGTCATGGCCTTCAGGCCCTCACTTTCCGGGGCCAGCTTTGCAAACTGGGTGACGCTTCCGCGAGTCAGCTTGCCGATCGCCAAGCGGGTGCGGAGCGCTTCGTCCAAATCAATTTCAACTTTGTAATGGTCGAGGACACGCTCGCGGCCGGTAAAGTCAAGCACGCTAAGAACTTCATCGACGGCTTCGCGGCGATTCTCGGCAATGATGCCAACGGCGTCTCCGGGCGTATAA
The DNA here is from genome assembly GCA_043783275.1 of Rhodanobacteraceae bacterium. GTDB lineage: Bacteria > Acidobacteriota > Terriglobia > Terriglobales > Acidobacteriaceae > Edaphobacter. The sequence continues at coordinate 84,862 of JAYVZP010000114.1, forward strand.
GCCATGCCCTTTTCAAGCGACAACTCGACGTGCCGCGTCTCTTTTTCAGAACCCTCTGCCGTAAGCAGGTAGTTGGTCAGCACCCGCGACTGGAAAGGGCTGTTGCGCGTGTACTTCGATGCTGCATGGCTGCTGGCATCGACCGGTGCCTCAAGAATCTCGCTCATCCTGTTATCTTAAGCGATTTTGCAGTGGTTTGACGAGCGAACGTCAGTCTAGACTCTTCGGTTGAGGCGTAGAAACGCCGATTGCGCGCTCTCGCAGCCAATAGGCGACGCTGCCGGCGACGATTGCGATGGCCGCCATCCACAATTCGCGATAAAAGTTTGGTCGGCCAACCAGAATGTAGGTGAAGCCGGCGAGCGCGAGCAGTGGCGGAAGCGGATAGAGCCAGATCCGGAACGGGCGGTGCAGATTTGGCTGGGTCTTGCGCAGAACCATAACGCCAATGTGTTGCAGGAGGAATTGCACGACGATCCGCAGGACGACCAGCGCTGCAATGACCTCACCCAGACTCAGGAAGCAAAACAGGATGGCCACGCCGCCGAGATAGAGCAGCGAGATGTGCGGGAAACGGCGCGTCGGATGAAGTTTGCCGAAGATCTCAAAAAAGTTTCCGTCGCGAGCCGCTGCAAACGGAATGCGGGAGTAGCCGAGCAAGAGGGAGAAAACGCTGGCGAAGGCCGTGATCATCACCAGCACTGCCGCCAGAGCGCCGAGTGCGGCCCCGAGCCGACCACCGTAGGCGACCTGCATGAAGTAGGACATAAGAGCTTGCCGTGCATCCAGCCCCGTCGCTCCGAGCAGTGGTTGCCACGGAACGACTGCGAGGACGGCGGCGTTCAGAGCGATATAGAGGACAGTTACCATACCGATTGAGATCAGGATGGCCCGCGGGATGACTTGCGTCGCGTCGCGCACCTCACCCCCCAGGAACGTGACGTTGTAGTAGCCCCAGAAGTCGTAGGTTGCGATCAACATAGCCGTTGCAAGTCCGGAGAAGAAAGCGGGCGTCAGGCGAAATGCCCCCGGAGGAAATGAAACGACCTGAGACCAATGGCCGTGGATCAGAGCCGTCACCAGGATCCAGCCGATGGTGCTGATGACAGTGCACCAGAGTACATACGACACGACCCGCAGACTGGCGAGGTCGCGATAGAGCATCACAACGGCCAGCACGACAGCTCCGATAGCTATGCATGTCGCGGGACTTGCGCCCAGGCGCCCCGAATGAACGGCATGGTCGCGCAGCGACGGAAGCAGGTAGCCGGCGTATTGCGAGAGCCCGATACACCCGCTCGCCACGGAGAGCGGCGCGGAAAAGATCAGTTGAAAGCAGAAGAGAAAGCCCAGAAACCTGCCCAGGCGGCCAGGATAAATCGTACGTAGAAAGCGATAGGATCCACCAGCCTCCGGCATCGCGGCACCGAGTTCCGCCCATACGAGACCGTCGCAGACCGCGAGTAAAGCGCCGAAGATCCAGCCCAGCATGGCCTGCGGTCCGGCCATCGCGCCCAGCAGCAAGGGCAGGGTGATGAACGGCCCCACGCCGATCATGTCCAGCATGTTCAGTGCAACGGCGCCGGGCAGTGTCAGGGTTCGTCCGAGTTGTGGCTCGCCTTGGATGTCACCAGTCTACCCATGAACCCCTCGGCGCAGAGAGACGGCGCGACATGTAACGGTCGAAGAATCCCACAAATCAAGGGCGAAAATCCGTCATCCCATCGCGGTGTGAGAGATTTAACTTCAATGATCTGCCGCCCTCATCTCATTGCCTTACTTGCCGCGGTTCTCGTCTCTCCTGTTCACGCGCAAACCATCGCCGATCCCGCGAACCTTGCGGGTGAGCATGTGTCGGCGCAATCTCCTGCGGATACGCTGCCCCTCAATCACGGCGCACCGGCGCTGGCGCAGTTGCTTCTTAAACTTCGTACGCGCGCATCCATGATGCTGATCGTTGCGCACCCGGATGATGAGGATGGCGGGCTGCTCACATATGAGTCACGTGGTCAGGGTGTGCGCGTAGGGATGCTTACGCTGACTCGCGGAGAGGGCGGCCAGAATCTGATGACGGCAGATTTCGACGGCCCGCTAGGCTTGATCCGGACGCAGGAACTACTCGCCGCCGACCGCTACATGGGCGTCGACCAGTTCTTCGGCACCGAGATTGACTTTGGGTTTTCCAAGACAAAGGAAGAATCGTTTCAGAAATGGACGCACGACCGCGTGCTCTACGACGCCGTTCGGGCCGTCCGGTTGTATCGGCCGCTCGTCGTCGCATCTGTCTTCGTGGGAGGCGTGACGGATGGCCACGGCCACCATCAGGTCGCGGGTGAGATTTCGCAGGAGGTCTTCAAGGCAGCTGCCGACCCAAGCGTGTTCCCCGAGATGATTGCGCAGGGCCTGCTGCCGTGGGCACCGATGAAGGTCTATGCCCGGGTTCCCTTCGCCCGCGTGACCGAGCAGGGGATGTATGACTATGCGACCGGCAAGTGGGCGCCAGCACGTTTCTTCAACTACGTCACAGGGCAATACTCCGATAACGAGCCAGCCGCCACGGTACTGATCCATGAAGGCGAAAACAGCGCCCAGCTTGGAATGAGCTATGTTCAGTTTGCGCGGCAGGGTCTGGCGCTGCAGAAGACACAGATCGGTGCCAATGTCCGGCTGGCTCCGGCAGGCGTTTACGACGTGGGATACACGCGCTATGGATCGCGTACGGAGAACCCGGCCGAGAACGAGTCCAGTCTCTTCGACGGCATCGACATTTCTGTTCCGGGTATTGCGAGCCTCGCGCCTGATTCGGGTGAGCTTCGCCAACGCCTCATGGAGATTGATCAGAACAGCGCGAAGGCCGCCGCGCTGTTTGTCGCGGAGCATCCTGACCGCTGCGCCCCACCCCTGCATGACGCTCTCGTAACGCTGGATGCATTGATCGAACAAACGCAGGCGTCGGTGCTCTCCAGCGAGCAGAAGTTCAATGTCCTGCATGAGCTCCGAGTGAAGCGTGCACAGTTCAACCAGGCGCTTCTGCTTGCGCTGGGCGTAGAGGTGAAGGTGGAGGCACGGCTGCCGACGGCTTCGCTGACCGAGATGCCATCAGCCGTTGTGGGGCACATGGGCAGCACCAGGCCGGAGCTGGTGGACGTGGGAGTCAGAATCAGTTCGCGGGCGCCGATCTCGGTGCGGGGAATCGACTTCAATCGTGTGCCAGAACCCAAGCCCGCGGCCGTGCCGGTGAGCGAAGTCAGCGAATATACGTTGACCGTTGCCGGAGAAGGAGCGGAGGATTTAAGCCAACCGTACTTCTCAAGGAACGATCCGGAACAACCGTTTTACAACATCAGTATGCCAGCGCTGCGCAACGCGCCGGGTACTCCGGCACCCACGATCAACACTTTGCTGGGCTTCGACGGCGTGATCCTGCAGGATAGTGAAGTGATCCAGGTAGCGGGTCATACCCTGACCTTTGTGCCGCCGGTGTCCCTTGCGATATCGCCACGGACGGCCATCTTTCCGCTAACAAAACCCACGTTTTCTGTGGCTGTGGAGGTCAGCAGCGAGGGCCGGGAGAAGGCGGATGGAACGCTGAGGCTGGCCCTTCCAGCAGGATGGCGGTCAGTTCCCACGAGTGTTCCGCTCCACTACGAGCCAGACAACCTCAAAGGGAAAAGCAGGAACAAGACCATCAACTTCGCGGTTACGCCGGGTGACTCCACCCAGGCGTCGCAGTACACGTTGAAGGCCATTGCAACCCTGGAGACTGCGCCATACAGCGAAGGCTACCGGGCGGTTGGATACCCGGGACTGACGTACACCAACTTCTATACGCCTTCGACTTATAAGGCTGTTGTCGTGGATGTGACGACGGCGCCAAACCTGCGTGTCGCCTACCTGCCGGGAACGGGCGACGACGTTCCAGCGTTTCTCCCGAACCTGGGCGTGACTCCCAGCCTTCTCAGCATCGCCGACCTCATACCGGCCAAGCTTGCCGGCTTTGACGTCGTGGTTCTGGGCGTTCGAGCGTACGCGGCCCATCCGGAACTCGCCGGAGCCGGTTCAAAGCCATTGCTTGATTTCGCGGCGCACGGTGGCGTCGTCATTCTGCAGTACATGACGGCGCGCTATGGCGACGCGGAGGCGCCTTACGCCATATCGGTTCCTGGCGACCCCGCTCACAATGTCGTCGTAGAAGCGCAACCGGTGCAGATTCTTGTGCCGAACAGTCCCCTGCTTACCTGGCCTAACAAGATTACGTCCGCTGACTTTAATAACTGGGTGGAAGAGCGTGGTCACGGATTCGCTGCAAGCTGGGGGCCTCAGTACCAGGCGTTGCTGGAGACGCATGACCCTGAACAGGATCCGCAGAAGGGCGGGCTGCTGCTCGCGCCGGTGGGCAAAGGAGCGTACATTTATTGCGCACTGGCACTGTATCGCCAGTTGCCCGAGGGCGTTCCTGGCGTCTACCGTCTCCTTGCAAACCTTTTGAGCTACGTCAGCAATCCCCAACGCTAGAAACCAAAGGAGATCTCATGACCGGATCACGCGAAGCGCAACTTCTCTCCACCGTAGACATTCTTCTTGACGGCCGTCGCACGCTTGTCCCAATAGACGCGCTCCCGGCCGACCTGGCGCCGATCAACCTGGACGAGTGCTACTTTCTGCAGGACAAACTTGCTGATTCCTACGGCGCGATCGGAGGTTATAAGATTGGCGCACCTACGGCTGATGCAACGCCACTCTTCTGCCCCATGCCCGCTGCCTGGATCGCGCCGAGCGGAACTTTGCTCTCGACCGCCAATCACCGCTTTCGTGGCCTGGAAGCGGAGATCGCCTTCCTGTTGGGCAGCGATCTGCCGCCGAGCGACGAGCCCTATACCCGGGATGAGATATACGCCGCTGTAGCATCCTGTCACCCTGTCATCGAGATTCTGGAGTCGGGTCTTACCGATCCCACGCTGCCTGAACTGCGCCTCCAGCAGATCGGCGACCTGCAGATGCATGGCGGTCTGATCTATGGCCCTGCCATCCCCGACTGGCGGTCGATTGACTTCTCGAAAGAGCACGTAAGCCTCGCCGTCGACGGCGGCATCCGCGTCGATCGCACCGGCTCCAACACCTCCGGCGACCTGCTCCGGCTGCTGCCGTTTCTGGCCAACGAAGGCGACACGCGCACGGGTGGACTGCGCCGCGGCCAGTGGGTGACGACCGGATCATGGACCGGATATACGCTAGCCACTGCCAACTCCGTGGTGGACGTTCACTTCAGCACGGGCGGCCACGTCTCGGTACGTTTCGAGTAGCCGCAACCCTCTAAAAGCTCCCGTTTACGCATTGGTCAACACCAAACAACGCTGTGGAGAAAGGCATCCCGCACCCGACCCTCCGAATCCAAATTACGTAGAGGAGTCTCCCATGGCGCGCCCATACTGGTCCGGTCAGATCACCATCTCGCTCGTCTCCTTTGGCGTCAAGCTCTTCGTCGCGACCGAGGCCAAGAGCGAAATCCACTTCAACCAGATCTCCCGCAAGACCGGCGAGCGCGTGAAGTATCAAAAAGTCACGGCGAGCGCGCAGGAAGCGCATAATGACGCTCCAGACGAGGACACGCCCGCTGCAGCCGTGGTCGACAAGGACGAGATCGTCAAAGGCTACGAGTTCCGCAAGGGGGAATACGTCATTATCGAACCCAGGGAGCTAGCCGAACTTCGCGTGCCTTCGAAGCACACCATGGAGGTGTCGCAATTCGTCGACGCTGCGGACATCGATCCGGAATACTTTGAGAAACCTTACTTCGTAGTGCCGGAGAATGACTCGCAGGCTCCCGCTTTCGCAGTAGTTCGCCAGGCGCTCGCAGAGACGAAGAAGGTTGCGCTGTCCAAGATCGCGTTCGGCGGACGGGAACACATCGTCGCGATCACTCCTGCAGAGGGCGGCGGCATGATGGCCTACACGATGCGTTATGCCCAGGAACTCCGCGACCCCAAAGATTACTTCCGCGATATTAAAAAGACGCAGATGGATGAGGACTCGCTCTCGCTGGCCAAGGAGTTGATCAAGCGTAAGGCCGCCAGGTTCGATCCGTCGAAGTTTATCGATGGCTATGAGATCGCGGTGAAGGAGCTGGTCCAGGCCAAGATCGAGCATGCGCCGATCCCGAAGGACGAGGCACCTGCACCTGCTCGTGGCAAGGTTATTTCGCTGATGGACGCGTTGCGTAAATCCGTCGGCTCCGTAACGCCGGGCGAGGCGGAGGAGCACGCGATACAGAAAGCGCAGTCGGCCAAAAAGAAACCCGTTGCCAAGAGCGCCGGCATCACGCTTCTCAAGTCAACCAAAGCCGCTGACAAGCCTCCGACGAAGCGCAAGTCTGCTTGATTGAGTTGCACCGATTGAGGGTCTGCCATGCCCGCAGCAAAGAGGAAGGCGAGCAGAAACGCTTCCGCAAAAAAGCCATCCGCCAGGCAACTATCCAGCAAGTCCATTGCGCCCGCTGACGCTGTCGACGAACAACTCGCGCGCTACCGCAGCATGCGCGACTTCGACATCACCGCGGAACCTAGCGGTGGGCTCGAAGACACGCGCGAAACGCTTCCCTTCTGCATCCAGAAGCACGCTGCGTCGCACCTGCATTATGACTTCCGGCTGGGCTGGAACGGTGTTTTGAAGAGCTGGGCATGTGCCAAGGGACCCAGCTACACCGTCAAGGACAAGCGGTTGGCGGTGCAGGTGGAAGACCACCCAATGGAATATGGTGGTTTTGAGGGCATCATCCCTGCTGGCCAGTATGGCGGCGGAACCGTGATGCTTTGGGATCAGGGGAGTTGGGCGCCGCAAAAAGGTTACGAGGATGTCGACGCCGGACTGCGCGATGGGCACCTGAAGTTCACGTTGGACGGCACCAAGATGCATGGCAAATGGGCGCTGATTCGCATGGGTGGGAAAGCCGACACAGAGAAGAAGCCAAACTGGCTGCTGATCAAGGAGCATGACGATTTCGAGCGCGCCGCGAAGGATCCCGGCGTGACTGATGCAGAGCCGAACTCGGTCGTCACCAACCGCTCGATCGAGCAGATCGCCGCCAGCAAAGATCATGTCTGGAACTCCAAAGCGACAAACTCTAGCCCTGAGGCCTCGCATAGCCAAGACTCCCAAGACGAAGCGCAACAGGTCCCGCGTCACAAATCTGGGATTGGGGCCACGAGGAAACAGATCGCATCTCTCCCCAGGGAACTGCAGCCGAAATTTCTGAAGCCGCAACTCGCGCAGGAGACGGAGTTGCCTCCCGAAGATTCGGACTGGATCTATGAGTTGAAGTTGGATGGCTACCGGATGCAGGCGCGCAAGGACGGTGCAAAGGTACAGATGCTTACGCGCAGTGGGCTCGACTGGACCGACCGCGTCAGGTCCGTCGCGGCTGAGGTGGCGAAGCTGCCTTTCAAGCAGGTAACCCTTGATGGAGAGGTCGTGGTCGTCGCTGAGAATGGCACCACCAACTTCGCCGATCTGCAGGCTTCCATGCAGGAGGGTGCGCGCAAGCCGCTGACGTATTTTAGCTTCGACCTGCTGCATATTGACGGGCACAATCCCCGCGGTCTGCCGTTGCTCGAACGCAAGAAGTTGCTTGCGGAGGTGGTCCTGAATGCCGATGAGCACATACTTCAAATTTCCGAGCATCTGACCGCCAACGGCAGAGCGATGTTTCGCAAGGCCTGCGAACTGCATGCCGAGGGAATCGTCTCGAAGAGGGGAAGCGCTCTGTATACTCCTGGTCGGAGCGCGGCGTGGGTCAAATGCAAATGCCTGCATGAGCAGGAGTTTGTCATCGGGGGGTTCACCTTGCCGGGCAAGGGCAACGCTGGAGGTCCCGGACTGGGTGCGCTGCTGCTGGGCTACTATGACGACGAGGGGAACCTGATCTACGCGGGGCGCACAGGCACCGGGTTCACGCATGTGTTTGCAGCAAGACTTCGGAAGCGTCTCGAGACTATCCAATGTGACAAGTGTCCTTTTGTGAAGTTGTCCATCGGACTTCAGAAGGGTGCGGTGTGGGTGGTGCCGGAACTTGTGGCACAGGTTCGCTTTGCCACCTGGACTGCTATCGACCAGCTCCGGCAGGCAGCATTTCTGGGGCTGCGCGAGGATAAGCCGGCGAAGCAGGTTCGCAGGGAGACCGCCGCGCCGATGCCCAAAAGTTCAAGGTCGGAGCGGAGAACCGCGACTAGCGTCAAGCGCGCCGGTGTTGACAATTCCCTCAGCGATCCCCTGCTACATCCGCCCGTCCGACTGACGCACCCAGAGAAGGTTCTGGACCCGACCAGCGGGCTCACGAAGCAGCAATTGGCCGACTATTACTGGGCGGTTTCAACTGCGATGCTGCCCCATATCGTCGATCGGCCGCTGTCGCTCGTACGAGTCCCGGAGGGTATCGGCAAGGAGCAGTTCTTTCAGAAGCATGTGACCTCCACGCTGCCGCCGGGCTTCGGTTCAATCACCGTGCCGAACAAGAAAACCGGGGTCCCGGAGAAGTACATTGCGCTATCCAAGAGCGCCAGGAGCGCCAAGAGCGCCACAAGCGCCACGCTCGGAGCCATCGCGTCGCTGGCACAAATGTCGGTGCTGGAGGTGCATCCCTGGGGCTCGACTGGCTCGGACCTGGAGAGGCCGGACAGGCTCGTGTTCGACCTGGACCCTGATGAGTCGCTGTCCTGGGCGGTGCTCGCCGGGGCCGCGGCAGATGTGAGAAAGAGGCTGAAGGCGCGGGGTCTGGAGTCGTTTCTCAAGACAACGGGCGGCAAGGGGTTGCATATCGTCATGCCCATTGAGCCCGAGTTTGAGTGGCCTGAGATCAAGAGGTTCTGCCGTGATTTCGTAGTGTTGATGGAGCGCGCGAACCCCACGCTGTACCTTACCAAGATGACCAAGTCGGCACGCGCCGGCAAGATCTACCTGGACTACCTGCGCAATGAGCGCGGTGCGACCGCCATTGCACCCTATAGCCCACGAGCCCGAGCAAACGTGGGGGTCGCCGTGCCGCTTGCCTGGTCCGAACTTAAATCCCCCGCTCGCCCCGATTTCCGCGTCGGAAACTTTGCAGAGTGGTCGCACCGGCTGAAGAAGGATCCCTGGGCGAAAATGTTTCAGGTGAAACAGCACATCACCCCGACTGCCTTCAGCCGAGCGTCATGACGAGACATTTGGCCGCACCCCCAGCCTTCAGGAACTCGCTCAAATCGATCTGACGAACGGTAAACCCGCGACGCTCGAGCTCGTCCACAAGGCTGACACTGACAAGGTTCAGGACAAGTGTCTTGCCTAAGCAAACCACGTTGCATGCGAAGTGGAGCGCGTCAGCCTCTGCGACCACCACGCGACGCTCGGGTGGATAGTAGGCCTCAATCGCGCGCTGCGAAACCTCGTCGAAGGCTGCGGGGAAATACATGACGTCGCCGTTGGGGAGCGGCGAGAAGCATGTGTCGAGGTGGTAAAAGCGAGGGTCGACCAGTCGCAGCGATACGACTTCGAGTTGCCACAGGTCGCGCAAAGCATCATGGCTCTCCTGCGACGTTCTAAAGCCGAAGCCCACCCAAAGGCGGTCTCCTGCGACAGTGAAGAGCGCGTCACCTTCTCCTTCGAATGACATTCCGCGCGGCATCTCGAAGACGTCGTACGCATGGGTTTGAAACCAGTTCCGGAAGATCTCCTCTTCACCCTGCCGTTCCGCATATTGGAAGTGGGAGAGAGCGACCGAGCGGCCGTGCGCCAGGCCCGCATTCGCAGTGAAGACCATGTCCGGGGATCCCGGATGAGGGGTGACCAGGAGTACTTCGGCGTGCCGCTGCAGTTCCACCAGCAGCGTCTTCCATTGTTCACTGGCGCGCTGCTTGGAGGCGCGGTGGATATTGCCCACCATCCAGGGATTGATGACGTATTTGACGTCATAGTGCGTGGGGGAACACATCAGGAGTGTAGGCAGAGTCATGCGGAGTCAATTACCTCAACCCCAGAATGGCAGAGCGCGCATGGTCCGTCTATACGAATGAATATACGTTCGGTCGTGCATACTTATGCGCTCGCCAAGGAGGACTAAGTTGTCGCGACAGAACGACTTGCATGGTTCTGCCGCAACATGCCTACAGGTTCCCGCGGCTCGCCTGTTCGCGTTCAATTGCTTCAAACAGCGCCTTGAAGTTGCCCTTGCCGAAGCTGCGGCTGCCCTTGCGCTGAATGATCTCAAAGAAGACCGTGGGGCGATCCTCGACCGGACGCGTGAAAATTTGCAACATATAACCCTCGTTATCGCGGTCGACCAGTATGCCGAGGCGTTCCAGTTCGGCTACATCTTCGTCAATCCTGCCGACACGGCCCTGCAACTCCGTGTAGTAGCTGTGGGGAATAGTCAAAAATTCGACACCCTGCTGCTGCAACTTGCTGACAGTACTGAGAATATCGTCCGTCGCGAGCGCGAGATGCTGGACACCGGGGCCACCGTAAAAGTCCAGATACTCTTCAATCTGCGACTTACGCTTGCCCTCTGCAGGCTCGTTGATGGGGAACTTGACGTAGCCGTTGCCGTTAGCCATGACCTTGGACATGAGCGCGCTGTATTCGGTGGAGATATCGGCGTCATCGAAGTGCTGGTACAGCCCGAAGCCCATGACCTTGGAGTAGAAGTCGACCCACTCGTTCATGGAGTTCCAGCCCACGTTGCCCACGCAATGATCGATGTGCAGCAGTCCGACAGGGCGCGCAAGATGGTCTTCACCCATGGCCTTGTAGCCGGGCAGGAAGGTGCCGCGGTAGTCCTTGCGCTCGACGAAGGTGTGGATCGTATCTCCGTAGGCGGCAATGGCGGAGGTCACGCAGCGACCGTTTTCGTCCTCGGTGACTGTCGGCTCCTGCACGCTCTTTGCCCCGCGCGCGGTCGTGGCGAGCCAGGCTTCGCGAGCGTCGTCCACCCAGAGCGCGATAGACCGGACGCCGTCTCCGTGGCGATTCACGTGGCTGGAGATGTCTGTGTCAGAGCGTAGCGCGGTGGTCAGGACGAAACGGATTTCCCCCTGCTGCAGAACGTAACTCGCATGGTCACGGCGGCCAGTCTCAGGACCGGCATACGCTACCAGCGACATACCAAAGACAACACGGTAGAAGTACGCCGCCTGGCGTGCGTTGCCTACGTAAAACTCAACATGATCAATTCCCTTTAGCGGGAGGAAATCTTCTACACCACTAACGGTGGGAATATTCACTGCTGTTGCCATAGCCATGCTCCATACGCAAGCCCCGCACGGCTTTGTTCTCCGGAACGCAGGCACTCCTCCGAGAATAGACTTAGAATAGGCCGGATGGAAACCCCTTGGCGGAGCTAGTGTCCGGTATCGGGACGGCCAGCCACGCGGTCATATAGATAAACGTCGCTGGTAGTGCCCAGGGCGTCGTTATAGAGATCGATTTGGCCAGTGGCGGCGTCTAGCTCCCGAGAAAAATCGTGAATTGCACGAAGGATTTCTGCAGTCGCTGGAATCTCAATTCTTGAGTTCCTGAGGAATTTCTGGTAACCCTTGTCGACCAAACGGGTAATTTCGCCGCCCAGAATCCAGCCAGGGCGGGCGATTATGACGGTTGGGCCCCCGTTTCCGCCAGCGATCTCTGCGGCGCAGCCATATTTACACACACGAACAGCCCCGGAACGCCGTTGTGAACCCTCATGGGCTGCTGCAACATCAAACTTCTGACCTGCCAAGAGGGCCAACACTTCGTCAAAGGTAATCTCGGTAGTTTTCTTTGCCATAGTTGAATACGCTAGACTTAAGAATAGCTGGCCCGCACCGTCCGCACAACCGTCTAGATGGAGATGAAGCAACGAAATCATGATGACCGCCACTAAACTCGCAGGCAGCACGCTTCTTGAACGGATCGGCAACACGCCGTTGGTCCGCTTGGATGAACTGACGCGTGATATGCCGGGAATCCAGATCCTGGGTAAGGCTGAGTTTGCAAACCCCGGTGGATCGGTCAAGGATCGTGCCGCCTCCGCTATTGTGGCCGATGCGATGCGCCGGAACCTCCTCGGGCCGGGTGCGAAACCCGGTCAGGGCCTGCTCGATGCAACCAGCGGAAATACTGGTATCGCCTACGCGATGCTGGGTGCGGCGATGAACTTCCCCGTAACGCTATGCATGCCGTCCAATGTTTCGCCGGAGCGGAAGCGCTATCTCGCCATATATGGCGCAAACATCGTCTGGACAGATCCCGCAGATGGCTCCGACGGAGCAATCCGTAAGGCTCGCGCTATGGTGGCTGCTGAGCCGGACCGGTATTTCTACGCCGACCAGTACTCCAACCCAAATAATTGGCTTTCGCACTATCACACGACGGCCAACGAAATCTGGCGCCAGACCGAAGGGCAGGTGACGCACTTCGTCGCCGGTCTCGGCACTTCCGGTACGTTTATGGGCACGACGCGTCGTCTGCGCGAGTTGAATCCTGACATTCGCTGCATCTCCATGCAACCGGATTCACCCTTCAACGGCCTCGAAGGACTGAAACACATGGCCACGGCGATTGTGCCGAAGATCTACGACGCTAATCTCGCAGATGAGAACATCGACCTCGAAACCGAGCGGGCCTACGCGATGTGTCTGCGCCTGGCGCGCAAATCTGGGCTACTGGTTGGAGTTTCGGCCGGTGGAGGAGTAGCCGCCGCACTCGAAATTGCCGAGCGGGAGTATGCCGCTGGGCGTGAGGCAATGGTCGTGACGATCCTTTGCGACTCCGCAGAGAAATACATGTCGGAGCGGTTCTGGACTGAAGGCTCACGGCCGGAGGACGGACCCAATGCCTGACCTCCGCCGTTGTTGTAGCTGTTGTTGTTGTCGCTTCTAGGGCGATCCTGATTCGGTTGTGCTGAGTCGGAAGCCTCATCGCCTTCTGCGACCTGTGCGTCGATTTCATACCCGAACCCCACTGCCCTACTTTCAACACAACAAAATCGAAGGAAAACGATGCTCCGTATCAATTTTTCTGATTACGAATCCCTCCGCGCGCATGGCGAACAGACCTATCCACATGAGTGCTGCGGCGTCCTGCTGGGCAGAAAAGAAGATGGCACAAATGTTGTGCATCAAACTGTGCAGGCAGGCAATACCCGGACCGATTCGGCCCACAATCGCTACAACATTTCTCCGGTTGAGTTGATCCGCATACAGCGGCAGGCACGTGCGCTGCAACTGGATATCGTCGGCTTCTATCACTCGCATCCGGACCATCCGGCGCAGTGGTCGGCAACTGATATTGCAGAGGCTCACTGGCTTGGCTGTTCCTACCTGATCACACGCGTGGGCAAGGGCAAGTCGGAAGATTCAAACTCGTTTCTGCTGCAGGGAACGAGCGAAGAAGACAAGCGGTTCGAAGATGAGCCGATCGAAATTTTAATTGCAGAAGACGCTACAGTTTAGCCCTAAATACCAATGAATACTGGAGTTTCATGACCATTCATATCCCTACACCGCTCCGCGCTTTTACCGGCGGCCAAGAGTCTGTAACCGTCCAGGGCAATACCGTCGCCGCAACGCTTGAGGCGCTGGTCACAACTCATCCCGAACTGCGCAAAAACCTCTTCGGAACCGATGGCAAGCTGCGCTCGTTCGTGAATGTCTACCTGAACGAGGACGACATCCGCTACCTGCCGGCCAAGGAAGATGCGCCGACCAAGGACGGCGACGAACTCACCATCATTCCGAGCATCGCCGGTGGTCTTTAACTACACGCTACGACCACGGAATCAAACACAAAGATCTGGAATCTAATGGAACGAGGCACCTATGACCACAGCTACACTCGACCCGATCGCTGCTCTTCCAAAACTCACAAACGAGGAGATAGCCCGTTACTCGCGCCACCTGATCCTGCCTGAGGTTGGTTATGAAGGCCAGCAGAAGCTGAAGGCGGCAAGGGTGTTATGTGTGGGTACGGGAGGGCTGGGTGCACCGCTTTCGCTTTATCTTGCGGCCGCTGGCGTCGGGACTTTGGGTCTTGTTGACTTCGATACCGTGGATGCTTCGAATCTCCAGCGTCAGGTAATCCACTCGACAGCGACCATCGGCATGCTCAAGGTCGACTCTGCGGAGTTGATGCTCAAGGGCTTGAATCCAAATCTCAACGTTGTCAAGTACAACACGATGCTGACCAGTGCGAATGCGCTCGAAATCTTCAGGGACTTCGACATCATCGCGGACGGTACCGACAACTTTCAAACTCGTTACCTGGTCAACGACGCATGCGTTTTGACGGGAAAGCCGAACGCCTACGGGTCGATCTTCCGCTTTGAAGGTCAGGCTAGCGTCTTCGCCACCGAAGAAGGTCCGTGCTATCGCTGCTTGTATCCGGAGCCGCCACCTCCGGGCCTGGTACCCTCCTGCGCCGAGGGTGGGGTTCTTGGAATCCTGCCGGGCCTCGTCGGCATCATTCAGGCGACTGAAGTTATCAAGCTCATCCTCGGCATCGGCGAGACGCTGGCTGGACGGCTGCTGCTAATCGACGCGCTGGGCATGAACTTCCGGCAGTTGAAGCTGCGCAAGAATCCGGAGTGCCCCGCTTGCGGTACGCATGAGATCAAGGAACTTATCGACTACGACCAGTTCTGCGGGATCGAGAAGCCAACCTCCGTTGGTCCACTCGAAGTAGCGCAGAACAAGGATGTCTCGGGCTCGGTGGTCGATGGCATTCCGCAGATTACGGTGCAGGAACTCAAGGCCAAGCAGGATGCCAAGGAGAGCTTCTTCCTGCTCGACGTACGCGAGCCGCATGAGGTGCCGATCGCTTCGCTGGGAGCGTTGCTGATTCCAGTGGGCTCGCTTGAGAGCCGCGTGGCGGAGATTCCGGTCACCAAGGACACGGAAATCGTTGTCCACTGCCGCACCGGCGCACGCAGCCAGAAGGCAGCCTTGATCCTGAAAAACGCGGGTTTCACAAACGTGGAGAATTTGGCGGGCGGAATCCTGGACTGGGCAGACAAAATCGATACCAGCATGCCAAAGTACTAATTTCGTAGTCGAACGAAGACGAAGAGGCCTATGCGGTCTCTTCGTCTTTGTCGTCTACGACGAGCATTTCTAGCGCCAGCGGGGGCTGAATCATGCAGTCCAGCGTGGCGATGGTCTCCATGGCCCGCTGAATCACGGAGTTCAGACTAGGCTCCGTCGTGACCACGAACGCGAGCCGATGCTTCGGGTAGCCAGGGTGCTGCAACAGCGAGTCGATATTGGCTCCGACATCAGAGAGCGCCCCTGCAATCGCCGCGACGATGCCCGGCTTATCGTCCACCACAAAGCGGAGGTAGTGCGGGGCCATTGCGTCCCCCGTAACAAGCTTGGGTGTGACTGGCAACGAGACGCAGCGGACACCCTGGGCGACGGCCAACAGATCCGAGACGACCGCCACGGCCGTAGCCGCGCCACCGGCACCATGGCCGGAAAACACTACATCGCCACCCATCATGCCGGTCGTCACCACCATGTTCTGTGTGCCGTGCGACCATGCCATCGGCGAGGTCTTTGGGATCAGCATCGGGGCAACTCGCGCGTACACTCCATCAGCTTCAAACTGCGCGCGAGAGACCTGCCGGATCGTGCAGCCCAGTTCCTTTGCGTAAGCGAAGTCGACGGCGTCGATGGCGGAGATAGTTTGCGTGGATACGGCCTCGGGGTCAAGCTCCGCATGCATTGCAATGCGACACAGGATGCACAGTTTCGCACGTGCGTCGAAGCCTCCGACGTCGGCGATGGGATCAGACTCTGCATAGCCGAGTTGCTGCGCATCCTTCAGCACATCGGCGTAGCGATCCCCTGCTTCCATGCGACTCAGAATGTAGTTGCATGTGCCGTTGAGAATGCCGCTGACGCGCGTGATTCGATCGCCGGAGAGCCCTTGCTGCATGCCTGGGATCACCGGCACGCCACCTGCAACGGCCGACCCGTACAGCAACTGCCCGCCGTGCTCGGATGCGAGTTTAAGCAAAGCTGCACCGTGATAAGCGATCAACTGCTTGTTTGCCGTCACCACGGATTTGCCCGCTCGCAGAGCGCGTTCAATCCAGTCGCCTGCCGGGTCCAGACCGCCAATCAGTTCGACAATGACGTCCACGTCTGAATTCAACACGTCGTCAAAGCACTCGGTCCAGAGGACATCCGGACCGACCCACTCCGCTGCCCCGGACTGCCGCTTGCGCGCCACGTTACGGTTGTAAACATAGCTCAGCGTGAGCCCGGGAAGTTCAAGATCATGAAGAGCCCTGGCCACGGAACTGCCAACGGTGCCCAGTCCGAGAATCGCTACTCTTGTCGCTTTCATCAATAGTTCACCCTACCTGCGTGCAGGCGCCAGGCGTTGAGGCTTTCGAGCCCCTCATCGCGCATGAAGTTCATGGTCGGCAGGTCACGTTCGCCGACCGCGTGGCGCACCTGCTGATAAAGGTAGAAGTCATCAAATCCGGCGTCCGCGGCATCCTGAGCGGTGCTCGCAAAGTACAGTGATTGGCAATGAGCCCAGTAGATGGCGGTCAAACACATAGGGCAAGGCTCGCAACTGGAGTAAATCTCCAACCCCTTCAACTCAAACGTACCCAGTTCCCTGCAGGCGTTACGGATGGCCGTGATCTCCGCGTGGGCCGTCGGATCGTTCGTCGCCGTGACCGAGTTGGCACCGGTAGCAATCACCTCGCCATCGCGGACGATGACTGCGCCAAACGGACCACCGCGCCCGGAGACCGCATTGGCTGTGGCAAGCTCAATCGCCATCTTCATAAAACGTTCGTCACCGCGCATTTCGCTGATCCTCTGACCGCTAAGCCTGATTATGGCATAGCGTCTTCTGGCTGCTTGCAGTCACTCTTGCTAAACTAACGTCACTTGTCACCATGCCCATTCAATCGATCAATCCCGCGACCGGCGAAGTCCTCCGCACCTTTGAACCCTTGGACGATCAGGCCATCAAGGCCAAAATCGCACTCGCTTCCGCAGCCTTCAAGGGGCAGCGCGAGATTCCGCTGCAGCATCGCGCCCTATGCATGCGCAAGCTCGCCGGCATTTTGGAGCATGAGTGTGAAGAGTTGGCCACGCTGCTCGTTCACGAGGTCGGCAAGACGATCGTCTCCGCACGGCAGGAGATTCTTAAATGCGCCTCCGCGTGCCGCTACTACGCGGAAAATGCTGCCCGCATCCTGTCGGAAGAGCCGATTCCGACCGACAACAACAACAGCTACGTCCGCTGGGATCCTTTGGGTATCGTGCTTGCAGTCATGCCCTGGAACTTTCCCTTCTGGCAGGTCTTTCGCTTCCTTTGTCCGGCGCTGATGGCTGGGAACGTCGGGCTGCTCAAGCACTCGTCCAACGTACCGCAGTGCGCCATTGCGATTGAAGCCCTGGTCCGCCGCGCCGGCTTCCCCCGCGGCTCCTTCCAGACCCTTCTCATAGAATCGCGCCAGGTCGAATCCGTACTCTCCGACGAGCGCATCGCCGCCGTAACCGTGACCGGATCCGAAGCCGCAGGGCGCGCCGTCGCCGCGCAGGCAGGCTGGCTCATCAAGAAGTCCGTGCTGGAGCTTGGCGGCTCGGACCCGTTCGTCGTCATGCCGTCGGCCAATCTTGACCTCGCCATCCAGACCGCCGTGAAAGCCCGCACGATGAACAACGGCCAGTCCTGCATCGCGGCCAAACGATTTATCGTCCATGAAGAGATCTACGACCAGTTCGAAGAGCGCTTCGTCGCCGGCATGGAGGCCCTGCAGGTGGGCGATCCCATGAGCGACACGACCGATATTGGGCCACTCGCGACCATCCAGTTGCTGGACGACCTCGACATGCAGGTCAAGGCCGCAACTGCTGCCGGCGGGCGCATCCTGGCCGGTGGCGAACGGATGGTCGGCACCGGAAACTTTTTCGAACCCACCGTTATCACCGGCGTTCCGCGTTCGGCTGGCGTATATCGTGACGAAATCTTCGGACCTGTAGCCATGTTGTTCCGTGCCGCGTCCCTGGAGGAAGCGATCGAGATTGCGAACGATACCCCCTTCGGACTTGGCGCAAGCGTCTGGACAAATGATGCAGAAGAGCAGAACCGCTTCATCGCCGAGTTGGAGTGCGGAGGCGTCTTCGTCAACACAATGGTGGCCAGTGATCCGCGGCTTCCGTTCGGAGGGATCAAGCGCTCCGGCTACGGGCGGGAACTTTCTGCCGCTGGAATGCACGAATTCCTGAACGCCAAGACCGTCGTCATCGCCAAAACGGCCCAACAGACGGATCTCCCGTTCAAATCGGAAGATGTTCAGCCTGATGAGGATCCCGAACCCAACCTGACCCGTGAACCTTTCAACTCCGGTCAGTTCAAATCCGCCTTCCAGACAGCTTTAAAGGACGTGAAGTAGTTTTTCACAAAATAGAAGGACCGCATATTTGTCAGCCATGCTGCGTTCCGGTTACGCTTCTCTGGCGACGGTATTCCGAACGGGGAGAAGCTGCACATGACGGATAAGAACAAGCTCGAGTACATGACCGGATTTGGCAATGAATTTGCCACGGAAGCAGAACACGGGGCGCTTCCACGGGGGCAGAATGCGCCACAGAAGGCACCGCTGGGTCTATACACGGAACAACTCTCAGGCTCGTCCTTCACCGCTCCGCGCCATCTGAACCGCCGCACCTGGACCTATCGGATTCGCCCCTCGGTGATGCACAAGCCTTATGAGCGCATTCCGAATGGAATGGTGCGCTCAACCCCGTTCCATGAAGTGGAGACGACGCCGAGCCAACTGCGCTGGGATCCCGTCCCACTGCCGCCCGGCCCATGCGACTTCATCGACGGCCTGACGACGCTGGCCGGTAACGGCGATCTCACCATGCACTCCGGGCTCGCCATTCATCTGTACGCCGCGAACAAGAGCATGACGGACCGCTTCTTCTACTCGGCGGACGGAGAATTACTTTTCGTCCCTCAGCTTGGCGGGCTCGTGATCCACACGGAGCTTGGCATCATGTCGGTTGCTTCAGGTGAGATCGGCCTGGTGCCCCGCGGCATCAAGTTCCGCGTTGAACTGGCAGACAAGGAGGTCCGCGGCTATCTGCTGGAAAACTACGGCCAGACGCTGCGCCTGCCAGAGCTTGGGCCCATCGGTGCAAATGGTCTGGCAAATAGTCGCGACTTCCAGACGCCGGTCGCAGCCTATGACGACCGCGACGGCGGCAGCTTCCAGGTCGTCGCCAAGTTTCAAGGCAATCTCTGGGCTACCGACTTCGACCATAGTCCGCTCGATGTCGTCGGCTGGCACGGCAACTACGCCCCCTGCAAGTATGACCTGGCCCGCTTCCAATGCATCAATTCGGTGAGCTTTGACCACCCGGATCCCTCCATCTACACCGTTCTGACCAGCCCCAGCGAGCTGCCCGGCACAGCTAACGTGGACTTTGCCATCTTTCCCCCGCGCTGGGTCGTCGCCGAGCATACGTTCCGTCCGCCATGGTTTCATCGCAATTTCATGAATGAGTTCATGGGCCTCGTCACGGGCGAGTACGACGCCAAAGCCGAGGGATTCGTGCCCGGAGGAGCCAGCCTGCATAACTGCATGAGCGGCCACGGTCCCGACGCCGAGACCTTCATCCGCGCCAGCGCCGCTGACCTGAAGCCGGTAAAACTGGATGGCACCCTGGCTTTCATGTTCGAGACCCGCTTTGTCTGCCGACCCACGAAATTTGCAATGGAGACGGCCGCTCGGCAGCACGAGTACTACACCTGCTGGCAGGGACTTGAAAAGAACTTCAAAGCTGCAAAATAGTTCGCACAATTTAGAAGCTGAAGGAAGCCTGCAAGCTGATCCTTCTGATTGCTGAATTAGTGGTGAAGATATTGCCTGCAAGCTGAGTGCTGCTGCCAAAGCTGGGTGAAGAAAGGGTTCCGACAGGCACGTTGCGATCGACGACATTGAAGACGTTGGCTACCTGCGCTCCGAGTGTCAGGTTGTAATGCTTGCCACTGCTGGCGCCGCCGCCCCCGCCAAAAGCACCGCGTCCGCCGCCAGGCCCACCTCGTGGGCCGCCCGGGCCAGCCGGTCCACCTGCAGGTGCCGCCTGCGCCTTGTCTACGCGGGTCGACTTGCCAAATCCGATCGTCTTTGAGGCACGCAGATTAAGCGTGAAGCTGGCTGGCCCAGTGCAGGCATTGATGGGAGCAGGCGTCAAGTTTCCATTGGTGCCAGGCGTTGCAAAGGTGCCGCATCCTCCTATTGTCTTGACGTAGCCATTTGCGAGTGGCGTCGAGCCCGGAGTTACGAGAACGGCACGGTCGTTGTATATCGTGTCGCCATTGCCATCGACGCCGGAGGTGATGTTGTAAGGGGTACCGGCGGAAGCTACCAGGAATGGGCTCACGCTAATCAAGTGCGGCAGAGCCACATTGCCGCCCAGGAAGACCCGGCTGCGGATATCAAAAGTGGCCCGTCCATAGTCGGCGCGAAGGTTGTAGGGCACTGAACCGAACGTTGAAGCGCCGCCCGTATCCGAGTTTGCATAGTTCAGAATGTAGTAGCCGAAGACCGAGGCGCGACCCAAACGATAGTTCAGGTTGGCGACGAGTTGGTTCTGGCTGAACAAACCTTCTGACTGGAACTCGTACTGGATCGGTGTCGTAGCGGTGAGCGTAGTGTAGTTGGCGACCGCGCTGTTGAACTGATGAATACCGCGAATGTGCTGATAGTTGACCGAGAGCGTTGCCCCCTTGAACAGTTGCTGGTCGACCCCGATATTGGTCTGGATACTATACGGAGCACGCAATTTGTCCGAGATGCTACGGGTCGTAAATCGTCCGGAAGTGGTAGTCGGGCAGGCAGACACGTTTGACGGAGAACACGGCACGTAGACAATCGGCGTCGTGCTGGTAGCCGGCTTTGCCGAGATGATGTACTGCTGCTGATTGTTGCCGTCGTTGCGATACACGCTGAACTCATTCGTCAGGGTGAACCGGTCATAGAACATTCCCGCTCCGGCGCGAATCACGGTCTTTTTACCCAGACCATAAGCCACAGAAAGACGCGGCGCAAAGTCTGCCTGATCGTGAATAAAGTTTTGCGTCTCGAAGCGCAGACCGTAGCTGAACGTCAGGTTCGGCTTGACCTTCCAGTCGTCCTCCGCGTACAGACCAACGTCAGTCGATCGAGCAGAGATGGTTGGATGGCTAATCTGTGTGACGGTGAACTGGCTGGCATTGCCCGCGATGTAATCACTAATACTGTTATAGGTAAACGTGCCATTGCTGCCGGCGGACGTGGTGTTGATTTCGTTTGTCGTGCGCAGACGACCGCCTAGCCGCATGAAATGCTTTGCCAGGGCAACCGACGTGTAATTCTGGACCTCTATGTGGTGCTGTACATCGTTTGACGTACCGGCGTTGTTGCCTCCTCCCACAAAGGCGCCCTGCACGTTCAGAGTCGGCGAAAGATCAAAGGGTAAGCTGCTGCTGGTGTCGCGGTTATATTCAAAACGAGTCTCGTTGATCACCTTCGCAGAGAAAATCTGTGTATCCGAAGCCTGTATCTCGACCTCACTACTATTGGAATTAAAGCCCGTCGATGAGAGGTCCAACCCGCCGATATTGCTGTTCTTGTTGTTGGCATGCTCATATTGGAAGCGCACCGTGAGGGTGTTTTTCTCACCCAGTGCGAGATCCAGACGTGGCGAAATATCCCAGCGTTTGGCGGGGGCAATGTCCGCGAACTGGAAACCATTCCCCTTTGAAATCTGGAAGAGCGTGCAATTGGGATTTCCCGGCGCACAAGGTATTCCAGAATTCTGGGTGGTCGCATAAATCGCCGGCGGATTGACGATGGTGTTGTCCTGAATGTCGCGATAGGAACCGCCAACGTTGAACGATGCCGTCTTGCTGATCGGCCCTGTCAGGCTTCCAAAGCCAAAGATCGTGTGGTAACCAGGCTGCGCAATGTTGCTACCGATGAATGGGCTGCCGGTGTTGAAAATCTTGTCCTGGCCGTTGAGTTGCGCACTGCCGTGAACTTTGTCCGTGCCGGGCTTGGTAAAAACTTCAACTCGCCCAAAGCCGGCGCGGTCGTACTGGGCAGAAAACGGATTCTGATTGATGCGTATTTCGCGGATCGAGGACTTCGGCGGAAGCTGGCCCCCCGTAAATCCATCAATGTAGATCTGGCCTCCGTTAGGACCTGCCGAGGGTCCGGCAAGCGCCGAAAGCTCCGATGAAAGCTCATCCGGATCATCCGAAAGCGCATCCAGATCCTTGCCCTTCAGCACGGTGGAACTGGCGTTCGAATCCTGATCGACCGACACCCGGGTCTGGCTGGCCGTAACGTTGACGACCTGTTCCGCAATTTGAATCGCAAGCCTGGCATTCAGTGTCTGCGGTGTACCCGCCACGATCCTGATGCCCTGCCGAACATAAGAACCAAACCCCGGCATCGTGACCGTCACTGAGTAAGTTCCAGAGGGAACGCTGCGCAGCGTATAAGTTCCGTCGGACCCGGAGATGACGGTGATGGCTTTGCCCGAGCCCGGCGTAAGCGTGACCGTCGCCCCGGGGATCGCGGCACTATCGGGATCAACGACGCTTCCGCTCAGGGATACCGGACCTGACTGGGCGGAGTTGGACTGGCCACCTGATCCGTTGACAGATACAGCCGTCTGTTGCGAGTTGAGCGTCGCAGGCAGGGCAAGAAAAGCGATGGCAAAAAGAGTCAACCAACCTTGGGAAGATGCGCTGGAACCAGAAAACATTGAAACTCCTGAAAAGCAGTAGGCCAAATGGCTAAAAGCAAGAATTACAGTCGCGTCGCGTGTGTTACGCCCCTCCGCCGCCAGCCTCAGGCATGCCCAGATTCCAGGGAGAGAGCGTGATCGGCTGGCCACCGGATGGAGTTGCGGAGAGGATCTGTTCCACTCCGGATAGCAGGGTAATAGCGGTTAGTTCGTCGGACCCAACCCGGTCCAGCGAGGCGACGATCATGACCGCGGCGCCAGGCTTCAAATCAGCCAGGCTGACTGCCGGCAGCCGTGCCAGCATCCGGGATAAATCCATCCCGGCATTGCGCGGACGGGCCGCCGCGCCAGTGGTCGCCTGGGCGGAAGCAGCCGCAGCAGGAGAAGCACTGCGGGACGTAAACATTGCGGCAGTCTGCGCAGGCAGATTGCGCAGATCCGATTTCGTCGTCACATGCACGGTGACCGTCTTCTTCGAGATCAGGTCCTGCAGCGTGATCGTGCCAGCAGTTGCATCCACCGCTGTGACAGAGCCGGACAGGTTCTCGAACGTGCCCGTAACAACCTCTTCCGCCGTAATCGAAGTCCCATCCTCAGACTTCCCGCCGCGCACGGAGATCTGATCGCCGGTGCGGACCTGGTCCAGCTTTCCAAGCTTCGCGTCTTCAAACTTGACCGAGTCATCTGCATAGCGCCTAAAGATCGTCGTGGGTGTCGTCTGGACTTTCAACGTCCTGTTACCCGCTGCGACCGTAAGGGTGGAACCATCCACCGCACGAATCAGGCCACCCGTGCCATTGCGCTGCCACTCTGCCTGTTGAGCTGACTGGCGAGCAGCAATGTCGTTGGATTTCATCAAAACAACGCGCGCAGCATTTAGCGCCGAGGGCGTATCGCCCGTCTTGCCCGTCACCAGAACCCGGTCGCCAACCGCAATATTCGCCAGCGTTGTCGCCGTCGCAGCCTTCAAATCCGCACTGCCAGGAGGAAGTTGCAGCACCGGAGTTGTCCCGGATACCGTGACCATAACCTGCGCGCCAGCCGCAGTGGCGATCGTAAGCATGTTCCCCTCGATCAATTTGACTGTCCCAAGCATGCGGGGCGCGGCCGGTTGCGCCTGTGCCTGCAGTGAAAACGGGATCAACGCTGGGGTGCAAGCTGCGAAGGTAAGAGCACACAACGAAAGCGCACACGCGGAACGCAATCCAATTAACTTCCACGCTGGGGAGGTGTATTTCTTGAACATCTTGGAATCCTTATGAAACTGGCGGTTACAGCCCGACTCTGAAAGCATTCTGCGGTGCGAAAAAACAAGGGGGCTGTAGAGCGAGACGAGTCAGTAGGGAAAAAGTTTCGCTAAAGCATCCAGTTTCGTCATTCAGCTCATCGTACGGTCGCTTCCTTAAAACTTTCTGAAGATTTCCTGAACGACTACAAAGCTCGATTGAGTGACTGAAAGAAAGGGCAGGGCCTGTCAAGCAGAGTTTGGCAACCTGTAAAAAGCTCCCGCGGTAAGCACAGAAAGGCAAAGACTTGCCAGCAGGCTGGGCCTGGAGGGAGGCATGACAAGCCCTTCAGAATTGGGTGTTTATCCCAAATCCTACCTGGCCGCGCATTCTCCCTCACCCGGATGATTGGCCTAATCCTGCTCGCAGGAAAGAATCGCAAATCCATCCGGCGACACCGTGAGGATGCTTTCTTTCAGGTGAGTCGCAGGATCGGATGCCAGAATTAAACGGTGATCCTCATCCGTCGAAAACTCCACGGCTTCGCTCCCCAGGTTGGCAAACATGCTCACTAACCCGCGCTCCATGCGCAACCAGCGCTTGGTCTCGTCGAACGTCACCTTCAAGTGGCGGCGATCTCCGTCGTTCAGCGAAACCGAGGCCCGCCGAATGCGAATCAGTTCCTTGGTCCAGGTCAGCATCTCCGCATGCTTGCCGTGGGAGACTTCCTCCCAGTTCAGTTTTGAGTTCGTAAAGGTGGTCAGCTCCTCCGGATTCGGAATCTGCGATTCATCCCAGCCAAACGCCGCAAACTCTTTCTTCCGCCCCTGCGACACAAGCTTCGCCATCTCCGCATCCTCGTGGTCAGCAAAGTAGAGGAAGGGTGTCGAAGCTGCGTATTCCTCGCCCTGAAACAGCATCGGCAGAAAAGGCGCGGTAAGCACCAACCCCAGCGCCAGCTTCGCACGCTGCAGGCCGATGATCTGCTCCAACCGGTCGCCAGTCGCTCGATTCCCCACCTGATCGTGATTCTGGATGAAACCCACAAAATGATGTGCAGAAAGTGAGTCAACCGGCCGGCCATGACTCCGGTGGCGATACACCGAGTAGATGCCGTCGTACACAAACATGCTCTTCAAGCTCTTGGCCAGACACTCAAACTGACCAAAGTCGTCGTAGTAGCCCTTGCCTCCTTCTTCCACATGCAACAAGGTAAACAATGAGTGATGAAAGTCATCTGACCACTGCGCGTCCATGCCGTAACCACCCGCTTCAATCGGGCGAACGATACATGGATTGTTTAGGTCCGACTCCGCAATCAAAACCAGCCGACGCTCCACCGCGGCCGATAGCGTCTCGACGTTCGCAGAAAGATGTTCCAGAAAATGCACCGCCGAGCGATCTATCATCTCGTGAACTGCATCCAGGCGCAGGCCATCCACGTGAAAGTCGCGCATCCACATCAGGGCATTGTCGGAGAAGAACTTGCGTACTTCATCGGATCCCGCATCCTCGAAGTTCACTGCGTCGCCCCATGGCGTAAGGTGCTTCTCCGTAACGTATGGCCCGAACTTGCCGGTGTAGTTTCCTACCGGACCAAAGTGGTTATAAACAACGTCCAGGATCACACCCAGCCCATTGAGATGACACGCATTGACGAAGCGTTTGAAGGCCTCCGGGCCACCGTAGTGTTCGGTCGTCGCAAACAGCGCAACGCCGTCATAGCCCCACCCACGATCCCCAGCAAACTCCGCAATCGGCATCACTTCAACGTGAGTAATGCCAAGATCAAACAGGTAAGACAGTTTCTCAATCGCAGCGTCGAACGTACCCTTCTGCGTGAAGGTGCCAATGTGCAACTCGTACAACACTGCCCCGCTCAGCGTAGGTCCCTGCCAGGCTTGGTCCTTCCAATCAAAAGCTTTCTGGTCGTACACGGACGACGGCCCGTGAACTCCCTTGGGCTGATGCTGGCTGCGAGGATCGGGGTACGGCGTCTGATCGTCGTCAAGCAAAAAGGCATACTCCGTTCCAGCGTGCGCCTCCTCCACACGGCAATGCCAATAGCCTTTCTTGTCCGGCCCGGTCATCGGCACTACATTACCGTCAACCTTAATCAAGACCTTCTTCGGCTTTGGTGCCCAGACGACGAACTCATGCATGTAGATTTTCCTCTTCTAAAGTAAGTAAGGCCACAGGGAACGACCGGAGCAAATCCTCCAACTCCACAACGCCTGCCTTGAAGGTTTCGCCCGTCAGTCGATTGCGCCAGCGCCCTTTCTTGCCACGGCCAGGAAGCTTCATCTTGGTCCCATCCCACGAGTTTCCACGAATCACATTCGCCCGCACGCCCAGAGTCAACACACCATCTCCACGCAGATATGCGACTACGTGATCGGCCTTCGATCCAATCGCGGCCACAGGCGTGTAAGCCGCATCCGGACCAAACGATTCAGGCTGCTCCCGACGCAGCCACAGCGCCTTGTGAATCACATGCAGCTTGGGCAGCCCTTCGTCCATCCGCGCTACAACCTGCTCCAACGTAAGCCCGCCAAGCTCCGCAAGCAGCTTGCGACGAAGCCCGTAATCCACCGGCCGGCGATTATCCGGATCCACCAGCGACAGATCCCAAAGCTCCGCACCCTGATAGAGATCCGGCACGCCCGGGGCCGTATGCTTCAGCAGCGTCTGCGTAAGGGAGTTGATCCTGCCCGGCTGTAAAACCCGCGTCACCAGCAGTTCCAACTCTGCAAGGAACGGCTTGTCGATCAGAATCGCGTCGATAAATCCATTGAGTGCATCTTCATATTCTTTATTATTTGCCACCCAGGTCGTCTGTTGTTTTGCCTCACGCATGGCCTTCTGCATGTAAGCCTTCGTGCGCTCCGCATCGATCGGCCATGCGCCAATCAGCGTCTGATATAAAAAGTATTCCGAGTTGCGATCCGGCAGGGATCTCGTCTTGTACTGCTCATTGATTGCAGTCCAGCCTGCCAGCGCATCCGCATACTCGTGCGGTATCTCACTCAGCACCGCAAGCCTAGAACGCACGTCATCCGAGCGCTTCGTGTCATGCGTCGAAAGCGTCGTCATCGTGCACGGATGCGTCGCCTGCATCTTGGTCTGATACTGATGAAACTCCTCTACGGACAAGCCATTACGGCCCGGGTCCCCACCCACCTCGCACAGGCTCGTCAACCGGTTGAAGCAGTAAAACGCCGTATCCTCAACCCCCTTCGCCATGACGGGCGAGGTGAATTGCTGGAATCGCAGGACAAACTCACTCTCCTGCCTGCCGACAATCTGCAGCGTCAACACCTGCTCGAAAAAATCAAACAAGCCGGGGTCGATATCCGGCCGCTTCTCACGCGCACACGTAATGCATTTGCCAATGATAGTGCGATCTTCATCCGTAATCTCTGCGGACCGCTCCCTCCCACCAGGGAACACGTACGTTCGATATACAGAGAAGCAGCCAGCCATCTCACGGATAGCCCGGCGAACATCGGTACGCGTCGCATCACGCTGGTTGCGATGGTTCTCGCAGATATCGACAAAGATCGTAGTCAACCTGTTGACGTCGGAGCCCAGAGCCTCCTGCGCTACGGAGATCTTCTTCTCATGAGCAATCTGCGGAAACGATGTTGGCTGCCCGCTGAATTCCCCGTACACCGTAGTCAGTTCCGCCATACCCTGCGGACTCACAAGCAGTCCGTTCAACACGTTCATAAAGTCGTATCCGCTGGTGCCTTCAATCGGCCACTCTTCTCGCAAATACTCATTCGCCGCAAGAATCTTTTCCCCAATAATCCACGCGGAGGGAGCCGCCTCGCGCAGTCGCTTGAGGTACTCCAGAGGATCGCGCAGGCCATCCGGATGGTCCACACGCACCCCGTCCAACACGCCCCTGCGAAGCCAATCGAGAACCAGTGCATGCGTCTCTTCAAATACATGCGCCCGCTCGATACGCAGCCCGATCAGTGTATTCACGTCAAAGAATCGACGATAGCCCAGCTGCTGATCCGCCGTCTTCCAATACGCAAGCCGATAATTCTGTTGATTTAGAAAGTCATCCAGGGCATCGTGATCTGTATTGAGTTCCTGCACCGCGCGATCGATCGCACCGCAAATGGCCTTCTCTTCAGCGCACAAACGCGCGACCAGCGCAGCAATAACCACCTTATCGCGATGCCGTGCCAGAACCGTGCGACGATCTTCAAACGAGGGATTCGGCAATCTTCCAAACGATGCCGCTGCAAAACTCAACGCATCCGAGTTCGCATAGATTGCCGCCTTGGATAAAATGGCCGGCATCGAAGTCGGCGCAACCGGCAACGTCTGCCCCGCTGCCTCGACGACAAAACGCGAACCCGTCCGCAGCACCTTGATGCCACCTGACTCCAGCACTCGCCCATATTGGTCTGCCAGCACCGGCACCAGCACCTTGTCGCGCAGGCGCTCCTCTTGAGGATTCCAGTCAATATCAAAAAAAGAGGCGTAGCGACTGGACGTGCCGTTCTCCAGCACATCCCACCAGAAACGATTCTCCCGCCCGATGGCCATGTGATTCGGCACGATATCCAGAATCTGCCCCAGCCCGTTCTCTCCCAGCCTGACCGAGAACCGTTCGTGCGCCTCCACTCCGCCCAGTTCTTCATTCACACGCTGGTGGTCCACAACGTCGTACCCATGCATACTGCCCGGTGCCGCCTGCAGGTAAGGCGAGCTATACACATGCGAGATTCCTAACGCCCACAAGTAATCTGCGATTGCTGATGCATCATCGAAATTAAAACCTTTGTGCAGTTGCAGCCGATACGTCGAGATCGGCACCTGAACTTTCGCCATCGGAGAAATGTCCTCTTCACTGGAAGAGCCAGCGGCTGATTTTGCGTAAGCCTGAGATAGCTTTGCTATGCCATTGGATGCAAAATTATCCACCTCAGCCAGCCAGCCGTCACAGTCACACGACAGATCCCCGGCAAAAGTTATCCGTAATTACACGCACACTGATCAAACAATCCCCCATCCTGTCGCAACCTGCTGTTCATAAAATCTTCGTGCCAGCCACACAATACGCGGTTGCGAACGTGCCCCTCCACAATCGGTCCGTTCCCCTGATAATCTACTGCGGTCGGTTGGAATGCGGCTCTCTAGAAACCCTGTCGCCCGGTCCCTGCATCTTTATAGAGAGACTGACTCTGTCACTAGTCAACAGATACTTGGAACAGAACTGCCATACCAAGTCTAAGAACGATAGTTGCACGCATACATTTCACTACTGAAAGCTGGTTTGGATGAAGCCTTCCGAGGGTCGGAGCCGGGTCGTAATTGAAGCAGTAGAGCCGCAGGTAAATGGTGGGCGTTATCCCGCACGACGCATTCTGGACGATCAAGTCGTCGTGACAGCGGCCGTCTTTGCGGATGGCCACGATCATCTTCGCGCAAGTCTTCTCTATCGGCATAAATCAGAGAGACGCTGGCGCTCCGTTCCCATGACTGCAATCGGCAATGACGTTTGGAGCGCCACTTTCACGGCCAACAAAATTGGCAGTTGGAAGTTCGCGATTCAAGGCTGGGTGGATCACTTTGACACCTGGTGCAGTGATCTGAAAAAGCGTCTCGCAGCCCAACCAGACCCGGACGCCATTCCCTCCGCAACCTTCTCGCAAGACATCCCGATGGCTCTGCGTATCGGCGCCGTCCTGCTGGAGCACACAGCCAAACGTGCCACGGGCGCTGATGCCCGGCATCTCGCTGAAATCGTCACGTCGCTTCGCTGGTTAGCCGACCAGGATGCCGCCATGTACGAATACCCTCTGAGCGACGAGATGCACGAGCTTGCCGAGCGCTATCCAGACCTTGCCTTCGCCACCCGTTATGAGCCGGAGCTTCCAGTTTGGGTCGATCGCGAACGCGCTCGCTTCTCTACATGGTATGAACTTTTTCCCCGCTCCGCCTCGCCCATTCCCGGCCAGCACGGCACCCTGCGTGATGTTGCTGCGCAACTGCCAGAGATCGCCCGTATGGGCTTCGACGTGCTCTACATGCCGCCTATCCACCCCATCGGCACAGCCTTTCGCAAAGGACGCAACAACGCCACCACAGCGGCAGAAGGCGACCATGGCAGCCCGTGGGCAATCGGAGCAATCTCTACGCCAGATAGCGAAGGCGGACATAAGTCCCTCCATCCGCAACTCGGCACCTTCGAAGACTTCGACTATCTCGTCTCAGCCGCGCAGGAGCACGGAATGGAAGTTGCGCTCGACATCGCCTTCCAATGCTCGCCCGATCATCCCTGGGTCAAAAAGCATCCCGCCTGGTTCACCATTCGCCCAGACGGCTCCATCCAGTACGCCGAAAATCCGCCCAAGAAGTATCAGGATATCTATCCGCTCAACTTCGAAACTCCGGAGTGGCGCGGCCTCTGGGACGAGCTCTATTCGGTTTTTGAGTTCTGGATCAAGCGCGGCGTCAAGATCTTCCGCGTCGACAATCCCCACACCAAGGCTCTTCCTTTCTGGGAGTGGTGCATAGGTTCCCTGCGCGAAAAGTATCCCGACACCATCTACCTTGCCGAAGCCTTCACCCGTCCGCACGTCATGTACTCGCTCGCCAAAGCTGGCTTCACCCAGTCCTACACCTACTTCACCTGGCGCAACACCAAGGTCGAGCTCCAGACGTACCTGGAAGAGATCACCCAGCCTCCCGTCAGCAACTTCTTCCAACCGAACTTCTGGCCCAACACGCCGGACATTCTGCACAAGAGCCTGCAGGAAGGTGGCCGCGCAGCCTTCATGCAGCGCCTCATTCTCGCCGCAACGCTCACCGCTAACTACGGCATCTACGGTCCCGGTTACGAGCTCGGAGAAAATGAGCCGGCAGCACCTGGATACGGCAAAACCGAATCCGAAGAATACCTGCATAGTGAGAAGTACGAGATTCGCCAGCGCGACCGCAATCAGCCGCACTCGCTCGTCGCACTCATCACCAACATCAACAACATTCGCCGCGCTAACCCTGCACTGCAATCCAACGGCTCACTCTGTTTCCACCCGGTCGATAACCCCAGCCTGATGTGCTATTCCAAGTCCTCGTCCGATGGCGATAAGGTAGAGAACACCATCCTCGTCGCAATCAATCTCGATCCGCACCAGGAGCAGGCAGGCTGGATCGATCTCGATCTCAAGGTGCTCGGCATTACCTACAACGAGAACTTTGACGTCGAAGATCTGCTCACCGGCATACATTACACCTGGCATGATCGCAGCAACTACGTCGCTCTGCGCCCAGACGTCCAGCCCGCGCACATCTTCCGCATCACACGCCAGATCAACTGATTCGCCGCACTAACTGAGGGCCCACAAGCGTGAAGAAGTTCGGAAGTGCAACAGATCCACTTTGGTACAAAGACGCGATCATCTACGAGATTCACGTCCGTGCGTTCGCAGACTCAAACAACGACGGCATCGGCGACTTCCCCGGCCTCATGTCCCATCTCGATTACCTCCAGGATCTTGGCGTCACCTGCCTCTGGCTCCTGCCCTTCTTCCCTTCACCCCTGCGCGACGACGGCTACGACATCGCCAACTACGTCGACGTTAACCCCTCCTACGGCACCCTTGACGACTTCAAGCAATTTCTTGACGCCGCCCATGCTCGCAACATGCAGGTGATGATCGAACTCGTCATCAACCACACCAGCGACCAGCACCCGTGGTTCAAGGCTGCCCGAAACTCCCCTCCCGGTTCGCCCGAACGGGCCATGTACGTCTGGTCCGATACAGACAAGCTCTACGAGGGCGTCCGCATCATCTTTACCGACACGGAAAAATCCAATTGGACCTGGGACGAGGTAGCCAAACAGTATTATTGGCATCGCTTCTTCTCACACCAGCCGGATCTCAACTTCGACAATCCGCGAGTCATGGAAGAGGTCCTCAACGCCATGCGTTTCTGGATGGACATGGGAGTCGACGGTCTCCGTCTGGACGCCATCCCTTACCTCCTCGAACGCGACGGCACAAGCTGTGAAAACGTCCCCGAAACCCACGACAAGATCAAGGAAATCCGCGCCGCCATCGACGCCGAGTACGAAAACCGCCTCATCCTGGCCGAGGCCAACATGTGGCCCGCCGACGTACGCCCCTACTTTGGCGACGGAGACGAGTGCCAGATGGCCTTCCACTTCCCCCTGATGCCTCGCATCTACATGGCGCTCCGCCAGGAAGACCGTCTGCCCATCACCGACATCATGGCGCAGACCCCCGATATCCCCGAATCCTGCCAGTGGGGTCTCTTCCTCCGCAACCATGATGAACTGACCCTTGAAATGGTCACCGACGACGAGCGCGACTACATGTATCTCGCCTACTCGGCCGACCCGCGCATGCGCATCAATGTGGGCATCCGCCGTCGCCTTGCGCCGTTGGTCGACAACAACCGGCGCCGCATCGAGCTCCTCAACTCGCTCCTCCTCAGCTTCCCCGGCACACCCATCATGTACTACGGCGACGAGATTGGCATGGGCGACAACATCTACCTCGGTGACCGTAACGGCGTTCGCACTCCCATGCAGTGGAACTCCGACCGCAACGCCGGCTTCTCCAAATGCGACCCCGCCCGCCTCTACTTCCCTGTCGTCATGGACCCCATCTACGGGTACCAGGTCGTCAACGTCGAAGCCCAGCTAAGCGATCAATCCTCGCTCCTTCACTGGACGCGCAACATGATCGCCCTGCGGAAGCTCTTCCAGGTCTTCGGCCGCGGCACCCTCACTTTTCTCCATCCGGAGAACCGCAAAATCCTTGCCTACCTTCGCAACCTGAAGCGTGAGGACGGCACCAACGAAACCGTCCTTTGCGTCGCCAATCTCTCGCGTTTTGCTCAGCCCGTCTCGCTCGATCTATCTGCCTACGCCAGTTCCATACCTGTCGAGATGCTCGGGTACGTCCCCTTCCCGCAGGTTGGCTCCGCCCCCTACGCCCTCACCGTCGCGCCCTACTCCTTCCTCTGGTTTGAGCTCCAACCCGCCCCACCGGAGACCGACCTTCCCGTCATCGACCGGGCCGGAATCCGCGACGAAAGCACCGAGCTCGCACTCCATCTGGAGTCCTGCGACTGGGAAGCACTCACCTCCGGCCCCGGTCTTACCCTACTCGAATCCCGCCTGCCCGCCTGGCTCGCACGCCAGCGCTGGTTCGGTGCCAAGAGCCGCACCATCCAGACCATCCGCGTCATCAACTGGGCATCCACGGAACCAGACAGTGACCCAGCTTCCTGCCCGCCCGCCCTGTTTTTTGTCGAAACCGCTTATATCGAGGGTGCCTCCGACTTCTACCAGATTCCCCTCGCTCTCTCCTCCGGCCGGGATCTGGAAGCCATCAACACCGCCGTGCCCCAAAGCGTTCTCGCCACGCTGATCATGCCAAACGGCCCCACCATCCTCCACGACGCGACCGTACGCGAAGATTTCCGCCAGGCGCTTCTCACGGTCATCGAGCAGACTCAAACCCTCCCGCTCACCACGCCATCCATCGCACATCCGGGGTCCTCCAGCAGCTCCGGGTCCCTCCTTGGCAGCCAATCGGCCATCTTCGCCCAGACCCGCGGAACCGGCTCGCTGCCCGCCCGCATCAGCCCCTCCGAGCAATCCAACACCAACATCTTTTACGGCGCGAAGATCATCCTCAAACTTTTTCGCCGCCTCCAGCCCGGCGAAAACCCCGATGTCGAGATCGGTCGCTTCCTCACCGAAGTCGCGAACTTCCCGCGAATAGCCCCCTTCCTCGGTGAGATCACCGCCACCTCCCCCAACGGCGAGCGCACCACCACCGCCATGCTCCAGGGCCTCGTCGCCAACCAGGGCGATGGATGGCAGTGGACACTCGACGAACTCGCCCTGTTTTACGAGGCGGCTGCCACCTGCCCCCCGCCAACCGATGAAGGCGCGCCCCCCACTTTCCTCTCTGAAGCGCACATTCCCAAAGAGGCCCGAGAGCGCGCCGGTCTTTACCTCGAAGCCGCCGCGCTTCTCGGCCGACGCACCGCGGAGATGCATCTCGCGCTCGCCACCCCGACCGAAGACCCATCCTTCCGGGCCGAATCGTTCACCGAAGCCGACCTGCAAGCCGATGCCCACCGCATTGACACTCAAATTAACAAGACTCTCGACGCCCTCAAATCTGCCATGTCCTCCCTCAAGGACGAGGCCTCAGACGAAGCCGCCACCCTCCTCAGCCGCCGCATCGAACTCTTTCGCCGCGCCCACTCCATCATGGACGCCACACCCTCGGGCCAGCGCATCCGCATCCACGGCGACTTCCATCTGGGTCAGATCCTTCGTGCCAAGAACGACTTCGTCTTCCTCGACTTCGAAGGCGAACCCGCCCGCTCGCTCGACGAACGCCGCCACAAGCAGTCGCCGCTCAAAGACGTTGCCGGCATGCTTCGCAGCTTCTCCTACGCTGCCTACTCCGCGCTCGATCTATACGTTCAGCGCCGACCCGACAGTCAGCGTACCCTCGAACCATGGACCCGCATGTGGCAAAATGCGGTTTGCACCAGCTTCCTAACCGCATATCGCCAGACCATCGGCACCAACCCGTCGCTACTGCCGGAGCCCCAGCAGGCAGATTCCCTTCTTTCCGCCTATCTCCTTGAAAAAGCCCTCTACGAGCTTCTCTACGAGCTCAACAATCGTCCAACCTGGGTCCGCATCCCTCTCTCCGGCATCCTCTCACTTCCTAACACTGCGGCCTGATTTACAGCCAGGAAAGAATCCTCATGGCCACATCCAGTACTGTCGTCGATCAACATCAAACCGCCGCCACACCCACGGCGCTGCTCATCAGTCTCGCTTCATACTCGCCCGAGACCTTTGAGCAGGTCCTGACCAACCTTTCCCAGGCTTTCGCCGGACAAAACGTCGTCGTCGCTACGCCGGACGGGGCCCCCCTCAGCAGCCCCGGCCTGGAAGTTGTCCCGTACAATCCGACCGCGCCCTCTGCCGGTGGCTGGACCCTCACCGCCGCCGACTTCATCAACGCACAAGAGCTTGCCCGCAAGCATCAGGCCTCCGCCGTCCTTCAACTTGGCAGCGAAGCCCAATCCCTCGACCCGGCCACCCTTCGCCGCCTCGCTGAAGCGGTCCTCGACGGCGGCAACGATCTAGTTCTTCCACGCTACGATCTCCCCGCCCGTGCCGGCCTCGTCAATTCCGCGATCCTGTATCCAGTCTCTCGCGCTCTCTTCGGGTCCTCCGCACGCTTCCCGCTCGCCATCGATCTCTGCCTCTCTGTCCGTATGGCTGAGCGTCTCGCCTCGACCGCCCAGAAATTCACCGCGGCCAGCCAGTTCGATGCCCTCATCTGGCCCATCGCCGAGGCCTGCGTAGCTGGCTTCAAGATCGCAGAGGTCGCCTCCGGTCCGCGCGTACTCCCCCAGCCTGCCGCCCCGGACTTCAACACGCTGCTCGCCCAGATCACGGGCTCGCTCTTCGCGGATGTCGACAGCAAAGCAGCCTTCTGGCAGCGCAACCGCGTAGCGCAATCCGCGCCCACGACCACGTCACTCACCGACGGCACCTTCTCCGCTGATCAGGTCCAACCCATGTTGGAGGCCTTCCAGCTCGCCTACCTCAACCTTCACGAGATCTGGTCGCTCGTTCTGCCGCCCCAGTCGCTGCTCGGCCTCAAACGTCTCGCAGCCATGCCGGCCACCAGCTTCCGCATGCCAGACTCGCTCTGGGCCCGCATCGTGTACGACTTTCTACTCGCCTTCCGCCTGCGCACCATCAATCGCGGCCACCTTCTCGGAGCCCTCACGCCACTCTACCTGGCCTGGGTCGCGTCGCACATCCTCCTTACCGGAACAGGCATAGACCCTGAGCGCCACGTCGAGACCGTAGCCGCGGCCTTCGAGGCCGACAAGGCCTACCTCGTCTCCCGCTGGCGTTGGCCCGACCGCTTCAACCCATAAATGTCCAGATTTCGGCCGTTCCCACTGAAGCCCAAAGAATTCCAGGAGTCCGCACTATGCAAATCATCACCCAGCCCGACCAGTACCAGCCCTACCCCGCGCAGCCTGTCTACCCCACGCAGGCGCCATATATCGATCAGTCGATCTGGCAACATATGTCCAATGCCCTGCAGCAATCGGTCTACCGGGTGCTTTCGCTCCTCATCAGCATTCTGCCCGGCCTGCTCGCGTTCATCCTTGCGCTGGCCCTGCTGACCGCTCTGGGCATACTGCTCAGCTTCCTCCTCCGCAAGGCCCTGGCTGCAGCCAAATTCGATGAACGCGTCGCGCACAGCCAGACCAGCGGAACCAGCGCCATCGCAGACTGGTCCCCCCTGCACTCTCCCACCGCGCTCGTGGGCCGCTTCGCGTTCTGGGGCTGCGTCCTCCTTGGTCTTATCATCGGCATCTCCGCCTTCGATGCCTCCTACGCCACCGGCTCCGCGCTCTCCGTCTCTCTTCTGCCGTTCCTCACCCGTTCCGTCGGCGCAATTCTCCTGCTCTTGGCCGGCAACATCATCGCGCGCTTCCTGGCCCGCACCGTACTCATCGGAGCCGTCAACACCCAACTTCAGTACGCACGATTCCTCTCACTCGGCGTCAAGTGGCTCGTCCTCGTCCTAACCGCCGCCATGGTCCTTGACCATCTGCAAATCGGCGGAGCCATCGTCGAACTCGCTTTTGGCATTCTCTTCGGCGGTATCGTTCTCACCCTCGCCCTGGCCATCGGCCTCGGGTCACGCGAACTCGTGACCCGCTCCCTTGAGCGCACTACCGACAAGCCTGACCGCCCCAGCCCCATCGGCACCCCAGTCGCCCGGGAGACCGAAACCCTGCGTCACTTCTAAGCCATAAGCAAAACCAGGAGCAACGCGGATAAGAGCGGGATAAGAAAATGCAACAAACGTAAACCGAACAGCGAAAAATAAAGGGCGGGATTCGGAACCCATGGCAGTTAGAAGGAATGACTCCTTCCGTGCCAGGTATCCAAATCCCGCCGCTATCCGCCTGGTCCGCGTCCTGCCCTGTTCTTACATAGCCCGGTTTACAGATACCACGGGATATTCACAACAACGATCCTCTGATTGCCCCGCAGCAACAGGTACAACTTCAGCACCTGTACTCGCTGGTTGTGCAGCAGATTTTCCCACCAGTGCCGCACCACAAGTTCCGGCAGCAGCACCGCAACCTTGCGGCCGGGATTATCCGCCTCAAGCTTCAGGATGTACTCCATCAGCGGCGAAATAATGAAGCGGTAATTCGACGGAATCGTCACCAGCTCCGGCTCGTGCATCTGTTTGTCACGGAGCGGCTGCAGCACCTTCTCTTCCCAATCTTCTTCGAGCCCATGCCCCTCATCCTCCGAGTGGACGTGAACAACCTTGATCTCCGACGAGAGCAGCAACCCAAAGCGCATCGCCTTCTCGGAGATCCGGTTCCACCCTGCCATGGGGATTACCACCAGCGGACTTTCCAGATTCGTAACATTCAGCGGCGCCATGTCTTCCATCTGGCCACGCACCCGCGTGTAGTGCTTCTTCACCGAGTACATCAACAAGATCAAAGTCGGCACCAGCAGCGCCGTTACCCAGGCACCCGCCATGAACTTTGAAGCCAGCACGATGCACGTCGTGATCGCCGTCGCAACAGCGCCCGTGCCGTTCACGAACATGTGCCAGTGACGGCCCTTGTGGGTCGGATCTTCCTTGCGCCAGTGCTGCACCATCCCGGCCTGCGAAAGCGTAAACGCAAGGAACGCGCCGATCGCATACAAAGGAATCAGCCTCTGGGTATCACCCTTGAACGCGATCAGAATAAACGCCGTGAAGCCCGTCAGCGCATAGATGCCATGCGAGAACAACAACCGGCGTCCGCGCAAGATGAAGACGTGCGGCAAATAGTCCTGCATCGCAATTGCTCGCGTCAGCCTCGGAAAATCCGCGAAGGCGGTGTTCGCACTTAGCGCCAGCGCCAGCAGCACACTGCCCATCGTCACGTGATAGAACCAGTTGTTACCAAACACAGCATGCACCAGCAAGCTCAACAGGCTCTGGTATCCCGGCCGCTCACTGTCCATCGCCATGATCTGGTAATGCTTCGCCAGCCAGGCCGTTCCGTACAACAACACAATCAGAATTACGATGATTACTGTAAGCGTCTTTTGCGCTTTCTTGGCCCGGGGCTCGCTGAATGCCATAACGCCATTCGACACCGCCTCCACGCCCGTCATGGCCGCGCATCCGCTCGAAAATGCCTTCAACAGCATAATCAAGCCTAGGGCTTTGACCGTTTGCGGGAGCGCCGTGGGCATCGCAACCATCGGAACCGGATGATGTCCAGGAGCCGTGAGCACCTTGAACACACCCACGACGATGAGCGTAAGCAGCGTCCCGATAAAGAGAAATGTCGGCAGAATAAAAGCCGTGCCCGTATCTTTCACGCCACGCATATTCACCAGGGCCAATATCGCAAGGATCACGAGACACAAACCCAGCGCATGCGGTTGCAACCACCCCACGTCAGATGTGAGTGCCGCAACGCCGGCCGAAATACCCACCGCCGCCGTCAAAATATAGTCAATCATCAGCGCCGCGGCCGCCAGCAGTCCAGCCCGTTCGCCCAGGTTCTCCGATGCGACCGTGTAGCTTCCGCCGCCATTTGGATAGGCGGCAATCGTTTGCCGGTAGCTGAAAAACACAATCACCAGCAAAATCAGGATCGATGAGATGATCGGCAGAATGTAGGTGGTACCAAGAACCGCCCCAAGCGGGATTAACAGGGTCATCGCCGCTTCCGGCCCATACGCCGCGCTGGTTAGTGCATCCAGCCCAAAAATCGGAATTCCTGCGGATACTCCAATGTGCTCAGCCCGTTCCTCGCTGGTCGCGAGAGGCTTACCAAAAATCTTGTCCTGAATCTCCATGTATTCCTAGAGATTACACGTGTCAGGCTCCGCAAACGACGGCCATTTCACTGCCACAGGAGATTACTTCCACCCGCTCATTTATCTTCAGTACATGTCCAGTCTCTTCGAAATTCCCGTGAACACCATCGCAGGCGAGCCTACGACCCTTGCCCCCTACAAGGGGCACGTCCTTCTCATCGTCAACACCGCTTCAAAGTGTGGCCTCACACCCCAGTACGAAGGCCTGGAAAAGCTCTACACCACCTACAAGCACTGCGGCTTTGAAATACTTGGCTTCCCCGCCAACGACTTCGCCAACCAGGAACCCGGTTCCAACGCAGAGATCGCCACCTTCTGTGAGACCTCCTACAACGTCACATTTCCCATGTTTGAGAAAGTCGTCGTCACCGGACCCGAAAAGTCCCCCATCTACAAGACCCTCACCAACGCGCAGCCCGTCGCCCGCGTCGCCGACCCCGGCTTCAAAGACAAGCTCCGCGGCTACGGCCTCACCGTCCACGACGCCCCCGAACTCACCTGGAACTTCGAAAAATTCCTCGTCAATCGCAAGGGCCAGGTCGTCGCCCGCTTCGCCCCGGACACGCTCCCCACGGACCCTGCCGTCATTCAGGCCATCGAAGCCGTGCTCCCACCCATCGAAGGCCTGGTCCCCCACCAATAATCCTTCCCCGAAGAAACTCCTACCCTACCCCGCACGTCTGCTCACCACATCGAAAATTCAGCACCACGAAAGAGCCTTCTCCCACATGCAGAAAGCCTTCCTCACCTTAGCCGCCTCGGCCTTCCTCGCTTCCTCCGCAATCGCCCAGAAGACTCCCATCCAGATCACCGCCGACCTCACCGACGCCTCCCGCAAGCTATACCACGCCGAGGTCGACTTGCCCGTCAAGCCCGGTCCCGCCGCCTTCACCACTCCGCAATGGATCCCCGGCAACCACCGCCCCACCGGGCCCGTGGACGACATCACCGGCGTAGTCTTCACTGCAGTTGGCCCCACCGGCGAAAAGCTCGTCCTCCCCTGGCGCCGCGACGATGCCGACCTCTATCAGTTCCACGTCACCGTCCCCAAAGGCGTCACCTCCATCCACGCTCACCTGGACTGCATCGTCCTTAGCCGCGCCACAGACAAGATGGCCGTCCTCGAGTGGGAGAAGCTCCTGCTTTACCCCGCCAACATTCCCGTCCGCGACATCGCCATCCAGCCCAGCGTCACCGTCCCTTCTGGGTGGGGCATCGGCACCGCGCTTCTCCCCATCAGCCCCTACGATCCTCAGCACCCCACGGGCGGAACAATTCACTTCGCAGCCACCAACGTCGAGCAGCTCCAGGACTCCCCCATCATCTCCGGCCAGTACTTCCACGAGTTCGCCCTCGCGCCTGAAGTAAAGCCAGCCCACTTCATCGACGTCGTCTCTGACGAGCCCGAAGACTCCAAACTCCGCCCCGCTCTCCTCACCCAGCTCAACAACCTCGTCCGCGAAGCCGGCGCCATGTACGACTCGCACCATTACGACCAGTACCACTTCCTCCTCACCCTCTCCGACCTCGCCGGCGGCGAAGGCCTCGAGCACGGCCAATCTTCCGACAACGGCGTGGGAGAAAAAGGTTTCGCCGATGACGACCACCAGTTAGCCGAAGCTGACCTGCTCGCCCACGAGTTCACCCACTCCTGGAACGGCAAATATCGTCGCCCCTTCAACCTCTACCAGACTGACTTCCACAAGATGCAGGAAGGCTCCCTCCTTTGGGTCTACGAGGGCATGACCCAGTACCTCGGCAACGTCCTCGCCGCCCGCTCCGGCCTCAAGTCGCAGGCGCAGTACCGCGATCTCCTCGCCCTCTCCGCCGCCAACCTGGACTCCAGGCCCGGCCGCGAGTGGCGTTCGACCGAAGACACCGCCATCGCCGCCAGCATCCTGCGCGGCGGCAACCCTGCCTGGGCCAATTGGAAGCGTGGTCAGGACTACTACCAGGAAGGCGAACTCCTCTGGCTCGACGCCGACACCCTCATCCGCAAGCTAACCAACAACCAAAAATCCCTCAACGACTTTGAGCACATCTTCCTGGGCAAAGGGGGCAACACCGGCCCGCTCATCGTCACCTACACCCGCGAAGAGCTGATCGCCGATCTCAACCAGGTCGTCAAATATGACTGGGCCACATTCCTCCACGACCGTGTCGACAAACTCAACCCACGCGCGGATGTTGCGGGTATCGAGCAGGGCGGCTACAAGCTCGTCTATACCGACAAACCCAACGCCAGCGAAACCACCATGGTCCGTGCAGGCGGACGCCGCAGCGCTGGCACCGATGTTTGGTATTCGCTCGGCCTGCGCGTCAATGCAGAAGGTCTCATCTACGACGTCCGCTGGAACGGCCCATCCGATAAATCCAAGGTGGCTCCCGGCCAGAAGATTATCGGCGTCAACGGCCGCGTCTACTCCTCCGAAAGCCTCCTTGAAGCTATCGGCAAAGCCAAGACCGACCAGGCCCCTATCCACCTCATCACCCAGTCCGAGTCCTACCTCACCAACGTAGACATCGACTACCACGACGGCGAACGCTACCCCTCCCTGGTTCGCGTGGAGGCCACCCCGGCTTACCTCGACGACATCACCAAGCCTCTGACCCTCACCAGGTAGCGGACCAAAATCGGGTACCCAGGTCTCGTTTCTGAGACCTGGGTTTTCGTTACGAGCTACAATTCTCCCACTTCCGCAAAGCCCTTCACTCAGAGGCCCCATGTTCAGCAAAATCCTCGCAATTGCCATCCTTGCGCCGACCGTCCTTACCACCCACGCCCAACAACCCAAGCCCATCCGGGTAGCCATCGTCGGCCTCGTCCATGGCCACGTCAAAGGCTTCCTGGGTGCGCTTCCCGACAACCCCAGCGCCACTCTTGTAGCCATCGTAGAACCCGATAAAACTCTCGCCGCGACCTACGCCGCCCATTACCATCTCGCGCCAAACCTCTTCTACACCGACCTCGAAACCATGCTGACCAAACAGCACCCCGACGCGGTTCTCGTCTACACCACCATCCTCGACCACCGCAAAGTCATCGAGGCCGCCGCA
Source organism: Rhodanobacteraceae bacterium (assembly GCA_043783275.1). Lineage (GTDB taxonomy): Bacteria > Acidobacteriota > Terriglobia > Terriglobales > Acidobacteriaceae > Edaphobacter. The sequence goes on from JAYVZP010000114.1 coordinate 126,876, forward strand.
GCGCATGGCATCTCCTCTATGGTCGAAAAGCCCCTCTCCACCACCCTCGATGACGCCCTGGCCATTCGCACCGCCGCCCGCGTCCACCACGTCAACGTTCTCGTCAACTACGAGACCACCTGGTACCCCTCGAACGCCGAAGCCCTCAACGAAGTCCGCGCCGGCAAGCTTGGCACAATCCGCAAGGTCGTCGTTCATGACGGCCACGAAGGCCCGAAAGAAATCGGCGTAGGCCCCGAGTGGCTCCCCTGGCTCACCGATCCCATCCAGAACGGAGGCGGAGCCCTCTTCGACTTCGGCTGCTATGGCGCTGACCTCATGACCGTCCTGAAGCACGGCCAGACTCCCACCAGCGTCACCGCCGTCACCCAGACCGACAAGCCCGACATCTACCCCCACGTCGACGACGACGCCACCGTCATCATTCGCTACCCCGGTGCCCAGGCCGTCCTCATGCCCTCCTGGAACTGGAGCTTCGCCCGCAAGGACATGGAAGTCTACGGAGTCAACGGCTCTGTCATCACCGTCGCCGCAGACCACCTCCGCGTCCGCTATCACGGCGAACAAGTCGAATCTACAATCACCGCGCCTCCGCTTGCACCCGAACACCGCAACTCTCTCGACTACCTCGCAGCCGTCCTGCACGGCACCGTCAAGCCCGACGGTGACGAGTCCGCACTCGATACCAACCTCATCGTCATGCAGATCCTCGACGCCGCACGCCGTTCCGCCCAGACCGGCCGCACGATAGATTTGACTCCACTTCCCCGCTAACCAATCCGCCGGAACGAGCAGCCACCCAGGAGAACGCGACCAATGAAGCACTTCGCCCGACGCATCCTTGCCACAATCGCGCTCCTCGCTCCGTTCACTCAGGCCCAGGCACCCGCCCATCCGCTGGCACCAGGCGGCCCGCAAACTCATAAGTGGCCCACCCAGTCCGGCAACTACGACATCCCCAACTACAAGTTCGGCTCCGGCGAAACCCTCCCCACGCTCCACCTCCACTACCTGACCCTCGGCGCCCCACACAAAAACGCGCAGGGCCAAACCGATAACGCCATCCTCCTCCTCCATGGCACCGGCGGCAACGCCTCCTCCCTCCTCAATCCAAACTTCTCCGACGTCCTCTTCGGCCCCGGCCAGCCCTTCGATATCTCAAAATTTTTCCTCATCCTCCCCGACGACATAGGCCACGGCGACTCCTCCAAACCCTCCGACGGACTCCACGCCAAGTTCCCAAAGTACGACTATGACGACATGGTGCATTCCCAGAAAATAATGCTGGACAAAGGCCTCCATGTCGACCACCTCCGCCTCATCCTGGGTACTTCCATGGGCTGCATGCAATCGTTCGTCTGGGGCGAAACCTATCCCACATACATGGATGCGCTCGCCCCCTTCGCCTGCCTTCCCGTCCCCCTCGCCGGCCGCAACCGCATGTGGCGATATATGGCTATCAAAGCCATCAAGGATGACCCATCCTGGCAGTCCGGCAATTACAAATCTGAACCCATCGAAGGCCTCACCTTCGCCAATGACCTCCTCCTCATCGCCGGCGGCGCCCCCCTCCAACTCCAGAAGAACTACCCTACCCGCGAGAGCATAGAGAACTATGTCGACACCTCTCTCGCCCGCAGCGTCGCCGCGTCCGACGCCAACAACCTCATCTACTACGTCGACGCCAGTCGCAACTACAACCCCGCCCCCAACCTTTCGAAAATCGTAGCCCCCGTCCTATGGATCAACTCCGCCGACGATTTCATCAACCCCCCGGAACTTGGCATAGCCCAGAAACTAGCCCCGCAGATCCCTCATGCGAGGTTCATCCTGCTGCCCATCACCGACGCCACCCGCGGCCACGGCACCCACACCGTAGCAGCCATCTGGAAGGACTACCTCATCGAGTTCCTCGCCGCCACCGCGAGGTAGCCGTTGCGTACCCGCTGGTGATTTACAGGTATGTGCGGCGGATCGGCAGATTTTGTGATTCGCGATGTGATCGATTCAGGGTTGGCGGGGAAGCGGGGCTTCGCGAACAGCATGGCGATATGGGATTTCCAATCCAACTGCAGCGGAAACCGATAGCGCCGCAGCGCAATCATGTAGAAAAGCCGCAAACCGCGTTCAGCGGATAGGGCAACATCTGACCATCTCAACTAGCGCGTGGCCGGAGTCTACACTGGTCCTACCACAATCCCAACCCAACAAAGAAATGCGGACCTTCCCTTCATTTTCGCCCCATGTGGATGCTGATAGACATTGACGCCCCAGAAGCTCCTCAGCGTGGTTGCACAGTCAACATAAGTCCGGGTACGCGAAGCCTCACTTCTGCGACCTGACATTATCCTGCCGAGGATCCTCCGACGATCCCGAAATACTTGACACACTTGATAAACTGAGAGGTAGATGGAGACCCACCGCTCCCGAGCAAGCCCGTACCCTTCAACATCTGGTCCGGACCTAACTCCCCTTCTTTGAATACTTTAGGACCAAACGGTACAGGGTGGGTGTACCCGCACCAAGGAGAAGCTTGACCCAAACAGAAACTATCGCCGTCGCCATGTCCGGAGGAGTTGACTCCTCTGCCGTCGCCGCCCTTCTTCATGCAGAAGGCCACACTCTTGTAGGGCTCACCCTCCAGCTTTGGAACCAGCGCCGCCTGGCCGGACACGAAGGCATGCCCGAGTCAGTCCAGGGCCGCTGCTGCTCTATCGACGACGTTTACGACGCCCGTCGCGTCGCCGACCGCCTCGACATCCCCTACTATCTGGTCAACCAGCAGGACCGCTTCGAGGCCGACGTCGTCAAGCCCTTCGTCTCCGAGTACCTCGCCGGCCGTACCCCCATCCCCTGCACCCTCTGCAACAATCACCTCAAGTTCGATCAACTTCTGCTCACCGCACGCCAGATTGGCGCCACCAAAATCGCCACCGGCCACTATGCCCGCAACCACTACGACAAAGCCCGCGGACGCTGGATTCTCTCTCGCCCCGCCGATCGCTCCAAGGACCAGACCTACTTCCTCTTCGGCCTCACGCAGGACCAACTCGCCCACACGCTCTTCCCGCTGGGCGAGATGCAGAAGCCAGCCGTCCGCGTCATGGCCACCGAAGCCGGCCTCGAGGTCGCCTCCAAACCCGATTCCCAGGAGATCTGCTTCATTCCCGGTGGCGACTACCAGTCTTTTCTCCGCGCCTACCTCAACGAGCAGGAGCAGGAGATGCCCGACAGTTCTGGCGAACTCGTTAGCACCACAGGCGAGACGCTCGGAGCCCACACCGGCATCCAAAACTTCACCGTTGGCCAGCGCAAGGGCCTCGGTCTGACAAGCGCAAGTCCCCTCTACGTGCTCGCTATTCACCCGGACTCGCACCAGGTGACCGTAGGCACGGATGCCGACTTATTTACCAGCGAGGTTCGCACCGACCGCTTGAACTGGATCTCCATCCCCGAGTTGACCGAGCCAATCCGTGTCCTAGCCAAGATCCGGCACCGCCACGAGCCCCAACCCGCAACCCTGAGTCCCGGACCAGGGGGCACCGCCATCGCCATCTTTGACGAGCCCCAACGTGCCATCACCCCCGGCCAGGCCGCCATCTTCTACCAGGAAGATGAGGTGGTCGGGGGTGGTTGGATTATTTAGTGCACGAAGCTTCTAAAGGTCGGGAGCCTACTTATCTTCACCAAAGCCAGTCCGCGCCGGCGGAGTCGGAACCGCAGGATTCGAGCGGTACGCTGCCGACCGGTACGTCACAGGCTTTTGCTTGGCACCGAACAAACTGCTGGTGAGGCCTTTCATGCCGAACAGCAAGGTCTCAACCGTTCCCTTGGTTCCATGTACGAACGTGTCCACGCTACCCTTGGTTTCGGTCACGATCGTATCCACAGACGACTTCGTTCCGTTCAGGAACGATGACATCGTGGCTTTTACGGTCTGGAGCAGGTGAGTAAGCTCACGGCCCGGCGCGGAGATCGATTCACGCAATGCGGCACCCATCTCCTCCGTAGCATGTAATGCTTCGGTGACCATGGCGTCGACGCGGATGAGTTGCTCCTTCGACATGCGGTTGGCGTCCTGCACGGTCTCGTTGGCCGCGCTGATCGTGGGGGCGAACTCGTTCACCTTATCCTTGGCGATGCCTGCGATCTCCTCAACGTGGACGGAAATCTGGTGAACTTTCGTCGCGATCTGCTTGATCTCTGGCGTCAAATCCGTGACAAGCGTGTGTACTTTGGTTGTGATCTGTTTTACTTCAGGCGTCAGATCCGTCACCAGCCCATGGGCAGAGGAGATGAATGGCATCGCTTTTCCGCGCAGTTCTTCCACATGGACCTTGATCTCTTTGATCGCGTTCAACGCCCCGATGCCCGCAACCATCATCACAACGGCCTGTGCGAGCAGTGCAAAGGCTGCGATTCCGATGAAAATCATGAGCAGTTTCGAATTTCCGCTATTGATCGAATCCTGCGCCTGGAACATCGCAAGGCTATGCATTGGAACAAACGACCTGACGGTCAAAGTGCCTGTGGCCAAAGTCAGTATCAGCATTTGCTCTTGTCTCCTGAATTCTTCTTGTTTTACTTTCTGATACACGCCGAAATGCGAGAAGGGGGCAGGCCTATGATCGCGATCGACCGGCCAACCCCCAACCCGCTGAGCGTAATTGTCTAGCGAGTAGCGGTGCTACGAGAGAGGATTGTCGCCAACTTTGGAAGTGTAAGCATTCTTGGCTGCATCGATTGCATCCTGGGCTGCTTCCGCCTGATCGGCTACCAGATTCTTACCCTTCTCAACATACTGAGTCCACTGTGAGCGGCCCTTCTCGTAGTACTCCTTGCCGCGATCGACATAGTCTTCAGCGGCTTGCTTACCCTGGTCAACGTACTCACCGGCCTTGTTGACACCCTGCTGGGCGAGAACTGATGCCTTTTCTTTGGCGTCTACGGCGCCAGCTACCAGGTCTTCCCGTGTTTCTCTGCCCGACTTCGGCGCGTACAGAACACCCACTAGTGCTCCAACTCCAAGTCCTGCAAGAAACCAGCCAAGCCCGCTTCCGTTGTCATTGTCAGCCATTGCACTCTCCTTTATCCATCTTGCTTATCTATGATCCACAATTTTACGGCGTCGAAGTCCGGCTTGATAACGACCAAGAAACCGCGACCTTGATTATATTATTCCCGCGCTTGCGCCGGCGCACACCAAACCCGCTGCAATCTTAAAGATGCCCTGTGTGGTAATCGGGTTGCGCGAACGATCGAAATGCAGCGCATAATAACGTGGCGTCCCATTCGTTTTTATATGGTTCTTGAAATGGAATGCCGCGAAAAATCGACGCTTTAGAGGCCAAACGCTTTCCATGCACAACAAAATCGAAAGCCCCGCGTCTCAGAAGACAGAACACCCCAGGTCCGTGGTTCGTCCACACTGAAAGGACTACAAAACATGATTCACCTCTTCCAGACCGCTTACCCCCGCGCCTCATTCCGCACCGCGTGCTGTACCGTCGTTCTGCTGTGCGGTTTTGTTGGTTGCAAGACAGCCGCTGCCCCGGCGGACGATGCTTCGATGACGCGCAATCTTCAGTCACAACTCGCTGCGGACGTTTCAATCAGCGGCCAGCCTATCCGGGCCAATGTTCAAAACGGTGTTGCGACGTTGAACGGAGCGGTCTCGAACGATGCACAGAAGACTTTGGCCGGACGTGATGCGATGCGCATCCCTGGCGTCATGCAAGTCATGAACAATTTGACAATCGCTACGCCGCCGCCGGCCAGCGTCGCTGTCGTTACGGCTCCTCCAGCGCAGATTCCAGCTCCACCGATTCCGATCAAGAAGTCGGCCACGATTTTGAAGCCGGAGCGTCCGGGTACGCGCGCCACCCGTCGTGAACCCGCGCCGATAGAGCGCAGTCAGCAGGACAACAACGACCAGCAGCGTAACAATGTGCATCGCGATAGCGGATCGCAACCTTACAACAGTCAGCAGAATAACCAGCCCACGCAAGCGCCTGTCGCGCAGGCTCCGCCGCCGTCCCAGCAACCTGTTTACCGTAACCTTACGGTGCCTTCGGGAAGCGTACTCCCGATTCGCGTCACCCAGACTCTCGATAGCGCAACGACCCAGGAGGGCGCGGCCTTCTCCGGTGTAGTGGCCTCGGACATTATGGTCGATGGCATCGTCGCGATTCCGGCAGGAACCAACGTGACGGGCCACGTGGACGCGGTACATGAAGCCGCGCACTTCAGCGGATCGTCGCTGCTGACGGTATCGCTTTCGAGCGTCAACCGTCGTGGTGATCGCCTCGCGATCTCGACCGAGCCTTATACGGTTGAAGGTAAGGGTCGTGGGAAAAACACCGCAGTGAAGGCGGGCGGCGGCGCCGCGGTCGGGGCAATTCTGGGGGGCATCTTTGGCGGTGGTAGGGGAGCCGCCATTGGCGCGGCGACTGGTGGTGGACTGGGTGCTGGAGCCAATGCCGTGACGCGTGGCGAACAGGTGCAGATAGTATCTGAGACGGTAGTGCGCTTCCGGCTGAATGGCCCTGTTTCCATGCGCACCAGAACAGACAACACAGATCAGCCTGACCGGCAGGTGGCCGATCCCACGCTACAGCCGCGCAATAAGCAGTAGACTTCGACTTTCACGAGCACTCCCACCTGAGCGCAAGCTGGAGAGATGACTGGCAGTTGTCGTATAGATGTCCTCCCATCAAATGTCGCAGCATCCACTTGATGGGATAGCTCATCCAAAACGTCGTGTAGACTCGCTGAACAAAGCGCCGTGCGACACTCACTGTGTAACGGCTTCACTATCAGAATCTTCCCCGAGGTGCTTGAGTGTTGACGACTTTGCAGCAAAAGCCGGCAGGTTTTTTGACGTTTACTCTGCATGCGCATCTGCCATACGTCGTGAACCACGGGACCTGGCCGCACGGAATGGAATGGCTGCACGAGGCTGCAGCGGAGACCTATCTTCCGCTCCTGCGAGTGATGGCGCGGCTTGAGAAAGATGGCATCGGGCTCCACTGCAATCTGAATCTTTCTCCCATCTTGATGGAACAGTTGGCGCACCCGATCTTCATCGCGGAGTTTCCGAATTACGTCACGCGCAAGATCGTCTCAGCCAAGGAAGACGAGGCCTTCTTTGCCCAGTCTGGAGAGACTCACTACGCCGAAACAGCACGGTTCTGGCAAGACTTCTTCAAGCAGGCGCTAGAAGACTTCAAGGCGCTAGAAGGCAACATCATCAAGGGCTTTGTTCACTTCCACAAAGCAGGATTGATCGAGATCATTACGTGCGGCGCAACCCATGGCTACAATCCCTTGCTCGGCACGGATGAAAGCGTTCGGGCACAATTCCGGATGGCCGTCCAGACCCATAAACGCCATATTGGCGAGCAGCCAAAGGGTGTCTGGGCTCCCGAGTGCGGGTATCGTCCGGCCGGCTTCTGGAACTATCCCGTGCCTATGGCGGACGGCTCTCCGACGCCTCCCGGGTTCGATCGCATCGGCACCGAGCAGGCGATTTCGGAATCGGGCATCGACTTTTTCTTCGTCGATACGCACCTTGTCGAAGAATCCGAGCCTGTTCAAGACCCGTACGAGTTGCTGAGCGGCGCAGTGGCGCGCAGCGCGAATACCGAGGCGATCGCGCATCACGATTATCGCTCGCTCTACCAGCCGTATTACGTGGACGGCCCTTATGACAAGCGTTTTGCGGCGACCATCTTCCCACGCGATCCACGCACCGGCATCCAGGTGTGGTCTGGCGATACGGGTTATCCGGGCGATGGGAACTACGTCGACTTCCACAAGAAGCGCTGGCCGGGCGGACATCGCTACTGGCGCGTGACCGGCACCAAAGTCGATATGGGCGACAAGGAGCCTTACTATCCGCAGGAAGCCGCCGCACGTACACAGGGCCATGCGTCCCATTTCGTACACCTGGTGCAGGACGCTCTGAAGTCGGCGCTGAACGATAAGATTCCGCCAATTCTTTGCTCACCGTTTGACGCCGAACTGTTTGGGCATTGGTGGTTTGAAGGGCCACTCTGGCTGGAGGCCGTGGCGCGCACGCTGCACGAAGATCCCGCCGGTATCCAATTGATTTCATGCTCGAAGTATCTGGAACGATATCCGCGCGCGGGCTTCATCGCGATGCACGAAGGCTCCTGGGGAGCCGAGGGCAATAACCAGGTATGGATGAATCCCGAGACCTCCTGGACCTACACGCACATCTACCCTGCGGAGATTTATACACGCGAAGTTTGCACGCAGGGCAAATGGCGTGAGTCGAAGCTGGGCATGGAGATAGTGCAGCAACTTTGCCGAGAGCTGATGCTGCTTGAATCGAGCGACTGGCAGTTTTTGATTACGACAGGGGCCGCGCGCGACTACGCCGAGCTCCGCTTCCTGACACATAACGAACAATTCCTGGAGTTGAAGTCCATCTGGCAGGCGTATGAAACGGATGGCGTGCTCAACGAGCATCAGGCTGCGCGTCTCGAAGCCATCAACCTGCGCGATGGAATCTTTCCGGATCTCAACCCGGAGTTCTGGGTCGCGGGCGCGAAGGCAGTGCGAGCAGGCAGCGAAGAAGAGATTTCCCCCGCTACCGCCACCAACTAGCGCTTGCCGCCAAGGACGGTGCGGAGGCGGGCCGAACCTGGGCCGCTGGGTCGAGGCCTGGTCGTAGGTGAGGCCAGGGTGAGCGGCGTTCTGTGCTGCAGTATCCTGAAAGATGAATGAATACGTTTCCTCAGAGATCAGGGACGATTGAACTGCATCCTCAGCACAAGTTTCTCAAGCTTTGGCACCTGCTCTCGCTCGACGCGCCAACGGTGGCTGCCTTGTGGATTTGCTTCGTCGCAAGGGCGACCCGTACTGCGATGACGCCTGAATTTCCGGCGGCGATGTTTCTGGCAGTGTGGATCTTGTATGCGGTAGATCGGCTGCTCGATGCCAGGCGAGCGGTTGGGCTGGAGGTGCGGCATCGCTTTCATGGTGCGCACCGGACTGCATTTCTGGTGGCGATTGGAGTGGCGTCGGCAGGGTTGCTGGCTTTGATCATGTTGGCTCGGCTGCCGGCGTTGACGTTTGCACTTTATCTTGGACTTGCGGCGGCGCTGGCACTCTGGTTTGCATTGGTGCACCGCGGTCCGGGCCGGGCTCTGCCCAAGGAATTTGCAACGGGTGCATTCTTTAGCGCGGCTATTTTTATTCCATTTGCCAGCCGCCAGACGCTGGTGCCGGCGATTTTATTTGCGGCGCTTTGCTCGCTCAACTGCCTGTATATCAACACATGGGAGAACCCGGAAGGCGGGCCAGTGCATGCCAGCACGGGGATTGCGCGCAGGTTTCTGCCACAGATTTCGTTGGCGCTGATTCTGTTTCCACTCGTGCACCTGGGGCCGATAAGCCTTGCGATCAGCGTGGCGGCGGCGTTGCTGGCGTTACTGCATCGCTTTCGTGGCGACGTGGAGGCGACAACGCTGCGTGCGACAGCTGATCTTGTTCTGCTAACGCCGGTGCTGGTGCTGCCATTTCTTTTGTGAGCGCACCTGACTTTGACCGCATCGCGCGCGCCTATCGATGGCTAGAGTACGCAACGCTGGGGCCTCTCCTGCAGCGGATGCGGAATCATCATCTGGCGCGGTTACGTGTCTGCAGGCAGGCGCTTATTCTCGGGGACGGTGATGGGCGATTTACCGCTCGGCTACTGGCAGAAAACACCCAGATGCGTGCGACTGCGGTGGACATAAGCGGCGCGATGCTGGAGTTGCTTGGGAAGCGTGCAAGTGCAAGCGGAGATCGTCTGTGGACGCTCAAGATCGACGCTCGGGAGTATGTCCCGGAGGAGCGCCCGGACCTGGTTTGTACGCACTTCTTTCTGGATTGTTTCACGCAAGCGGATGTCGATGCGCTGGTTGGGCGCCTCGCGCCGACGCTGACTCCGGGAGGTTTTTGGCTGGTCTCGGACTTCCGCATTCCGGGCGGGCTGCTGCAGTTTGCGGCGCGCGTTTACGTTCGGTTGCTGTACTTTGCCTTTCGCATGCTGACGGGATTACGCACGAATCGTCTACCGGATTACGCTGCGGCTTTGCGACGTGCGGGGCTTCATCTGGTTACGGAACATCGAAGTCTATTTGGCCTGCTGACGACACAGCTTTGGCAGCGTGATGAGCGATAACGCGCGATCGTTACTCATCGCATAGAATCTGCTTCATGTTGCACATCTTTATGGCTGCCGCGCTTGCTGTCTCCTCGTTGCTGGCGCAGCCTGTGGCGGGACAGACCAGCGTTGCGACCAATGCGCCCGCGGATACACCCCTTTCGACGAGAGTCGTGGCGTACACCATCGCCGCCAAGGTGGATGCAAAGAAGAAGACGGTTGATGCCTCCGAGACGTTGACGTACAGGAATCTGACGGACAAGCCGCTCAGTACCTTCCCGTTTCATCTTTATCTCAACGCATTTCAGCCGACGTCGACCTTTACGACTGAGACTCATTTTGGTGGGGGCATCCGCGACTCTGATTTTGTCAGCGACTATCCGGCTAAGAAGCTGGGAAGCATTACCATCACGCATCTGGAAGCGGACGGGTTCGGCGATCTGACGCAAAACCTTCAATTCATTTCGCCTGACGATAACAATGCGGCGGATCGCACGGTCGCGATGCTGACACTTCCGCGAGCCGTGGCTCCAGGCGACTCGATCACGTTCCACATGACGTTTCATGACCAGTTTCCGGAGTCGGTTGCGCGAAACGGATACAAGCGCGATTTCCTGATGGGAGGCCAGTGGTTTCCGAAGGTGGGAGTCTTCTGGAACGGTAAGTGGAACTGCCATCAATACCACTCGACCACTGAGTTCTTTGCGGATTTTGGGACTTACGACGTGTCGCTTACACTGCCGCGAAACTATACCGTCGGGGCGTCAGGTGTGCCCACCGGCGATCATGCGAATCTCGATGGGACGCGCACGTTATCGTTTTACGGGGAGGACATCCACGATTTTGCGTGGGCGGCGAGTCCCCACTTTGCCGTAACTACCGGGACGTATCTTTCTGCGATGGGGCCTGTACAGGTGCGCGTTCTTGCGCTGCGGGAGCACCCCCGGGCAGGCCAACGCTATCTGAACATTCTGATGCACTCGATGAAGCAGTTCGATGCGCGCTACGGGCCATATCCGTACAAGGTGCTGACGCTGATTGATCCTGAACCGGGCTCCGAGATGGAGGGCATGGAGTATCCAACGCTGATCACGGGCGGCACGTCCTGGTTCGCTCCCACGTATGACACGGAGATCACTGCGGAGCATGAGTTTGGGCATCAATATTGGTACGGCATGGTCGCGACGAATGAGTTTGAAGATGCGTGGCTGGACGAAGGCATCAACTCCTACACGGAGGTGAATGTAACCGGCGACCTTCTGGGCCGCGATAGCAGTTCCATCAAGCTGCCATGGGCCAACCTGTCCGATCTGTCACAGCAGTATCTGGGATATCTTTCGAGCCGCGACTTCGATCCCGTGACCCGGTATGCCTGGCAGTTTCACAATGCGGAGAGCTACGGGAGCGTTACCTATGGCAAGTCCGCGGTACTGCTCAAGACGCTCGAAGGCATTATCGGCCAGGACACGATGGACGAGGCCCTGCGGGTTTATTTCATGCGCTTCCGCTTTACGCATCCAACGACCGAAGACTTTCTAAGGACGATCGAAGAGGTGGCGATACGACGCGGACGGGCGACCCCGGTCTTCGGGAATCCGTCCGGGCCGGGCAGGATTGCGGGTTTGGCCGAGACGGGTTTCCGTCCAGACCTGGCCGCGGCACTTACGCAGTCGGAACAGCCCAAGATCCTTGTGGGGTCCAGCCTTCGTCCCTATTTTGAGCAGGCTGTTTACGGGACGCGCGTGCTTGATTATGCGGTTGATGACATCTCGTCCGAGCCCTGGCAGTGGTGGCTTCCAGCGAGCAGTGACAAGCACATTCGTAACTCGGTGACAATTCGCAGGATTGGCGACTTTATGCAGCCGGTCACGCTTGAGGTCGTTTTCAACGACGGTGTGCGAATCCGCGAGTACTGGGATCCGAGCGCTGGGGGCCGCGACGGCAATGACAGATGGAAGACGTTTACCTACGTTCGCACTGCGGAGATTGTCTCGGCGGAGATCGATCCCGATCACACAGTGCTGCTGGACGTGAATCATTTCAACGATAGTCGAGTCGTCGAAGCCAACCGCGTGCCAGCGCGAAAGTTGACGAGCCTGTGGGTATGGGCGATGCAACTGGGTTCGCAGCTTGCCGGATGGCTGGTGTAACCGTTGAACAAAACCTCCATCCCACCACAGCGTTCCATGTTGATTGACGGGCTTCGCCTGATGCTTGGGAATCTCGGGGCGGTGGTGTGGACGTACGCGTTCAACCTGGGGATTGCGCTAGTGTTTTCGATACGGCTGCATGCGCAGTTGTCGGCTTTACTGAGTCAGTCGCTGGCGGCGGAACGGCTCAACTCCGCGTTCGATCTGGGCACCCTGGGCGCGGTCGTAGAGCGCATGTCGCACAGTACTTTGCCCGGTGGAAGCACAAGCAATTACCTGGGGCTGTCGTTCTACCTCGCTGTTTACTTCCTGCTGGTCCCGGGGACGTTATTTTGTTACGCGCATTCGGTGCCTTCGCGACTCTCGATCATGGCTAGTATGGGCTTTCAGTTCTGCTGGCGATTCGTGCGGATCACGTTGCTCACGGTGGTAATTTCGGGCAGCATCCTGGGGCCGTTGATTGGCTTGAATGTAGTCTGGTCAACTTACGTGGAGGAGCAATTTACGGGAGTTGCTGTCCTCCTGGACGAGCTTCCGGGTCTCATTTTGATCGTGCTTGTCGCTGCTTTGCTGCGACTCTACTTCGACCTGGTTGAGGTTTACACGATTCAGGTGGGTGATCAGTTTCAACCCTCTGGCATTCCCGACCGCCGGGTTCGCAAGGCTCTGCTACCGGCGCTTCGGACCCTGCGTCGAAACCTGGCACGGGCTTACGGAACGTTTTTGACGTTGTTGATGGTTGGAGCAGTGGCGGTGCTACTGACGGGGTGGATCGCGGTGCATACGCTGGCACAACCCAGGGTGTGGCCGCTCTTTTTGCTGGCTCAGGTGGGAGTGTTTGTGATGATTGCGACGCGCTTCTGGCAGCGTGCGGCGGAGACAATTCTGGTCTTCGACAACCCTCTTGTTTTCCCCGCAGGCCAACAGGAAATGGAGCCTTTGGAACCGTCAGTGCCGAACGTAACGACCGAAATTCCGGATACCGAAACGACGCACTTTGCGGGCGATGCTCAATCGGATCCAGAACCGGCGGCACCTTCTCTGCCTGGACCCGACCCGGGTGTTTTCCATCATGAACCATCCTCCGCGCCAAGGCCAAGGGACGACAATAAAGGAATAGATTGAAGAGCTCAGACTATACTTCAGGGGTATGAATCTATTTATTCTTCGTCACGCAAGCGCGGGCGTCCGTAGGATTAACCCGCTGCTTGACCTGAAGCGTCCACTGGATAAAGAGGGCAAGCAGCATTGCATTCGCCTTGCCTACGTTTTAAATGCCTTGCAGACGACATTCGATCTGGTTATTTCCAGTCCACTGAAGCGTTCCCTGCAGACAGCTCAACTGGTAGCCACTGAGACCGGATACGAAGCACAGATCCTGCATTCAACCGCACTGGCGCCGGAAGCCATATTTTTGGATTTCCAGCGTATGCTGCAGCAGCTGAACGATCGGGAAAATGTGCTCATAGTAGGCCATAATCCCAATCTTCAGATGTTTCTGGGCTCGCTGCTGCTGGCACCTTCGCTCGAATCAACCCGTGCAATCATCCCGGAGATCCGGCTGCGGAAGGGTACGCTTGCGCGAGTGTCGATGACGCGCGGCCCCGCGACGTTGCACGGCCTGTTGGGCCCGAGAACGGTCAAGGCGCTCTACGCGACCTCGACGAAGAGTTCGCGACGGAAGACCTCGCGGAAGTAGGAAGCCTCCTTTTTTACAGCCCAAGCCTCCAACGCTGCACCGCCACGACCGGGAATAATCTCAAGAACGACGCGCTTAGGGTAGACGACCGTCTTGAGGCCGACAATGGCGCTGGCACGATCCTGGTTGAGGGCAACCGCCAGTCGCAGCAGGACGACGGCCAGGGTAACAGGGCGATGAACTTCCAGTGGCAATACTCGCAGCAGCCGATCCATGGCGTCCGGGCGGCTTTTACCCAAATACCGCGCAATAGCGGCGACGATCATGCGCTGCTCTGGCGAGAAGCCGAAGATTTCCGAGTTAGCAATGATGTACTGCGTGTGACGGTGGTGGCCCTGATGGTTCATGAATTTGCCGACTTCCTGCATCATGGCGGCGGCCTCGACCCATAGGCGATACTCCTTGGGGAGTTCATGGACTTTTTGCAGCGCATCGAAGAGTTGGACGGCGTGCGCACGGACAGGCTCGGCCTTGCGGATGTCGATGTTGTAACGATTGCAGACCTCAAGCACGCCAGCCCAGCGCTCACTCTCGATTTTCTGGTGGACTTCCGCGCGCAGATCGACCTCACCCAGCATCTGCGCGAGCATGCCGTCGCGCAAGCCCAGCGACGAGTAGCGAAAGCCGCTGAGATGGAAGCGCTCCAGCAGGCTGGCGTAGACCTGCGCGCCGCCGATGATAATCTCCGAGCGACGCGGACCGATGCCGGGCACCGCTTCGCGCTGGGCGTTGGTCATCTTGACCAGCTTGTCGGCAAGACGGCGGACGTCCGCCGTGGACGCATCTCCCGGCCTGACCCGCACAAAGGTCTTGGGAACAGTCTTCCGCACGGGCAGCTTGGAAGATAAGGCGATGCTCGCCTCCGCCAGAGCCGCAGCGGTGCCGGAGGTTGCGATGACAAGCGTGACGGCGGGCTTGCCGATCTTCTTCTCGGCGCGATGAAGTTCGCGGATGATGAATTGCTTGAGGCGTCCGATATCGTCCTTGGCGGGCGGATCGTGCTGGAGGAACTCCTGCTGGAGACGGACTGCGCCGAGGGGCAGGCTGACCATCTGCTGGACGCGGCCGCCGTCTGAGAGGGTGATCTCGCAGCTTCCGCCGCCGAGATCGATGAGGAGACACTTGTCTTTGGCGCCGGGCTCATGCGTGACGACGCCGAGATGAATGAGGCGGCCTTCTTCGAGTCCAGAGATGACTTCGACGGTCCAGCCCGTGGTGGACTTGACCCACTCCGTGAAGGCGGTCGCGTTGCGGGCGTCGCGCATGGCGCTGGTGGCAACGACTCGGACTTTATCTGCGACATGCAGCTGGACGGCCTTGTGGAAGCGCTTGAGCGCCTTGATGGTGGCGGCCATCGCGTCCGGCGAGATATCGCCGGTCTGGAAGACACTTTCGCCGAGCCGAGTCACTTCACGATCTTCATGCAGAGTTTTAAGCTTGTACTGTGAGACTGAAGCGATCTTCAAACGACAGGAATTCGAGCCGATATCGATGGCTGCAAAGATTGGCATGCGTGCTCTTCTGCCTCCGCGACGAATGTTGCCGTCACAAGCAAGATACATTGCGCGAAGGGCCAAGAAAGACTCCGGGGACGGATACGGGTGGAAAGAAAGGGCCATGACGCGCCTGAAGGGCTCCGCTCCGATATCCTGTAGGTACAGCCTGCGTCTCCATGACTGACAAACCTCACTTCACTCTCCTAGCTACGTCGTTTGCCGGTGGGCCTACTCCAAGGAAGGCGGCGTCGATCCTTTCGGGGCTGTGGCTTGTGCTGTTCTTCGCGGCGCTGTTTTCTCCATCCTTGCTGGACGACGCAGACGCCACTCACGCCAACGCCGCCCGCGCCATGGTCACCACCGGGGATCTTGTCACGCTGAAGGTCAACGGCGTTCGCTATCTGGAGAAGGCGCCGCTTCCCTACTGGCTTGCAGCGGCCAGCTTCAAGGTTTTTGGCTTCAACACATTTGCCGCGCATCTGCCGCAGGCGATCGCCGTATTGTTGCTGATGTTGCTTGGACACCGCTGGGCCAACCAGGCATTTGGATCACGGACAGGTTTTTACACAGCGATCGGCGTCCTGACGTCAGCCGGTGTGTTTCTGTTCACCCGGATCTTGATTCCGGAGGTACTGCTCTCTCTGCTGCTAGCGGCGGCTTTGTTTGCGTTTCTCAAGACGATGGGGCCCGTCTCACCGGAGGCCACCGAGGTCAGGCCCGGCGACGAGCAACCCGCGATCGCATGGTACGCCGGACCGCTCTTTTACCCCTACGTTATGTGGTCGTCCCTGGCGCTGGCCGTGCTGACCAAGGGCCTGGTGGCGCTGGTTTTCTTCTTCGGAACGGCATTTCTATTCCTGCTGCTGACGGACGAGATGAAGAAGTGGCGGCTGTTGAGGCCGTTTTCCGGGCTGCTGATTTTTCTGGCGATTGCGGCTCCGTGGCATATTCTGGCCGGGCTGCGAAATCCAGGCGGGACGGCTGGTGGCATGGGCGGGCATGGATTCTGGTGGTTCTATTTCTGGAACGAGCATGTACTGAGATTTCTGGGAAAACGTATTCCACGCGATTACAACAAGCTGCCAAGCTATCTTTTCTGGAGTCTGCACATCGTCTGGCTGTTTCCGTGGACGCTGTTTTTGCCGCTCGGCATCAGGGCGATGTGGAGGCGCTTCCGGCATCAGACCACGGTTCTTTCGTCCAGCGGACAGAAGCGTTTTGTTACGGCTGTGCCGGTCGTGATGCTGCTCGGCGCGACTCCAATCGTTCTGTTTCACGGCTTCGACCCGGTGGAGTGGGTCGCGCTGGTGTTGACGACACTGCTCTGTTTTCGCCTTGCGATGCTACGTCACAATGCGTCGCTGACGCTCTCTCCGTTTCACCGAATTGACCCCCAACAACGTTCCATCCTGCTGCTGAGCTTATTTTCCGGAATCATCCTGCTGTTCTTCTCGCTGTCGACGAATCAGGAGTACTACACCTTTCCGGCGTATCTGCCGATCCTGCTGCTCATTGCGGCAACTATTACGCGGGCGGAGCAGACATACTCGACCGACCCTTCAGCCCGGCGCTGGATTGGCTTTGCCCATGCCAGTTTTGCTCTGTTGGGTGCGGCTATCGCCATTGCCTTGTTCTACGGCCTGTGGAGTTCGCGTCACCTGCCTTTTGTACCCGATATTGGAGACCTGCTGGCGCATCGCGGCGTTGGCGACTACACGCTGTCCATGTCGCACCTCTTCGACCTGACGACCGAAAGCTTTGCCGCACTCAGGCTACCAGCGACTCTGGCAGCCCTGGCGTTCGCCTTTGGACCGGCCTTTGCGTGGATGCTGCGGGTGCAGCGCAGACATCTCGCCGCTACGACCGCAATCGCTTTTACTGCGGCGATGTTCCTGGTAGCCGCTCATATCGCCCTGGGACGCTTTGGACCGATGCTCTCGTCCGAAGACCTTGCCGCCAAGATCGAGGAGCTTCAGGACGATCACTTTGCGTCGCGGGAATCGAACATTTTGCTCTACGGTGATCAGGCCTATGGATCGTCGATTTCCTTTTATCTGGGCGAACAGGTGGAGCTCGTGAACGGCCGATCCACCTCAATGCTCTTCGGCTCAACCTTCCCCGACGTGCCGGCAATCTTTGTGAGTGATGCGGACTTGGTCGCAGGCTGGGGCAAGGGCGAGCGCAAGATCATGTTTGTGCCGCTGGAGAAACGGGACGACGTCGACCGATTACTTGGGTCGCGGCAGGTGCTCATCGAAGAGACAAGCGGTAAGGCGCTCGTAACGGACCGGCCGCTCGACAACGGTAACAAGTGAGCTGAAGCCGAACTTAATCGTTAAGGAACCATGAACGAACGGTCTACTCATTCCGAACCCTCGCATCGTCGCTCCATCGCGTTGATCGTCCTGACCTGGCTTGTGCTGCAGGTCGGTGGACTGTTTTCGCCCGGGCTGCTGGACGACGTGGATTCGATCTATATCGAGATCGCGCGCGAGATGCTGCATCGGCATGACTACGTTACGCCATATATCGACGGGATCCGTTTCTTTGATAAACCGCCCTTGATGTACTGGATGGCGGCAGGCTCCATGGCGGTGTTTGGCGAGCATGACTGGGCCGCCCGGCTTCCGCTTGCGATTGCAGTACTGGCGCTGCTGATGAGCGTCTACGCGCTCGGACTGCGGCTCTATTCAACAAGCGGGAAGCAGACGAGCGGGGACCGCGCAGCTTTATATTCAGCGCTGGCGCTCGGGACGTCGATTGGCCCCTATCTGTATACGCGCTTTTTTATCCCGGACATTCTGATCTGCCTGTGGATGACGCTTGGCGTGCATCTTTTTCTAGTGGCGCTGGACCGTGCGTCAGCCCAGCGCTCTGCGCTGTGGCCCTGCGTGGGATTTGCGGTGGCGCTCGCCTTGAATCTGCTGACCAAAGGTCTCATTGGACTGGTGTTTCCGCTGGCCTTTGTCTTCTTTTACCTTCTGCTAACGAGACAGCTCCGGCTGCTACCGCGGTTTCACCTGCTGGTGAGCGGCGGAGCGTTCCTGCTCGTCGCACTGCCCTGGCATGTGATGGCGGCGTTGCGGAACCCGGCAATTCCGATGCCGTCAAGAATCGAACTGCCGGCAAAGGCTGGCTGGGCATGGTTTTATCTGTACAACGAACATGTAGCGCGGTTCCTGGGAAAACGCGTTCCCCACGACTATGGGCTTACGCCGGTTTGGCTTTTCCTGGTCTATGCGCTGGTTTGGGTGATGCCCTGGTCAACATTCCTGCCTGGAGCGATCGCGCAGGTCTATCGTCAGTTGGGCCATCGATATACCGTAACCGTCCGTGAACGCGAGGCCGCCCTGACGGTGACGGTGTGGGCGCTGCTGGTGCTTGGATTCTTTACACTCTCCAGCCGCCAGGAGTACTACTCTCTGCCTGCGCTGCCGGCGCTGGCCCTGATGATTGGGGGGTTTCTAGCGCGAGCCGAATGCGGGAACGGAGGCCCCGTCGACAAGCGAGCTGATCGCGCAAATCGTACGGCGTTGCTCTGCCATGGCTGGCTTTTGATGCCGCTCGCGAGCGTGACGGCCGTGGTCTGCGCCTACTTCGCGATCACCGCGCCACATCCAGCGCCAGGGACGGATCTTGCCTCTCTGCTGTCGCAGAATCCGGCGCTCTACAATCTGTCTCTCGGGCACCTCTTCGACCTCACCGGAGATGCCATGGGGCTGTTCCGCAGGCCGCTGGTGATGGTAACGCTGGGGATGTTGGCGTTGGGCCTCATCAGCTTCTTGCTGCGTCGCAGCAGTCAAACGTACTCTGCCAATCTGACGCTTGCCGGCGGCATGCTGGCCGTGCTGCTGGCCATGCACGAGGGGCTCGTAAGGTTCAATCCCATTCTCGGCTCAAAGTCGCTGGCGGATGCCATCGTGAAACTCCAGAAGGCGGAGCCACGAGCGAACGACCTGATTGTGCTGGATGGGGAATTAACCACCGGATCAACACTCCTGTTCTACACCCGGCAGCCCGTGCACCTGGTGAACGGCCGGATTAACGGCCCGTGGTTCGGGAGTTTCTGGCCGGATGCACCTGCAATCTTCGAGACGGACGAGAGCCTGCGAACGCTCTGGCGGGGGCCGGCGCGAGTCTTCCTGCTCACCTACAATCCGGAATCACGTGCGAAGTATCTGGGTGGCCCGGGGCCGGTACGGACCCTGGCTGCAGCCGGGGGCAAAAGCATTCTCACGAACCGGTAGGCGACCCGTGTCAAAAGCAGTTTTGTTTTGAGGCACCACTTCAGCGTGGCCTTGAGCAACACTGTCCTGCATCTCTCGATGCAGACTACTCTGGCGCTTCTACGCGGCCACCCGGCTTGAGGGTGTAGACCTTACCGCGATAGTAGAACTTGTCGCCACCGTAGCTTCCGAGCCACAACAGACTCCCGAGCAGATCGCGCAACGGATAGATGGCGGCATTGCGCAGCAGGCGATCATCTTCCATAACCCCCAGAATAGCGAGCGCCTGCAGCCAGCGGTTGACCACCATCCCAGCAAGCCAAAGGATGCCAGTCACCGGGTGTCCAGAGGCGAAACCCCATATAAGCCCCAGCAGACCGAACGGCATTGCAAAGGTAAGGCCGCTGCCCAGGTGGCCCCATGGACGTGAGCGCCGCGTGCTCTGCATCCAGCGCAACTGGTTGCGGAAAGATAGCCAGAATGGCACGTCCTGTACCATCAGGCGGATGATGTGCGTCGCCATTTTGACACCTGTTCCCTGCTTGGCGAGACGGTTGCCGAGTTCAAAGTCATCCGCATAGAACTGCCCCAGTTCAGCAAAACCACCCACGTCACTGAAGCTTTTCCTCCGCACGGCCATGGTCGCACCGAGTGCGAACCTGGTGCCTTCAATCATGTCCGCGACTAGCACGCCGGAGGTCATCTCAACGCTTTTGCCGACGGCGTCGAGCTTGGAGGCGAAGCTGGCCTTGTCCCCGCCATAAACGGTCCCAAGGTAAACGCAGCTTGCCAGACCGAGCTTTGGATCCTTCAGGTTCTGGACCATGCGCAGGAGGTAGTCGGGTTCGACGCGAACATCGGCGTCACTGGTGATGAACAGATCGTACTTTGCCACGGAGTTCAGCTTCTCCAGCGAGTAGACCTTGGCATTGTGGAACTTGGGCATCGGCTCGCCACAAGTGACGTACTGAGCCTGCACATTGGGGTAGCGCTCGCCAACTTTGCGGGCGAGTTGCAGGCCGAGATCCGTGTCGTGGCGGGCGCAGAAGAGCAGCTCAAAGTCAGCGGGATATTGTTGGTCGAAGAAGCTTTCGAGATTGCGTTCGATGCCGGGTTCAGTTCCGTGAAGTGGTTTTAGCACACTGAGAGGTGGGGTAAAGTCGGCGGGGGCGCGGTCGTCGCGGCGTTTGCGCAGGCCAAAACGCATGGCAGCGGCAATCACCATAAGGCAATAGATGGACGATGTGACCGAACCCACCAGGGCCACGTAAAACAGCAGGTGCAACAACAAGCTCATCGCAGACAAAACCCTCAGCACAAGTCTACCGAAAGCGGTCGGATCTCCGCATACTGCTACTTTTTCCTGCTTTTCCTGGCCGGTTCTTTCTGGACGGCTTTTACAGCCGCTTTCATCACGATGGGCGCACGCCGCAGCGGCACCAAACCGGCACCCGGATTCGCAGTCTGCTGCATCCGATTAAGCATCTCGTCGCGTACATAGTCGACGAAGCTCTGCATCTGCCGGTTCATCTCCTCCATCCGCTCGCGCATCTGCAGGATGATGGCGATGCCGGCGATATTGACGCCCAGGTCGCGGGCCAGATTGAGAATGAACTCAAGACGCTCCAGGTCTTCATCGGTGTAGAGCCGGGTGTTGCCATCGGATCGGCTGGGGCGCAGCAGGCCTTCGCGCTCGTACATGCGCAGGGTCTGGGGATGGATTTCATACATCTCCGCCACAACGGAAATCATGTAGCCACCACGAGATTTACGCTTTGTCACCATCCCGTCCAGTCTAGCCTGAGGCGCGCAATTTCGGGCAAGCGCAATGCCGAGGGGACCTTCGAACGTCACCCGGCATCTTACGGATTATGAAGAAGTTGACGTACGCATACGCTGGTCCGATCCTGCTTACCTCTGCCGTCGCTGCCCTTGCCTATGCTCTGACTCCCGCTTCGCCCCGTCTGCACAAAGGCCATGTGGCGATCATCACGGGTGGGTCGCGCGGCCTGGGGCTCGCACTAGCGCACCGTTTTGGACGCGCCGGCCTGAAGCTGGTGCTCGCGGCCAGGAATGAAGAGGAGCTGGAAATGGCCCGCGATGGCCTGCTGCGCTCCCGTGATGTGGAGCATGAAGACGACATCCTTCTGGTTGGGTGCGACCTGACGGACGCCAACCAGGTCGCGGGTTTGATCGACGTAACGATGCGGACATTTGGCCGGCTGGACTGCCTGATTAATAACGCTGGAATGATCGAAGTGGGTCCGGTCGAGGATCAGCCGCTCGAGGCGTATGACCGCGCTATGCAGATCAACTTCTTCGCGGCGCTCTACACCATCAAAGCTGCGCTTCCGCATCTGCTGGGACGTGGTTCCGGATCGATCGTGAATATTGCGAGCATCGGCGGCAAGATTGCCGTGCCGCATCTGCTGCCGTATGTCGCATCCAAATTCGCGCTTACTGGCTTCTCTGAAGGCCTGCACGCGGAGTTAAGGTACAAGGGAATCCGTGTGACGACCGTCTGCCCAGGACTTATGCGTACCGGCGGAGAGAACCACGCAATCTTCACCGGTCAGCGCGAGAAAGAAAAAGAGTGGTTCGACTTCGGCGCGAAGACGCCGGGAATTGCTGCCACCGTCAAGTACTCAGCAAATAAGATCTACAACGCGGTACAGGCCGGGCGGGCAGAGATTACGATCACGCCGCAGGCCTGGCTCGCCGCCAGGATCGTGGGGCTGGCACCGGAGACGAGCCAGTATCTGGCCTCGCTCGCCAATGAATATCTGCTGCCGGAGCCTGCGGACCAGGACGAGACAGAAATGATCGCGGACCCTTCGCCGAGCTAACGGCTACTTCTTGAGAACGCCCAGGCTGAGTTTGCCGATACGTCCCTTCGCTCCGACGACAAATGGAAGCGAGATGGCATTCCATGATTGATCTGCATCCAGAGCTTCCCCCAATGAAGGACGTAGTGACATCCACGTTTTTCCGTCGTCGTGCGAGACATCTGTCCCGGTTGGTCCTGCGGCAATCCAGGCGCCCGCATCCGATGCGTAGGCCACCGCGGAACGATATCCAGCGGGAGGCTTGACTGCGGGTTCCCAGTGAGCACCGCCGTCAACCGTAAAGACTGCGCCTGCCATCGCAGGTTTGGCATAGTCGCCGCCAACCGCGACGGCGATTACCCTGAGGGCTCCCCTCCCGTTCACGGCGCTACGCCCCGCGATAGAGAAGACGCCGCTCGTCACTACTCCGGACTGCATTGGAATCGACGTCTTCACCCACTCGATGGCGCAGGATTCATCGGGCTTCCGGCACTTGGGACGCGTGTAGTAGATAGAGGGCGCTGCGGTCTCGGTCGCGCCAGTGCCAAAGAACAGGTAAGGCCCCACGGCAAGGATGGATGAATTGCTTGCAGCAAACGCACCATCTTCCTTGAGCGACTCCCTGCCTGGGTCATCGGCGATGTACCAGTGATCGCCGACGTCGTCGGAGAAAAACATTGCGAACTTGCCATCGACGGGATCGCCCATGAGATAGAGCTGCTTTGAAGTGACTCGCTTGATGGAATCGAAGAAGCCCGTGCCATCCGGATTGTCGAAGACCCTGGTCCACGTTGCGCAACTGTCGACCGTCTTGTAAATCGCGGAGAGCGCGCCCTTGCCGCTTGCCATCAGCACCGCAGTCTGTGCATCGAAGCCTTGAACACCACGGAAGTCGAGCCGCTCGCCACCCTTTGGTTTAGTGCAATTCTTCCAGTTCGCACCACCATTTGTGGTCAGGAGGACGGTGCCTTCGGAGCCGCTCGCCCAAGCAATCTTGTCGCTGACAGCGTCTATGCCGCGAAGGCTCGCGGTCGTATTCGCGTTCTGAATCTGGAACTGTGCGGAAAGAGCCGAAGGCAGGGCGAGGAATGCAGCGAAAAGAAACGAGCCAGGCAGGTTCATGCGGTGAGTGTAACGCCTCCTTGACCTTTTAGTGCGCGCCAGCGGGTCCCTTGCCGGGCCTTACCCGCTTGAGCGCCCAGACCACGCCCACACACACAAAGCACAGCAGCGAAAGCCAGCGGAAGACATCGACAAAGGCCCAATTGCTCGCCTGCCGTTGCAGTTCGCCGTAGAGCATCGTGGCCGCAGCGCCGCCGTGGACACCACCTGCATTCGCTGGGCCAACATGGTCGGAAAGCGCATGGCTCATGTTGTTGATGGAGTTCTGAAACTGCTGCCCGCTCTGCGGTACCGAGTTGATGATCTCGTTCTGATGCACAGCAGAACGCCGCGTCAGCAAGGTAGCCGCAATGGAGATACCGATCGATCCGCCAACGTTACGCATCAGGTTGAAGAGCCCGCTGGCGTTGCCAATCTGCGTGTTATCCAAGGTTCCGTAAGCAGCTGTCGAGATGGGCACGAAGACAAAGCTGAGCGCAAAGCCGGTAATCAGGATTGGCACCAGAAGAGTCGTCGGCGAGACCGCAAGGGTGACATTCCCGAAGTAGAGCGTCGTCAAGCCGAAGACGAAGAAGCCGAACGTCAGCAACCAGCGGGCGTCCACCTTGTTAGAAAGATAGCCGATAACCGGCATCCCACAGATGGCCCCCAGGCCACGTGGAGCCACTACCAACCCAGCCGTAAAAGCGGTATAGCCAAGTAGCTCCTGGTAGAAGAGTGGAAGCACCGTAACGGTTGAATAGATTCCAATGCCAAACAGGAAGATAAGCAGGCAGCCAATGGCGAAGTTACGGTCCTTCAGCACCTTCAGATTGACCAGAGGATTGTCCTTGAACCACGACCTGTAGACGAAGTAAATAAATGAGATCACCAGTGCGGCGACAGCCCAACGAATCCAGACGGCTCCAAACCAGTCATCCTCCTGGCCCTTGTCCAGCACGATCTGCAGGGTGCCCGTCCACACCACGAGCGCTCCGAAGCTGAGGCCATCAAAGGGCTTCGACACGGCGTTCCGTATGTAGCTCGGATCGTGGACGAACCGGTTGATCATGAATAACGCCAACAAGCCGACCGGAATATTGATGTAAAACGCGTAGCGCCAGGAGTACGTATCGGTGAGCCAGCCCCCCAGCGTAGGCCCCAGAACCGGTGCCACCACGACGCCGAAAGCGAACACGGCCATGGCCGCGCCACGCTTGGCAGGCGGAAAACTTTCAAGCAGGATCGCCTGCGAGATAGGTTGCAGCGCTCCTCCGCCAGCGCCCTGCAGAACACGTGCGATGAGCATGAAGGCCAGAGTTGGAGCCGCTCCGCATAAAAACGACGAGACCGTAAAGATCGCTACGCAGCTCATCAGAAATCGCTTACGCCCAAAGCGGAGGGAACACCAGTTGGAAGCCGGTAAAACGATGGCGTTCGAAACCAGGTAGCTCGTCAGAACCCAGGTCGCTTCATCGTTCGAAGCCGAGAGTGAACCCGCGATGTACGGCAATGCCACCGCCGCGATCGAGGTGTCGAGCACCTCCATAAACGTGGCGAGCATGACCGCACCCGCGATAAACCAGGGGTTCACTCCCTGTGCGGCATCCTGCGGCGCGTCGGCTTCGGACAGTTCGTCTGCTTTCGCTTGGGCTGCGCTTGCCATAAGGCTAAGATGATAGGGGACGACATAAGTTTCGGGCAGTAGGAAACTTTTTGAGACTAAATGCCCGCGAGAATCTCTTGCCGGGGATCTTCCGGATTCAACTTCGCGAGTTCACGCAGAATCTCCTTCGAACGCTCATCCTGCACTTTGGGTACGACGACTTTTACTTCCACAATCTGGTCGCCACGCATGCCGTCACGTGTCGCCGAGGGCACGCCCTTCTCGCGCAGACGCAGCTTCTGGCCGGACTGAGTGCCCGGTGGAATCTTCAACTGTGTGATCCCGTCCACCGTCGGGACATCTACCTTCGCACCCAGCGCCGCCTCGGTCACCGTGACCGGTACCGTGATAGAGATATCGTCTGCGTTACGGGTGAAGAACGGATGTGTCCCTGCCTTGATGATCAGAAACAGATCACCGTTGGTGCCTCCGTGCGCGCCGGCATTGCCTTTGCCTGCAAGCCGAATGCGCTGGCCATCGCGTGTGCCGGCCTTGATACGAAATTCCAGAGGCTCCTTACGCATGACGACGCCGGCTCCATCACAGGTTCCGCACGCGTTCGACACCTGTCCGGAACCACCGCAGCGCGGGCACTGAATGTTGAACTTCATCCGGCCGCCCATCTGCGTGACCTGGCCGCTGCCATGGCACTCAGGACATTCCGTTGCTCCGCCGGTCGTGGACTTGCCTTTGCATGCAGGGCAGACCTCCTGACGTTGAATCTCAAGGCGAGTCACACCGCCGCGGACCGCCGTCCAGAAGTCGATGGCGACCTGGTACTCAAGGTCCGTGCCGGGCTGCGGGCCACGTGTAGCCGGCTTGCCACTACCGGTAAACATGCCGGAGAAGATGTCTTTGAACGATCCGCCAAACCCGCCGCCAGCCTGTTCGCGACCACGTGGCTGTGCGCCGCCTGCAAAGTCGGAGAAGTCGAACCCGCCAAAGTCGAACGGTACTTCCTGCGCACCGCCACGTCCGCCGCGTGAGGGAGCCTGCGCGCCGGCGAAACCGCCGCCATAACCGCCGCGAGCCGCCGCTTCCGCCGCCGCCGGATCAATGGAGTCCGAATAGAATCCAAGCTGATCAAAAATCTTGCGCTTCTTCTCGTCGGAGATAACATCGTTGGCCTCGGAGATCTCTTTGAACTTGGCCTCCGACTTCTTGTCGCCCGGATTGACGTCCGGATGATATTTCCGCGCAAGCTTGCGAAATGCCTTCTTGATCTCATCCTGAGTGGCGGTCTTCTTCACGCCGAGAATGCCGTAGTAGTCCTTTGTCTGCGTCGTTGCCATTTATTTCCTCTCTCAGTTCCGCAAGTGCTACGCCGTGCGACGCTGCACTTCTTTTTTCAATCTTGGCATCAACTCCACCTGGCCGACTGCCAGATCGTAAGCCGCCTGCATCCTGAGCCAATATTCAGGCGTAGTGTCAAAGTACAGGCTAAGGCGGAGAGAGGTATCCACGCTCACGCCACGTCTTCCATTTACGATTTCGGCTATGCGGGTCGCCGGGACGCGCAGCGCCAGCGACAGAGCATTCACCGAGAGTTGCAGCGGCCTCATAAAGTCTTCGCGCAGATACTCGCCCGGATGGATAGCTATAACTCTGTGGGTCTTTTTTCTTGCAATCATCTTGGCGTCTCCGTCAGGGATAGTCCGTTACTTCCACATTGAGCGCATTCGCTCCAACCCACTCGAATCAAAATCGATACTGGTCATGGATGCCAATGCTCCATTGCCCTTTGCGATCCGCCGTACGATGTTTCACCGGTTTTCGAATGGATTACTTAACTCCTGAACATCCTGAGCCGCATCAATATATCTCCAAGCGCCTCGCGGCAATTGCGTTCAACGCTGGCCTAGCGCCGACTCTTTCCGGTCAAGAAATTCTTTCTCGTTTCTTTATCGCGGAACGAGGCGATCACTCGCACAGCGTAACACGTTGCGCGTTATACGTAACGCGACACTATTCCGCCTGGCAGCTCGGACACCAAAACAAATTTCTGCCGACCATTACTTTCGTCTCTACCTTGGTTCCGCACAGGAAGCATGGCCTTCCCTGACGCCGATACACGTAATGCACCTCTTCGCGCAGCACCTTGTTTTTTTTGTGGGGGCGATCCTTTGCGTTCGTCGTGACGATACGCCGATCCACCATCGCCTTTGGCATCAGCTTCACCGCATCCCTCCAGATGCCGCGCAGTGCCGGAGCGGGCACCTCTCGCCCCGCCCGAAACGGGCTAACCTTCGCCCGAAATAACAACTCCGCGCGATAGATATTGCCCAGCCCCGACACGATGGACTGATCCATCAAAAGCGCGCCAATGGCAGTCTTGCGAACCCCAATGCGCTCAATCATCTTTGCGGGCGAATCACGGTTCAGCGGATCCGGACCCAACCGCGCAAGCAACGTCTTCCACTGCGGTTCAGTCCACAACGAGCAGTCCGTCGGTCCACGCAACTCTAACCAATCCTGCTTGTCCCAGATCCGTAAACGCAAGGCACCGCGAGGCTCCGGCATAGGCTGCCGTCCCTCAATAAAGTCACCGTACAAACCCATATGAACGTGAAGGATGCGTCGCTGTTTCGCAATCACGCCGAAGTCATAGCCCAGATGCTTGCCGACGGCAAGCACCCCGCAGAGGACACGCCCATCCAGCAGCGGGGCATCGGTAAAGCGTCCCTGCGGGGAGTCCACCTGAACCTTCTTGCCTGCAAACATTCTGGCGTGAAGCACAGCCCATCGATGCGTCTCATTGCCTTCAGGCACCGCGAACCCCTTCTCTCTTCGCCATCACCTCCGGCGGCGGGGCGCGCTCGGGTAACAGGCTGGTCTCGCATTGCTGGATTTCCTTGACTACTTCGCGAGCCACATCGCGCGCGGCTTCACGTCGACTCCTGCGCGGCCTGCCGCCAGACTCCAACTCATACCGATAATGCTCAATGATGCGGTCCGGTGTCCACAACGCCCAGTGATTCGCGTTCTTCCGATGCATGCGCTTCAATTGGATCTCGTCCATTTTCTGCATCATGTTCTGGAGGTCGTCATAGTGAGCGGCATATTCAGAATCAGGTGACTCGATCAGACTTTGAAGATCGACATACACTGGCTGCGCCCACTCGTAGAAGGTGTGCCACACATCGTAGATATCCAGGTGACCCTTCTTCACCAAAAGTGCCAGATGTTCATAAAAGTCGAGAACTTCGAAGACACTTACTGGAGGCGAGTCAATATTCCACGGACAAAGGTGTTGCTCTGACTCGGTCAGGTCAAGACGCGCCTGCGCCAACCTTCGCCGTGCAGCCACAAAATTTTCCGACAGGAAAAAACCTAGTTGCTTCTCAAGATTGGCTACAGACCGATACTCGCGCTCATGTCGTAGTTGCAGACCAGCATAAGCGATCGCGCCAACACTGGTGAGAACCAGGATTGAAGTGGCGATCGCTTGTACGGCGTTCCAGTCGACATGCATCGTTTGTTGTTTCCGCTAGTTCCAGACCAGCGAGGCTTTGATAGCCTCGATGGAAAAGGTCTGGTCCGGCTCCATTTCCTGCATCTTCTCGGCGAACAGTTTCGCCTCATCCTGCGTGTCAAACATCATCCGGTTGTACAACTGGCCGGCACGAAGCTGATCACATCTCCACATGGTTTCGGTCATCGCGTTTCCCCCTCGAAAAGATGGTGGTACACAAGTACTGGATCGAAGCCAATTCAAACCTGGTTACTCGTGAGCGACTGCTAGTCGCTCCCTGGACCTGGCATCTTTCTACTTCTTTTGACGCTGTCTTCACTCCAAGCGGTTCTGAAAAATGATAGGGGAGTGTCCTGTCAACAATCAGGACGCCCCCGACCACGTATGCGGATACCTCGGATCTACTTCTTATCAACGTCCACATACTCCGCGTCGATTACACCCTCGTCGTGCTTTGGTGTCTCGTTCGTGTGTTCCTCTGCCGCTCCAGCATCGCCCGTGGTTGGCGCGGTGGTGGAAGCTGCCTTGTACATCGCCTCGGCCAACTTGTGGCTTACGGCCGTCAGCTTCTCCTTGGCTGCGTTGAGCTCGGTCGCCGAAGGGCTTCCTGCCAGAGTGCTCTTCGCATCGGCCAGTGAGCTTTCCACTTCCGTCTTATCGCTCTCCGCCACCTTGTCGCCGCTATCCTTCAACATCTTCTCGACGTTATAAACCAGCGAATCCAGGCCGTTCCGCGCTTCAACTGCATCGCGCTGTTCCTTGTCCTCAGCGGCGTGGGCTTCTGCATCTTTCGCCATCCGCTCCACTTCTTCCTTGCTCAGACCGGAAGAACTGGTGATGGTGATTTTCTGGTCTTTGCCGGTCGCATTATCCTTCGCCGTTACGTTCAGGATGCCGTTTGCATCGATGTCAAACGTGACTTCGATCTGCGGCACTCCGCGCGGTGCGGTGGGGATACCGCTGAGCTTGAACTTGCCCAGCGTACGGTTCTGCGCAGCCATTGGGCGCTCGCCCTGCAGGACATGCACTTCCACTTCTGTCTGGCTGTCTGCGGCGGTTGAGAAGGTCTCCGTCTTCTTGGTCGGAATGGTGGTGTTGCGCGTGATCATGCTGGTCGCAACGCCACCCATGGTCTCGATCGAAAGTGTCAGAGGAGTGACGTCGAGCAGGAGCAGGTCCTTGACCTCGCCCGCCAGAACGCCAGCCTGAACCGCCGCGCCGATGGCTACAACCTCATCCGGATTGACGCCCTTGTTGGGCTCCTTGCCGAATAACTCCTTTACCATCTGCTGGATCTTGGGCATGCGGGTCTGCCCGCCGACCAGGACCACTTCATCGATCTTCGAAGCATCGATGCCGGCATCCTTCATCGCCTGCTTGCATGGTCCGATGGACTTTTGGAGCAGATCGTCAACGAGCGATTCCAGCTTGGCACGCGTCAGATTACGAACCAGGTGCTTCGGTCCGGAAGCGTCGGCCGTGATGAAGGGGAGGTTGATCTCCGACTCCTGCGCGGTCGAAAGCTCAATTTTTGCTTTTTCCGCGGCATCCCGCAGACGCTGCAACGCCATTTCGTTGCCCTTGGCATGCAGATCAAGCCCGGTGTCGTTCTTGAACTCACCAATCAGCCACTCAACGATGCGCTGGTCGAGATTGTCGCCGCCAAGGTGCGTATCGCCGTTCGTCGACTTGACCTCGATGACGCCTTCGCCAACTTCGAGGATCGAGATATCGAACGTACCGCCGCCAAAGTCGTAAACCGCGATGGTCTCGTCTTTTTTCTTGTCAAGTCCATATGCCAAAGCTGCTGCCGTCGGCTCATTTACGATGCGCTTGACGTCAAGACCGGCGATACGTCCAGCATCCTTGGTGGCCTGGCGCTGCGCGTCGTTAAAATACGCGGGCACCGTGATGACAGCTTCCGTAACCGAGGTGCCAAGGTAGTCTTCTGCTGCTTTCTTGAGCTTCTGCAGGATCATCGCGGAGACTTCAGGCGCTGTAAAATCCTTCCCCTGCGCCGTAATTGCGACGTTATCGCCCTTTGCGACAACCTTGTACGGGACCATCTTCAACTCGTCTCCAACCTCATTCAAGCGGCGACCCATGAAGCGCTTGATGGAGAAGATCGTGTTTTCGGGATTCGTAATTGCCTGGCGCTTGGCAACCTGGCCGACAAGGCGTTCGCCGCTCTTGGTAAACGCCACGATCGACGGGGTCGTACGACCGCCCTCTTCGTTGGCGATGACCTTGGGCTCGCCGCCTTCCATCACGGCTACGCAGCTATTCGTGGTTCCGAGATCGATTCCGATAATCTTTGCCATGTGTGGAGCTCCTGGATCGGGCGTCGAGCCCGGGATTGTTGCAACTTCTCAGTTATACGATGTGAGTGACTTGCTGTCAAGTTTCTTTAGTTGATATTTCGTATCGTTCTCATCACATCATCCACAAACAAGCACTACCATTTTGATTTTTCGCTATCCGCAACTGCAGGCGCAGGCCGTTGCCACCTCAGCAGCCTGCTGAGAAGCCTGAGCGCAACGACAAGCTGATCCGGACCCTCTGGCCAAGAACAGCTCCTATTAATAAATTGGTTTCTAAGGTATCCAGCTGTTATCCAGTCGCCGTAGTGCCAATCGACACCCGAAATAGGGCTGGCGGCTCAGGCTGGTGAGCCAAGCGGCAGCCCGGCCCATTTTGCGAACCGGTCAGTCCCTCTTGAGACAGCCCGGTGCCAGCCTAGCTATTTCAATTCACAGTCCGTCCAGTCGCGGTCTGCGGCTCGAGGACCAGCTTGCCAAAGGTCTGTTCATATTGAGCGAGATTCTGCCCCAGAATGCTCCAAAGCGCTTTGGCCTGCTGCGGGCTCAGGTAGATGCCCTGAAAGTTCGATAGATTGACCTCGGCGGCCGAGTCCTGCTGCATCGTTCCGAACACGAGTTGGAAGTCCCACACGCTCATCTTTACCTGGACGCTGTTTGCATAGTTGTCACGATACTCAGCGGTCTTGCTAAGACGAATTTCCGGTTGCGGAGTTGGATTGATGGGGTTACCAGCGCTCATAAATGTCCATTCACAGGTTGTTTCGATTTCGGTATTCCGGAGTAAAAAAACTTGGTGCGAAAGGGGGGACTTGAACCCCCACGGATTGCTCCGCCAGATCCTAAGTCTGGTGCGTCTGCCAATTTCGCCACTTTCGCACTGGCACAACCAACTAAGAGTGTATCAGCGTCAGATCGGAAAGTAGCACCCATGCCTGCTGAGCCAGAATGCTATCTTGGATATCGGGCGGATAATGGAACCACTCCACGTTTGAAGGTTTAGAACCGCCGCGAGTTCCTGCGTGCCGGCCTCGCCGAATCATTGAAACAAGGGAGATTTATGAATAAGGCAACTTGCGACATCGGTTTGATCGGGCTCGCCGTCATGGGTCAAAACCTCGTACTCAATATGAACGACCACGGCTACAAGGTAGCCGTCTTCAACCGCACCATCTCCAAAATCGATGATTTTCTTGCCGACGAAGCCAAGGGCACCGAAGTCGTCGGCACCCACTCCATTGAGGAGCTATGCTCGGTTCTTAAAACACCCCGTCGCATCATGATCATGGTCAAGGCCGGAACCGTGGTTGACCAGACCATCGACCTCATCGTCCCCCACCTGGAAAAGGGCGACATCATCATCGACGGCGGCAACTCCCTATTTACCGACTCCAACCGCCGCACCAAGGACCTCGGCGAAAAAGGGATCCTCTTTGTTGGAGCCGGCGTTTCTGGCGGCGAAGAAGGCGCACGGTTTGGTCCGTCGATCATGCCTGGTGGAAACCCCGCTGCATGGCCCCACGTCAAAGAAATCTTGCAGGCCATCTCTGCCAAAGTGGAAGACGGTACCCCCTGCTGCGACTGGCTAGGCGAAGGCGGAGCCGGACACTACGTCAAGATGGTCCATAACGGCATTGAGTACGGGGACATGCAGCTCATCGGTGAGGCCTACCAGCTTCTCAAGGACGGGCTAGGCCTCACGGCAGACGACTTCGCCAAAGTCTTCCACGACTGGAACAAGGGCGAACTTGACTCCTTCCTCATCGAAATCTCCGAGACCATCTTCGCCAAGAAAGACGAAGACGGGACACCCTTGGTCGACAAGATCCTCGATGCCGCCGGCCAGAAAGGCACCGGAAAGTGGACCGCCATCTCCGCGCTGGATCTCGGCATGCCCGTTACGCTCATCGGCGAGAGCGTCTTTGCGCGCTGCCTCTCGGCCCTCAAGGAAGAACGCGTTGAGGCAAGCAAAATTCTCTCCGGCCCCGAAAAGACCAGAATTCCCGCCGAGCACAAGGCCGATTTCATTGAAGAAGTCCGTCGAGCTCTTTATTGCTCCAAGATGATCAGCTACGCTCAGGGCTATATGCTTCTGCGCGCCGCTGAGAAGGAAGAGGGCTGGACCCTGAATATGGGTGGCGTTGCGCTGATGTGGCGTGGCGGTTGCATCATCCGGTCAGCTTTTCTCGGCGACATCAAGAAGGCTTACGACAAGAATCCCAATCTGTCTAACCTGCTCCTGGACGACTTTTTCTCGTCGGCCCTGAACAAGTACCAGGCAAGCTGGCGCAAGGCTCTCATCCACGCCATCGAACTCGGTGTCCCCACCCCAGCCTTCTCCACCGCGCTCGCGTTCTATGACGGCTACCGCACAGAACGTCTCCCGGCCAACCTGCTCCAGGCGCAGCGGGATTTCTTCGGCGCCCACACCTACGAGCGCGTCGACAAGCCCCGCGGCGAATTCTTCCACAGCAACTGGACAGGTCGCGGCGGACGCGTCTCCTCCTCAACCTATAACGCGTAGCAATAAAATCCGGGTGCCCCGCTCTAACGACAGACAATGTCGTCAGGGCGGGGCCTCACCTTTTCACCCCACCAAAATCGGCTTGCAAACCAGCGTTAGGATAAGGCCATGAATACCCGGAAGCTGGGCACCGCAGTAGTCTCCTCCATCGGCCTCGGATGCATGGGCATGTCCGGAATGTACGGGCAAACCGACGATAACGAATCCATCCGCACCATCCATGCCGCCGTCGACCGTGGCATCACGCTCTTCGATACCGGCGATTTTTATGGCATGGGTCACAACGAACTGCTCATTGGGCAGGCCCTGAAACAGCTCTCCCCCGCCGTCCGCGACACGCTCACCCTCTCCGTCAAATTCGGTGCCATGCGCACCCCCAACGGGGCCTGGGGTGGTTTCGATGGACGTCCTGCCGCGGTGAAGAACTTCCTTGCCTACTCCCTAACCCGCCTTGGGGTCTCGCAGATCGGCATCTACCGCCCGGCTCGACTGGACGACAAAATCCAGATTGAAGACACCATTGGCGCAGTCGCGGATATGATTCGCCAGGGATTCGTGAAACAGGCAGCCCTGTCTGAAGTCAGCGTCGAAACAGCACGTCGCGCTCAGGCCATCACGCCAATCACCGACGTCCAACTCGAATATGGTCTCTCCACACGGGGCATGGAAGAAAAAGTCTTCCCCGGGCTCCGCGAGCTTGGTATCGGCACAACAGCCTATGGGGTCATCGGACGCGGTCTTCTCAGCGGCTCGAAGCCCCAGGAAAAAGGCGACTTCCGCCGTTTTCTACCCCGCTTCACCGGCGCCAACCTGATCAAGAATCAGACCCTCATCGCAGCCCTGAATGAAGTCGCGGCAGAGCTTGGGGCAACTCCCGTCCAGGCAGCAATCGCATGGGTCATGACCCGCGGTGAGGACATCGTTCCCATCCTGGGCGCACGCACCGTTGCGCAACTGGAAGAATCTTTCGGCGCTCTCGAACTTACTCTCGGGGAAGAGCAACTGGCTCTTCTTGAGCAGGCAGTGCCCGCATCCGCGGTCGCCGGAACCCGCTATGACAAGCAGGCCATGACCCACCTCGACAGCGAACGCTAGTCCAGACCCGCACAAATCAGGATTTCATCCAGCCCTTTCCTATCAATGAAAAAGAGCCCGCCATCCACCGGCGGGCCTCTTCAATCGAACAAAAAGCTCACCTAACTTGTTCACGAACAACCTCCCGACCTACCTGCTCCACACCCTTATACTTTGACGAAGAGTGCTCGTAACACAGGAGATATTCCGCGTCTAGGTAGTCTTGGGGGCGTCCCTCGCGGCGCTGACATGGTCCGGTTTATTGCAGTGAACCGACAGCAGCGTCCCTCCATCCTTTACGCGGCCTTGACCGTGATTCGGTTACGGAAGCGAACCGAATGAAGGGACGCTGATCACACGGCGGTCAGCCGCTCTGTCAAGCGCAGAGCTCCCGTAGAGAATTTGCCCAGACCGAGCCGCATCTCCAATCGGCAGAATTGCCGTGCAAGCAAAAGCCCGTCCGGAGAATGTCTCCGGACGGGCTGTTTGTGAAGATCTTGTGTTTTCGGGAAACTACTGAATGTGCTGCCAGGCATTCCAGACGTAAATGCCAACAACGCTTGCCGTTACCAGGCCAGCGGCTCCACCGAGCGCAGTGACTAAGGGGGACAGCTTATGGATCTTCCTGACAATCGCTGTCTGCTGAGCCTGCGCCATTTGATTCGCATCTTCGTTCAGGAAGAGTTGTTCGTCCTCATACCGGGTAAGCTGACCACGGTAAACAAGCAGACCCAGGAAAGCAGCTGCTAAAACTCCCCACACCATAATTAGAATTGGATTCATCGTGTTCTCCTTCCCCTTTCATAGGGGGCACTCTCTGTACAGCAGGCTCATCACTTACCAAGATCTTCATATCGGTGCGATGTATGGCACCAACGTGTAATGAGCATACCCCTTTTGGGTCATTGCGCACAAAATTTTTACAGAACCTTGGTAACTGCCAATTACCGCATAACGGAGTGCAAAACCAAACCAACGGCTGTGACTCCAATAAGTAACAGGACGACCAGCCCAAGGATGAAGAAAGCTGCCTGCTTCTTGCCCTTCGCATCCGGTTGCGTAATTCCGAAGGTGTTTACAAACATGTCGGCCAGGTAATAAAGAAGCTTCATGGCGTTATTATCCTCCTCCTCACCGCTCAAGCGCATCGCTGAAGATTGCACCCTTGATGCCGCTACTGCATCTACATCCTGGGGTTGCAGTTGCCCCGCGACGGTACTAAACTGATAGGTGTTGAGCCCCAAAGGAGTTTTTACATGTCAACCGCTACTGTTACTCCCGAAGTTGTTGAAGCAGCACCCGCAGCGCCGGTCAAACTAACGGATGCTGCTATTGGCAAAGTCCGGGAGATCATGGCCACCCAGGATCCAATCCCCGCAGGTCTGCGCATCGGCGTCGTTGGTGGTGGCTGCTCCGGCTTCCAATACAGCATGTCCTTTGAGAACCAGAGCGGCATGATGGACAAAGTTCTCAAATTCGAAGACCTGAAGGTCTTCGTCGACGCCACGTCAGCTATGTACCTCAATGGCTGCGTCGTAGATTATGTTGAGACCCTCGAGGCCG
This sequence comes from Rhodanobacteraceae bacterium, assembly GCA_043783275.1. Taxonomy (GTDB): domain Bacteria; phylum Acidobacteriota; class Terriglobia; order Terriglobales; family Acidobacteriaceae; genus Edaphobacter. Next base: position 163,164 of record JAYVZP010000114.1, read on the forward strand.
CCGGCTTCAAATTCGAAAACCCTACCGTCAAGAGCACCTGCGGCTGCGGTTCCAGCTTCAGCGTCTAACGATTTACTCGTTTCTACACGAAGGCACCCCCGGCGTTCAGGGGTGCCTTTTGCGCTTCGGCTGCAAACAAACGCAATCTACAAAAACGCATGATTTAGCACCGCGTCTAAGATGGAGACTGACAAAAGGCACGGAAGGGCTAAACCTTGACTGAGTTTGTAATACGGATAGCTGACGAGCGCGGAAAGATTCAGGAGCAGACTCACCCTGCTGCCTCTGCAGACGAGTTGCGGGCCCGCTTCACCCAGTCCGGCTACTACGTCTACTCCGTCAAGGCCAAAGGCCTGCTCGGTGGCGATAATCGCAAGAAGAAGGTCAAGCTCGAAACCTTTCTTGTCTTCAACCAGCAGTTTCTGACCCTCATCAAGGCTGGTCTGCCCATCCTCGGCTCCCTCGAACTGCTCGCCCGCCGCCAGAAGATCCTCAACTTTCGCGGACAGCTAGAAGACGTCGCTCAACGCGTAAAAACTGGTGAATCAATAAGTTCCGCCTTCGAAGCCCAGGGCGGCTTTCCCGTCGTCTACACCACGACTCTGCTCGCGGGCGAGCGCTCCGGCAACCTGGAAGAAGTCCTCCAGCGCTTTCTCGACTTCCAGCGCGTCTCGCTCACCTTCCGCAAAAAGCTCAAGGCCAGCCTCATCTATCCCGCGCTTCTGGTCGTCATGGTCATCGCGCTCTTTATCTTCCTCATCACTTTCGTCGTCCCCCGTTTCGCCCAGCTTTACGATCAACTCGGCACCCACCTCCCGGCCCTGACCGTCTTCCTGCTCGATCTTGGCAAGTATGCCCAGATGTACGGCATCTATGCCGCGCTGGTTCTCTTCGTTCTAGGATTCCTGCTCTTTCGCTGGACAAAAACTGACGCCGGCGCCACGGCTGTCGACCGCATTCGCATCGCTCTACCTATCTTCGGCAACGTCTGGCTCAAGTACCAGGTAGGCCTCTTCGCCCGTACCCTTTCGACGCTCCTCACCGGCGGCCTGCCTCTCGTACCGTCGCTTGAGACCGCCGCCAAAGCCATCGATTCGCGCCAGATCGGCCTCGCCGTCTATCGTTCCGTCGAAACCGTCCGCGAAGGCCGGGGCCTCTCCGCCTCACTCGCGGCAACTAAAGTCTTTCCAGAGCTCG
>JAYVZP010000115.1:0-3155 GCA_043783275.1 Rhodanobacteraceae bacterium
GATGGGACAGCCGACGGATGGACCTCGTTCAACGGCGCAAGTACGCCAGTCGCTACGACCTCAGCCGCCTACGCCGGGTCCCACAGCCTGCTGACCACGACCGGCTCTGGCGGATCGGGCGGGCCTTCCATTTCGATGAATACTGTCCTTCTCGCAGGGGCAAAATATACCATCACCGGGTACCTACAGCTCACCGCTGGTGAAAACACTACGAACGCAAACTTCAGTATGAAGCGCAGCGATCCAGGTTGCTCAGGTGGCGCCTGTTACGACACGATTGGCAGTTATCAAGTCCCGGTCGGATCATCGGGATGGGTGCAGATTGGGGGAACCTATACTCCCAGCACGACGGAAACAGGATTAGTCCTCTACGCTCAGTTGGTTGGCGCGACGAGTGCGCAATCCTTCTACCTGGACGACGTGGTTATTACGGAAACGGCACCTCCCCCAGGCGGCACGCCAGTTGCGACCTACACGTTTGCGGATGGCGGCCTTGACGGATGGTCTTCGTTCGGAGCCGCGACGCTCGCCAACTCTGCTTCACCCATCCCTGACCCGATTGGCAACACACGCAGTCTTCTGAGCTCCCACAGGACCGCCGGATACATGGGGCCAAGTCTGAATCTTCTGAATGTCCCTGGTGTGGTGGCGGGCGCGACCTATCAGGTCAGCGCTTTCATCCTACTCGCCTCTGCAGACAGCAGTAGCTCGACTGTGACTCTCTCAACCAAAACGACAGACTGCGCCGCGCTATCCGGAACCTATGGCAATATCGGTACGTCAACCGCGCTTTCGAGCACCGTCTGGACCAAGGTTCAAGGCACTCTCACTTATAGCAATCTCCCCGGTGCACCGACAGGGCTAGTCCTGTACATCCAGTCCAGCAGCGCAACTGATTCTTTCTACGTTAGCGGCGTGAGCATCGGCGAACTTGCGCCGCCACCGATCAGCCCCGATCAGCAGGATAATACTGGAATCACTGGCACTTTCGAAGATGGTGGTTCGGACGGCTGGATCTCTCGTATAGGTAGCTCAACCGTGAGCAATACTACCGCGGAGGCGCACAGCGGCGCGCATAGCCTTTTGACGACCGGGCGGGTAGCAAACTACGACGGTCCGCAGATCAGCGTGAACAACAAGATGTACAGCGGATCCCTTTACAACGCCAGCGTCTGGGTCAACCTACTGCCCACAGACGGCTCAAGCCACATCCTCAACATGAGCCTTCAAACGACGCTCGCCGGCAACATAAGTTATACGAGCATGACTGGATACCCCGGCGTAACCGTATTGGCGGACGGCAACTGGCACCAGATCAGTGTGACCGGTTACACGATGGCGAATAGCTACGACCAAGGCGCGGCATACCTGTATCTGCAGACCGTACCGGGATCCGGTAATGATCTCGTGTCGTTCTACTTGGACGACTTCCAGCTTACTTACGTTCCGCCACCTACCATCCAGGCAGATATTCCCTCCATCTACAAGACTTTCTCCGACTTCTTCCCCATTGGTGCAGCCGTAGATTTCTCTGCGCTATCCGGACCGCACGCGCAACTGCTGAGAAAGCATTTTGATAGCATAACGCCGGGCAATGACCTCAAGTGGAGCTCCGTCGAGGCTACCAAGGGCGTTTACACCTATGCCAACGGCGATGCACTGGCCGGTGAGGCTGAGTGCAACAGCACGCGCATACGTGGGCACAACCTCGTCTGGGCCACCGGTCAGCAGACACCTTCCTATGCAACCGGGGACGGAACGAACTCTGCAGCCAATCAGGCTGTCGTAACTGCCAATATTCAAGAGCACATTCAGAACGAAGTCCAGCATTTCGGCAACAAGATGTACGCATGGGACGTGGTCAACGAACCGCTCGATCCCACTCAGGCAGACTGTCTAGTTCACGGGCCCTTCTATCAAGTGCTGGGCTCGAGTTACCTGGATATAGCTTTCAACGCAGCAAAAGAGTACACCCCTGCTGGTACAAAGCTCTTCATCAACGAATACAGCACCACGGACCCCGCTCGCCTGGCATGCCTGGTGCGTGTGGTGCGCGAACTCCGTGATCGTGGAGTTCCCGTGAACGCGATCGGGCACGAGATGCACAACGCCATCAACTACCCGACCACCGCGTCGATCGTCCATGCCATCGAGACCATTCATCGTCAATTCCCTGACGTCGACCAGCAGATCACCGAGTTGGACATGAGCGTTTACAAGGGCGGGGACACGGTCGCGAACTACGGGAACAACGTCCCTGCGTCAGTTCTGGCTGAGCAGGGTTGGCTCTACAAAAAGTACTTCGACGCATTCCGCAGCTTGAAGGGAAAGATAAGTGCTATCACCCTGTGGGGCCTTGCGGATGACGGTACGTGGCTCGATAGTTTTCCTGTCGTTCGTACGGACTATCCGCTGGCATTTGACACGCATCTGCAGGCCAAGCCCGCTTACTGGGGAATCGTAGATCCAACTCAGTTGCCCGGCTACGGGTTGAAATTCTCGGGTGAGGTTAAACGGACAGGCAGGGGACAGGTTGTCCTGACATTGACGGCAACCAATGGGGATAGGGGTACGGCCTACGCCACACAAATCAACGGGTTCGAGCTTCGCCAGACGGGCGGTAAACACTGCTTACCGACGATTACACCCTCAAGTCATTACCCGCTCGGCCTGGGTGACATTCAGGCCAGCCGCTCTGCCAAAGCATCCTTCACAATAAACTTCGCAGGCTGCTCCGAATCCTCTCGCTTCATGTTGCAAGTACCGTGGAGTTCAGCAGTCTACGAGACAGGAATCTTCAAGCTGGAAATCCATCCACTCGAAGTCCACGAGGATTGAAATCCCGGTACATGGAACCGGTTGAAATTCGAGTATCCAAGTTGTCAAAAAAGAAGATCTCGTCGCTTCCTCCGAAACGGAAGCGGCGAGAACTTCTGCCACGTACAGCCGCAGGCTCTCAACTCCGTGCTGAGGGTATCCCTGGACTGTAACGTGCCCCCCCCCTCCTGGCCCAACTATTTCCGCTAAATCGACATCTTACCTTTCGAGTCCGTGCCGCGCCTCCAATCAGCCGACTCTGCCTGCACTGTCCCGCTCTTGGGGGAATGTGGATGGAGGCGCTTCGAGAGCACCCCGGGAACGGTGTGCCGACGCCT
>JAYVZP010000116.1:0-3147 GCA_043783275.1 Rhodanobacteraceae bacterium
TGCGCGATTCTCTACGCTGCCGCCATACTCGTCATTGCGCAGGTTTGAGGCTCCATGCAGGAACTGGTCCAGCAGATAGCCGTTCGCGCCATGAATCTCAACGCCGTCAAAGCCCGCTTCTTTTGCGTTCTTCGCGCCCTGCCGGAACTGTTCCACCACCTGCTTGATCTCTTCGATCGAGAGCGCGCGCGGCACTTCAAACTCTTTCTTGGGGCGGATCAGCGTCACCGTACCCGGAGCCGCAATCGGACTTGGGGCCACGGGTTGTTTACCGTTCAGAAAGGTCGAGTCGCTCACTCGGCCTACGTGCCAGATCTGCGCCAGAATCAGCCCGCCGGCCTCGTGCACGGCGGCGGTAACGGGCTTCCAAAGCTCGGTCTGTGCAGCCGACCAGATACCGGGAACCTGCGCATAACCTACGCCCATCGCAGAAACGGGAGTGCCTTCGGTGATAATCATGCCGGCGCCCGCGCGCTGCCGGTAGTAGTCGACCATGACGGGCGTCGGCAGATGATCCGGCGTACCGCGCAACCGCGTCAACGGCGCCATGACCACCCGGTTCTTCAACTGCAACGCACCAACCTTCAACGGCTCAAAAAGCTTGCTCAAAACATTCTCCTCGGGATACTTACCCCCACGTAAGATGCCCCCGCAGCCTCAAAGTTTCATCCGCACCGACCGGATGCCCCATCCTCTGTAAACCTCTCCCTATCCCGCCACAACAATCTCCGAGTAGTCGGCGATCCCACCACAGTCCCGCAGCACTCGTTCCAGCAGAGCCAGCCGATTTCCTCTGACGGCAACGTCCGGGTCCATCACCATCACGGCGTCGAAGAACGCGTCCACATGAGGCCGCAGAGTGGCAATCTCTTCGAGCGCCGCCACATATTCCTTTTTGGCGCTCAACTCATAAATCCGATCGGCAAGCTCTTCCGACTGTCTCGCCAACGCCTTCTCGGAACTATTCGTCAACAGCGAATCTGCAACCGCAGCATCCGCGACAATCCCCTTATCTTTCGCTTGGGTCAGGATATTTTTCATCCGCTTGAATGCCGCCGAGACCGCCACGAAATCCTCGCTGCCACGTACCGCTGTCACCGCTTCGGCCCGCGCCACGACATCCCTTACATCATCGGAGCCAACGGCCAGGACTGCTTTAACCACGTCATACGCCTGTCCCTTTGCCTCGCCCAGATAGAACTCAAGCCGCTCAACAAAGAACACGCGCGTCCGGGCAACGACGTTGTGATCGAAAGAAGATAAGGCTGCCACCTCACTCAACTTCAGCGGTAACTGCACCTCCGACTCAGCGAGAATCTTCACCACGCCATTCGCAGCCCGGCGCAACGCAAACGGATCCTTCGACCCCGTCGGCTCCAGGCCCAATCCAAACATGGACGAAATCGTATCCGCCTTGTCGGCAATCGACAGCAGGGCCCCCTCGACCGAACGAGGCACCGAGTCCTGCATCGACACGGGTCTGTACTGGTCATAGATCGCAGCCGCGACACGATCGCTAAAGCCTTGCGCGGCCGCATAGAGGCCGCCGATCACACCCTGCAATTCCGTGAACTCCTTCACGAGTTCCGTGGTCAGGTCGGTTTTCGCCAATCTCGCGGCGTGGTCCAGGGCCCCACCATCCACGCCCAGGCCCCGCTCCTCAACCCGGCTGCGGAGACGTTCTGCAGTCTTCCGTACGTTGTCGGTCTTTTTGGCATAGCTCCCCAGATCCTTCTGGAAAGTGACCATCTCCAGCAACCCTACGCGCTCCTCCAACGGCACCCGCTGGTCAAACTCCCAGAAGAACTTCGCATCGTTGAACCGCGCCCGCAGCACCCGCGCATTGCCATGCCGAATAATCGCCTGCCCAGCATCACTCGCAACTGTATTCAGTACCGCCAGAAAATGCGGAGCCAACTTCCCATATTTCGTCTCTACTGCAAAGTAGTTCTGATGATCACGCATCACCGTCACCAGCACCTCTTCGGGCAGCGCCAGGTACTCCGGCTCAAAGTCTCCCATAATCACCGAAGGCCACTCCGTCATGTGCGTCATCTTGTCTACGAGTGCGTGATCCTCGCGCCATCGTGTGTTCTCGACCGTCCGGCAAACCCGGTCCAGCGCCTTGCGAATCGTGTGCCGACGCAGTTCAACATCCGCCATCACGGACGCATCCCTCAGCGTGCCCAGATACTCCCCGGGCTCTGAAATCTCAATCGCATCCGGCCCAAACAGCACGCGATGCCCATACGTCCTGCGTCCTGCCTCATACCCGCCGAACGACACCGGCACGACATCGGCGCCCAGCAACGCCAGCAGCCAGCGCACCGGCCGCACAAACCGCTCCGGCTTGCCTGCACGCCAGTACATATTCTTGGCCCAGTAGATGCCCGCAAGCTCCTTCGGCATCTCCGCCGCGATGACCTCCGCCGCGCTCCGGCCAGCCTTCACCGCTGTCGCCGCCACGTAATCGCCCTTCGGCGTCGAGACAATCTTCAACTCCTCGACCGCCACTCCCGATTTCTTCGCAAACGCGACTGCTGCCGGGCCCGCGACACCATCCTTGTAAGCGATCTTGACCGCCGGCCCCATTACCTCTTCGGCCACATCTTCCTGACGATCCAACACTCCGCAAACCAGCACAGCCAGCCGCCGCGGCGTCGAGTACGCACTCGCCTCACCACCCGCCACCACCAACCGCTCGCGTTCGAGCATCGCTACCGTGCGCCGCAACAACTCCGCCTGCGCCTGCGCGATCATCCGCGCCGGCACCTCTTCCAGTCCAACCTCAAACAAAAAACTTGCCATCGTTCTCCTCGTCCCAGTCCCCCCAGGGACCCCCCGGGGGTGCCCCATCATCACGCAAGCGCTGCGAGAGTCATCGTGGGCGTTATCTCTTCGTAGTCTGACTCCGCTTCATCCTCGCCGCTGCTCATGCGCACAATGCCACAACTTCTCGAACACAGCGTCGAAAAAGAACTCAAGCATGGCCGCTCACGAGCGCGCCCTGCGCTGCATAAGCCTTCGCTGCCCTAACGACAAGCGTCCGAATCCGCGCCATCACACCTACCCGCTCGGTGACCGAAATCGCGCCTCGAGCGTCCAGCAGATTGAACAACTGCGAGCATTTCAACGCCAGCTCATACG
>JAYVZP010000117.1:0-3116 GCA_043783275.1 Rhodanobacteraceae bacterium
ATCGCTTCCTTCCCCGGCGTCATCGTCAGCTCGTAGTAGGGATCGAAGTTCGTCTCCATCGTTATGTGCGTATGCACGTCGATCATCCCCGGCATCAACGTATCGCCCGTCAGATCGATCTCTTTGTCCCCTGCCTGCGCCGGCGTGCTGGCCGTAGCTGCAATCCCCGTAATCCGGTCGCCGGTCACAATAATCGTCTGCCCCGCCGTCTCTTTACCCGTATGCACATCGAGCACCTTGCCGGCCCGCAGCAAAGTCCGTCCTGCCACCGGCGCCGTCTGCGCCCCCAACCCACAAACACCCAGCGAACCCAGCACCACTACACGAAGACAAACGATACGTACGGTCTGACAGAAGGTCATAGACACTCTCAATATTGGAATACCGCCGATAATACAGCATCCACCAACCCTCATCTTTGGACCATCGGTTCGTCCGCATGGAGACCGTGTGCCAGCGACCGAAACGCTTTGGCAACCCGCGCCCTTTGCAGCCTTGTTTGGCCACACACAGCACCGCGTTGAGCACCTGTAGGTTGCTCATCCGCACGTTGCCACGCTGTGACCTTCAAAGCTATCTGGCGGGCTTTCTTCAAGGCTAACTGACGCCAATGACGAGCGTACTCCGGGCGGCGTTGACCACGTCGTCGGTGATTACGGTGAGCTCGTTGACCCGGAGAACCCGCTCCATCTGCAGGGCGAGGCCAGGTCTTAACCAGGCTCTTGCCGCTGTTCGCAAGGGCGATACGCTGGTCGTGCCAAAGCTGGACCGACTTGCCAGGTCGGTACCCGATGCGCACTCTATCGCAGATGAGTTAGCAGCACGGGGCGTGACACTGGCTCTCGGCCAAAGCCGCTACGATCCAGCCGATCCAATGGGGAAGATGTTCTTCAATATCCTCGCTACCTTCGCAGAGTTTGAGTCCGATCTGATTCGCCTGCGAACCCGGGAAGGTATGAAGATTGCTCGCGCAAAAGGCAGACTCCGCGGCAAACAGCCGAAGCTGTCAGACAAACAGCAGAAGGAGTTGGGCCGCATGCATGGAACTGGCCAGTACACGATCAACGACCTGGCGGAGCTGTTTTCTATCTCTAGGCCGACGGTCTACCGGACGCTCCTGCGTTCTGCCCGACCGTAATGTCTCTCTTATTAGTTGGAAGCACATTGGCCTGTTCGCTTGAGTGCTCGGTGAGCGAATTGACGATGATGCACTCTTCGAGAATCGGCGCAAGATGCGAGCCAGAAGAGCTTTCTCGTCCTAAGCTTGACGGCTTATCCAACTCTCGCGTCGTCTCGGCACGCGCGAGTGGTGCCGCGTGCCCGCTGACGAACTCACAAGCGTGACAGTCCATCAAGGTTTGTTGGGCGGGGGAAATCCGGTTTCTGCGAAGCTTGGCAGGTCGTCGTGCTCCGTCTTCGGATCAATTACGGTGTTCTGGAATTGCGCAACCTTCCACATTCCATCGCGCTTCACCATAATGAAAGTACCCCTGGTTTTGGTCGCCCCCACCCATTGAAAGCGCGGATCGCTGGACGCATTGAAGTGCAGCGTGGAAACTACCACGGCCACGTTCTGCGCGATGGAGTGGATCCCGGTCGATTCGACGCTCATAGTCACCGCCGCGTCCATGCCTTTATGAATTGCGGTGTGTCCCCTACGGACGGTGTCTTTGCCGCGCCAGTGTTGGCCCACGACGTTCACCCACTCCACGTCATCCACGTCGAGGTCGTGCATGGCTTTCATGTCGTGTCGATTCCAGGCATCCGCAAACTCGTTCACCACTCTACGAACGGCAGTAGAGTCATCGGCACTGAGAACTGGAGGAGGGGTGGTGCTCGTTGAGGGCTGCTGAGCCATACCTGACATCACGGTCGAGGCAAGGGCGAGAGTCGCAAGAAAAATCCGATTCATCGATGATTCTCCTAAAGGAATTTGATCGTGAGTTGCTTGAAGCGCAGGCTACAGTGGGGATGATAGGAAGGGAGGGGAGCAAAGGAATAGTAAAAATCCGACAACTTGAGCTTGTCGGATCGCGAAGAGAGTCCCAGAATGAATAAAAGATGCCTTCGGGAGGCATGGTATGCAGGTGATGCGTTTAGCCGAGGCTCCAAAGAGGCTGGCCGATTACGTTCGGTTGTACATGCACCTGCAGGGGTCCATGGGCGCTGCGTCGCTGGATTACCCGGTTCCTGCCAGGGCCACGTCACTGCTCGAATTTCAATTTGGCAGCACAAACGAGATCCACTGGTGTAATCGTCCGCTGATCGAAGGGAGCAGACGAGTACAGATTGTGGGACTCCAAACCCATTGCAGGGTTCGATTGCGCTTCACCGGCAACATCGACACCTTCATGATCTTCTTCCAGCCGACGGGCATGCACCACCTGTTTTCGGCGCCCATGCACGAACTCACAGATACGGCCCAAGAGGCGCGGGCAGTTTTTGGCGCCGGGATTGACGAGTTGGCGGATCGCCTAAGTGTAGGCCGATCTTTTGAGGAGCGTGTTTGCATCGCGAATGCCTACTTGGTTCGCCGCAGCTCGGGCTGTCCTATTCCAGACAGAGTCACGATCGCGGCAATGGCAATTCTCCACCAACGGGGTCAAATTCAAGTTCCCGCACTTGCAGAGCAGGCCTGCATGAGCTCACGGCAGTTAGAGCGCAGATTCATTCGCGAGATAGGACTTCCTCCTAAGCTTTACGCGCGTATCGCGAGATTCGAATCAGCCCTAGAAAGTAAGGCGCTTTCAAGCAATGAGTCATGGACGGAGATCACCAATCGATTGGGGTATTTCGATCAGATGCACCTGATCAGGGATTTTAAGGAGTTCTCGGGGAAGGTACCCACCAACTTGATCAGTCAACTCGAAGCGGGATACCAGACCCATCTCGAGGAGATAAGGTCTGGCCGGAAGACGGCGAGTTCAAGGGGCGCACCGCAATTGATTCTGTAGTCTTCTTTTGAATCTCAACCCAGAGCCGAGTCCTGCCACTCTGTCCAAGCTGTCCAGGGCGTCCGTAACGAGGCAAATCATTCTCTCTAGACAGAATCGACTGAGACCGGCGTAATTGGTCATCTACGCAGCGACAGGTCAACTGTTGACATCAGGCCAATG
>JAYVZP010000118.1:0-7973 GCA_043783275.1 Rhodanobacteraceae bacterium
CCCGAAAGCTTCTCGAACAACCGCTCCTCGATCCCTTCGAGTTGCGCAATCCGCACCACCTCCCCAAACGGCAGAGGATGCGGATAGTAGCTGCGAAACAGCTCGATATGCTCGCGTACCTTCAGCGTCTTGGGCACGCTCGCCACCTGCAGCATCGCGCCGATTCGCGTTCGCGTGCTGCTTAGGCGCGGATCCCCACCGAAGATGCGCGCCGTGCCACTGGTCGGTGACGAGAGTCCCAGCATCAATCGCACCGCGGTCGACTTTCCCGCCCCATTCGGCCCCAGCAGGGCCACAATCTCCCCTGGCCGCAGCGCCAGCGAAAGCCCATCCAGGGCCGTTATCTTCCCATAGCGCTTGGTCACATTCGCAAGCACCGCAACCTGTTCCGCGAAGGGGTTTCCAACAAAACTTTGAGTGTCCGGTACGGTCAATATGGCTGCCATCGATAATCTCCGTGGGTAGAACTCAACTGCCTACACCAAGGAGTTTCCAATCATCTGCACCGGATTTCGAGTGGCCTCTGTCAGCAAACGCAGATGACGTTTGTCATGCGCCCCTACATGTACTCCACGCCATACTGGACCGGAATTTGTGTAAACGCGATACGCGTAGGTGCCGTATCCCGCGCCGGCAGCATCCCCGCAAAGTGCAGCGTTGTGTGCCCGTACTTCAAATTCAACTTGTCCATGGTCTTCGACAACCCTGCCCTATTATCCGGATCACCAAACAGAGTCTCCTGATGCTCCGACTCCGGAATCAGGTTTCGCAACGTAATCCCCACAAAAAAAGGCCGCGCATACAAGTCCCCCAGCGGCCGTTGCGCCCAAACCTTACGCAAAACATCCAGCAACGAAAGCGTGTCCTGGCAATCCGGAAACCGCGCCTCCATCCCCCATCCCGTATGCTGAATCCCGCTCGAATGCTGTTTGCTCTTCGTGCGCGAAGCCTGATCCTTCGATAGAGCAAACTTCACCGTCACCGCCAACGACGAAGTATAGAAATGCTCCATCCGCAGCCGCATCGATGCCTTGTGCAACAACTTGTGCGCCACCGACCACGCTCCCTCATCGGAACGAAACTCCGGCCCCAGCACGTGCGAGTGCCCCAGCGATTTCTGAATCTCCGCCGCAATCGGCGCCCCGTCATCACCAGAATCCGCGCCCCGCAGCCAGTGATAAAGCCTGTCCCCCCACACTGAATCCCAAAGCTGATGCATCCCGTTTCGGTCAAGCGCCAGCAACTGCTCCATCGTCGTAATGCCCTTGCCGTTCAACCTCGCCTCTGTCCGAGCCCCAACACCCGGCAGGTCCCTCAACTCCAAATGCGCAATCGCACGCGGAAGCTGTGATGGCAACAGGCCAATCAATCCATCCGGCTTCTGCATGTCGCTCGCAATCTTCGCAAGATAACGGTTCGGCGCCATTCCAATGGAACATCGCAGCGTTTCGCCTACGTCATCCCTGATCGCCTGCTTGATCTCCAGCGCGATCCGCCGCGCATTGGGCAGCTCCCGCTCCCGACCAATCAGCTCACACACCATCTCGTCGATCGAAGGCGTATGCGCCACCGGACAGCAGCGCTCCACCGCAGCCGCAATCTTGTGCGAGAACTCCGCGTACACCGTGTGCGACCCGTCCACCAGGATGATCTCCGGACAGATCCGCTTAGCCTCCCCCACCTTCGTCAGCGTCTTGATCCCGAGCGCCTTGGCCTCGTAACTCGCCGCGATCAGCGCGCCTGTATCTGCCGTCGTGCCGCACACGCCCACAGGCTTGCCCCGATACTCGGGGTGCAGTTGCTGCTCGACCGAAGCAAAGAAACTGTTCAGGTCGATATGCAGAAAGCTGAAGCGATCGGGTTGGGCTGGGCTAGACATAACGAGTCAGCCTCGATTATATTCGCCCTATCTTCGCCACTATCGGCTGAGGGTGGTCATTTTGGGATAAGTATTCAAAATACGAGCGGGTCTTCCGGCCCTTTTGATTGCGCCCAGCCAGGTTTCCGAAACTTGGACTATCGGCCAACTGCGAGAAGCGCATTTGAACGGAGTTGCCAGCACGGTGGACCCCTCCGAACTTACCGTTCTCGAATCAAGGAACAAACGTCCTTGCCACGACGTACAAGAACGAGACCATGGATTCGAGGGGAAAATGCGTAAAGCAGGTTGGATCGTAGGAAAATTTCTTGCAATGTATCTGATCGCTACACTCGTGGGTTTCGGAATGTATTCCTGGTTTAACCCTTTGATGATGTGGGTTGCCGTGTTCACCCTCATGCCTGCCGTCAGCGCTTTATTAATCTATGGCTATTTGCGTAAGCTTTCATTCAGCAATGAGACAAGCCTGCATGAGTCGTTCGTTCTTTCGGGAGTATGGATAATCCTATCGTTTTGTCTCGACGCTGCTACCTACGTACTCATCGTTCCGCACTTCAATCACAGTAATCCGAACTGGACTTTTTTCCGTGACCAGTCGCCTTGGATCTGGTTGTCTTACATCGTCCTCATTTTTTCAGCTGTTGCCGCTCAGCGACTCTACCGAAGGACCTTCAACCCCTGATGGGCAGAGATTCGTAGTCCTTATCGCTTCGTTTTTTCTCGTTTTCATAGCGGTATTGTGGCTGCCCATGTCACGGCGCGAGACTGAATTATGTGCCCTCGTGGGGTTGACCGCACCCGCCATTCATCCGCTCTTCCCGTTGTTCGTCGGCAGGCACGACTAGATGCCTTTGCGGTTTTATACTCCGTGGCCTGGAGACTGGATTAGTCATTCTGTTCGCTAGAATAAGCCGATAAGTCTTCGCAAATCGGCATCTCGTCAGCAAGCCTCAACTGACGAGATGCACGTTGGACTTATAGAGGTCCTTGCAAGTCAACCCCGACTCTACTTACCAGACTCCGTGCCGCGGATAAACGCAGCGACGTCATCGTGGAACTTCGAAAGCACGCCTTCATTCACGTACACCATGTGGCCGGACTCGTAATACTTGTAACTGATATTCGCTTGCAGCTTCTGCGGAATGGGCAGATGGTGCATCTCGTATTTGCCTTCGAAGTAAGGCGTGGCTAGATCGTAGTAGCCCCCTGCAAGCATAATGTGCATCTTGGGGTTGGCCTTCATGCTCATCGCAAGATCGCCCATCACGTTAGGTCCACCTTCGCCCTGGCCAACGGGTGGGCCACCGGGAGTCTGGTGGCGCAGATCCCAACTGAAGTTGGCATCGCCATAGGCACCGGGTTTGTAGGTCCAGTCGCGACCATATTTAAGCTCCGTCCGCATGTACTGGTTGATGGCCGTCGTGTAGGCGGACGAGATCGCATTGGACTGCGGATCGTAGTCAGCCTCCTCCGACATGGGGTTCATGTCCGGGCCCTTGTAGCGGCTGTCGAGGCGGCCTGTCGTGGTGCCGTCAGGATCCTGCAGGGTCTTGGTAAAGGCCCCGCCGGAGACGCGCAGATTGCTCTTCAGCAAATAAGCAACCGGCAGCCCGGTGTAGTTATGGAGCTTCTCGGCGATACCATTGCGCTGGGCCTCCGTCAGCATTGAGCCCTGCAACAGTGCAGTCTCGTACTCGCCGAGCGTGAAAGCCTCCACCTCCGCAAGAAAGGGCTCAAGAGCCGCAGGCTGCGTGGGCAGCTTGTGATGGTAATAAGCGGTCGCGGCAAACGTCGGAAGGCCAAGCGCGTAGGCCTGGTCGACACCCGGGTTCCACTTGGGACCGTCGATCGAGTTATCGAAGCTGAGAATCGCGGACAGAAGGACGATGCCGTTCAGGTCGACATTCTGGAGCGCGGCAGACAGAACTGCCGAGCGTGGCGTCCCGTAGGACTCGCCAAACAGATACTTGGGGGAGTTCCAGCGGTCGTACTTGGTCAGGAAGCGCCGGATAAAGCGCTCAAACGCGTGCGCATCCTGATCGATGCCCCAGAAGGCTTTTTCCTTGTCCTTACCCATGATGCGGCTGAACCCGGTGCCCGGCGCGTCGATAAAGATCACGTCAGTCACATCCAGCAGGCTGTACGCGTTATCGACCATCGTGTAGGGCGCGGCCGCCTGGTGCTCGGTGTCCGGCGTGACCACGCGTCGAGGCCCGAAGGAGCCCATGTGGAGCCACATGGTGGCAGAGCCGGGACCGCCGTTGTAGAAAAACATGACGGGGCGCGTGCCGGGCGCCGCGTCTTTTTTGAAGTAAGCCGTATAGAACATACGCGCCGTTGCAGGAGCTTCTTCCGGCTTGGCGGCGTCGCTGGGGTTCATGCCGGTGTCGGCCAGGACCTTGCCATCAAGACCCAGCATGGAGTCGAACGCATCGTTGTAACCAACAGTGATCGTGCCGGCGATAGCCTTGTAGGCAATCTTCTGGCCGCCAACGGTGACGGTGTTTTCTGTAGTGGAATCAGGCACGGCAAGCGCAGGTGCGGAAGTCGCGGGCATACCTTCGACAACTACCTTCTCTGTCTTGAGCTTGTTCTTGTCCGGCTGCTGGGCATAAAGGCCGGGAACTGCGGAGGCGAGGACGAGGATGGTCAGAGACTTCCAAAGCTGCATGTTCACTTTTTCCTCTCGGATGCTGAAGTATGCAGTATACCGAGCGTAGATCGGGAGCGAATTAAGGCGAACATCACCATCAAAACGGGACCAGGCAAATGCAGGTCCAAGCTAAGACGGCCCCTCCTTCAGCCCGCTCCGGTTCCCGCCCTTATCCCGCTGTTGTCCTCGTCTTGCTCTTAGCCATGCTATGCGCGGGCGATTCAAGGACGCGCAAGTCTGCAAGTATTGCGTCCGTAAGCTGTGGGGTGGCGGACGTGAAACCGGTGACCCAGGAGGCAAGGCGATCTGCTATTTTCGCGCTGACAGACAGCGTGCAGCCCTGGCTAAGGCCGTAGAGCAGGCCTGCAGAGAAAGCGTCGCCCGCGCCTACCGGATGGATCTTGTCGATTGGCAAAGTAGAGTCTTCGAGACGCACCCGTGCGTGGGCTGAGCAGAGCATTGCACCCTTGGCGCCGCGAGTGATGACCACGGCGAAGAGTTGGTACTGGTTGCGAAGCTGTTCCATCTGGCGCCAGATGCGGTCTTCACCGGTTTCAGAAAACGCAGGAAAGTTCAGGAGTTCGCCGATCTCCTCCAATTCGCCAGAGTTGGCTTTGACGATACTTGCGACCCGGCAGCTCTCGTCGATGATCTCCGCTGAATAACCTTTGACTTTGTCGGTGGTGTTCTGGCGGAGGTTTACGTCGTAAAGGCGCTGACCTTCGATCTTTGATACGAAGTCGCGGATGACTTTACCGGAGCCCGAAGACCGCTGCGCAAGGCTGCCGAAGGCGACGGCGTTGCACTGCGTGGCGAGTTCGTCGAGAGCGGCGTCGGCGTCCAGATGGTCCCAGGCCTGATCCTTGGCGATCTCGAATCCGGCTTCGCCCTGGCTGACCAAGACTCTAGCGATACCCGTTGGATATTTCGCATTGACCGAGATGTGCGCTGGGCTCATGCCGGCATCTGTGACTGCTTTCAAAATGTGCTTGCCCCAGTCGTCATCGCCGACGGCGCTAACGACCTCACCATGTCCGCGCCCGTTGGCCGTCAGCAACTGGTGGGCCTGGAAGGCGACGTTGAAGGGCGCGCCGCCTATAGTGGCGGTGCCGTCGCTGAAGTGGTCCATAAGGATTTCGCCGATGCCGACGATGCGTGTCGCGGTGTTCATGTATCGCTCCCGGTGCGCTTTCTCGCCAATGCTATGGCATGAAACTATAGATGCAATGACAAATCATCGTCACGGTAAACATCGTATAAATCGCTTGAGAAAGTAGTGCACCCGCATGGGTAAACGCTCGCTCCCTTTCTATTTTGTAATTGGCAATGCAGCCGCGGCAGCCGCCCAGGCCGTTGCTCTTCATCCGCTTCCTTCGCTGCATGTGGCCAAAACTGGCTTGTCGATTGAGCGCCGCGTGCAGGCAGGGCAGCCGTTTACGGTTGCGGGTCCGCAAGGCGTGGTGCTGGGCCAGCAGGAGGGCACGTTTGAGGCTTGGGTGTTGCCGGTGAAGTTGCTCAGCCACTTCTCGCTGAGGGCGCAGGTGGAAGGGTACGCGGTGCCGATTGAACTGAACCCGGACGCGGCTTCCATCCATGTGTATCCAGACCGCACGGTGATTACGTACGCCCACATCGGGCTGACAGTGCGGCAGACAATGTTTGCGCCAGACCACAGCCCCGCAGGGACGGGCGCGGTGGTGCTGTTTGAAGTCGATGCGGTAAAGCCGGTGGACTTGACCTTCAGCTTTACGCCGGAGATGAAGCCGATGTGGCCGAAGGCCAGCCCGGGGAGCCTCTCCGCCGAGTGGGACGCTAAGGGTGGGACATATATTCTGCACACGGACTACTCGGATTTTGCCGGGGCCGTGACGATTCCGACAGCCGAGCCAGGCATCATGGCGCCCTATCAGGAAAAGCCGCAGACACACCCGCTGGAGTTGAAGCTGCACTACGATCCAAAGCGGGATGCCGGCAAGATCTATCCGCTTCTAATGGCCATGGGCCAGACTGCGGCTACCGCGTCCAATGCGGCGCTCGAAAAACAGCTTGCCCAGCTCAATGAAAGCTTGCCGTCACTCTACGCGGCACATGCTTCGAAGTTCGACAAGATGCTTGCGGACATCACTTCAATCGAGACACCGGACCGTGAATTCAACGATGCGTTTCGCTGGGCTGAAGTGTCGATCGAACAACTTCAGGCTACGACTAATCCGGGAGATGAGACGGGGCTCGTAGCTGGTTATTTTTCTTCAGGCGACTCCTCGCGACCAGGCTTTGGTTGGTACTTCGGTCGAGACACGCTCTACACGCTGTACGCTGTGAATGGCATGGGTGACTTTGGCCTCACGCGCACGGCACTCGACTTTTTGATTCGCCGGCAGCGCGAAGACGGCAAGATCATGCACGAATACTCTCAGACCGCAGGTTCGATAGATTGGAAGAGCCTACCTTATATGTATGCCGCGGCGGATGCGACCCCCCTGTTTCTGACCGCGATGCTGGACTACGTGCAGGCTAGCGGCGATGTTGCTTATTTGCGGACGCATCGTGAGGTCGTGGAGAAGGCCTGGGCGTTCGAGACGTCGCATGACTCGGATAACGACGGGATTTATGACAACTCGCAGGGGACGGGTTGGGTGGAAAGCTGGCCCGGGGGCCAGCCGCATCAGGAGATCTATCTGGCGCTGCTGGATCAGCAAGCGTCCACGGCGATGGCGAAACTAGCCGCCTTCCTGGGGGATCAGGCTACGGCTCGGAGTGCGGCGGCACGGGCTGCAAAGGTGGCGAGCACCCTTGAGGCAGAGTACTTTGTGCCAGGTACCGGAGAGTACGCCTTCAGCCGCAACGCCGATGGGTCGCTGGACAAGGCGGCAACGATTTATCCGGCGCTGGCGTGGTTCAGCGCCGGTGGGACGGGGTTGGCGCATGCAGACAAGAGCCTGCGACATTGGGATTCGCATGACTTTTCTACGGACTGGGGATCGCGAGACGTTGCAGAGACAGAGTCATTCTTCGATTCGATGAGCTATCACCAGGGGTCGGTGTGGCCGCTGTTTACCGGCTGGGCTGCGCTGGCCGACTACCGCACCGGGCGGAATCTCTCAGGGTACGCCCACCTGATGCAGAATGCGGACCAAACGACGACGCAGGACCTGGGGGCCGTGACCGAATTGCTTTCGGGGGCATTCTTTGTGCCGTTTGGCCGGAGCACAAGCCACCAGCTGTGGTCTTCAGCAATGGTGATTACGCCTGCAATGCGCGGGCTTTTCGGAATCACAGTGGAAGGGGGGGCGGGCAGGGTGGATGTGGAGCCTCGGCTGCCGGCGGAGTGGGCGCAGGCGGAGGTCAGGAGGGTGCATGTGGGGGAGTCCGTCTGCTCGCTGGCATACAAGCGGGAGGGTGGGACGATGGTGGTGCGGGTGACTACGCTATCCGGGCCTG
>JAYVZP010000119.1:0-3073 GCA_043783275.1 Rhodanobacteraceae bacterium
GGCCTCGACCAGCATGTTGAACTGCTTCAGCGCTTCTTCGAGCTGATTGTCGGCAAGCAGTACCTGGCCCAGAGCACGGACTGCATCCAGATTTTCAGGCTCCATATCCTCCGAACGCTGATAGGCGGCAATGGCTTTCTTCGGATTTTTCAGTTGCTCGTATGCGGCACCAAGGGCAAACTCCATTTTAGGGGTGCGGTCGGCAACTGGGACGGACTCGAGAACCTCGACAGAATGCCGGGTGTCTCCGCCCTCGGCGTACAGGCGTGCGAGGTTAATCACAACGTCTTCCGAGGCTGGTTCGATGGCTTGCGCTGCCTTGAACTGGGCCTCAGCCTTAGCGCTATCATGCTTGGCGGTGTAGAGTTGGCCGAGCAACAGGTGATCTTCGAGGCTCTTGGGTTCAAGGGTAAGGATCTTAGTGAACTCCGCAATCGCCAAGTCAAGAACCTGTGCGCTTGGGGTGGCCTGTGTGTGCGAGTTTTGGGCCTGTTCCTGTTCCTGACCGAGGGAGCGAAGATAGATCCGGCCCAGCAGTTTGTGGGCTTCCAGATTTTGCTCGTTTTTCTTGATCAGGACCTGCGCTGTATCTTTGGCCTCTCGGATGCGTCCGACCCGCAGGTAAAGCTCGGCCAACCCGATGGCCAGCTCCTCCGAACCGGGATCGGCGTTGATCGCCAGCTTGTATTCTTCGACGGCGCGGGTCACGTACTCCTGGCGTCCGTAATTGGTGGCCATGTCCTCATAGGTATGGGCCAAGGCTGAATGGAAGTAGGCAGTTGCGCGGTCTGGCGCCGTACTCCCAGCGGGCGCGGCGGCCGGAAGAGGTGCAACGCTGACTCCAACGCCTGGACTCGCTGGACTTGCAGTCACGGGGCTTGGCTTTACATGTTTGGCAGGGGGCGTCGCGCTGGTCTGGGCGATGGTGAGGGTACTTGCACAGCCGGATAGCACGAGCGCAGTGACGGCAGCTGTGATCCACCTGGAGTGAGTGCGGCTAAAGAACTGGTGCGGTTCCGTCATGTTTGCTTTTCCCACGCTCTCGAAATAGACAAATGGTTCAGGGCTGAAATTGCTAATCTGTCCGTCCGTACCTACAGGTTGTCGCTTGCAGTGAAATGGTTCCAGACTTCTGCATCAGAATATTAAAACTCGCCACTGTCTGCACAAAAAAGAAAACCTGGACAGTCCTGTAGACTATTGGACGATTGTATCTCCCAAATGGTTCACTTTGCTCGGAAAGCAGAGCTGACTGAGAGAAGTCGGCGGTAGTGGGCCTTCAACTCCTGATTTTTGCCATCCGCAACACAAAAGCTTGGTCTAGAGAGAGAGCCCTGCGCAGTCGTGAGGCGGGCTCATCAAGGGCAGCGTAGCCACTTATGCTGGCGCATGGCAAAGAGCTTGCGATGGAGTACGGTTGCCTGGCGGTCGAGGCGGGCCAATTGGCGCTCGCCCATTTCGTCGCTGTCGCCCTTAACATCCGCGGAATCAATAAAGATGGACTCTTCTTCTACATGAGAGGCGGGGTCGGACTCGAGCGGGTCATCGGCCAGGGTGCCGCAGTGAATCTGTTCTTCGAGAGATTGCAGGCTGAAGAGGAGTCGCTCGAGCCTGCCTTGTACTGAGAGGGAACGCTTCCACTTCCATTGGCCGTCGAGGGTGGTGAGCGTGGTGATGCTTTGGGCAAAGCGGCGTAGGTAGGTGGTGACAGCCAGGGCAGCGTCCGATCCGCTGCCCTTGGTACGCCAGTTTTCAGCCAGGACGCGTTCGAGGGACTCCTCGGTTGCGTTGTGGGCCAGGCCGGTTGCTCGTCGGGCCTGGGCCAGAGAGCGAGAGGCTGGGTCCTGGGCCAGCCAGCTTTCGGACAGGGTCTGCAGGTAGCGTCGGTTGGCGTCGAGGCTCGACACCAGAAATTGCCCGATTCGATCGCGTTCAAACGAAGGGAAGAAGAGGCGCATCGCAGCCAGTGAGATCAGCGCGCCGGTAGCCGTGTCCCCTACGCGGATCAGGGCCAGTTGCCAATCGCCGGGATGGGGCAGGTAGGCGAGGACAAAAGTGGGTGTCAGGAAAAAAGCGAAGGCGGCGTAGCTGACGGGGAGGAATGCCAGGGAGAGCAAAGCGAGTGGGAACAAGGAAAGGGCGATGACCAGAGGCGAGTGCAACGTAGCTGCGAGCAGAGCTGCCAGGACACCGCCGCCGACGGTACCAGCGATGCGCTCCAGGCCACGACGCATAGTGCCGCTGACGTGCGGCTGGAGGACGATGAGGGATGTCATCAGGAGCCAGTAGCCGTGGTCAATACGCAATATTCTGATAAGGACGACGTCGATGCTGCAGACCAGGGCGACGCGGATGGCGTGGCGCAGCAGCAGGGAATCCGTATTGAGGTTGTCGCGGAGAAGGGAAAAGCGCCAGCTTTCGCGCAGTTTGCTAAGCCGGGCGCGCACGTGGGCACCGCTGGCACCGAGCGGCAGGGTTGCGGATTCACCTAGTCGGAGGGCGGTTGCGGCTTCCACGGCAGTTTCCATGAGGGAGAGGCCTTCGGCGACCTGGGCGAGGAGGAAGCGTCCGCTGGGGTCTTCTTCAGGAAGGCATTGGCGGAGGGTTCTGGGGAGGGCGGCTAAGTCCGCGCGGCGCTGCAGTGACTCGGCTGGAGTGGTGAGGACTCGTTTGCGGACCAGGGCTGCGACCCACTCTTCGGCGGTGCGGAGTTCACCCAGGGCTGCGTAGTTGCGCTGGCTGCCGGTCGTTTGATTGGGTGTATCTGCAGGAATGGACGTGCCTTCGAGATGCTCTGCCAGCGCGACGGTGCGGGCCAGCAGCATGTCTGCGGATTCAAGCAGGACGACCATATAGCTACTCTGGGCAGTTTCTGCGAGGCTTTCGGCTCGGACACTGGCGACCGCCTGCCATGCCGTTTCAAGCATGGTGCGCATACGGTTTTGGTGGTGACGCGCGAGGCGGTGCCATAGGGCAGGCCGAACCTGTTCTCGGCTGTGCAACTCGGTGATGCTGGCAAGGAAGCTGGCCAGAGCGATGTAGCAGTCGCTCACCGCGGTGCGGGCCGGACGGT
>JAYVZP010000120.1:0-18323 GCA_043783275.1 Rhodanobacteraceae bacterium
CTCCGGCAAGACGATTGTGGCGATGCAGGCGGCGCTGGTGGCGATCGAGAACGGCTACCAGGCGGCGCTGATGGCTCCGACGGAGATTCTGGCGACGCAACATTATCTGTCTGCGCGGAAGCTGTTGGCGGAAAAGGTTTCGCCGACGACGGGCAAGCCGTATCGGGTTACTTTGCTGACGGGGTCGCTGGATGAGGCGACGAAGCGGGAGAGCCGTGGGCGAATTCTGCGGGGGGAAACGCAGCTTGCGATTGGGACGCACGCGCTGATTGAGGAGAAGGTCGACTTTGCGAATCTGGGGCTTGTGGTGGTGGACGAGCAGCATCGTTTTGGGGTTCAACAGCGTTTTAAGCTCATGAAGAAGCCAAATCCGGATGGGACGATCACGGATCCCGATGTGCTGGTAATGACGGCGACACCGATTCCGCGGACGCTGGCGCTGACGGTTTATGGGGATATGGACGTTTCGGTGATTGACGAATTGCCGCCGGGGCGCACGCCGATTGTGACGCGGCAGACGACCGAGGCGAAGGCCGCGGAGGTGTGGGAGTTTGTGCGCAAACAGGTGGCACAGGGGCGGCAGGCGTATATCGTGTACCCGGTGATTGAAGGGGCGAAGGACGATCAGCCGGAGCTTGATTTTGCGCATGAGGATGTGGCACCGGAGGTGATCGTCGGGCCGGGTGGGAAGGCGAAGAAGAAGGCGAGCAAGAAGACCGCACCGCTGTTTCCCAAGGCGAAGCTGCGGTCTGCGACGCAGATGCATGATGAACTTCGAGCGGGGCCGCTGGCCGGACTGCGGCTGGGGATTCTGCACGGACGGATGAATGCCGACGACAAGGAGGTTGCGATGCGGCGGTTTCAGCGGGGCGATACCGATGTCCTGATTGCGACGACGGTGATTGAAGTGGGGGTGGACGTGCCGAATGCGTCTGTGATGGTAATCGAACATGCGGAGCGATTCGGGCTGGCGCAGATGCATCAGCTCCGCGGGCGCGTGGGCCGTGGGGCGGCGAAGAGCTACTGCATTTTGATGACGGGGGGCAGGCCGAGTGAATCGGCGGAGGCTCGGTTGGAGGCGATGGTGCGGACACAGAACGGGTTTGAGCTTGCAGAACTCGACCTGGCACTGCGTGGGCCAGGCGAGTTTTTTGGAACGAAACAGGCGGGTATGCCGGAATTTCGTGTTGCGAACCTGCTGCGGGACAGGCCGCTGCTGGAGCTGGCCAAGGCGGAGGCGGGAAAGTTCGCGCAGGGGCCGGACCCGGCGCTGGCCAAGGAAGAGATTACGGTGGTGTGGACGCGGCTGAAGCTGCAGTGGCAGCGTCGATATGGGTTGGTCGAAGCCTAGCGTGCTGACCCCATAGCGGGTTGACCTGATAAGCTGAATGTTCGCGTGTCTCACTGCGAACCCGTGCCTTTTTCTGCACGAACACAAGTTCAGACAAGGAAGACTCCGTGCCTCACGAGATTAATGTTCATGAAACCAAGCGCGAACTCAAGCAGGACCAGTTCGTCACGACGACGGCCAGCGGCCTTGAATGGGCAAGCGAGAACCGCCGTTCGGTGATTATTACGAGCGCAATGCTGCTGGGCTTCATTGCGATTGCCGTTGCTATCGGCGTGATCAACAATCTTCGCTCGAACGCGGCGTCAGCTGCTTTTGGCCAGGCGATGGAGATTTATCAGTCGCCGATTACGGTTCCGGGGCAGCCCGCGACACCGGGTGTGAAGTCGTACGCCTCCGTCGCGGACCGGGCAAAGGCTGCCAATGGTGAGTTTCATCGTGTCGCCGACGATTACGGCTCGACGAAGGATGGCAAGACGGCCCGCTACTTTGAGGGTTTGACGCTGCTGGAGCAGGGTCAGACGCAGTCGGCGGAAAACACTCTTAAGAACGTGGCAGATTCGTGGGATAAGGAACTTGCCTCGCTGGGCAAGTTTGCGCTGGCAAATCTCTACCGCCAGACGGGCCGCGACAGTCAGGCCGTGGACATCTATAACCAGCTTACAGACAAGCCTACGGATGCAGTGCCTTCCGGCCTGGCGCAGCTTCAACTGGCCGAGCTTTACACGTCCGAGGGCAAGGTCGATCAGGCGCACAAGATTTACGCACAGTTGAAGGATAAGGACGCCAAAGGTGTCGCGGGTATCCTGGCGGCGAAAAGGCTGAACCCGACGGCTGCGACAGGCCCGGAGCTTTAGACTGACGGCTCAATACTGATTTCAGCGACTTCAACGATTTCAACGATTTCAACGATTTCAGCGATTAACCCGATTAACCCGATTAACCCGATAAAACGGATACTCCTGGGAGCCAGGTTTCATCCGCCTTTATCGGGTTAGTGCTTTAAGTCGAGGTTACGTGTTTTAGAAGATGTGTTCGTCGTCGTGGAGGTGATTGGCGGTGGAGCGGTCGCTGACGTGCTCGTTGGATCTTAGGGCGGTTTCTCCGGCGGTGCTCAGGCCAATGACTGTCCTCCAGGGGTCGGTCTTTTTCGGTTCGGCGATCCAGAGAGGGAGCGATATTTTGAGGTACTCGCCGAGGGCCTGGCCGTGGGGCTCGTAGAGCAGACGAATAGCGGTGAGACGCTTCATGGCGACGGTATTTCCGCAGAGACGGAGGTGCATGTCGCCGAGTTCATCGCACAGCTGGTAGAAGACGTCCGGGGGCATTCTGTTGGATTCGCTGGCCGCGAGGAGTCTGGTTTTCTCCTCCAGATTAAAGACGTGGCCCAGGTCGATGAGCGCGTGGCGGGCCATGGCGAAGGTGAGTTGGGCCTGGCGTAGGGTTTCGCCTTCGATGGTTGTGATGAGCAGGGCGCAGGCGTCGAGGATGGCGATGAGGGCGGAGAGCCAGCTTTGGTTATCGTGCTGGGAGCGGTAATAGCAGAGAATCGGATAAGAGATGTGCGATTCGAGGATCTCGGCAGACCAGCGTTCCCATTCGGCGAGGAGCTTGATGAGTTCGGCGTGGCCGCCTTCATAACTATGGCGGCGGATGAGTTCTGTGGCTGTGGGGGGTGAGCCGGCACGGCCATCCAGCAGGGCTACCGAGACTTCGCGGCGAGAGAATGCCTGGTATAAGACGGGGACGTAACCGATTACCAGCGCGACGAAGGCAAGACCGGTGCCAGCCTCCAGGACGACGAGGACACGGGCCGCGTAGCTGTGGGGGACGACGTCGCCCAAGCCAAGCGTAAACATGGTGGTTCCGCTGACGTAGATGTTTGTCCGGAGATCGGCGACGACTGTTCCGCTTGTGTTGAGGGTGTCAGCAAACGCTGTGCCAAGGGCGAAGTAGAGCAGCGCAAAGCCGAGAACCAGCAACACGGCCCAAAGCACCAGAAGCAGGAGTAGCGAAAGCGGGCCGAAGACGCTATAGATCTGGTCGCGCAGCTTGCGGTCTTTTATGTGCTCGGCCAAGGCGACCCAGGGTGTCCAGATCGTGATGTAGAAGACCCGCGTGATGCGTAGCTGTCCGCTTGGCCGGCGCGGCAGGATGATGGTCTGGAACGCATCCAGAGCTACGCCCAGCAGGAAAAAGAACCCCAGAATCAGTGCAAGAAAACGCATCTCAAAAACTCCACGGTGCCCCGAAAGAAGGGCACATCTTCAAAAACCGGACGATGGCAACCTTCGAATTAGACATGGATGGAGAGGCCAGGGCTCACAAATTATGTGCGTCTGCGTCAGATCTTCACTTGACAGTCCTACGCATGGGGGCTCTGATCACGTCACCGCAAGATTTAGTCGCGTTTTTTCCTTTGCCAGGCCCACGTTCAATTGGGAGTTCATATGCGCATCCTGATCGTAGACGACGAAGCGTTGGTAGCCCAGACGATCGGGCTCATCTTCAATAAAAACGGATTTGACGCTGAAACGGCATGCTCTGCCGATGCGGCTCTGGCAGCGGCAAGGGCTAACCCACCCGACATTATTCTGTGCGATATCAACATGCCTGGGCGGGATGGTATTTCGTTGATGACGGACCTGGGCCGCGAACTGCCAGGGTGCCCGATTCTGGTGTTGACGGGCTATTACTCATGTTTAGCCCAAGTTAGCGAGTGTGCGCGCAAGCTGCCGCAGTCGGTTTCCATTGTGATCAAGCCCTGCCAGCCCGCAGAGTTGCTGCGAACGGCAGGCAATATGCTCAAGTCCGCCTGAACTGCATTCCTCCCTGTGCGATAAACTCGGACAGATGCCGTCCGACGACTCCATTCCGAGCTTTCGCGATCTTGTCGCAGCAAAGTCGAAGTCCCGCGGGAGTCGTCAAACCAATACACCGCAGCTGACGTTTGATTTGACCCCCCCTCCACCCCCTCCCCCGTCGCCGGTAAGGACGTACACTCCGATTGTTTTGAGCCGCGAACCTACGTCTGTGGCGGTTGCGCCGACGCCGGCCGCAAGACCGGCTTTGTATACGGTCCGGCAACTTATCAATGAGATTCGCCAGGTCGTCGAGGGATCTTATAAGGCGGTGGTCAATGTTGAGGGAGAGATCTCCAACTGTCGGCCTGCAGCATCCGGTCATATTTACTTCACGTTGAAGGATGGCGACGCGCAGCTTCCAGTGGTGATGTTTCGCAAGCAGGCGGGCCTGCTGGGGTTCAAGCCGAAGGATGGACTTGCGGTTGAGGCGCGGGGCCGGATTGCGGTTTATGAGACGCGGGGACAGATTCAACTCATCGCGGAGAGTCTACGGCCACGCGGGACGGGAGCGCTGCAGCTGGCGTTCGAGCAGTTGCGGGATCGTCTGCGGCGTGAAGGCCTGTTTGATCGTGCGAGGAAGCCGCTGCCGCCGTTTCCGCAGTGTATTGGGATTGTGACTTCGCCGAGCGGCGCGGCGATTCGAGACATTATTCATATTGTGCGCCGCCGGCATGCGCGGCTGAATATTCTGATCTACCCGGCGGTGATGCAGGGAACACAGTGCGCTGCCGCGGTTGCGGCAGGAATTCGCTGGTTCAACAACCATCCGGAGCGCGTGGATCTTATCGTGCTGGCGCGTGGCGGGGGATCGTTTGAGGATCTGAACGGCTTCAACGATGAGAAGCTGGCGCGGACGATTGTGGCTTCGAACCTGCCGGTTGTGTCAGCGATCGGGCATGAGATCGACCATACGATTGCGGACTACGTCGCGGACCTGCGCGCGCCGACGCCCTCGGCTGCGGCTGAGCTTGTAACGGCTGCACAGCACCGGATTGAGGAGCGGGTGAACGCGCTCGAACGGCGAGTGCATCGTGGGGGCGAATTGCATTTGCTGCGTGCACGCCGGCGGCTGGAACGGCTTTCTGCGGAGCAGGTGCTGGCTCGTCTGCACGACGGAATTTCGCTGCGCCAACAAAAAATCGATGAGCTTCGCTTCCGACTGTTCGGGGCGAGCGACCGCCGTGTGCGCCAAAGGACTGCGCGTTTGAGTGCGCTCGAAGCAAGACTGCGGAGGCACGATCCATCGGTACGGCTGGCGCTGGCTGAGCGACGACTGAGCGCGGCATGGGATCGCATTGGACGGGTGGCAAAGGAATTGATTGGTCATCGCAGGACCAGGCTTGAACGTGCGCTGGTTCGGCTGGAGGCGCTGTCGCCGCTGGCGGTGTTGAGTCGCGGTTACGCGATTATTTATTTAGAGGGAGGCGAGCAGGAGACGATTCTCCGCGAAGCCTCTGAAGCTGCTCCCAACCAACAGATTCGCGCACGGCTTGCGAAGGGCAGTGTACGCGCACGCATCACGGAGACCCTAAACCAATGAAGAAGCTTTTCGGCACCGACGGCATCCGCGCCGTCGCAGGCCAGCCCCCGCTTGACCCGGCCACTGTCCATGCAATCGGTGTTGCGCTGGCACACTCGCTCGCAAGGAAGTCGCCGAATCCGAAGGTTCTGATCGGCATGGATACGCGTGAGTCTTCAGGCCAGATCGCCGCGACGCTGACCGCCGGTTTGGTGAGCGGAGGGGCCACGGTAGAGAACGCTGGAGTCATCACGACGCCGGCGGTAGCGCACCTGACGCACGTGCACAAATTTGCGACGGGCATTGTGATCTCTGCCTCGCACAATCCCTGGGAGGACAACGGCATCAAGCTGTTTGGGCCGGATGGATTCAAACTTCCCGATTCGACTGAGTTGGAGATTGAAGCCGAGATTTTTCGGCAGATAGAAGGTAATGGAGCTTCACAAGACTGGGCTGTGACGCCCGCGCCGCCGGTCAACGAGGGCGACCGCGCGGAATACATTCGGTTTTTGCTGGCAGCCGTGCCGGAGTTGTCGCTGGATAACCAGCGCATCGTGATCGACTGCGCGAACGGGGCGGCGAGCGCCGTGGCTCCGCAGTTGTTCTCCAATCTCGGAGGCACCGTAATCGTCACGCATGCCAGCCCCAATGGGCGCAATATCAACCTTGGGTGCGGGGCGCTGCATGCGGAAGTTGTCGCGGCGGAGGTGGTGAAGCACAAGGCTGCAATGGGCATCACGTTTGATGGCGATGCGGACCGCGCACTGTTTGCGGATGAGACCGGCAAGGTAGTGAACGGCGATGCGGTGCTGCTGCTGGCTGCGCGTGACCTGCATGCGCGTGGACTGTTGGCGCATGCAACCGTGGTCGCGACGACGATGTCGAACATGGGACTGGAGGCGGCGCTGTCGCGGTCGAGCATCCAGATGCTGCGGGCGCCGGTGGGCGACAAGTACGTGCTGGAGCAGATGCTTTCAACGGGTGCGACGCTGGGTGGAGAGCAGTCGGGGCACATTATTTTCAGCGGTCAATCCACAACGGGCGACGGTTTGCTGACGGCTCTGCTGGTGTTGGATATCATCCACCGGTCGGGCAAGTCTTTGGCCGAGTTGACAGCGGATTTGAAGACCTTCCCGCAGGTGATTGTGAATGTGAAGGTGCGGGAGAAGAAGCCGCTGAATACGATTCCGACGGTGGCCTCGGCGATTGCATCCGCAGAGAAGGCGCTTGCGGGTACCGGACGAGTGGTGATCCGGTATAGCGGGACTGAGGCGTTGGCCCGCGTGATGATTGAAGCGGAAGATCACGAGGCGATGACGCATCACGCGGAGGCGATTGCAGGCGCGATTCGCATGGAGATTGGAATCTAGCTCTGCGGAATATGGCGTCTAGAGGGATGGCTTTGCACTCTTTTAACGGTGCCAGGCCATCCCTTGTTCATGGCAGAAACTTGTCGACGTCAGAATCATGCAAAAGCCTGGTGAAAAGCGGTCTTCACAGTCTTGCAACCGAATCCGCGATACCATAAAGTGTTTGCCGATTTAAGGCATCCGCGAGGTGAAATGTCCGAAGGTCGTTGGGTACTTTTGATTGCCAGTGAAGTCGGCCGTACCGACTCCGTGTCGGATCGCGCCATGGAGCGCCTGGTCGACGCCATTGCAGATGAGGGTTACGAGGTTGTTCGCACCTCGACGCCTGAAGATGGTCTTTCGCTGGTCACGTCTGACCCCAGCTATTCGGCAATTCTTCTGGACTGGGATCTTGAAGGAGACAACCAGTTCGATGAGCGCGCCGCGATGCAAATTCTACGCGCTGTGCGCCGCCGCAACAAAAAGATGCCGATCTTTCTGATCGCCGACCGGACGCTCGTCTCTGAGTTGCCACTCGAAGTAGTGAAGCAGGTTCACGAATATATTCACCTCTTCGGCGATACGCCCGCGTTCATTGCGAACCGGGTTGACTTTGCGGTTGAGCGTTATCACGAGACTCTGCTACCGCCGTATTTTCGCGAGCTGAAGAAGTACACCGATCAAGGTGCGTATTCGTGGGATGCGCCGGGTCACATGGGCGGGGTTGCGTTTCTAAAACACCCCGTGGGCATGGAGTTTCACAAGTTCTTCGGCGAAAACATCATGCGTTCGGACCTGGGAATTTCGACGGCTCCTCTGGGTTCGTGGCTGGATCACCTTGGACCTCCGGGCGAATCGGAACGCAATGCTGCGCGTATTTTTGGTGCGGACTGGACGTTCTATGTGTTGTCGGGGTCTAGTTCGTCAAACCAGATTGTTGGTCATGGCGTTATCGCGCAGGACGACATCGTTCTCGCGGATGCGAACTGTCACAAATCGGTTTGCCACTCGCTTACTGTGACCGGCGCGCGTCCTGTTTATTTCAAGCCGACGCGCAATGGCTACGGCATGATCGGCCTGGTGCCGCTGAAGCGGTTCAGCCCGGAGAATGTAAAGGCGTTGATTGAACGCAGCCCGTTTGCGGCTGGCGCGCCGAGCAGGATTCCAACCTACGCCGTTATTACAAATTCCACTTATGACGGTTTTTGCTACGACGTGAATCGCGTCGTGGAAGAGC
Source organism: Rhodanobacteraceae bacterium (assembly GCA_043783275.1). Classification (GTDB taxonomy): domain Bacteria; phylum Acidobacteriota; class Terriglobia; order Terriglobales; family Acidobacteriaceae; genus Edaphobacter. The sequence continues at coordinate 8,318 of JAYVZP010000120.1, forward strand.
TTGCGAAGTCAGTACCGCGTGTTCACTTTGATGAAGCCTGGTATGCATATGCAAAGTTTCATCCAATCTATCGCGGTCGTTTTGCGATGGATGTGCCCGACGACATGCCGAATCGTCCTGCGATCTTTGCGGTGCAGTCGACCTTCAAGATGCTCGCGGCATTCTCGCAGGCTTCGATGGTACACATCAAGCTGAGCCCGCGCGCGCCGCTTGATTTCGACCAGTTCAACGAGTCGTTCATGATGCATGGGACGACCTCGCCGTTTTATCCTTTGATCGCGTCGCTGGACGTTGCGGCTGCGATGATGGACGAGCCGGCTGGCCCGACGCTGATGGACGAGACACTGCAGGATGCGATCAGCTTCCGCAAGGCGATGAGCTCGATTGCACATCGTCTGCGTGCGGCGGAACACAATGGCGATGGGTGGTTCTTCCAGTTGTATCAGCCAGAGACTGTTATCGATCCTCGTTCCAACGAGAGCTATGTTTTTGAGGAAGCGCCGGACGCGCTGCTGGGTACGAGTCCCTCCTGCTGGACGCTGAAGCCGGGCGAAAGCTGGCACGGTTATCAGGATGAAGATATCGCCGATGATTACTGCATGCTGGACCCGGCGAAGGTGACGATTCTGACTCCGGGTGTCAACGCGCAGGGGGTCATTGCGGACTGGGGTATTCCGGCTGCGATTCTGGTCGAGTTTCTGGACAGCCGACGGGTGGAGATTGCGCGTGTGGGCGACTACACGGTTCTGGTGCTGTTCTCGGTTGGAACGTCCAAGGGCAAATGGGGTTCGCTGCTTGAGAATCTGTTCGAGTTCAAGCGGCTCTACGACTCCGAGGCCCCGCTTGAAGAGGCGTTGCCGGAACTGGTGCAGAAGTATCCGAGCCGCTATCGCAACACGACGCTTCGGGACCTGTCTGACGATATGCATCGCGTGATGATGGACCTGAATCTTGCGAACCTTGTGAACGACGCTACCGACGAAGACTTCGATCCGATCCTTACTCCTGCGCAGACGTATCAGAAACTTGTGCGCGGCGAGACGGAGAAGATTCGTTTCGCTGATATGGCGGGCCGCATCGCTGCGGTGATGTTGGTACCGTATCCTCCTGGCATTCCGATGTCGATGCCGGGTGAGCGGTTGGGCTCGGAAGAGTCGCCGGTCATCAAGCTGATTCTTGCGATGGAGGAGTTCGGCAAGCGCTTCCCGGGCTTCGAGCGTGAGACCCACGGCATTGAGGTCGATGGCGAAGGAAATTACTGGATGCGCGCCGTCATTGAAGAGGAAAAGCAAGGCAAGAAGAAGAAAAAGAAGTCCGGCAAGAAAGGTCCGCCGAGTTCCGCGCCGCCGTTGAAGAAGCGGCTGAAGAGCAAGCCGATTCATCGCTCGGGGGAGTAGCCTGGCGGATTGTTGTGAAGACGCTCGGGCTTTGCCCGAGACCCCACCCTTTGCAAAGTGCGCAAGGGATGGGGCACTCGAATCGCCCGGCATGGTGGTTGTTGACTATTTTGCTCTTCTTGAGATTCTCACCTCGGTAAAAATGAAGAACAGAGTCGCATAGAGACAACCATTCAATATAGGCGTCAACCATAAACCTTTGTATCCGCTGATAGCCCAGAATGGACAAGTCAGATACACAGCATTCCAGTAAAGTCGACTAAACCAGCCTTCGCGAACATTGAACAAGAGGAAAGAGAGGATTCCCCAAAAGAGAGGTACGCCTGCACCGACGAAAAATCCAACGAGAGAAGCTCTTATATTTCTTGTCATTAGCGCACCTGCTGGCAAAAACCGTAGGGAACCGACATAAAATACAGGACAACCTCCGTGGAGCCAAAGTCCGATGTCTGCGATGCTGCGGTACACAAATTTTGATTGCAATACTGAAGATGGCCAATATTTTGCGGCGTTATGCCCACCCCCCAATTCATGCCAGCAGACAATCTGAAGCCGTCGTAGCATTCATCGTGAGCCTTACAAGCCGCATCTAGTGCGTTCACCGTTGGCCCAGCCCCTCCGACGCCGCACCCCCGAGTTCCAAAGAGCCGAGTGGGATATGGATCAGTCGGGTTAGTTATGCCTGGATCAGGCACAATACAGAAGTTATCTGCGCAGTCCACTGAAATCGGATCGGGGTCAACGGGCGGATTCGGATTTGTCGTGACGTTCACACAAGTTCCATCGTTCGCACCGCAAGGGTCTGTAGGGTCCGGCGAATTTGGGTCGACCGGAGGATTTGGGTCTGTCGTTACATTGACGCAGTATGGATCCGTGAGACCGCAATCTCCTGTGCCTCCTCCGCCACCCCCAGTATCGGTTCCCAAATCCTGCAATAAGCCATCTCCGGTGCCAGTACCATCGCTGTAACCACAGTCGGTGCAGTCGCCACTGCCATCATCAGCATACAAGCCAAGCTGATCCAGGTACTTGAGCGGGTCGTTTACAACATAGGCATACAGGTTGAATGTTTGAGGATTGCTGAGCTGGCTGAAGTGTTCCGATGACGGATCCGATGACATCCATCGACCAAGCAGCGGGTTATAGCTCCGGTAGTGGTAAGCGTCCAGTCCCGTTTCGGAATCATGGATTTCATCCGAGTACGAAATAGACTCGGCCCCGCTCCCTTCGCCGCACTTTTCGCGCGACGAAGGGAGCCTCAGAAGCGCAGCAGGTAAGAGGCCTTGACGAAGAACTGGCGTCCATCGTTGAGGTAGTGGTTGGAGCGTTGAAGGATCGGCTGGCGTGGGTCGCAGCCGAGGCCTGCTAGCTGTTTGCAAAAGACGTGATCCAGGTTTTGCAGGTCGTTGTTATAGCCGATATAAATGGCGGTGCCGGGGTGGGGCAGCCAGGTGAGCAAGGCCGACGTGGCGACCTGCTTGGTGCGGATGAGCGAGGTCTGGAGCGGGTTCGCGTGGAGCGAATCGTACTCCACGATGACGCGGGCGGAGAAGGCCTTGGTGAACTGGTAGTTGATCTTGGTGCGCATGGTCTGGTTTTCAAGCGCAAAGATACCATCTGCTGCAGACCGGTCGCGATCCAGCAGATACGTATTGTCGATTGTGAGAGAGCTGATGGGCTGAATCGTTACTTGCGCTTGCAGAAAGTTCTGATGCAGCAAGGAAGGCGGCTCGCCGGCAACCGGGTTGTAGTTCACGTTACCGCCATAAAGAGACACGACGTTGAAGCTCAACTGCCGTACGGGGGCGCTGCGAAAGACGATGCCTACCTGATTCTCGGCAAAATTACGGGTGCGGGTCAGCGCTGTATAGCTGCCTGGGCCAAGCGAATCGGAATTTTGAATCAACAACGGTGCGATGACGGTGTTGCGTGCCAGCAGAAAAGCGAGATCGTCAGAGATATAACGGTAGAGTCGATTGCCTTGGTGATCCCATGCTAGCTGGGTATTTCCCTCCAGATTGATGCTTTGGATGACTCCGGAATTTTTAGGGAACCAGCGGTAGTTGAAGTGGTTCGAGTCCTGCCGGATATTGTTCGTCTGGATGAACCCGGTCTGGCTTTGGAAGCCGGTGCTGAAGTCCTGAAACGTGTTGTCGAGGAACAGGGAGCGCCCGCTGCGTGTGAGCTCCAGCGTGCTGGCGGGGCCCGCCAGGTAGCTTCCATCCAGAAGTTTGGTGGAGCTCTCCACAAACTGGCCGGTGGCGTTCCATTTGTCGCTGATGCGAGCGTTGAAGTCGATGCCGCCGACTCGGTTAAAACTATTCCCGAACTCCTGATCGGTGTACATGACGCCGACGCTGGAGTTTTTACCGATGTCTTGCGAGATGCGCCCGACACTGTAGACCGCACGTTTTTTGTATAACCGATCATTTTTTGAAACGGCATCACCGGGCTGACGATCGTCAATTGCGAGGAAACCGAGATTGGTCTTGCCCACCTTGCCTGTGACCCGGCCGCCAAAATCCGGGTGCACGACCTTGCGCGTGTAGAGCAGGTCGATGGGCGTCGCAAAGTAGTTTGCGTTTTCGAGAAAGAACGGTCTCAGCTCCGGAAAGTAAACGGGATAACGTTGATTGACCGTAAACTGCGGCTGGTCCGATTCCACCTGGCTGAAGTCCGGGTTGATCGTGGCGTCCAGCACGATAGAGTCGTGCACAATGGCCTTGATGTCGCCGCCGGCCGTGCCTTCCAGCTTCCGCGTGCTGAAGTACGGTTGCGTCGGATCCAAATTGTTCAAGGAGTGCTCGTTCTGCGCGAGCACGTAGGGATTCACCTGCACGTTGTGCGAGCCTGTAACGCCTTCGATGCCTTCTAGCGTGCCCTCCTGGCTCAGGACGCCGCTGATGTTCGAGGAGATCGCAGGCCAGGAGTCTGTTTCACTATTTCGTGGCAGGTTGCGTTCGAATACGACGCCCCATCCCTGTGTGCCCGGGCGAAAACGAAGGCTCTGAAAGGGAATTGCGAAGAGCGCAAGCCAGCCATCGCGGGTGGTTCGCGCTTCCGATTCCCAGACCTGGTCGTAGCTATAGTCGGGGCGATCCCCTTCGGTCCAGGAGGCGTCGGCCTGCACACCGGCTGGATTCATGGCGAAGAGCACGCCTTTGCGGCGGTCCTGAAACGGGTCGAGCAGGACCGAGACGTAGTCGTCATGCAGGATGTTTTCGCGGCGCGCGAGATGACCGCGGATCAGGGCCGGGCGATCATCGTGGCAGACAAACACGACGTAAAGTGCGGTCAGCGTGTGGCCGAGCCAGACGTCTGTCTTCTCGCTCGGCGGCTTGCCGTTGTTGGGCTCTTTCTCCGTGAAGCCGGTAATTTCGGTAAGCTCTTCCCGCAGGCCGGCGCGTGGTTCCATGCCGGCAAAGTCATCCAGATGCAGCCCCTGCGTAAGGAGTGGCACCTTGTAATCGCTGGGCCGCTCCACTTTAGGGCGAGTCTCCGGCACGACGGTTGGCTTGCTATCCTGTGCCGCGGCACTTGTTCCTATCGCAAGCAACACAACAACCCAAGCTTGAAAACCGACCGTCAACTTCCACGAATTCTGATTCTTTCGCAACAACTAGACCATCCCCACCGCGACACTCTCCCAAGGGAGCCTTGCATAATTTGTGATGCCTAACCCTCATACGAAGGCGGGTTAGGGGAAGTTCCCACTTTTGCACCAAGAAACCTTTCTTGCCCCCGCCACGCGCGTCCGCTAATCTAAGGTCATGTATGAAGATTTCACGGTAACCGACCGCTGGACCAACGAGCCCCTGCACTGCACGTGGAAGGGAACTGTCGTTGCCATTGCGACCCGCCACGCCGACGCCACCGATATTCGTTTTGCGGTCAACGGCCGCCCGGTGTGGATCGCCATGCCCAATGTTGCGTGGGTAGAGATGAAGCGCAGAACGGGCTTTGTAATTACAGATTACCTTGCCGCGCAGTCTGCAGGCCGCTATTTGAAGGCCGCGATCGAATCCGGCTATGACAACGGCCGCGAGATGTATACGATGAGCGTTGAAGAAGTGATGGAGCACGCCAACGCCGTCGTGAAGGAGGCAGGTCGCACGGATAATCTGCCCACGCTGCCAGTGATTTCGGACGATATTAAGCCGGAACGGTTTCTGGGCGAGCTTCCTGGTGATCCTGGAAGCGCTGCATACCTTGGGGCCCCGCTGCCGGGCGTCAACGACCGAGTCAAACTGTAGGCACCCGCACATGATGATGATCACCCGCCGCCGCTTTGTCGCCCTTCTCTCCGCCGCGGCCTCAAGCCTTGTTCCCATGGTGCAGGCCCAGACGCGTATCTTTTCGCGCAAACCCAAGCAGGCCCCGTTGGCTGCGCACCCCTTTGTCTACTTCGGCACGGATACGTCGCGTCCCGGAGCCAAAGGTATTTATCTTTCGCGCTTCGATCCGTCCAAAGGGCAATTAAGCTCGCCGGTCCTGGTAGCCGACACGATGCGTCCCGTCTTCCTGGCCGCGAATATCGTTGGCGGCCGACACCTGATCTACGCGACCAACGAAGGCGACGCGAATACTTCTTCCGTCTCTACTTTTCTGATGGATACTCCGACGGGCGCGCTGAAGTTGATCGGGCAGGTTCCGACAGCTGGCGCAGGTCCCTGCTATATCGCGGCGACGGGACAGTTCGCTTACACCGCCAACTATAGCGGCGGGACGGTCACTGCTTATCGTGTGCTGCCGGATGGCACCTTGTCGCAGCCGGTCCAGTCCGTCGATTTTCATGACAAGTTATTTGGAACGCATGGTCCGAACGCCAGCCGACAGGATGGTCCGCACCCGCACTCGGCGACGTTGTCTTTGGACGATCGGTTTCTGATCGTCAACGATCTTGGCAATGACAATATCGTGATTTTCCCGGTGCATCCGGATACGGGCCACCTTGGTGCCCCGACCATCACAGGGAACCGCACACCGGGGGCTGGGCCTCGCCACCTTGCTTTTCATCCAAACGGTCGCTGGGCGTATGGCATCGACGAGCTTTCGAGCCAGATAGATTGCTATCTGTGGAACACCACGCACGGCACAAGCGCGCAGGAAGCAGAGGCACACTTGACGGACACGAGCCACAGCGTCTCCACGCTGGATCCGGGCTTCCACGGTCCGAATACTGCGGCAGAGATTGAAGTCTCGCCCAACGGGTTCTTTCTCTACGCGTCGAACCGCGGCGAAGATTCGCTGGTCGTCTTTGCGATCGACCAGACGCATGGCTCCCTGACTCTTGCGCAGCGTATTTCGATCGGCGGCAAAGCACCGCGCCACTTTACTTTGGATATGACCGGTAAATGGCTCATCTGCGGCAATCAGGATTCGGCCTCGGTGACGACCTTCGCGTGCAACCCGAATAACGGGCAGCTTACAGGACCGGTACAGACGCTGCCGCTCGATGCGCCCGTGTTTTCGCTATTCGTGTAAGAACGTAAAAAAGCCTCTTCATCCGGCAGCATTTTGGTGCCGGATGAGGAGGCTTCTGGTATTGCAATGACTAGGCTTTGAGTGAAGCCATGTCGATCACGAAGCGATACTTGACATCGTTCTTGACGACGCGGTCGTAGGCTTCGCCGAGCTTGTCCACGGTGGTCATTTCTATCTCTGAGACGATGTCGTGCTCAGCGCAATAGTCCAGCATCTCCTGCGTCTCGGCCATGCCGCCAATCATGGAACCTGCCAGGCTTCGACGATTTGTGACGGTGGAGAACGAGCTTACGGACATTGGCTCTTCGGGCAGCCCGACGAGGCAGAGCGTGCCGTCAAGCTTGAGCAGGCCAAGGTACTCGTTGATATCGTGAGGGGCCGCGACGCAGTCAAGAATGAAGTCGAAGCTGGACTTCTGCTTCGCCATCGCGTCCTTGTCCTTGGAGATGACGACCTGGTCCGCTCCTAGGCGCCTGGCATCCGCTTCCTTGCCAACGGATGTTGTAAACAGCGTGACCTTGGCGCCGAACGAGTGCGCAAACTGGAGTCCCATGTGACCGAGTCCGCCGAGGCCGACGATCCCGACCTTCGTTCCCGGGCCGACCTTCCAGTGCTTGAGCGGGCTATAGGTCGTGATGCCGGCGCAGAGCAAAGGTGCAACGGCCGCCAGCTTCGATTCAAGTTTCTTTGAGATGGTGTGGACGTAGTGTTGGTCGACGACGATATTGTTCGAGTAGCCGCCCTGCGCAATCTCTTCGCTGTTGTAGTACTTCGCGTTGTAGGTGCCTACGAAGCCCTTCTCGCAGTAGGCTTCTTCCTTCGCTTTGCAGTTGACGCAGACGCGGCAGGAGTCAACCATGACGCCCACCCCGGCCAGATCACCGACCTTGAAGCGAGTAACGTCTTTGCCAACCGCAGATACTTTGCCGACGATCTCGTGGCCAGGAACCATGGGGTACATGGAGCCGCCCCACTCATCTTTGACCTGGTGGATGTCCGAGTGACAGATGCCGCTGTAAGCAATCTCGACGACCACATCCTGTGGCCCTGGATCGCGACGTTCGAAACTGAAGGGTGTAAGTCCGGAAGTTTTGGACTGTGCAGCATAACCATGTGACTTGATCATTTAAATTCTCCTCGAACTGTGTCTTCTCTTCAGATGCTGCTGGGGCCCAAAAGCATCGTTCCGGCAAGCGCCAAGTGCATGAATTTATGCGGAGGCCAAAGCTAAGAACTACCGTCACGATGGTCCGGCTCCGATCCGCTCGATGTTGAGCAGGCAGGGCTTGTAGGTACAGTGCCTGTCCGTAACCAAGGCTGCGATGTCCAGATCCGGATCTGGACATCGCATCAGTGTGGAGTCGACGGAACGACTGCACGGGGATGCGGCGACGAGTTCGCTGCAAGGCCCGGATAGGAGGCCCCGGCATCTCGGACGGCCGGGCAATCTGTTTTAGCTGAACACCAGGGTAAGCCGACCGAAGATGGAGCCATCGAGAAGTGGCGGCTTGGCCCACAAATGGCGCGTCGTCTATGCAACGCCTTCTCTGAGCGAACCTACGCTGTGGTCTCGCTAAAAGAGCAAGCAACACCAGCGTAGATGCAGTCTTGAAGGCAAAAGCTTTTACCGGAAGTCCGGGGTTGCGGAAAGTTATTCGTCGTAATGCAGCAGGCTCACAACGTCGTATTCCTGAAATTTGGCGCGGCCTTTCAGGAAGTCGAGTTCGATTGCAAAGCCGATGCCCGCGATCTGCCCGCCCAGTTGGCGTACGAGCTTGACCGTCGCGCTCATGGTGCCGCCGGTGGCCAGCAGGTCGTCGACGATGATGACGCGTTGTCCGGGCTCAATCGCATCCAGGTGAATCTCGAGCGCGTCCGTGCCGTACTCCAGGTCGTAGTTCACGCGAGCGGTCGGGGCGGGCAGCTTCCCGGGCTTGCGCACAGGCACGAACCCTGCGTTGAGACGATAGGCCAGAGCGGGCCCAAAGATGAAGCCACGAGCCTCAATGCCGAGCACCAGGTCGATATCCTTGCCGATGTAATAGGCGGCAAACGCATCGATCAACTGCGCGAAGCCCGCTTTGTCCTTCAGCAGCGTGGTGATGTCGTAGAACAGGATGCCTGGCTTCGGAAAGTCCGGAACGGTCCGGATCAGTTGTTTCAAAGGCTCACAACTCAGCAACGTACTCATTACCACGCTCCTTCAATCTCAAACGTTTTCAATGTTTCGCCTTCGCTGTCTTCGAGCGCATGGTCGACTATGGCATCCACGCGGCTGCCGCGCGAACCTTTGCGCAGCGCTTCCGTCAACTCGGCTACCTGCTCGGCATCCCCGGCCACGACGACCTCGACATGCCCTTCTTCGGTGTTTTTTACCCAGCCCCGCAGGCCGATCTCCGCCGCTTCCCGATGGACGAACCAGCGAAAACCGACTCCCTGCACTCTACCCTTGACTAGAAAATGCCTGACCATTACGCGCGGCTCATGTAGGCCCCTTCGGCCGTATCGACACGAATCTTTTCGCCCTCGTTGATGAACGGCGGAACCTGCACGACGAGGCCGGTCTCCGTCCTGGCCGGCTTGGTGACGGAGGAGGCGGTTGCGGAGCGAATGCCCGGCTCGGTTTCGACCACAATCATTTCAACAGCCATGGGCAGTTCGATACCCACTGCCTTGCCGTCGTGGAAGCTGACCGCGATGGAAAGATTGGGGGTCAGGTAGTCGACGGCATCGCCCAGGATGTCGCGCTTGAGCATGGTCTGCTCGAAGCTTTCGTCCATGAAGTAGTAGTCGTCGCCATCGTTATAGAGATATTCCATCTTGATTTCGTCCACGTAGACGCGGTCGATGGGGTCTGGCGAGCGGAAACGCTCCGTAAAGCTTGCTCCCGTGCGCACGTTACGGAGTTTGGCCTGGATGAAAGCGCGCAGATTGCCCGGCGTCCGGTGCTCGACTGAGAAGACCAGGTGGAGGTCATCCTTGTACTTGATGATCATGCCGGGACGCATCTGCGTGGCAGGAATTGACATAGTGGAACCCTCAGAAAAGCTTTGAATTTCGCATGGTGGCCAGCCCAGGAAAGGAACCGCGGCACGTACGTAACCTTCCCATTGTAGCTTGTCTGG
>JAYVZP010000121.1:0-3069 GCA_043783275.1 Rhodanobacteraceae bacterium
GAGCTTGACGGCACGGATAACCAGGACCCCATCCTCGGTATCATCGTCATCAACCCAAATATTGATTCATTGTCCGAGTCGAAGATCACCACGCAGAACTACGACGCCGAGTTCGGCAAGGCTGTCTCCTCGGTCGTTACGGCTCAGACCAAGTCGGGTTCGAACCAGTTCCACGGTTCAGGGTTTGACTATCGCCAGTCAAGCGCCAACAGGGCACGCGACTCCTTCAAAGAGAAGAAGGGAAGCGTATTCCCCGACGCGGTACGCAACCAGTTCGGCGGATCCATCGGCGGACCCATCTTCAGAGACAAGGCTTTCTTCTTCGCCGATTATCAGGGTGTCCGGCAGACCGTCGGCATCTCGCAACTCCAGACCGTACCCACCGCCCTGCTAACTTCCACCTGCCTCGGAAAGGTCGGTCCAAGCGGTATCGGCGGATGCGATTTCAGCGAATACGCCAAGCAACTCGGACCCTCTGGCATAATTTACCAAAAGTCGGTTGGTGGCGCCGCACCTGTGCCCTATGCTGGCAACGTCATCCCAACGTCGGAACTCTCCCTTCCTGCCCTGGCTTTGATCAAAAATCTGTCTTCCTACGCGCCGAACACAACGGATTCCTCCGTAGCCTCTGGCTTGTCGGGTAACTACTCTGGCAGCGGCCAGGGAACCTTCAACTCCAATCAGTATGACGTCCGCCTCGATTATCAGGCTTCAGCAAGGTTTCACACCTTTGGACGGTACAGCCGCTTTACGGACGTTCTGAACGGCAAAACGCTCTTCGGCGCCGCCGGCGGTTCTGGCCTCGGTCTCGACGGTTTTGGCGGCGATTCAAAGGGCCACAACACCAGTGTCGCTATTGGTTCGGACTTCGTCTTCAATCCCAAGCTCGTGTTGGATACGCGGGTCGGTTACTACCGCTACAACATCAACAATCAGAAGTACAACGCAGGTATTGATTACGCAACGTCTCTGGGCATCCCCGGTGAAAACCTGGGCACTCCCTCCACCAGCGGCGCACCCGCTTTCTCTATCGACGATGTAGGGAGCAGTGGTTTAGGCGCCAAGTACGGTCAAGGTCTGGGTATCGCACGTTGCAACTGCCCTCTTAAGGAAAACGAGGATCAGTTCCAGCTTGTCAATAACCTCACCAAGACATTAGGCAACCACAGCATCAAGATCGGCGCAGACCTTCGCTATGCTCGCAACCTTCGGGTGCCAAGCGATAACGACCGCACCGGAAACAACAACTTCGGAGCCTCCGCGACTTCAAATGGAAACAACATCGGCGGTATCGGGCTGGCAACTTTTGTTCTGGGACAGGTCACCAGTTTCCAGCGCTACGCCAGCACCTCCACTGACGCCAAGGAGTTTCAGAAGCGCGACTTCGGTTACGTTCAGGACACCTGGCGCGCCACCCAAAAGCTCACCCTCAACTACGGTCTGCGCTTTGAGTACTACTCGCCTGAGTCCATCAATCAAAAGGGTCAGGGCGGTCTCCTCAATCTTGCAACCGGCTACATCCAGGTTGCCGGTGTGGGTCCGATTCAAAGCAACATGAATCAGAAGTTCCAGAAGAACTCATATCAGCCCCGACTCGGAATTGCGTACGCAGCAACCCCGAAGACAGTCATTCGCGCAGGCTACGGACGGAGCTTTGATCTTGGAGTTTTTGGTTCAGTCTTCGGTCACGTCTCCACACAAAACCTCCCAGTTCTGTCCAACCAGTCAGTCAACAACTCCGGTGGTCAGGGCTTTGCTTTCAACCTAGCCCAGGGCCCACCGCCAGCCACCTTTGTGACAGTTCCCGCAAACGGCTTGCTGCCTAATCCCGGCTCGCTTGTGCAGTCCAGGTCCCGGCCCACCACCCTTCGGCTCCCCACACTGGATGCCTGGAACCTCAGCATCCAACAGTCAGTTACCCCCACGCTCTCCTTCACGATTGCTTATGTTGGCAATAAAGGCACCCACACCCTTTCGGCCGGCGATGGCAACAACACCAACCCCAACGAGTCTGCAATCTTCCTGCCCGCTTCCTACAGCATCACCGGTGCGGCGCTTCACTTTGACAACGCGGTTGCCTCATCGGACAAGAGCGGTGTTCCCAGCAACTTGTTGCCTCTCGGCGTAACCGGTATCTCCAGCAATGGCGGAACCAATAACCAGGACTACCTCCGCCGCTACTATGGGGGCAAGCTCGCAGCCTGCGCAGATCCGACATACAAAACTCCCGCGGGTGTTCTGGCCGGCTCATGCGGTTGGAACCAGGGCATCGGTTACTACGGTGATGACCAGGACACTCACTACAATGCGTTGCAGGCCGGAATCGCGAAGACCTTCACGCATGGTATCTCGTTCAACGCAAACTATGCCTGGCAGCGTGCGTTTGACTTCAACAGCACTTTAGCTACCTTCAACAAACAGTACGGCAAGGGCCGCAGCGACTCGATCCGCGAACAGCAGCTCGTGGCGTACGGTTTGTTTGATCTACCCTTTGGTCACAACCGCCAGTTCCTCTCCCACGCGAACGGATTCATTCAACAACTCGTTGGCGGGTTCCAGATCAGCCCTATCGTCACTTACTCGAGCGGCTTGCCGTTCACCCTCGGATGCGATTCTTGCGGAAGCAAGCTGCCAAGCAATAATTCCATCAACTACGTAAACGGAAATCCTGGAGCTTTGCCAATGAAATTTACTGGCAATGCGGCAACCGGTGTGCGGTTCTTCAAGGCTTATGCCAAAGACGCAGTGGGTCAACCAGGAAGTGGGCTCATGAACACGCCGTTCGCTGCGCCAGCACTTGATCAGGTGGGAACCTCAGGGCGTAACAGCCGCTTCGGGCCTCACTTCTTCAACGCTGACATGGCAGTGCAAAAGGACTTCACCTTCCGCGAGCACTATACAGCCCAGCTGAGAATGGATGCCTATAACGCCTTCAACCACACCAACTACGGCACCCCGGATGGCAACATTCAGTCGGGCGGATCAATCACCAGTGGCCCCGGTGTCAACGGCTCTACGCTACCCAGACAACTGCAGTTCTCCGCACGCGTCCAGTTCTAGAAACGTTGC
>JAYVZP010000122.1:0-3047 GCA_043783275.1 Rhodanobacteraceae bacterium
CGAATGAGGTCCGGGGCTGAAGCCCGCTGCTACTCCGGTTAGGAATGGCAGCCGGACTAAAGTCCGCTGTAATCCGGATCAGACGCAGCAGGCGGTGCCGCAGCATTCATTTGGGTTGGCGGGGAAGGGTTTGGTGGCGCGGATGAAGGCGCTGAGGAACTTACCCTCTACCTGCGGGGCGATCTCATCGACGTTGATGCCGGCTTCGGTGAGGAAGAGGCGGGCGTCTTCGATGTCGTAGGTGCGGGTGGTTTCGAAGGCGATGTTGGTGAAGCCCGCAGCGTTGAGTTTGGCGAAGTAAGCGTTCTGTTCGAGCGCACCGGCGATGCAGCCTACCCAGAGCAACATGCTTTGGCGGACGGCGTCGGGGACTTCGCCGTGGGTGACGACATCGGAGACGGCGAAGCGGCCGCCGGGGCGGAGGACGCGGAAGGCTTCGCGCAGGACTTGATCTTTATCGCTCGAGAGGTTGATGACGCAGTTGGAGAGAATGACGTCGACGGAGTTGTCGGGGAGCGGTATGGCTTCGATCTCTCCCTTGAGGAATTCGACGTTGGTTGCCCCGGCCTGGAGCTGGTTTTCGCGCGCGAGGGCGAGCATGTCGTCAGTCATATCGAGTCCGTAAGCTTTGCCGGTGGGGCCCACGCGGCGCGCTGAAAGAAGCACGTCGATGCCACCGCCAGAGCCGAGATCGAGGACGGTCTCGCCAGGACGGAGGTCGATGAGTGCGGTGGGGTTGCCGCAGCCGAGCGAAGCAAGGACTGCCTTTTCCGGCAGCGCACTCTTTTCGGAATCGGCGTAGAGGTTTTTGGTGATGGGGTCGCAGCAGCGCATGGCGGGATCGCAGCAGGCGGTCGCACTGGAGTTGGTGACGGTGCGGGCGATGGAGCCGTATTTTTCCTGGACAGCGGACTGCGTAGACATGCTTAGGCCTCTTTCGTATATGCCAAGACAAATGTATTCTGTTGTCAACATATCTGTCAAGGCGTATATTTTAAAGAGTGAAACGGTCCCCCACCAATGCGCACGTAGATATGGCTCGATTGTTTGCCGCGCTGGCTGATCCTACTCGGCTGCGGTTGCTGCATTTGATGGATGGTGCGGAGGTTTGCGTCTGTTACTTTGTTGAGATTCTGGGGCAGAGTCAGCCGAAGATCTCGCGGCATCTGGCTTACCTACGCAATGCGGGGGTTGTTCGGGCGCGGCGGGAGGGCAAGTGGATGCACTATCGGATCGAACGGCCCCCAGACGCGGGGGCGGCGGCGATTCTTGAGGCTGCGCTGAATTCGTTGAAGGCGGATGCGCGGATGCAGGCTGATCTTGTTCGGTTGAAGCAGGCGTGTTGCGTGCCGCAGCGATTCGTTAGTCTGCGGGGGGCTCCGGTGCCGGCGCGGGTTGATTCGAGCAAAACAGCCGTATAGGTCAGGTTCTCGAGAGGGCACGGAGAAGCTCGTCGTAACTTCTACCAAGCGAGGGCCCAGGGCTAAAGCCGGCTAATCGTGTGGTCGCTATTCGTGCGGTTGAAAGCCCACGCTCCTTCCGAAAGTGCAACAAAAATAAGCTGGATGTGGTTGCCAGGTACCCGCTGCCTCCTAACGGGTTTGGTTCAGGTTGGCGCACAATTCTCGGTGCAGTCATCTTCCGTTCATCTGGATTCGGAACACTGTAGGTGCAGAAGATCGAACATCTGTCGGAGGGATGACGATGAATCAGACCGTTTCCTACCTATGGCGAGAGCCGCACGCGGCTGATGGATTTACGGCTGGGGTGTCGCTGCATAGCCATACCAGCCAGTCCAAAGAGACACTTGATTTTATTGCGGAGCTGTCGCATGACTGGGGTGTGCTGCAGCCTGTGATGCGGTGGTGTGAGCGGCGGTGCGTGAAGACATCGGGCATCCGGCCGGACTATGCACGAAGCTATTGGACTCCGCCGCTGACTCCGCGGCTGGCGTTTGACCTGGAACGATTGCAGATTGAGGATAAGTTGCAGATGCCGGCGATGGTGTCGATCACCGACCATGATGACATTCGCGCTCCGATGCTGCTGCGATCGCTGGAGTCGGCGCGGCAGATTCCGGTGTCGGTGGAGTGGACGGTGCCTTTTGGCGAGGGTGCGTTTCACCTGGGCATCCACAATTTACCCAGCGCGACTGGGGTGGAGTGGATGCGGAGGATGGAGGCGTTCACGGCGATTCCGGCGGCTCAGCGTCCGGCGAAGATGCTGACCGAGATGCTCGCCGAACTAGATGAGCTTCCTGGAGTGCTCATTGTGTTCAATCATCCGCTGTGGGATTTACATCGCATTAGCGAAGAGAAGCATCGATTTCTGGTCAATGATTTTCTGGCGGTGAATGGGCAGTTCTGCCATGCTGTTGAACTGAATGGGCTGCGCGACTGGGATGAGAATCGCGCGGTGGCGACGCTGGCAGGGCAGTGGAACCAAGTGCTGATCAGTGGCGGCGACCGGCATGGGATCGAGCCGAACGCCAACATCAACCTGACACGGGCCACGAGCTTTACGGCGTTTGTGCATGAGGTTCGGCGAGAACGGATGAGCCATGTGCTGTTCATGCCGCAATATGCGCAGCCCTGGAAGCACCGGATTTTGCAGTCGACGCTGGATGCGATACGCAACTATCCGCACTTCCCGGAGGGTTCTCGGCGCTGGGATGAGCGGGTGTATCACCCGAACTTTGCTGGCGAACTGCGGCCGATTGCCGACTTATGGAACGGCGGGCAGCGCGACGGCAGGACCCCGGTTTATCTGAGCATGCTGATTGGAGCGGTGCGATTGCTGGGAGCTGCACCCGTTTCCGGAGGGCTGCGGCTGGCGTGGAGCGACGTGAGTGCGATGCGGACGGCTTTGCAGAATCAGGGCTAGGGCTTGAAGGCTTCGCCCCCGAAAGTCCTGCCAAGTCTTGAAGCGGTTGCGATGAGGATAGTGGCGAGAGTGAAGGAAGCGTACCTCGGGGACTGATGCCCGGCTCTAATCCAGAGGCAACGGCAACGGCCGGTGCGTTCAGGGTGTGGGGTAGAATCACGCGA
>JAYVZP010000123.1:0-18189 GCA_043783275.1 Rhodanobacteraceae bacterium
AGGAAGCTGAGCGTAATCCGCGGCAGTAGGGGGGCGTTCGCCAAGGACTTTGGTTGCTTCTTCGTGGAGATGTGTCTGCACGTCGGGATGCTGTGCGATGAGGTGCAGGGCGAAGGACAGCGCGTTGGCCGTGGTCTCATGCCCGGCGAGAATAACGGTGATGCACTCGTCGTGCAACTGCTGGTCGGACATCTTGTTGGAGTTGCCGGAGGTTGCGGCTTCGTCGGGATCGGTGGCGTTGAGCAGCATGGAGAGCAGGTCGCCGCGGTCGGTGGGGTCGGCGCGGCGTTCGGCGATCATGGCGTAGATCAGGTTGTCGAGATGCGCTTTGCCCCGCTGGAGACGACGCATGGCGGGGATGGGGAGCTTCTGTATCTGTCGTGAAAATGGAACAAAAGACAGCGGCAAAAAGCTCATAAAGGAGTCCACGGCGACCGCGATTGGCGCAATGTCATCGCGCGTTTCGTCTGCCGAAAAACGATCCAGATCAAAGAGACATTTCGCCACAATGCGCAGCGCAAGCTCGAGCATCTGAGGGTGCAGATCGGTCACCGATCCCGTCTTCCATTGCGCGGTCAGGCTAAGGGTTTTGCCGCCAATTACCTCTGCATACGCGGCGATGCGTTCCCGCAGGAAAGCTGGCTGCGCCAACCGCCGCTGTCGCATATGGAGCGGCTCTTCGCTGGTCAACAGGCCGTGGCCCAGCACGTCTCGTGCGCGTTGCATGACGAGATTGCGGTGATGATTGGGTGCATCTTTCAGGAACAGATCCGCGATCAAGTCGGGATGGTTGACCTGGTAGACATTCCGTCCCAATGATTCGAGGTGAACGAGGTCGCCGAACTGCCGTGCATTCGCAAGGAGGAACTCGGCGCTGTTTTGCCGAAAGGCATCGCCGTTGAAGAACCGCGGCAGCATGGCGGGCCCAGCCGGAAAACCAGCTTTGCGGCCGGGACGAATATCGGGAGCGATCGGCATCTACCGCGATTCTAGACGGGAGGACAGGCTGCCCTTTCATGCCACGGAAGATTTGTCACCGTCCACCCCTCCCCACATCGTCTCGATAGCTGCCGCATGAAGTCCACCATTCCGGTAACCTTGAAGACTGGAGACACGAATGGCGAACCGGTATGGCGAAGCGGCGTTGATGGCAGTTCGGATGGACACTTACGGCAAGGCGCTGTCTCCGGCCGAGCGCTGGGATGATGCAGTCAAGAAGCTCTATCCGACGTCTCCAGCGGGCCAGAAGAAGGGCGCGCCCAGGACGGCTTTTGTGGGCTTGTGCGACGCGGGATTGGTGAAGGGGATTGCGGCAGGAAACTATAGCTCGGGCAATCGGAACAAGGACTATGCGATTCACGCGGTCACGTTGCTTGGCGCGGGGACGCACAAGACCGTGACGCAGCTCTGGGCCGCCGTGACTGAGGATCAGGACGTACAGCATGGCAGCCAGATGGATGTGGTGCTGGCGTTGTGGAAGAACGGGCTGATTGTCGCTCCATAAAGCGGCTCGGTCGATTGGATCGGAAGCTTAGGCGTCGCCGGCGGCAAGACAGGAAGCACGATGTGGGGGCGTGATCCTCTATAGTAAAGGCGTGGTTGGGAAGGTCTAACCAGCAGAGGGAGTTCTTACATGCACGCACGGAAGCTTTCGGCAATCGTATTGGGAATGGGTTTGATTACCGGTTTGATCAACGTGGCGGGACTTATCGATGCTCCAAGGGCTGCGGCTCAGCAGTACGGGAAAAAGCATTTGTACTCCGAGACCGCCGATCCGCGTGCCGAGATTGTGGCCGGCTTGAAGAAGGCCAAGGCTGAGCACAAGCGCGTGATCCTGGACTTTGGCGGTGACTGGTGCGGCGATTGCCAGGTGCTGGATATTTACTTCCACGAT
This sequence comes from Rhodanobacteraceae bacterium, assembly GCA_043783275.1. Lineage (GTDB taxonomy): Bacteria > Acidobacteriota > Terriglobia > Terriglobales > Acidobacteriaceae > Edaphobacter. The sequence goes on from JAYVZP010000123.1 coordinate 1,895, forward strand.
CCCACCAACCTGCCTGTGCTCGACAAGAACTTCGTCGTCGTCCATGTCTGGATTGGCCAGATGGATAAGAATATCGACCTGGCGGCGCAGTACGGTGTGCCGATCGGCAGAGGTGTTCCTGCGCTCGCGATCCTGGACGCCAATGGCAAGGTTCTGTACTCACAGAAGACTGGCGAGTTCAACGATATGCGCCACATGGATGTCTCTTCCGTCAGTGAGTTTCTGAAGCATTGGAAGGCGTAAGCATCTCGCGGAGTTTCGTATGCGGAGGGTGAAGAGAGCGTTTGGACATTCACTTATCCTGCACCGAGCGCTGTCGGCTGCGTTAGCCCACGATTGCCTGAACCTGGCGCAGTCGGCCGCCTACTCGGCCATGGTGGCTCTGTTCCCGGCGTTGGTCGTGGCGGGCGCGACGATTGCGATTCTGCCCAACGCCACTCCGCTTCGGAATGAAGTCGGCGCATTCTTCGACAAGGTTCTTCCGGCCTATGTTTTCCCGCTGCTGACGGGGTACTTTTCCAGTTCACCGAATAGTCCGCACACGGCCCGCGCCTTAATTCTGGCCGGGGTGGTAAGCCTGACGGGAGGCTCAAGCGTCATTGCGACGCTGATGGAAGGGCTCCGCCGCGCTGCGGATTTACCCAACGACTGCTGGACGTTTTGGCAGCGGCGCATGCGCGCCCTGGTGCTGGTGCCTTTGTCGCTGCTTCCGCTGGCACTCGCTACGGTGCTGGTCGTCTTCGGTCAGTTCATTACGATGTGGGTTGCAGCCAAGCTCGCAAGCGAGTTGGAGACGGTGTTCTTCGCAATTGCGACGGCGGCGCGATGGATCGTTTCATTGGCCGGAGTGGTGGGGCTCACGGCCCTGATATTTCATATGGGGACGCCGAAGCGGCAGAGCTGGCTGCGTATGCTGCCAGGCGCGCTGGTGGCCACCGTGCTTTGGTTTGTGACGACGCTGGTCTTTGGCTGGTACGTTACGCGCTTCGCAAACTACAGCCAGGTGTATGGCTCGTTGGGCGCGGGCATTGCGCTTCTGTTCTGGCTTTATATCGTCTTCCTTAGCCTGCTGATTGGGGCCGAGTTCAATGAACAGTTTTTTCTTTCCTATTTCCTTCCGCCGGGTGCGAGGGCTGTTTCGGCAGACGCTCTGTTGGACCCTGCTCCGCCGCATGATCTGCCGAACGCGATTGGTTAAGCGGCGGATGGTAGCGGACAGGTAGAATGACGATCGAAGGCAAATCCCATTAGAGAGACGGAAAGCCGCTTGATTCTAGGGCTTATCGTTGAGAAAGATCCGGCTTCCGGCCCATGAAGAGATCGAGCGAAAAACCTGCAAATAGTGCCCCATTTTGTGGAATGGACCGTACCCGCCGCGCCAAGATTGTTGCAACACTTGGTCCTTCCTGCAGCACCCTGCCAGTCTTTCGCCAGCTTGTCCGTGCTGGGCTGGATGTTGCGCGGCTCAACTTTTCGCACGGTACGCACGAGCAGAAAATTGAACTCATCCAGATGGTTCGGCAGGTAGCACGCGAAGAAAACAAGCCGATCTGCATTCTGGCTGATTTGCAAGGCCCCAAGATTCGGACTGGCCGCCTGAAGGATGGCAAGTCGGTCTTGCTGGTCGCAGGCGAGCGCCTTACGATTACGCCGCGCGACATTGAAGGCACAGCCCAGATGGTTGGCACGGTATTTACGACGCTGGCTGAGAACCTGGAGAAGGGATCGCGCATCCTGCTCTCGGATGGCCTGATCGAGCTTCACGTCGAGCGCATCGATGGCACGGATGTGATCTGCGAGATCATCAACGGCGGGATGCTCGGCGAGAAGAAAGGAATCAACCTTCCCGGCATCGCTGTCAATGTTCCATCCCTGACGGAGAAAGACGAAATTGACCTGATCTTTGCGATTGAGCAGGGCGTGGATACGGTTGCGGTCTCCTTTGTCCGGACGGCGGACGATGTACGCCACGTCAAGAATCGTCTGGCCGCGCTGAACTCCGATGCGTGGGTCATCGCGAAGCTTGAGAAGCCGCAAGCAATCGAGCACCTGGACTCCATCCTCGAAGTTGCCGACGCGATCATGGTTGCGCGCGGAGACCTTGGCGTGGAGGTTCCTCCGGAGAAGGTTCCTGCGATTCAAAAGCACATCATCAAACGGGCCTCGGAGTTCCGCAAGCCCGTCATCACCGCGACCCAGATGCTTGAGTCGATGATCGAGAATCCGCGGCCCACGCGTGCAGAAGCCTCCGACGTGGCCAACGCGATCTACGACGGCACCGACGCCGTGATGCTCTCCGGCGAGACAGCGGCCGGCAAGTATCCGGTTGAGTCTATCGCGATGATGGCCAAGATTGTCAGCGAGACGGAGGCGCAGATTCGTCTCGATCCTCCGACGGTGCAGCGCATCCGCCGTGCAACGCGACTGTCCGTTGCAGAGACGATTTGCGAATGCATGGCGCACTCAGCGGAAGACCTGGACGTCGCGGCGATCGCGATCTTTACAGAGAGCGGCAGCACCGTTCGCCTGCTTTCGAAGTACCGCCCCGAGCCGCCGATCTACGCACTGAGCCCGTACGAGCGCGTGATCAATCGGTCCATGTTGCTGTGGGGCACTTATCCCATCCTGTGCGACCGTTTCCGGGACACGGACAAGTTGGTCAACATGGCGGAAGAAATTCTGGAGCAGCATGGCTTCGTGCAGCAGCGTCAGGTTGTCGGTATAGTCGCCGGGACGCGCACCAGGTCTGGCGCCACTAACTTCATGCGCCTGCACATGGTCGGCGACCGCGATGATGCTTTGAAAGAAAAGAGCAAAGGTAAGAGCAAGGGCAAGAGCAAGGATAAGGATAACGACAAGAAAAAGAAGAAATAGTGGATCGGCAGGCACCCATAAGCGGTTGGCATCAAGAAGAGAGGGCCCGTCAACCTGACGGGCCCTCTCTTGTTGTCTGGAGCAGGTTCGGTTAGGGGCGTGTTCCCAGTGAGGGTGCCGATGCAGCAGCAAGTGGTGTCTTGACTGGAGCCGCAACGCCGATCAGCTTGGTGAGGGTTCCCCCAGTGTTGTTCGAGACCCACAGGTTGCCGGACGGATCGATGGCGGCGACACCTACCTTCGAGAAGTTGCTGTCCTGTAGACCATCGGAGGCGTTGACCGCCACGCCGTTGGAGCTGACGTGAACGACGTTATCGGCCTTGCCGCTGCCATCGCCGCAAGCTGCACGGCAGTTGGCGTACCAGACCGTACCAAGACCGTCAATGGCGAGCACGCTGGCGTTGCTGAGGCCATTGGAGTAGCCGGGGCTACCCGATACAGTGCTGCCATCCGAGCCGTTGAGCACGCTGATAGTGTTTCCGACGTTGTCGATCGTCCAGATGTGGTTGGCCGCGTCGATCGAGATGCCGACCGGTTGGCTGAGACCACTGCCGGTGTAGCCGCCCTGGGGCGTCAAAACCGTGCCAGACGCGTTGAACTTCAGGATTGAATTCGACGTGTTGCCGGCTGCGAAGATGGTGCCCGAGCCATCGATATTGATGCTGACTGGACCCATGAAGCCTGGGCTTGTGACGGGCGCCTGCGTTCGCGTGCCGCCGGAGTTGATCTTGACGGCGTTGTTGAGGCTTTTGTTCGTCACCCAGGCATTGTTGCTGCTATCGATGGCAATGCCCTGGAGGCCGCCAATCGTTGCGTCGTTGAAGGCAAAAGCGAGCCCTCCGCCCGTCTGCTTCACAACTTCATCAAGCTTGGCGCCGGCTGCGATATTTGTAGACCAGAGGTTACCGAGAAGATCAAACGCCAGAGCCTGAGGCTTATGGATCCCGGCCATGTAGCCGCTGGTGCCAGATAGAACGCCCCCACCGGGATTGAAGCCGACGATCGAATCGGTTCCACTTGACGGCTGGCAGCTTGGGCAGTTGGCGACCCAGGCATTACCGGAAGCATCGATGGCGATGAAGCCGGGAGCTGTCAAACCGCCGCCCGTGTAGGTAATGCCAATGGTGAAGTCGTTCGGAGCCGCGGTAAGCATCGGCTGAAACGGCGAGACTGCGCTGGACTGACCGAAGAGCGCGGCCACCTGCCTGCCGGGGTTCTGGGCGATGAACAACATGGCACCAGCGACCTCTGTCGGGGCCGCGCTTCCATTGGGTGTTGCCGCGGAGAAGAGACTGGAGCAGGCGGAGCTTGCGTTTGAGGCGGAGTTGATGCACGGAGCCAGAATATCGCCCAGCGTATTCAGCTTCGCCTGCGGCACGACTCCGTTGCCGAGCACGGTGGAGGTGGTGGCCGTGCCGCTATTCATGGTTACCAGGTTCTGGATTTCAGCAAAAGCTATAGAAAGTCCGGCAGTGTTGGTGGAGGAGGATCCGATGTGGGTCGTATCCGCCATGAACTGTTGCAAGGCCGTGATCGACGCGGCGGTGGTGACCTCGTTGATATTGACCACCGATGTCACGGCTAGATTGCCGCAGTTGCCAAGGCCGGCGATCATCGTGATGGCGTTATTGGTGGTCCCGGGAGCGAGGCCGGGGTTGCCACCGACGGCAAGAAGGTACACCTGAGCGTTGGCGCTGGGGCAGGTGTAGTCGCCGGAGATACTGAAGTTACCGCTGGTATCTGTGGTGGCATAGCCGTTGCCGGCAGGATCGTTGGTCACGCCTGGCTGGGTGCTGGATAGCAGTGAGGTCGAAGGCGACCCGTAACCAGAACTGCCGGCCGCATAGAGATATACATGAGACCCGGACACCGGGGGTTGACCGCCGAAGACGTGGCCTGAAAGCGCTGCGCCAGTGACGGGAATGGGTGTGGCAGTCTGAAGGGAAGCGCAACCGGTTATTACGCTGACAGCAGTCAGGGCCGGAATGACGAACAACATGGAGGAAAGGCGTTTGGCAGGCATGGGTGCTCCAAATAGTGCAAGGGGAATGATGGGGAGATTTGGAAAGAGTGCGAGCTTCTCGGCCCGCGATTCTGGCCAAGAATAGCAGTGTTACTGGAAATTTCGATAAGAAAGAGTGAACGTACAATAAATCTTGTGGGGAAGATACGGATACTCTCGGACCAGGTTGCCAATCAGATCGCCGCTGGCGAAGTGGTCGAACGGCCCGCATCGGTCGTCAAGGAGTTGCTGGAGAACTCCATCGATGCCGGTGCCACGCGCATCCGCGTGGAAGTGGAGGCGGGTGGACGGAAGCTAATACGCATCATCGACAACGGCTGCGGCATGGTTCGAGACGACGCTTTGCTGGCTTTTGAGCGCCACGCGACCTCGAAACTCCGGAGCTCCGACGACCTCCTCTCGATCGCTACCCTGGGTTTCCGCGGCGAGGCTTTGCCTTCCATCGCCAGCGTTGCGCGGCTGCTGCTGGAGACGCGCGCTGCGGAAGACGAAATTGGCACTGTGGTTGAGATTGCCGGTGGAAACATGCTTCGGGTGGAAGACGCCGGCCTTCCGCCCGGCACCACAATCACTATCAAGGATCTCTTCTTCAACACGCCGGCCCGCCGCAAATTCCTTAAGTCGGAGTCAACTGAGCTTCAGCACATTGCAGCCCTGGTCACGCACTACGCGTTGGCACACCCTACGCGCCACTTTGAACTGCACAGCAGCACCCAGGCGCTGCTGGTTGCGCCGTCGGTCGCCAACGCAGGCGACCGCCTCTTCCAGATTTTCGGTGGCGAGACCGTCGCGCTCATGCTGCCTGCCACCGCGGAGATGGACTTCGCCCGCGCCGGCTTGCCCGAGCCCCCACCCTGGAGGCGCGAAGAAGACTACGCGGCCCCCGACCCGGGCTTTATTCGCATTACCGGCTTCGTCTCCAAGCCGGAGTTGCAGCGCCTCAATCGCAACTCTATATATGTCTTCGTCAACCATCGCCTGGTGCGCGACCGCCTTGTCCTTCACGCCCTGACCGAGGCGTACCGCAACATCATCCCGCCCACCAGCTTCCCGGTCGTGCTGCTGTTCGTCGAAATGCCCCCGCAGGAAGTCGATGTCAACGTCCACCCCGCCAAGACGGAGGTGCGCTTCCGCCAGACCAGCTTCGTCCACGACTTTATCCGCGACACCGTCCGGGCCACGCTGATGAATGCCCGTCCCGCCGCGAGCTTTGCCAGCGCGCTCTCTGGCGCACCGTACGCCGGAGCCAGCGCCAGCCTGCTGCTGGACGTAAGCCCCATGCCCGGCGCGCCCAGCGATCCCGTCTTCCAGCCCCGCGACGCCACCGTCTTCGGCGCCGGTTCTGAGAGCGACTACTCTGCCAAGGACGCAGAGCGTTTCGAACTGCATCCAGCTCTGGTGCCCGAATCGCCCGGGCGCCTGGCCTTCGACGCACACTCCCTCGCCGTTGGCTACGAGCCCGTCGCTTACGGAAATGACCAGCGCATCATCGACGAGCCGTCCCTTTATTCGCTTTCGACGTTGAAGCCGCTCGGCCAGATTCGCGACTCGTTCATCCTGGCCGTAAACGACGAAGGTCTCTGGATTGTGGATCAACATGTGGCCCACGAGCGCGTCCTGTTCGAAAAAATCATGCGCGAACGCAACACCGAGCAGGTGCAGCGGCAACGTCTCCTGATGCCTCTGCTGGTGGACCTGCTTCCGGCCCAGATGGTCGCTTTTGCGCGGATCGCAGCAGAATTGGAACGAAACGGCTTCGAAGCCGAGCCCTTCGGCCCGCGTACCCTGGCGGTAAAAGCCGCTCCGGTGGGTCTGGAAGGACGGGAACTGGAGTTGATGCTGGAAGAGATTCTGACGGTTGAAGACAGACTGCAGCAGACCGAAAACGCGGAATCCCGCCGCCGCCGGATCGCCGCCAGCATCGCCTGCCACGCTGCCGTGAAGATAAATATGCCCCTCGAACGAGAAAAGATTGATTGGCTTCTCGCAGAATTGGGCAAAACTGAGCATCCGACGAGTTGTCCGCATGGCAGACCGATCGCACTGCGTTATTCTCATAAGGAGATAGAGCGCGCGTTTCAGCGCATCTAGATTCTCAGTATCGTTTCAATCACCACAGGCCCGAAACCGTTCGGAATCCTTTTTGAAAATCTGGCAACGCTCCTTCGTATGAAGGAAAGCTCACGCACAACGTGTCAACCAGCACAGCGTCGAGCAGGAAGGCAACACCCCTTGAACCTGGAAGAAAAATTCTCCGCAGAAGATACGAACATCGATAGCGCGACAGAAAAAATGACCGCCGTCGAAAGCACCACTCCCGAGCTTGCAAGCCCCGACGTTGCCGTAGCTGAGGCTCCCGTCGCCGAAGCAGTCAGGGCACCCGTGAAGCTGGCCTATGGCCAGTCCTCCCATGCGAACCAGCTTGCTACCGCCCGAGCCGAGCACTGGCATCAGGATGGTAAGTCCGTGCTTAGCCAGGAAGGTCTCCGCGACTGGCTGAACAGCAGCGGTCTTGTGCTTTACGTTCCTCGCCCACAGCAACTCCCCATCCCCGCACCATCGCTGGTAGAGGCGACTCTGGGTAGGTCCAACCCGACGCCTGAACTCTCCGAACTGGACGCTGCGAAGAACCTGCTCGCGCGCCTGATCGCCGAAGGCAGCGCCGTCCCGCTAAACCTGCTGGGCTCCACAGGCGGCACCGGAACCGACGTCCCGGATTTCGTCGTGTCAGCGACGGTCTTTTCCTACATCTTCACTCTGCGCGGCAATAAAGCCTGGAAGACTGCGCCGCTGACGGCCGGCCCTGTGAAGGTTTCGCCACTCGGTCTGGCGGCCTATGAGATCCTCTCCGCAAAAGTCACGCTCACGGTCTACGACCTGACGACGCAGCTTGGCAAGGAAGTCACAGAGGCTGCCGTTCTCCGCGCTCTTACAGAGCTTTGGTCGCAGCTTCGCGTCATCCCCGTGCCGCAGCTTGATGGCTCGGCAACGCTTTGGGAGCTCACGACCAGCCGTTTCACCAAGCAGATCAAGGCCGGCGCCAACGCGGGCCAGCCGTCTGCGCTCAGCGCGCTGATTTCGCTGTATCTCGCACAAGCTCTTAGCGCGACGGAAGATGAGATCGAGACCTTCCTCTCGCCACTTGCACCGCGCTCGCGCGTCCGCGATGTCCTCCATGCGCTGCTGTCGGCAAGGCAGCTTGAGACGCTCGTGATCGATGGCAAGACCCTGCTGCACGTTGCGGGCGATGCCCCTGCGTTTTCGGCCGTCGCGCCAGAAGCTCCCGCACAGTTCGGCGATTCGGCCGAGGGTGGTTCGCGCATCTCCAAGTTCGCTTCCAAGCCCGGCAGCAAGATCGGCACGGGCCTGCGTTCAAAGCCTGCATATGGCCAGAAGCCCGCCTTTGGCAGCAGGCCGTCTTACGGCAAGCCCGCCTTTGGCAGTGGCGATCGTGAACGTCGTCCGTTCAAGCGCGATGACGATCGTGGCGCGCGTCCGAGCTACTCCAAGCCGACGTTCAACAAGCCCTGGGAAGAAGATAAGAACGCGCGTATCGCAGCCTCTTCGGCCTCTGGCGAAAGCGGTGCTTCGGCAACGGAAGGACGGTCAGCGGAAGGAGCAGCAGAGGGCGGTTTCGCTCCTCGTACGTTTGCTCCTCGTACGTTTATTGCTCGCCCTGGAAGCGATCGCCCGCGCGGCGACCGTCCCAGCTTTGGCGCAAGGCCCAACTTCGGCAACAAGCCGAGCTTTGGGGCCAAGCCCCGCTTTGAGGGCCGTCGCGAGGGCTTCGCGGGTGGCAACAACGCGGGTGGCGATAGCCGTCCGCCGCGCCGGGAGTTTACTCCTCGCCCTGATGGCGACTCCGGGCCACGCAAGACCTTCAGCAAGCCCGGCACGTTTGGACGCAAGCGCGAGGGCTTCGGCGACAAGCCGAGCTTCGATCGCTCCAGCTCTGACCGGCCCAGCTTTGACCGCAGCGACAGCCGTCCGCCACGGCGTGACTTTGGCGGTGCCGGCGAAGGCCGTCCGCCACGTCGCGACTTCAACGACCGTGGCGAGCGCCCGGCGGCTGGCGGGTTCAAGCGTCCCGGCTCCTACGCCCCCCGTCCCAGTGGCGACTTCGGCAGCAAGCCTTCCTACGGTTCCAAGCCCTCGTTCGGTCCCAAGCCGTCCTTTGGCTCGAAGCCTGGCTTCCAGCGCGACCGTGGCGAGCAGGGAGGTGGAACCTCGTCCGAGGGTCCGCGCAAGGTCTTTCGCAAGTTCGATGCTCCGCGCGACAAGAAGCCGTTTGGCAGCAAGCCATTCGGCGCACGTCCGGCCTTCACGCCCGGTGGCTCGGCCCGTCCGCCGCGTTCGTTCGACAGTCCGCGCAGTTTCGACAAGCCAAGCGCAGGCACGTTCGATCGTCCGCGTGGCGAACGTCCGTCCCGCCCAAGCTTTGACCGTCCAGGCTCGGATCGTCCGAGCTACGGCGGTTCAGGCTCGGCCCGTCCGCGTTCGGACCGGTCTGGCTCCGACCGGCCAGGCTCCGACCGGCCAGGCTTTGGCAGCAAGCCCGGTGGTTTTGGCGCGAAGAAGCCGTTTTCCAAGTCGGCTACTTTCGCCCGGAGCGGCAGTCCATTCGCCAAGTTTGCAGAAGGCAAGAAGCCCTTCCGCAAGCCGGGTCCGAGCAGAAGCTCAGGTGGGGCGGGTTCCGCGCCGACGCGTCGCCAGCGTCCTGAGGGCGGTCGATAGTGTCGATCGATTCAATTTCCCGGGTAGAGCCCGCAGTCTCTCGTCAACGGCCGGTCATTGCCATTGACGGGCCTGCGGGCGCGGGCAAGAGTACGTTGGCCGCGCATCTGGCACGTAAGTTCGGCTTCCTGAACCTCGAGACCGGTGCGATGTATCGCGCGCTTGCCTACAAGGCCATCGACGCCGATCTCGACCTGGACGCAGAGTCGGAGATGCTGGATTTGTGTCGCCATACGACGATCAAACTTGAGCCAACTCGCGATGGAAACCGCGTCCTGCTTGACGGCATGGACGTCTCCCGCCGGGTCCGCGACGGGGACGTAACCGCGGCTGCATCGCGCGTTTCAATCCACCCGCAGGTTCGGGAGTGGATGGTCGCCCAACAGCGTGTTTTGGGAGAAGCAGGCGGCGTGGTGATGGAAGGTCGTGACATTGGCACGGCGGTCTTTCCCGACGCGGAGGTAAAGATCTTCCTGGATGCCTCTCCCGAGGTTCGTGGGAGCAGGCGTTATCGCCAGGTTGCGTCCAACGAGCACGAAGCAGTCAAGGTTACGGAGAGTTCTCTGCTTGCGGAGATGAAGGCGCGTGACGAGCGCGACCGAAACCGTGCGCAATCTCCGCTGAAGCCTGCAGAGGACGCCGTGATTTTGGACTCAACCGCGCTGTCTCTGGATGAGGTTTTGGCGAAGAGTGAAGAGATTGTTCGGGCGCACATGACTGCCTGACGCTGCACCAGTGTTTGGGCAATTGAATAAGACCCGCAGTTTTCCACAAATAATTAGCGAAAGATGCTAACCTTTACGCATCTGTTTGAAACAGATTGGTATTCTACAAAGTCTTATTTGTTGAATGCTGAATCTGTTGCTAGCGGCAAAACTAAATAAAGTAATAAGGAAATAACCAAAATGGAACAGGGAACAGTGAAGTGGTTCAACGATGCCAAAGGGTTTGGCTTCATCAGCCGTCAGAACGGCGAAGATGTATTCGTACATTATTCGGCGATCAATTCAAACGGTTTCAAGAGCCTTCAAGAGGGCCAGGCTGTGCAGTTCAACGTGGTCAAGGGACCGAAGGGTTGGCAGGCGTCTGACGTTCAGCCTCTCTAGTAACCTGGCTTCGTGAGCGCATGTGCTCCCACGGAACATCAACAAGATTGGCGAAAGGGATGGCTCCGGCTGTCCCTTTTTGCGTTTAAAAACACCCTTCAATTCTTTGGTAAACCCGACGCCGGCTCTTCGGGTGTTTTGGAGTCCGTCCGTGGCGTGGGAATCGAGTCGGAGGGCTCAATCTCCGGCGTCTGGTTCGGTAGCACGCGCGATGTGGCTTTGAATTTTCGGTAGTCGAACGTCTTGCCCCGGAAATTGCCGTCCACCGAGAAAAACAGCAGGTAACGGACATGCCCTGCGCCTTCGATATCCTGCGGCAGCCAGACCTCGTGATTCACCTTTACAAAACTGGCTTTGAACCATGTGCCCTGGCGAATGTTGACGAGCATCCCGCCGCCCATCTTGAAGTTGTTTACAAAGTGACCTTCAAGGTGCTGGATAGCCTTGTCCTCTTCGTCGATCCAGACGGACCCAGCCAGTTCGTGGAACACTGCCTCCGCCGCAGAGTGAGTCCTGGCCTTTGGGTCGCCCGTGTAATCGACGGCGATGGTGTCGCGGCCCCCGATGGACTCGCGCCGCGCGTTCGAAAACGTGCCGAGTTCGAGCATGCGCGAGAACGTAATCTCATCGTGTCCGGCGGAGTCGCTTTGTCTACCCTGGGCGTCGGCCTTTTCGCGGCGCTCTTTGGCTTTGACGACCATTTTGTCGATGCGCTCGTCTTCTCTTTTCGTTTCGTCGGGGTTCAGGTCTTTCCCGTCTTTCTTCAACCTGCGCGCGACGCGAACACCATTCAGCCAGAAGACTTCAAACTCGCGGCTTTCCGTCTTCCCGGTCTGGCCCTTGTTGTTGAGTTGGTCCATGCTCGTGAACTCACGATAGATGTAGTTCTTCTGCAGTTCTTCCGCAGCCCGTTGATGGGTTTCTACCTCACGCATCAGCGCGCCAATGTCGGGCAGCGGGCGTGCCGAGGTTGCGAGCGGCATTGGCGCAGGTGCCTGGCTGCGCGTCACCGACGCGGATAGCAGCAAGGCTGAGGACAGGAACAGGGCCTTGAACAAGTAAGTGCACCTCAGGGGCCGCAGCCCATCGTCGTTCAATACAAGAGTTGGACCACGATGGCCCGCATATTGGTGGCAAGAAAGGTGCGAATATCGGTGCAAGTGGTTACAGCCTCTGCCCGATGGGACTAGCATATCAAGTGATGCGGAACCTCAGTTTCGCCATAATTCAAGAGCTGTACGCCGGGTGACGGTTTCAAGGACAAGGGGTCTTTTGATGGCAACGAAGGTGAAAAAAGCGATGGGTGTAGTTGTGGCGACGACGGCAAATGGCACAGAAACCAACGCGAAGCGACGGGAACAGACATTCGAGGTATTCAGGCGGTGGGGGTACCTGCAGACGACGCTCGATCCGCTCGGCCAGTACCTGCCGCCCGAGCCCTTTCCAACGACCTTGCCCGAGGGTGACGAAGAGACCGCAGCCGAGGCGCGCAGCTATTATTGTGGCACCATAGGCGTCGAATTCATGCACATCGCCAACGCCGAAAAGCGTGAGTGGATTGAAGCGCAGATGGAGCAGTCGGCACCGAAGATTGACCAGGCAAGAGTTTTGACCAGCTTGATCCGGGCAGAGCTTTTCGAGCAGGTAATTCAGTCCCGGTACCTGGGCACCAAGCGTTTTTCGCTGGAAGGCCTGACTGTCCTGATCCCCTGTCTGGACCGCACGCTTGAGGTAAGCGCCAGTGCGGGTGTCAGCGTGGCAATCATTGCGATGAGCCACCGCGGGCGCCTGAATGTAATGACGAATACGATTGGCCGCGGCGCGGCGGAGATCTTCACCAAGTTTGAGGATGTCGACCCAAGAAGCACCATGGGCGGTGGCGACGTGAAATACCACCAGGGTGCCACCGGAGATTACGTCTCGCCCCGCGGCGAAAAGATTGCGCTGCACCTCGTCTCAAACCCCAGCCACCTTGAGGCCGTCGACCCCGTCGCTCTGGGGCGCGCGCGCGCCAAACAGACCCGCCTGGGCAAGGACGGCAAGAAGCAGGTCCTGCCGATCGTCATTCACGGAGAAGCGGCGTTTGCCGGGCAGGGCGTTCTGGCAGAGACGCTCAACATGGCGACGCTGCATGGCTACGATGTCGGTGGAACGATTCACGTAATCGTCAACAATCTGCTCGGTTTCACGGCCACGCCGGAGGAGTCGAACAGCTCGCGTTTTGCGACCGATATCGCCAAGCGCCTCCCCGTCCCTATCTTCCACGTCAATGCCGAAGATCCCGATGCGGTGATCCGCGTGGCAGGCATCGCTGCGGAGTATCGCGTGAAGTTCGGCAGCGATGTCGTCGTCGATCTGATCGGCTACCGTCGTCACGGGCATAGCGAGGTGGATGACCCCACGGTCACCTCCCCCAAGCGCTACGCCATCATCAAGGACATGCCGGAGCTGTACAAGACTTACGCCAAACGCATCGGCGTGGACGCCAGGGCTGAAGTCACGGCCATACAGGAGGCGTTCCTAGCGGACCAGAAGAAGGCGACCCAGGCGGAAGTTATCCCTCACCTCGCGCAACTTCCGGGCTACTGGGACAGCTTTCTCGGCGGGTCGTTGACGCTCGAGGACGCCAGGTTGAAGACCGGCATTACGCCTGAAGCCATCAAGGAACTCACGGCCTTGCTGGTGTCTTACCCGGAGAGCTTCCACATCCATCCCAAGGTCAAGAAGCTGTACGACCAGCGCACTGAGATGGCAGACGGCAAGCGCCCGTTCGACTACGGCATGGCGGAGTTGCTTGCGTTTGCGTCGCTGGTCAAGGAAGGAACGCCGGTGCGTCTGACTGGACAGGATTCGCAGCGCGGCACCTTCAATCAGCGCCACAGCGTCCTTATTGACGTGGAGACCGAAGCCAAGTACGTGCCGCTCGCGCACCTTGCGGAGGACACTCGCTTTGAGGTCTACAACACCCTTCTGAGTGAGGCCGCGGTGCTTGGCTATGAGTACGGCTACTCCCGCGACTTCCCGGAGACGCTGGTCCTGTGGGAGGCGCAGTTTGGCGACTTCGCGAATGGAGCGCAGATCATCATCGACCAGTTCATCTCCGCCGGAGAGGCCAAGTGGCACCTGCTCAGCGGCATTGTGATGTTGCTTCCGCATGGCTACGAAGGCCAGGGCCCGGAGCACTCCAGCGCACGGATGGAGCGCTTTCTGCAACTTGCCGCGAACGACAATATGGTGATCGCGCAGCCTTCTACCGCGGCGCAACACTTCCATCTCCTGCGGCGTCAGGCGAATCGCAGGTGGCGCAAGCCGCTGATCGTCTTCACGCCCAAGAGCATGTTGCGGCATCCGGATGCTTCTTCCACCGTGGCGGACCTTACAGCGGACCGCTTCATGAATGTCGTTCCAGACAGGGCCGTTGAAAGCCCGCGGCGACTGCTGCTCTGCTCTGGCAAGATTGGCCACAACCTGCGCGTGGAGCGGGAAAAGCGCAAGGATATGAGCGTTGGCGTCGTGTTTGTAGACCAGCTTTTCCCGTGGCCGGAAGCCGAGATGCAGGCCGCTCTGGATATGCATCCACACGCGGAAGTGGTGTGGGTTCAGGAAGAGCCGGCCAACATGGGCGCGCTGTCCTACGTCATGCCGCATCTGCGTCGCATGGCTCGCGATCGTGTCGTAATCAGCGTCAAGCGCAGCGCAAGTGCCAGCCCCGCAACGGGCTCCGCCAAGGCCCATGAGATGGAAGAGCGCGCGCTGATCGACCTGGCGTTCGGCGCAAAGACCTAAGCATGAACCGCAGGGCGTAACGAGCATGAGAGCGGGATGAGAGCGGGATAAAAGCGGTATGAGGACGGATGAGCTTGCCAACTTTCCGTTTCCTAATCCCGTTTGATCCCGCTCTTCCAGATTGAGCCTTGCGTTGTTTCTAGGAGCGCCACAATGAAAGTTTTGACAGCAGCAGAGATGGCGCAGGCGGATGCAAGAACCATCGCAGGCGGCATCCCGAGCGATGCATTGACGGAAGGTGCCGGCGAGGCTGTTGCCGCGTTCTGCCTGCGCCAGTATCCAGAGGCTGCCCGGGTGATGGTCATCTGCGGCAAGGGCAACAATGGTGCGGATGGCTTCGTCACGGCTCGTCTGCTGGCGGGCGAGGGCGTTGGCGTAAGAGTGCTGCTGATGGGCCGGAAGGATGAGGCGAAGGGCGTCGCAGGAAAGGCGCTGCAGCAATTGGTGGAGGCTACCTCAGACGAGATCATCGAAGAAGCGGGCGCGGAGTGGAGCGTCGATGATCTGGCTGAGTTGCTCGGCGAGGCCGACCTGCTCATTGATGCCGTAGTCGGCACTGGGTTCAAGCCGCCGCTCCGGGGCATGGCGGTTGTAGTTCGCGACGCGCTCGCACGGATCGAAGTCCCGGTTGTCGCAGTGGACCTACCCAGTGGATGGGACGCGGACTCCTGCGAAGAGACAGTTGCAGGCGCTTTCCGAGCGACGGCGGTTGTGACATTTACCGCGCCGAAGTTCGCGCATGTCTTTGGACATCTGACGGCGGATGTTTTCGGACCGGTCGTCGTTGGCGATATCGGATCTCCCGAGGCCGCCGTGAAGAGCGATCCACCGCTGCGCTGGACTGGAGCTTCGAAGACTCTGACCGAGGGGCGCCGGCCCATCAACTCGAACAAGGGGAACTTTGGCCATGTGCTGGTGGTGGGCGGAAGCTACGGCACCGCTGGCGCGCCCAGCATGGCGTCCGTGGCTTGTCTAAGGGCTGGGGCTGGGTTGGTGACGGCTGCAGTGCCTCGTGACCTGGTGGGGCTGGTGGGCGCAATCGCACCGGAGTTGATGGTGCGCGGGCTTGCGGAAGGCGCGGAGGGAAGCGCTACGACTGCAAATCTCGATGCGCTGGATGATCTGCTGCAGGGCATCAAGGTCGTGGCCCTCGGGCCAGGACTCTCCACCAAAGGCGAGGCCGCACAGTTTGTGCGTGGACTGGTCGCGAAGTGCAAGCTGCCGATGGTAATCGATGCCGATGCGCTCAACGCCTTCGCAGGCCAGGCCGAGTTGCTGGATGGACGAGGCAGGGCGATGGTACTGACGCCGCATCCCGGCGAGATGGCGCGCCTCCTTGGCCTGACCGTCAAGGAAGTGGAAGCAGATCGCGTAGGCCTCGCGCGCAGGTTTGCTCAGGACCATGGCGTCACGCTGGTGCTCAAGGGGTGGCGAACGCTGGTAGCGCATCCTGACGGGTCTGTTGCGGTAAATACGACCGGAAACCCCGCGCTTGCCAAGGGCGGCAGCGGAGACATTTTGACCGGTATCGTCGCTGCAATGCTGGCGCAGTTTCCAGACGATGTGGCAGAGGCAGTGGAGTCCGCGGTGTATCTCCACGGACTCGCTGCCGACTTTGCCGTGCATGAGATGGATGAGAAGACGGTGCTTGCGACAGATGTCATTGCACATTTAAGCAAGGCATTTGGCTACCGCACGCGCGACGAAGACGACCTGGAATGGATATGCGGCGTCAGGAGGCGGATTGAAGGAGTTCAGTAGAGAGAAGCGGT
>JAYVZP010000124.1:0-47904 GCA_043783275.1 Rhodanobacteraceae bacterium
CATCAGAATACTTTGCGCACAGTGCCATCGGTTAAGTATCCTCAGAAATGCGCTATAACGAAATTGGCAGCATATACTGTCACAAACTTCCATTTGCGATGAGGTCGTTCTATTGCGAACACTTTAATTTGTACTAAAAGGATATCCTGCACAATCTAGCGGCGGAGAGAAATAAAAGAACTTTAGCTATTTTTACGACTTGATAGACTCTCATCTCGGTCTCCGCCTGAAAGGCGCATAGCCCAGACATGAAGCCATCCTGTTGTGTCGCCCTTCTACTTTTACTTGGGTCCGTTGCCGTCAATGCGCAAGCAGTGTCTACAACGTGGCAAGGTCGTTTTTTGAGCAATGGTGAATTACATCGCATGGTGCTTCAGGCCGAAGAAGCCGCTGATGGTCACTGGACCTTACGCTCAGTCGCGATAGAGTTTCTGTCAGACGCTGTTCACCTGGATAGCGCCAGCATTCAGGACGGTCACCTGACCGCTTCAACAAACACCGGCAAAGGATTGTTCGATGGCCGTCTTGACGCCGCTGCAGGCACTATCGACGGCACGTGGGTGTGGAACAACCGGCCGACGATAGTTCGATTACAGCGCGTGTCGAGCGAAATTGCGTGGCATACGCCGATGAACTATCAGTACCACCACAAAGACATCACGTATGCTCGCCCGTCTTTTGACGAGCCCAAAATACCTTTCTCTCCTCGCCTAGCTGTGGACTATATGGAGCAGGGAGCCATGGCGTGGACGGAGGAGCATGGCTGCATATCTTGTCACAGCAACGGCACGTACATGATGGTCCGACCCCTGATGGCTAAAGACCTCGGCGCACCGCAACAGGCTATGCATGACTTCTGGCTGTCTGAATTGAAAACGGCACTTGCCGCCGATCCTAAGCAACGCAGCGGGAAATCGGATGGTACGGAAGCGGTTTACCTTGCAGCAGGTCTTGCGATCTGGGACGCGCAAGTACTTCACCACCTCTCACCTGAAACAGTGCAGGCGCTGGATTTGATGTTCCAGTTTCAGCGTCCAGCAGGCGATTGGTATATCGAGGATGATTTCAACCCACCCCTTGAATCCAGCCCCTATCAGGTCGCTGCTGTTGCCGCCCGAGCTGTTGCAAACGCTCCGGGATGGTTAGCCGAGCAGCACGGTGCAGCGACGGCTTCCCACGTTGAGTTACTCAAACACTATCTTCGTGCACCTCAGAAGATGCAGGGTGACTACGACCGCACGGACCTTCTCTGGACCGCCACAGAATATCCAGGATTACTG
Source organism: Rhodanobacteraceae bacterium (assembly GCA_043783275.1). Classification (GTDB taxonomy): domain Bacteria; phylum Acidobacteriota; class Terriglobia; order Terriglobales; family Acidobacteriaceae; genus Edaphobacter. The sequence continues at coordinate 1,281 of JAYVZP010000124.1, forward strand.
GATGCGAGACAGAAGCGTGACCTCGTAGAGATGATCTTCGCGCACCAACAGTTTGACGGAGGTTGGTCGATTCGCTCTTTTGCTTTACCGGAGGAGTGGGGGCGAGGAACCCGTGCGGCGAAACTAAGATCTGAGACGGAGTTCAGCTTCCCACAAAGTGATGGCCACATGACCGGGCTCGCCATCATCGCTTTACGCAAAGCAGGCATACCAAGCAGTGATCCACGTATCCAGAGGGGCGTAAATTGGCTACTGAGTAACCAACGGTCATCAGGACGATGGTGGACACGATCACTCATAGGGGACGGCTGGCAATTCATCAGTTACAGCGGCACGGCCTATCCGATGCTGGCCTTATCGCTCTGCAATGCTCTGCCCAAAGCACAGGCCACCCTCAGAGCAGAGCACTAGGGCCTCTTATGAATTTTGTAGCTGAGTAGATTCTTTGCCGGGGCTTGATTTGTATTGAGCATAAAAGGACGAGCAAGGTTCGCGGGGGGTATCCGTCGGATAAGACGGATCAGGAGTGGTGGTTTGTGCTGGCGTAACTGTTGCTTTGCCGCGAGGATGCAGGGTAGCGGAAGCATGATCTGCGCGCTGTGTTCTACGCGGCGCGCTACATAGTGGGCAGCGGGTGTTCGTGGCGCTAGATCCCGAACCACTAGTCACCCTGGGCTGCGGTGTACAAGCAGTTTCGCCGCTGGTTGGACGCGCGGGTGGGTTCAAGGCGCTGGTGTCGGATGTTCAATTGATTATGCGTGAATGGGCCGGGCGCAAAGGCCAGCCGGATGTGATCTTCAAGCACCCCTGCCATCAGGCTGTTCATTCGGCCTCTTACGTTTGCGAAGACAATAAATTGTCCGCGCAGTCGTCATCGCCCGTAAGAAAACGCGCGATGGAATCATCCTGGCTTCGATTCTTTCTGATGCGGACAACCAGTTGTTAGTCTTGTTTATCAGGGTCGCAGACCTCCTTGTATACTCTAGGGGGATATGGTACAAAGAGGTATGCGCAAGTTGTGCGCGCAGGAGAAACTGAAACACCTATGAGCAAAAACACCGCACAAGAGCCTCCTAGTAGTAAGAGAGCCTCCCTGTGCTGTGACGAGCGTTTTGGATGCGCCGCTAGAGTCTGCTAGCGACCATCTCTCGCGGCTCGTCACAGCGTACGACCTGTGACTTGAGCGCGTGAGATTGCGGCCCTAATCGGCCAACGCCTCGCTCCTTCCCCAACCGATGACCCGATCAAACTGACGGCCTCGTTCTTCTCGCGGCCATCATCTTTCTTCAACTTCTCCTGAACGACAAGCATCTATCAGGGAAATGTTGGGTCAATCGGCCATGGAACAACTACATAAACTGGACGATCATCGTCGTCTTCTTTGCCCTGGCGCTGCTGTTGGCAGCCCAGGTGATTCTTCCCATTCTCTTTCCAAAGTGAGGGTATCGATATGGCGACTTTGAATGTGACACCCAACGTGAACGCCTTCCGCGTGATTCACCCGCTCGATGACGTTGCGGAGCAAAAGTGTTCGACCGAAGGCCTTGGCAAGATCAAGATGACACGGGCGGTTCGTATCTCGCTTGGAGTCTTACGGGCTTACCTGATTCTAATGACGCTGATGCTCGGCTATCACGTCGTCGATCTCTCTGGCCTGGTACACAAGGGTCGTTAGAAACGTTGCAGCACGAAGGAGGAACCATGAACGATCCTGCTCCGAGTGAGCCTCCGCCTACCCGGAGGCCGACGGTATCTCCCCTCCGCGCGTGACCATCGCATGATGTTCCTCGCGCCCTGTTGGGAGACGATCCGTCCGATGCGCGAGCTTTTGAAGAAGCTCCGTAACAACTGAGTGCCTGCGTTAGAAACGACGTAAGCGAACGACTCACTGGCGAGCCATATGGCGGCTTTGCCCAGAACGGTAGTGTTGCGCCTGCATGAACGTAAGGCGCGCTCTACACCGGAGACTACGATGAACCACCGCGAATACACGAACGATGCCCGGTCCTACAACGCCAACATCCGGGCCGAGGACGGTCCACAGCCATCCAGCGAGTTGAGAACATTGCGAGATGCTGTTCTCGTCCCGCTCGGCTTTCTACTGGCGATCATCTTGTTTGCCATGCTGACAACTCCATCGGCGCGTGCGCAGGCAGGAACCGGCAGGATTGCCGGGTCGATAAAAGACCCGGTCGGCGCACTCATCTCCGGCAGCACTGTGACTCTGGTGAACACGGCAACCAGCGTGACTCAGAAAACGACCAGCAACGGAGAAGGTATCTTCAACTTCCCAGTGGTCCCTGTAGGCCAGTATGAGCTGGACGTAACCGCTCAAGGTTTTACACCGTACAAGCAAACGGCCCAGATTAAGATCGATGTCAATACCGCCCTCACCATCGACGTGCCGTTGCAGGTCGCGCAGAACTCGACCGAGATCACGGTGACCGAGAACACGGCGGAGGTGCACACGACCGACACCCAGATTGGGCAAACGATCGAGAGCAAACAGGTGGTGGATATTCCGCTGAACGGACGCAGCTATACAGACTTGCTCGCTGTACAGGCGGGAGTGGCTCCCATCACGACCAGCGGAGCGGGCAACACGAGTTCTGGCGGCGGCTTCGGCTCGATTCCGGTCGCAGGGCAGCAGAACACGGGTCAATTCTCGGTCCATGGTCAGCGCGAGTCGGATAACGCGTACTACCTCAACGGAGCGAGCGTTCAGGAGAGCATCGGCCAGCAGGCCGGGATCATCCCTAACCTGGACTCCATCGCGGAGTTCCGGATTCTTTCAAGCAACGTAGATGCCGAGTACGGCAGCTTCACTGGCGGAATCATCAACGTCGTGACCAAATCAGGTACGAATAGTTTCCACGGCAACCTCTTTGAGTTTTTCCGCAACACGCATCTTGATGCGCGCAACTACTTCTCTCCAGAGCGTGCCGTGTTCCATCAGAATCAGTACGGCGGCACCCTGGGGGGGCCGATTCGCAAAGACAAGATCTTCTTCTTCGGGGACTACCAGGGGCAACGCTATGTCCAGGGAATCGAGACGGGCTTGGTGAACGTTCCTACGAACGCAAACCGTGGCGGAGATTTCGGCTCAGCCTCGGCTCTTACTGGGACCGTGAATGGATCTTACCTGGCTCAGGTTCTGAGTCAGCGTCTAGGCCGCACCATCAAGCAGGGCGATACTTATGCCAGCGTTTTTCCAGACGGCAAGATTCCGATAAGCGCCTGGGGAAATGCTCCGAAGCATATGCTGCAGTACATTCCTTCGGGTAACGTCGCGGACGGAACGTTCTCGACGGGCGCTTACAAGCGCCGCATCAACGATAACAAGTTCGGAAGCCGGCTCGATTTCAACTCGGCGCGGCTTGGCACTTCGTCTATCTACTATTTCAACGATCGCTACAATCTCGATGACCCCTACCCGAGCAGTCTCGGAGGATCTACTCTTCCCGGCAACGGATTTGCATACAACGCGGCCTCGGTCGGCGTGGACCAGACGATCGTCTTCAGCAACATTCATAGCTTCGGCGCAAACACGTTCAATGAAGGACGCTTCAGCATTACCCGACTCGACAACCACATCGGTACTCCTGTGGGTGGGGTCGGCGTCAGCCTCGCGGACCAGGGTATCCAGGCAGGCGGCCAGGGCATCATCCAGGGGTTTCCAAAACAAGCCGGCGTCGAGGAGATGTTCTTCAACGGCTTCTCTGTAGGCACCAATCCGTTCTCGGTCGCACAGGTCAACACAACCTATGACCTGCAGGACACCGTATCGCGCACAGTTGGCAATCATACGATCAAGGCCGGCGGACGTTACATCTGGCTCAAGGTCAAGCAGAACCCTAACCTGGTCGCCAACGGAACCTTCTCGTTCTTCGGAACAGGTAGCCAGACGACAGGCAACGGCTTTGCCGACTTTCTTCTAGGGACGCCGGACTTTTACTCGCAGCAGTCTTCCCCCATCTTCTATGAGAGCGCCGCCAATGGCAGTCTCTTCGCGCAAGACAGCTTCCGCATTCGTTCCAATCTCACCCTCAACTATGGTGTGCGATGGGACTACGTCACTCCATGGGCCGAGAAATATCATCAGACGACAACCTTCGTGGCGGGCGTGCAGTCCACTACGTTTCCGGGTGCTCCTCTGGGCTACCTTGTGCCGGGCGACCCGCTTCCTGGTGGCGGTGTGATTCCACCGGGAATTGCTCCTACGCCGAAGAACAATTTCTCGCCTCGCTTCGGTCTTGCCTATGCTCCGTCATTTTCTGATGGCCTGATTGCAAAGTTGACCGGAGGCCCAGGCAAGACCAGCATCCGGCTTGGTGGCGGACGTTTCTTCACCTCGCCTCAGGGCCTGACAGTCGCCTACCCAACAGGGAATCCGCCATACGGGCTTACCTACACCAGCCCGGAGTCGCCGGTCATGGAGACTCCGTTTGTAGGGGCTCTTACGGGAACTCAGTACGTCCAGCAGTTTCCCGTAAAGGTGCCTTCGTACAAGGTCTCTCCAACGAACCCTGACAACACTGTCGATTGGAGCCGCTATTACCCCATCAGCGGAGCTGGAAGTGTGTACTACAAGAACAAAACCAGCTACGCCATGCAGTACACCCTGTCGATCGACCGGCAGATCGGCGCAAACTCCTTGCTTACGGTGGCCTATATCGGTTCACTCGGACGTCATCTCTTGACTGTTTACGGCGCGAATCCCGGTAAGCCGGATCTGTGCCTGGGCCTCAGCCAGCCGTCTCAGGTTGCATCAGGTACGCCAACCTGCGGCCCCTTTGGAGAAAATCTCACTTACAAACGGGCAAACGGCGATGTGGTGAAGGGAACCCGAGGCCCGTTTCCGAATGAGATCGGTACCGATGCTTACTACGAGAATATGGGCAACTCGCACTATCACGGACTTGAAGTCACGCTCAAGCGGACCACCGGCCCCTTGTCTTTACTCGCAAGCTATACCTACTCCAAATCGTTTGACCAGACCTCGAATATCCAGGAGCAGGTTGATCCTTACAACTATCACCGGCTCGATGGCATATCAGCCTTCGATCTGAAGCACAACTTTGTTGTCAGCTATAACTACGACCTGCCGCTGACACGCTTCCTTCAACCGTCCCGCCTCACCAGTGGCTGGGCGCTCTCCGGCATCACGCGATTCGCGACTGGTGTACCAGTCACGTTCGCGAGCTTCGGCGATAACTACCTTGTGCAGGTACAAAACAACGGGGTTAACTCGACCAGCCTCGACATGCCAAACTATGACGGCACGGGATACAAGATCAATCGCAACCCGCGCGGCGGCAAGCCATACTTCAACAACGTCGCCTTCAAACCAAATGATCTTGGAACACCTGGCAATTCAAAGCGCCGCAGCTTCTACGGACCAGGCATCGACAACTACGACATGGCTCTCCACAAGGTGACCGACCTTGGAGATGGCAGGTCACTGGAGCTTCGGCTGGAGATGTTCAACGTCTTCAACCACGCGCAGTTTTATGGAGGCAACTCAGTCGATGGCAACATTGGCGACCAGGGTGGCACCTTCGGATATGTGACGAAGGCTGCCGACCCTCGCATTGGGCAAATAGCAGCGAAGTTCCGGTTCTAACGGAGGTACGGGAGCCTTTTTTATCGGCTCCCGTACCCTCGAAGTCTCAGCATCGCGGAGAACGAGATGATCGGTATCACTACGGTTCAATTTGGCGTGCGACTATTTCTGGCGATCGGCATGGGTGCTCTGGTTGGCCTGGAGCGCCAATGGAGGCAGCGCATGGCCGGCACGCGGACCAACGCTCTTGTGTCTGCCGGAGCAGCCGCGTTTGTAATGTGTGGACTACTTCTGGAGAATGACTCGTCAGCCAGAGGCCGAATCGTTTCCTATGTTGTCTCGGGCGTCGGGTTTCTCGGCGCAGGCGTCATCTTCAAGGATGGAGCCAACGTACGCGGCCTTAACACAGCAGCCACCATCTGGTGTTCTGCTGCGATTGGTGCCTTGTCGGGGCTTGGCTCGCCGCTGCTGGCGCTCGTTCTCACAGCAGGAGTCTTGCTGACCAACGTTGTCCTTCGCCCCCTCGCCTATCGTCTCCACCCAGTCCTTCCAGATGTCAGTCCGGTAGAGACCCTGTATGAAGTCCGGCTGACCTGCAGGGGAAGGGCTACGAATCACGTTCGTGCCTTGCTGCTTTCGACGATTAGCCGTCTTCCCGTGACGCTCCAATCTATCCACGGCGAAGTCGACGAAGTGACAGATGAAAGCCACATCCGAGCCGAGATGACGACAGCAGGCCGAAACAACGAAGTGATGGAGCAGGTAGTGGTTAGGCTTTCGATAGAAGACGATGTCTCAAACCTTAGCTGGTCCATCGTTCAATCCGTAATGGAGTAGTCCTGTGAATGAACTCCCTGGGCTTCTTGTTTACTTACACGACAAGAAGGTATCGATGAAAAGTAGTTTCATACCGCTTTTCCATCCTGCACCGGCGTTCAAAAAGTGAGGCCCACGTCGAATGCGATCCCGGCGGCTTGTCAATCCTGAAGGCCGTCCGCTGTGCACTCCTCTCCAACTTCTTTGAAAGCTGCCGGTCCGAGGACTGGATGTCCGCCACTGGGGCGCGCTTCCCGATCTGGGCTGGGCGGTATCCGTGCTGTTGCAAATAGAGCAGAGAAGGTCTAAAAGCACTGTTCTGGAAGTTTTGTGTAGAGGAAAACTCTTTCGTTGTCATCCTCACTCTTGATCGCCGTTACTTGCGCCTGCATTTGTCCGATACGCTCAGGTATTTCCTCGATAATTAGGGGCAAAAACTAGATAGTACGATCCCGTAAATGCGGGAGATGACAAGTGAGCCGATTGGGCGCTGTTAGATACACGACACACCGAGTCAGCTTTTGTCGGAAATGCCAGCAGGATGCCAGCTGCAGACTTTTTCTCTGAGAAGGGAAAATATCAGTCACCTCGTTGGTGACTCTATTCAATAGAATGACAACCAATGCCTATTTCGAGTCACAGCAAACCGCACGGTATCAAGGAAATCGCGGACGCTTTAGGCGTCTCGATCGGCACAGTCGATCGCGCACTTCATAACCGCAAGGGCGTGAACGCAAAAACGCGCGACAAAGTCTTGAAGATGGCGAATGAACTCAGCTATTCACCCAACATTGCTGCACGCAACCTCAAACTGAGTCGTCAGCTTAAGATCGGCGTGTACCTGCCCGGGCAGATTGCCTCGTATTGGAATAACCTGCGCGAAGGAATTCGATTCGCTGCCCGCACCGAGACAAGCATATCGATCGAGTTGCACTTTCATGAATATCCGATGATCGCCGTGGGCGATATTGAACTGATGCACGCGACGAACTGGCTGCAGTTCGATGGCGTAATTATTGCACCCGGATATCCCTCGCGGATGATGGAGATTTCAAAGGCCGCCATGGAGAAGGGCAGGCGCATCGTCTGTGTCACGACCGATATCGCGCGGCTAGAGCGATTGGCTTCGATCACGGCCGATTCCGTTATCAGCGGGAGTGTGGCGGCGGAACTCCTGGCGAGTTGGATTCACCAACCTGGCAAGGCTGCGATCTTCACTGGCGATATCCTGGTGCAGGACCACGGGGACAAACTGCGTGGGTTCGCCGCAACGCTTGCCACCGATGCTCCCCACCTTATGCTGCTGCCTGCGATTGAGTCACACGATTCTGGCGAACATGCCTACCAAAGCGCAAAGAAAGTGCTCGCAGAGAATAAGGATCTTCGTGGAATTTATGTAAACACCGCGAATTGCCTTCCTGTGCTGAAGGTGCTTGAAGAGCAGGGCAAAATCGGCTCTATTGTGGTCATCGCGACCGATTTTTTCCCGGAGATGATCCCGTTGCTCGAGTCTGGAGCAATTCGCGCCTCTCTCTATCAGCGCCCCTATACGCAGGGACGTCTGGCACTGGAGGCACTATCCGGCTTCCTTGCGCGAGGCGTTCGACCACGGCAAACCACCCGGTTGGCACCTCATATCATTCTCCGCAGCAATCTGTCCCTGTTTATAAGCGAGTTGGCAAACTCTGCTATCGAGACCAGCGAAGGATGATCTGTTCCTAAAACCGGATCGAGGTTGACAAAAGCAAGGTCAGCTCACTAGATTGTGACGTGTACGTTACCGAAAACTTCAATCTTTACCCACTATGCTGCTTTTCAACGAAGACTTCGGTGGTCGGAATCGCATTGAATCGCGTTTTCTATGTGCTCAGGCAATGACCGGCCCTGGGGAGCAGGATCAGGCACTCACGTCAGTGCACCAGGTCTTGCATGACGACGTGAACCATATTGCCGCTCAGGATCTGCTCCCGCAACTTCAGGATGGACGACAGGAGCTTGCCCACGCTAAGGCATGGACCCGCCGTCCCTGGAATGACAGGGCGTTTCCTCGAATCCATGGGAACGTAAGCTGACTCATCATCGGCTTCGCTTTCCGCTAACTCCGTGCCACAAAATGCCGGCAGCTTGTATAAGGACTCCCTTTGATCTCGAATCACACCGCTCGCTTCTTGAAGATCGTCGTTTCCCTGTGCGCCCTTGGTCCAGTTGGCGGTTCTCCTGCGATTTACGCTCAGCCGCCTTCGTCATCGGCTGAGCCCCACTCCTTTACGGTACACGGCCAACAATTTCTCATGGATGGGCAGCCCTATCAGGTCATTGCGGGAGAAATGCATTATCCCCGTGTCCCGCGAGAGTATTGGCGCGACCGTCTGCATAAGGCAAAGTTGATGGGGCTTAATACCGTTACAACCTATGCCTTCTGGAACATCCACGAGCCAAGTCCGGGAGTCTATGACTTTTCCGGCCAGAACGATATCGCCGAATACATCAGGGAAGCGCAGCAGGAGGGGCTGCATGTCATCCTGCGACCTGGCCCTTACGTCTGTGCCGAGTGGGAACTGGGTGGATACCCGGCCTGGCTCCTGAAGGATCGCACCCTTGTCCTGCGCTCCAGCGAACCAAAATATACGGCAGCGGTACGCACCTGGTTTGCCCGTCTCGCGAAGGAGATCAAGCCTCTACTGCTCACCAATGGTGGCCCCATCATCGCTGTGCAGGTTGAGAACGAGTATGGCGCCTACGGCGACGACAAGGGTTACCTGGAAGGTGTCAAGCAGGCCGTCATCGACTCCGGCATGGGCGGCGTCATGCTGTACACCTCCAACCAACCGGACGACACATCGAAGGGTTCTCTCCCGGAGCTGCCCACAGTCGTCAACTTTGGCGTAGGTCACGCAGAGAAAGCTTTCTCGACGCTCCAGGCCCTGCGACCGGATGGCCCACGAATGACGGGTGAATACTGGGCAGGTTGGTTCGATAAGTGGGGTGAGAAGCACCACGAGACAGATGGTCAGAAGGAAGCTGCCGAGTTCCGCTGGATGCTGGAACATGGCTACTCCGTCTCGGTCTACATGTTTCACGGCGGTACAACGTTCGGTTGGATGAACGGCGCTGACTCGCAGGCCGGAACGAGCTATCATCCGGACACCAGCAGTTACGATTACGACGCCCCATTGGACGAGAGCGGCCGGCCAGGATACAAACTAGCTCTCTTCCAAAAGGTTATCGCAGACGTAACGCATCGCGATCTGCCTGAATTTCCGAAGCAGTCTCCCCTCTCGACGTTTCCCATTAGACAAAAGATGTTGACGGCCTCGTTATGGCGGAACCTTCCAAAGCCTGTGAAATCCCTGACCCCTCTCACCTTTGAGGACCTTGGCCAGAATTATGGATACGTCCTGTATCGAACAGATCTGGCCGAAGGCGACGGCGGAAAATTGGCTCTGCAGGGTCTGCATGATTACGCCCAAATTTATATAGATCAACAACTGGTTGGGACAATGGATCGCCGTCTGGGAGTCGAGACGCTTAATCTCCCTCGTCAGGCCCACGCTTCGACATTGGATATCCTCGTCGAGAACACCGGAAGGGTCAACTACTCGCGCACGATCTTGACGGAACGGGCAGGTCTGACCGGCGAAGTGACGGTTGATGGCAAGGTTCCTCGCGGGTGGGAGATCTTCTCTCTACCCATGAGCGACCTGTCGCAGTTGCGCTTCCTGCCCGAAGCGTGCAGCGGCCCCTGCTTCTTTCAGGCGCAGATGGAAGTAGTGCGCCCTGCAGACACGTTCATCGATACTCGCAGTGTGCACAAAGGACAACTCTGGGTAGAGAACCACAATCTGGGAAGGTTCTGGTCGATCGGACCACAGTTCACCACGTACACTCCCGCCCCATGGCTGAAGAAGGGCATTACAACCTTGAGGTTCTTCGACTTGCTGGCTGACTCCTCAGATAGCCTGTCAACGGTGGTCGCACCGATTTTCGGAGAAGTGAAGCACAGCAGGGAAGATCAATAGGCCTGAAACGAAAGAGCGCGCTCCATAAGTCATCAGCAGCATGAAAAGCACTTATGGCCTCATCGTCTATCTGCACAGCGCTCTGCGTGTTGCACTTCTATCGTCTCCAAGGGAATAACCCGCGCAGCACTCGGCACCCTTTCGTGCAAAGTACTTCCGAAGACTCCCCAGAGACCAGGAACGACCTCCGCAGACAGATTTTTCCCGGACCCTTGCTCGCGCTGGCCGTACCGTGGAAAAGACTTTCAGAGTCCATTTCTTTCGGAAATGACCCATGTTTTGGGTCGCCTTAGGCCCTTGAGCCGGGGACAATAACGTGTCGGACCGCTGGCGAAGGTTCTCGCAAGTTTTCCATTTCAGCAATTGCCTCCTCCAGAGTAGACATCGCAGCCATGTTTTGCATCCCACCACCAGCGGTTAACAGGTGTCTGCTGGAATTGTCTTCGAGTAAGGCTTGGGATAACTGTAAAACCCCTTTGATTCATGGTCGGAGGCGAGGGTAAGGCCGTAGCTCCGTTCAATATCGTGCGGCCTCGTCTTGAAGTGCAGCAGAGGTGACGATCACTGTTTCCGAGCGTATGAAGTCCACCAGGAGTAGTCAGACAATGGAATCAAGAATCGACATGAATCTCGGCATTTCCGGCGAACCCGACTCATGGGTTCACTCAGCTTGTCTCCTTTGTTCAAACGGCTGTGGCATGGACGTTGCAGTCAAGGATGGCCGCATAGTTGGGGTCCGCGGACAACCGAACCATCCGGTCAATTTCGGCCATCTCGGTCCCAAGGGTGAGCACGCGTGGATTGCCAATCAAAGCAAGAGCCGTGGCACGGTGCCCATGATTCGACGGACTAAAGGAGGAAATATGGAGGAGGCGAGTTGGAATGAGGCACTCGACTTCTTCATGGAGAAATTTGAGCTGGCGCGGGGAAAAAGTCATGAAAATATTGCCTGCTACAACTCGGGCCAGTTGACACTGGAGGAGTTTTATACCCTCGGCAAGTTATGGCGTGGAGGCCTGCAATCTTCGAATATCGATGGCAACACGCGGCTCTGCACCGCAACGTCCGCCACTGGCCTGATGACCAACTTCGGTGCGGATGGACCGGTAGCCGGTTATGTTGATATCGACGCGGCGGAGCTGCTCTGCCTGTACGGGCATAACGTCGCTGAGACGCAAACAGTGCTGTGGGAGCGGATGCTGGCTGCGAAAAAGCAGAACAATGCCCGCATTATCGTCTTTGACCCGCGCAAGACTCCTACCGTCCGACAGGGTGCTGATCTGCACCTGCAAGTCAAGCTGGGAACAAATGTAGCGCTCATGAACGGCATAATTTATCTGCTGATTGAGAATGGTGCGATCAATCAGGCCTTTGTTGACGAGCATACCGTCGGATTTGCGAAGCTGCAGGAGATCGCAGGCGAGTATCCCCCCGAAAGAGTAGCGCAGATTTGCGGTATCGCGGCTGAAGACCTGAAGACGGCCGCTGAATGGATTGGATCGACGGAACGCATGGTCTCGACGGTTCTGCAGGGGTTCTATCAGAGCGTCCAGGCGACTGCGGCGTCTTCTCTTGTGAACACGGTCCACCTCTTGCGCGGCGCGATTGGCAGACCGGGTGCCGGTCCGCTGCTCATGGCCGGCCAACCCTCAGCTATGTGCAACCGCGAGACCGGGGCTGGTGGAAGCTTTCCGGCATACCGCAATCCTCAGACACCTGAACATATGGCCGAGTTGTGTAAGCTCTGGAATCTTAATCCGGATGACTTCCATCCAGAAAAGCCAAAAGACATCCTCACCATGATGGAAGTCGCGGAAAGGGGTGAAATCGAGTTTCTGTGGGTGGTGGGGACAAACCCAATCGTCAGTCTGCCGGATCAAAACCGCACCGCGAAGATTCTTGAGAAGCTCTTTGTCGTGGTCCAGGACCCGTTCGTGGACATGGAGACACTGGAGTTCGCGGATCTTTACCTGCCTGCCGCGATGTGGGGAGAAAAGACTGGATGTATCACCAATGCCGACCGAAGCGTCAACCTGCTGCTGAAGGCAATCGAGCCGCCGGGAGAGGCTCGTGCGGACCTGGACATTTTTATCGAGTTGGCTGGGAGGATGGGCCTGAAGGATCGGGACGGAAATGATTTCATCCCGTTTCGCAACTCACGCGAGGCGTTCGATGAGTGGCGCACGGTCTCAAAAGGTCGTCCGTGCGACTACTCAGGCATGTCCTATGAGCTGATTCTGCAACACGGGGCGATTCGCTGGCCGTGTAATGACGAACATCCGCTAGGAACCGAACGTCTATACGAAGATCTAAGATTTTGGACGGGAATAGATGATTGCGAGAGCTTCGGCTTCGATTTTCTCAACGAGAGTCACGTCACCAGGACGGAATACGAGAAGATTGATCCAAAAGGGAAAGCATTCCTTCGCCCCGCGCGCTGGCGCATGCAGCCAAACCCTCCTACAGAGGCTTTCCCTTTCGTGATCTCCACCGGGCGGGTGGTCTACCACTTCCATACAAGGACAAAGACTGCGCGATCGGAGGAGCTTAATCGACGTGTGCCGCATGCTTACGTAGAGATCAATCCTGAGGATGCTGAACGCTTGAAAATCAGCACAGGAGACATGGCCGAGGTTATTTCTCCAAAAGGAACCTGGTTTGGACTGGCAATGGTGGTGGATACCGTGCGTCCGGGAGAACTCTTCATCCCGTTCCACTTCGGCATGGGTACTCAAGCGGCGAATCAACACACCTGGTACGCGCGAGACCCGGTAAGCATGCAACCACAGCTGAAGTCTTCTCCGGGACAGATCCGGCGCAAGGACTTTGGTACGCCTGAACAGTGGCTGCTTGACCGTCGTGCAGAACTCAACGGAGAGTCCAACGTTCCATTCGCAACACGTACGTTGGGAAAGACCGTTAATTTACCTGTCACTCATCAGGGTTGACAGCCCCCCTTGGGGTTCCTCGAACCAGTTGGATCCGTCGCCACCGCCGTCGTTGGATCCAACTGGTTCGCAATACTCATCCGCCGCAACAGCGAAATCTTTGCCCAGTTGCTAAGGCAGCACAGCTTGGCCGTGAGCCTTGCCTTTGCAAAAAAAGATCGTCATCGACGGAGTAAACGTCCCTCGACCAAAAAAACTCGCGGCTCCACTCATTCACGCATAGTCAAGATGGCTCGCATTCTTTAGTTACAGAAAAGCGTTGGGCGCTTTGGCGGAAATCCTGGGCGTAGCTTTCACGTCTCCTTGAAGCTGTAGCAAAGTTTCACCTTTCAACCACCGCGTGCAAGGAACAGGACCATCGAAATTTCGATGGCCCTGTTCCTTATTTCTAAATTGACCTACACCACATGCTTAATCCCAGCCGAGTGAGCCGCCGCTCTGATATTCGATCACTCTCGTCTCAAAGAAGTTCTTCTCCTTCTTCAGGTCCATCGCTTCACTCATCCACGGAAACGGGTTTTCCGTCTCGTTGAACACCGGCGCAAGCCCAATCTGTCCGCAGCGCCGATTCGCGATGAAGTGCATATACTGCTCGCAAAGACCGGCGCTAAGACCCAGAAATCCGTTCGGCATCGTATCGCGTCCGTAGGCTGCTTCCAGTTCGGCGGCCGACCGTATCATGCCGCTTACTTCAACCTGGAATTCGCTGCTCCACAAGTTAGGATTTTCTGCTTTTATCTGGTTGATGACATCGATGCCAAAGTTGAGGTGGATGCTCTCGTCGCGCAGGATGTACTGATATTGTTCGGCGATGCCGACCATCTTGTTGCGGCGGCCGAGCGAGAGAATCTGCGCGAAGCCTGTATAGAACCACATTCCTTCGAAGACCACGTAAAACGCGATCAGATCGCGCAGGAAAGCACGGTCGTTAGTCTCCGTGCCGGTCTGGAAGGCAGGGTCGGCAAGGGTCTGCGTGTAGTGCATCGCCCATGCCGCTTTTTCTGTGATGGAGGGTACTTCACGGTACATATTGAAGAGTTCGCCTTCGTTGAGTCCAAGGCTCTCCACGATGTATTGGAAGGTGTGCGTATGCACTGCTTCTTCAAATGCCTGCCGAAGCAAAAATTGCCGGCACTCGGGATTGGTAAGGTGGCGATAGGTCGCAAGCACGATGTTATTCGCGACAAGAGATTCTGACGCGGCAAAGAAGCCTAGGTTACGTTTGATCGCGTGGCGCTCATCCGCTGTCAGCCCATTTGGACTTTTCCAAAGGGCGATGTCGGCTTGCATGGAGACCTCGGTAGGCATCCAGTGGTTATTGCATCCAGCAAGATACTTCTCCCAGGCCCACTTGTATCTCAGCGGCAGGAGCTGGTTCACGTCGGCGCGACAGTTGATCATCGCTTTGTCTTCGACTCGCATGCGGGTTCCGCCTCGGTCAATGGTCTCGGCGGACGCCGCGGGGAGGGTGACGGGCACCCCACCCTCCTGCACTGGCGCGGTAACGGTCATAATTTCAGTTACAGATTCCGTGGGCATTTCGGCGGTTTCTTCTACTTCGTCGGTCCAAGTCAACATAGTTGATCTCTTTCTCTGCCTACTGGCAGGCTTCACAGGTTGGGTCGGATGAATCGCATACAGCTCCGACGGCTGGTGCCGGTGTAACCGCTACGGCGTTAAGTTTTCCATCAGTGCGCTTGACGGTTGATTTTTCAACGTGCGTAGCTGAACGGGAACGGAGGTAGTAAGTCGTTTTCAAACCGGCGCGCCATGCCTCACGGTAGAGTTCGCCTAGCTTGCGTCCACTTGGTTTGTCCATGTAAAGGTTCAGCGACTGTGCCTGGTCGATCCACTTTTGTCGGCAGGCGGCGGCCTGAATGAGCCAGGTGGCTTCTACCTCGAACGACGTTGCGTAGAGACGCTTCAGGTCGTCGGGGACACGGTCGATAGGACCAAGCGAGCCGTCGAAGTACTTGAGGTCAGAGATCATGACTTCGTCCCACAAACCAAGAAGCTTGAGATCGTTGACAAGCGACGGGTTCACGACTGTGAAATCACCGCTCATATTCGATTTGACATAAAGGTTTTGATAAGTAGGTTCGATCGACTGCGTCACTCCGCAGATGTTCGAGATAGTTGCCGTCGGTGCGATGGCAAGTGTGTTGGAGTTACGCATGCCGATGCTTTGAACGCGCGTGCGGAGAGCCGCCCAGTCGAGGGTAGAGGACAGCGTCATTGTCAGGGTGTGGTCACGGTTGTCCTGCAGAAGCTTCACCGAGTCAATGGGCAGAATCCCCTTCGACCAGAGCGAACCTTCGAAGCTGGCATAGCGACCACGCTCCTTCGCGAGATCGACGGAAGCGGAGATAACCTCGTAGCTGATGACCTCCATGCTTTCATCGGCGAAGCGAACGGCTTCGGGTGAAGTGAACGGAATGCGGAGCTTGTACAAAGCGTCTTGGTAGCCCATGATGCCGAGACCGACAGGACGATGCCGGAGATTGGACACGCGCGCTTCCGGAACAGTGTAAAAGTTGATGTCGATAACGTTGTCCAGCATGCGCATGGCAGTTTGAACGGTACGACGCAACTTAGCCTGGTCCAGGCCAGTCTCGGTCATGTGGTTTGAGAGATTCACAGAACCGAGGTTGCAGACGGCGATCTCTTGAGCGGAGGTGTTCAGGGTGATCTCCGTGCAGAGATTGGAAGAATGGACGACACCGACATGCTGCTGCGGCGAGCGCAGATTGCAGGGGTCCTTGAACGTGATCCACGGATGTCCGGTTTCGAAGATCATTGTAAGCATCTTGCGCCAGAGCTCGACCGCGCTTACCGTGCGCGTGACGCTGAATTCACCACGTGCCGCCTTCGCCTCGTAATACGCGTAGCGGTCCGCAAAGGCGCGGCCGTAAAGGTCATGCAGGTCCGGCACCTCATTTGGCGAGAACAGTGTCCAGGTTCCTTGTTCCTCGACGCGCTGCATAAAGAGATCCGGCACCCAGTTGGCGGTGTTCATGTCGTGGGTGCGGCGGCGTTCATCGCCTGTGTTCTTGCGAAGATCAAGGAACTCCTCGATGTCGATGTGCCAGGTTTCGAGATAGCCACAAACCGCGCCCTTGCGCTTACCACCCTGGTTGACGGCGATGGCGGTGTCGTTGGCGACCTTGAGGAAGGGAACCAGTCCCTGCGACTGCCCGTTGGTTCCCTTGATGTACGAGCCGAGACCGCGCACGCTGCTCCAGTCATTACCGAGGCCACCGGCATACTTCGACAGGAGAGCATTGTCCTTGACAGCCTTGAAGATTCCGCCGAGATCATCCTCAATGGTGGTGAGGAAGCACGAAGAGAGCTGGGGACGAAGTGTGCCGGAGTTGAACAAAGTAGGCGTGGAACACATGAAGTCGAAGTTTGAAAGCAGTTGGTAGAATTCGATGGCTTTGGCTTCGCGGTCAATTTCACGGATGGCAAGGCCCATGGCGACGCGCATGAAGAAGGCTTGCGGAAGCTCGAAACGGATGCCGCCTTCGTGCAGAAAGTAGCGATCATAAAGGGTTTGGAGGCCAAGGAACTGGAAGTTGCCGTCGCGGGACGCTTCAAGCGCTGCCGCCAATCGGGGCAGATCGAAAAAACCGAGTTCTTTATCTACAATCTCGAGCGCAATAGCTTTGCGAATGTATTCCGGAAAGTAGAGCGCGTAGTCGATGGTGACAGCCTGCCGCATGGTCGCGACAGAGGAGGGAAGCACGAAACCCAGAGCTTCGTCGCGCAGGATGTTGATCAGCAAACGCGCACTGACATATGAGTAATTCGGTTCTTGCTCGATAAGAGTGCGGGCTGCCATCGTCTGCGAGAGACCGACTTCGTGCTCAAGAATACCTTCGTACAGGTTACGTCGGACCTCTGACATGACAGCGTCTGCACTCACTCCCTCGAGTCCGTCGCAGGCCATCTTTACCTCACGCTGCAGACGAACTTCATCGAGCGGGACCAACGCGCCGCTCTTGAGCCGTACCTGAAGCACAGGCACGGACTGGATGATGACCTCGGAACGCAGGCGTCGCTGCTCTGCGCGTTCCGCACGGTAGAGAACATACGCGCGGGCGACTTTATGCTCGCCTGAACGCATGAGGGCGAGTTCAACCTGGTCCTGGATATCTTCAATGTGAAGAGCGCGTGCCATATCGGCGCGACCGCTCAGCGCTTCCACAATTTGCAGCGTGAGAGCTCGCACGGCATCGTGAATGCGACGGGAACCGGTAGCAGTTGTGCCTTCGACGGCGATGAATGCCTTGGTAATTGCATTCGCGATCTTGCTTTCGTTAAACGTGGAGAGATGTCCGTCGCGTCGAATAACCTGAAAGCCATCGGATGAAGCCAAGCCGGCACTGGAGCCACCGAAGAGGAATGAGGGGGAAGTGGGGAGCGACGGATCGAGTTGGGGAGTAGCTGCGTTTGTGGCCATGGAACGTCTCCTTGACCTCGAAGTGGTGCGAGGAAACAGAAGATTTGCTCGACGCTGGGAATCCCGGCGTTTCACGAAGCCACTGCCACCTCGCCTCCCCTCGGAGGCACCAGCGAATATTTCCATGGCAGGTCTTCGGACTCTGCAGGTTCGGACCTACTTGCCGGACTTCCCAAGTCAATCGACTCAGTGTCATCGTCGGCGTTCGTACCTGCTTACCGCTGCGGGGCAGTTCCGGAGTTTCACCGGATTCCCTTTTCGTTCCCGGAGAACACCCCGGGAAACCATGGAATAACCTCACTATATCCATGTTTTTCAAATGCCGCCACTACATATTGTGGATATCTCGCAGGGAACACCGATCTTTGATCGGCCGAACAGAGCACACCAAAGAGTCAAAACTATGCCGAGCAAGACGCATGGTTTTGTAAGAAATATCGATCAGGCTTGCCTTCCGGGCCACGGTGGTTGAAAACAAGACGCTCCCCCGTGGGAATGTCTGTGCCGAATTCCAGTGCGTCGCTGCCATGGGGAGCGGACCCAGCCAGCTATTGCAAAAGCAGATACGAGCCACTGTGCGTCAAGACCAGGTATTGGTTCCATGTAGACTGACAGGGTGCAGGCCAAAGCCTCTCAAGGGTTTTGTTAACGGGAAGCTGGTGTGAATCCAGCGCTGTCCCGCAGCGGTGATGGGAACGAAACATTGCACGGCGCAAGCTGACGCAGTTTCTTGATGAGA
The DNA here is from genome assembly GCA_043783275.1 of Rhodanobacteraceae bacterium. GTDB lineage: Bacteria > Acidobacteriota > Terriglobia > Terriglobales > Acidobacteriaceae > Edaphobacter. Next base: position 19,828 of record JAYVZP010000124.1, read on the forward strand.
CTGGGAAGCGGCAATGGAATAGGTAGCCCAAAGTCCGAAGACCGGCCTCACGCCACCACCATGGAAGCGCCATGCGCTGACCTTGGGTGCGTTTGAGTGTGCCGCTCTCGTGGACTGGACCGGCAACTAAAGCATTGCCCTGCGTTTCCACGCAGATGGCTATGTCTGCGCATGGGTGGTTCTTCCGTTGTTGAATCAGGAGAGAACCGAAATGGCTGCAAATGTCGTACCTTCACCCCTCTTTGGAAGATTGAAGACTGCCAACCTGGGCTTCCCACGTATGGGCCGCCAGCGTGAATTGAAGTTTGCCTTGGAAGGCTTCTGGACTGGAAAGCGTACGGAGCAGGATTTGCTTGAAGTTGCTGCAAGGCTCCGTGCAGACCATTGGCAACTCCAGAAGTCTGCGGGTCTCGACATCATCCCCTCGAATGATTTTTCACTCTACGATCAGGTCCTCGATGCCTTGGTGCTCGTTGGAGCTACGCCTGAACGATTCGGTAGCGGAACGGTAACCCTTGAGCGCTACTTCTCCATGGCTCGCAATAGCCGCGAACAGACGGCTATGGAGATGACCAAGTGGTTCGACACGAACTATCACTACCTGGTCCCGGAGTGGTCCGAAGGGATCGCGTTCAAGGTCGATACGACCAAACTTCTGATGGAAATTCGTGAAGCTCGCGCTCTCGGCCTTGAGACGCGCCCAGTACTTATCGGGCCCCTGACTCTTCTGCTGCTGGGCAAGGGCAGAGATAACTTTGATCCTCTCTCCGTGCTTCCCAAACTGATTGGTGCTTATGTCGAAGTCTTGCAGACTCTTGCAAAGGCAGGCGTGGAGTGGGTTCAGATCGATGAACCAATGCTGGTGACCGATCTCGATGCTGCTTCCGTATCGGCCTATCGGCACGCGTACAAGGAATTGGCCAAGCAGCCAATCAAGCTAATGTTGACTACGTACTTCGATGCACTTGGTGACAACCTCGCACTCGCGGTTGATCTTGGCACTGCGGGTATTCATATCGATGTGGTTCGTGCTCCCAGCCAACTCGAAGCAGTCATCGATGCCTTGAAGCCGGAGCAGCATTTGAGCATCGGATGCGTCGAGGGTCGAAATATCTGGTTGACAGACTTTGCAGCAGCGGCAAATTTGCTGGCAAAGGCTGTCTCGAAGCTGGGTCCTGAGCGCGTCATCGTATCTCCGTCCTCGTCACTTCTACATGTTCCACATGACCTCCAGGGCGAACTGAAACTCGCGCCGCGCGTGAAAAGCTGGTTACGTTTTGCCGAGGAGAAAATCGCCGAGGTGGTCGCATTGGGCCACGGCAACGCGTCTGCGTTTGTGGCAAATGCTTCTGCGATAGCAGACCGCGAGGCTGCTGAGACAACGACAAATCCCGAAGTTCGCACGAAACTCGCTGCTTTATTGAAGACCGACTTCAATCGCGATTCTGCCTATAGCCAAAGGTCGGTCGTACAGCGAAAGGAACTCGGTCTTCCCCTGTTCCCGACGACAACGATTGGTTCGTTCCCGCAAACTTCTGATGTACGTAAACATCGTTCCGCTTGGAAGAACGGTCACGAAACCGCCGAGCAATACGACGAGTTCCTGCGTGAGGCAATCGCTCACTGTGTTCGTGAGCAGGAGCGCATCGGGCTTGATGTTCTGGTGCATGGCGAGTTTGAACGCAACGACATGGTGGAATACTTTGCCCAGTTTCTTGAAGGGTTTGCATTTACCGAGAACGGGTGGGTTCAGAGCTATGGCTCTCGTTGTGTAAAGCCTCCGGTCATCTTTGGTGACGTCTCACGTCCTGAACCGATGACTCTCAAGTGGACAACCTATGCACGTTCGCTGACTTCGCGTCCCATGAAGGCTATGTTGACGGGCCCGATCACGGTGCTCCAGTGGTCTTTCGTGCGCAACGATATTCCAAGGCAGCAGACGGCTTGGCAGATCGGACTCGCCTTGCGCGACGAGGTTCGTGATCTCGAAGCATCGGGCGTCCGCATCATTCAGGTAGATGAGCCGGCACTGCGCGAGGGGCTACCCCTACGCCGTACAGACTGGGCTCTATACCTTGACTGGGCAGTCAAAGCGTTCAAACTTGCGACCAGCAGCGTTCTGGACGAAACGCAGATCCATACTCATATGTGCTACTGCGAGTTCGACGATATCCTCCCGTCGATTGCAGCATTGGATGCTGATGTAATTTCAATGGAGACAGCACGATCGCGCATGGAACTTTTGGAAGCATTCCGAACTCATGGCTATCCCAATGAAATCGGTCCAGGAGTGTATGACATCCATTCTCCGCGAGTCCCATCAGTAGCCGAAATGAAGGAACTGCTGGATCTGGCTTTGGAGGTACTGGAGCCCAAGCAGATTTGGGTCAACCCAGATTGCGGTCTAAAGACCAGGGCGTGGCCAGAGACAGTATCTGCATTGGAAAACATGTGTGCAGCTGCAGCCGAACTTCGCGCACAACTCACTACGTAACCACCAGACCGGGCGATAGCAGCACGACTCTTATGCGTCGCTGTCGCCCGGTTTCATTCTTAGGAATCTCGGCACAAGTTCTGCATCCCAGGCCTGACTGGATAGGCTGTCGCTTAAGAGCGATCATCGATGATTCAGCGCGCATTAGCGAATCAGGCGGAGTTTCAGAAGTATCGCCAGAAGAGCCGGCGGGTGCTGATTCTGGACCAGATGTAGCCAAACCTCGAAGGCACTCCGACCACTCCAGGCGATCAAACCTCAGCGAGATTACACATCTGTACAGAGCTTCCCGGGGCGACAAAAACAGTTGTCTGGTGATCAAGCCAGGAAAAGGACTCTGCGGGTCTCGGTGTCTTGATGAGATAACGCGCAGTCGCCTCGGGATCGTTGTTTCCATACATAAATAGCTCGACACTGGCACCAGGCAGCCTCTTTCCTCGGCGGAGCACGCTACGCCGTAGCTTTGGTGATCGTCGTCGAACGGCGCAAACAGTGAAGCGCGTGCGATTTGGACAAGTTGTTCAGCTTAACAAATCGAGGTGCTAGTATTCGACGCATTCGGTGAACTTGTTCAGAACTGCCCTGACTCTTTACAAAAGGGGCTTCACAGACCATGGCCAATCATAAAAACCCGCACCATCATTTCGATACCCACTTGTCCAAGCGGGCAATCGCAGAGTTCCTCGGAACTTTTTGGTTGGTTTTTGGCGGCTGCGGCAGCGCCGTTCTCGCCGCGGCCTATCCTACGCTGGGTATCGGTTTCGTTGGAGTGTCGCTCGCCTTTGGTTTGACCGTCGTCAGCATGGCTTTCGCCATTGGGCACGTCTCCGGTGCGCATCTTAACCCTGCAGTTTCGATCGGCCTGGTTGTCGGCAAGCGGTTCTCAATCACAGAGCTTCCCGCCTACATTATTGCGCAGGTTCTTGGAGCGATCACCGGCTCCGGCGTCCTCTACGTGATCGCGAGCGGCAAACCGGAGTTCTCTCTGGCCGGAGGCTTCGCGTCGAATGGGTATGCTCTCCACTCTCCAGGGGGCTACTCCCTGTTGGCATGCTTCGTCGCGGAAGTGGTTTTGACGGCGTTTTTTCTGTTGATCATCCTTGGAGCAACCGACGAACGCGCGCCCAAGGGCTTCGCTCCTCTTGCCATAGGTCTGAGCCTCACGCTGATTCACCTCATCAGCATCCCAGTTACAAATACTTCGGTGAATCCCGCCCGGAGCACGGGACCTGCCATCTTCGTCGGTGGGTGGGCGCTCCATCAGCTCTGGCTCTTCTGGGTCGCACCGATTCTGGGCGCGGTTCTCGGGGGTGTTATCTCGCAAATCTTCTTTGCTACTCCGCAGGAGCCATTACGCGAGCAGATGGCGGCTGGCGAGACCCCTCTATCCTGAAAAGCGCTTGCGGAGCGGCAGACTCAAGCGCTCTGGCTGCTACTCCAGGGAGACGATAAATCCTTGTCCGGTTTCGTCTCTCGGCGTTGCTCCCCGTCGTTGGGTCTGTTCTATAAGCACAAGCCCCTACTTGATGCACAGGTTCCGCAAGGGACTCCGCGATGAAGCGTAAAGAACAAAGTTTGGATGAACAGCTCTTCTCGTAACAGAGGAGCTGAAGGGACGGCTGGATCGCGGTCGCGTCAAAAACGAATTAGAAAGCACACTAAAGAATCGGCTGGTCGGCTCAACTGTTCACTACACGCACGGCAAGGGGGCGGTTTGGTCGCCGGGTTTCTGCTGGCAGCGTAAACGCTCGGCATACCGGGTTTCTCCAGCGTCATAGAAGGAAGATGTTGACCTTTCGAGTAACCTTTTATCAGGCGAGCAGCAACTAAGCTCACAGGCCATCTGGAGTTTTCATGTCGCTGTTTGATGTCGTCATTGGCAAGCCGCTCGCAACAACCGAAGAAAGCACCGAGCACATAGGCCCAATCGCAGGTATTCCCGTCTTCGGGCTAGACGCGCTGAGTTCCGCCGCGTACGGACCTGAAGCTGCCCTGACGCTACTGATTCCCCTGGGACTGGCGGGTATCGGGCATATCGTACCGATCGTCTTCGCGATCATCCTGCTCTTGGCCGTTGTTTATTTTTCCTACTGCCAAACGATTGACGCGTATCCGAATGGGGGCGGAAGTTACACAGTAGCTACGGAAAATCTGGGTGAGGGTGCCGGACTGCTGGCCGCCGCGGCGCTGATGATTGACTACATCCTCAATGCCGCAGTCGGTATTTCAGCGGGCGTGGGTGCGCTTGTCTCGGCTTTCCCAAGGCTGCAGCCGCATACCCTGGCTTTTTGCCTTGGCATTCTGCTGTTGCTCACGCTCATCAACATGCGCGGCGTGAAAGACACGGGAACCGCCTTCCTGGTGCCCACATATCTGTTCGTCGGCACGTTGCTGATCGTGATCCTCGTTGGCGCGTTCCGTACGTTTGCGGCCGGGGGACACCCGGTGGCAATCATCGCGCCGCCTCGTCTTCCAGCAGGAACATCATATTTGACGCTTTGGCTGCTGCTGAAGGTCTTTGCCAGCGGCTGCACCGCAATGACCGGCGTCGAAGCGGTGTCGAACGGAGTCAATGCCTTCCGGGAACCAACGCAAAAGAACGCCAAGCGCACCCTGACCATCATCATCGTGATCTTGATGCTCCTGCTTGCTGGAATCGCGTTGCTTTGCCGCGCATACGGTATCGGTGCTACTGATCCTTCCGGGGCTGGATACCAGAGTGTTTTGTCTCAGTTGATTGCAGCAGTGATGGGCCGCGGCTGGTTCTACTATCTGAGCATTGGATCCATCCTCGCCGCCGTGGCTCTATCTGCCAACACTTCCTACGCCGACTTTCCGCGTCTGACGCGGGTTATCGCCCAGCGCGACTATCTGCCGCACGCCTTCAAGATTCGGGGACGGCGCCTCCTCTATTCTCATGGCATCTACGCCTTGGTTGGTTTTACTGCACTTCTGCTGATCGTCTTCAACGGCGTGACGGATCGTTTGATACCGCTCTTTGCCATCGGGGCTTTCCTCGCGTTCACACTCTCCCAGGCTGGCATGGTGATGCATTGGAAGCGGCAGGGAGGTCCACGATCTCTGCACCGGATGATAGTGAACGGTACAGGCGCGATAGCTACAGGAATCACACTCATTGTCGTGCTGGTAGCCAAATTTGCGGACGGAGCCTGGATCATCGCGATTCTGGTGCCTGTCCTAATCCTCGCGATGAGCGCGGTGAAACGGCATTACAAGCGCGTGGACGAGGAGATTGAAAGTGACACTCCAATGCGAACCGATAATCTGAAGCAGCCTCTTGTAATTCTGCCTTTGGATCAATGGAGCCGCATCACCGAAAAGAGTTTACGTTTTGCCCTCAAACTGAGCGATCAGGTGCAGGCTGTCCACGTCGATGCCGAAGAGAATTTGGATCGAGTGCAACAAACGTGGCAGCGTAATGCAGTCGCTCCCTTAGCTGCGGTCGGCAAGTCCATACCCGAGTTGATTGTCCTTCCTTCTCCCTACCGGTTTGTTCTGTACCCGTTAGTGGACTACATCCTCCAGGTGGAACGGGAGCACCCGGACAGGCAGATAGCCGTGTTGGTAACGGAGCTTGTCGTCAAACACTGGTGGCACAACCTGCTTCATAATCAACGGTCGCAGTTATTGAAGTTACTGCTCTTTGTGCGCGGTAATCAGCGCATTATCGTGATCAACATTCCGTGGTATCTCTAGGCCAAGAGCATTATGCCACGCTGTTGTCCGGCGATATGTCATGCATTCCGCATCGTTCCCATACTTTCGGACCTCCGTTTTTGGGCGTTTGCGACTGGTGTTTCTTCCTGGCCAAAACAAAGGGCCCATACGCGCAGTCAGCAAGCGCGTCCTTGTACCAGGAATACCGATAACCATCCACCTGGTAGAGCTCTGTGACATACTCTCCGGGGGCTCCGTGAGTACACAACGGATCTACGCGAGCTTGTCACAGCTGCCCTTTTCCTGATCACCTCTGCTGGCTATTTCCTGAGCGTGAAGTCGCTGGAGCGCATCCGGAAAAAAGCAGAAGCCACCAATCTAGAGCATCTGGCTTCGTACCTCCCGTTCTCCATACCGGGGGTAGAGATATCCGGCGTCGGCAATCCCTGGAGACTCCTACAGAACTCCCGCCAACACACCGCATACAATTCAGTCCGCGCGTTGACTAGGCAGGCACACTTCACTCCGGGCGACTCGATCAGAATCTAATGATTGCAAACGTCAGGTCATCCTGCGGCATCGTCGTCGAGACAAACGTATCGAGTGACGCTATCAGGTGCTGGCGAAGGCTGGCTGGGGTCTCATGGAAAGCACGCTCAAGTAAACTTCCGAGCCTGTCATCGCCATACTCCTCTCCCTTCGCATCGGTAGCTTCCACCACCCCATCCGAATACATGACGAGCAGGTCACCTGGAAAGACTTCAATTGTTGCCGATTCGTAGGGGGCTTCGGGCAGCAATCCAAGTACCGGGCCTCCCCGCTCAAGCCTCTTCGTCAGCAGCTTGCCGTCGCGTTCGCCGATCAGGAAGGGCGGGCAGTGACCCGCGTTGACATAGCGTAACGTCTGGCGGGACTCTTCGTAGACACACCAGAACATGCTGGCAAACCTGTTATCACTCGCATGTTCGCAAAGCAGCCGATTCAGCTTCATCGATTCAATTTCATGGCCCAGTGCTGCGCCCTGCCACGTGGCAGTTCTCACTGCCCCGTGAATCACACCCATGAGCAGCGCTGCCGGAATCCCCTTTCCGGCCACGTCTCCGATCAGGAACGCAAGGGCTCCCCGCTCATTGGAGAAGGCATCATAGAAGTCTCCTCCCACCTGCTCGGAAGGCTTGTACTCCGTGGAGATGTGCACGCCCGGCAACTCCAGGGAGGTCTTGGGTAAAAGCCGCGATTGGACTTGTCGTGCGATCTCGATCTGTTCTTCCAGCCGCTTTCCACGCACATACGAGCGGAACCCTATTGCTCCAAGGAGGATTGTCGCAAGGGAAGAGAGTGCGGCAGCTAGATTGATCGCAAGGTTTCGTCGAATGGGTGTGAGCACCGAAGCGTCAGCATCTCTGAGCGGCACCGCAACTTCAAGAAGTAACAGTCTTGGACCCGTTTGACCTGAGACGGCCGTAGACGCTGCTGGTGGCCGCCTGGGATGGAGAGGGAAGACTTCGACGACCAGCTCGCCGGAAGGTGTATTTATGGTCCGAAACAGAGGCTGGCGCCTTGAGAACGCCGCGTGCTCCTCCTCCAGGCTGAAAGCTGCGCCCGGGAATTCACTACCCCGGTGCGCCAGCAGGTCTCCCTCAGGACTGCGCAGGTTGATTGACTCAGCTTGGAGCGACGTGCTCGCCAGCGCACTTTGAAGCGTGTCCCCCGGGTCGTCATGCGACCTGAAATCCTGCTCCACCTGGGCCGCAATCTGCGTCATCTGGTGCCGAATCTGTTGGGTTGCAAGCAAGCGCGACACAAACACGTAGTCGCGAACAGCATTCACCGCTAAGATAAGCGCGATGACGCAGCCGATGCTGAACCAAACGAGCACCCAGCCGTACCGGCCGGCAGCTTGAGATGAGGAAGTATTTACCGAGAAAGGCAGAAGTCTTGCGGCGCTCCTCATCCCGAGGCTCCCGCAGCAACGGCGGCAGCAGGGACAAAACACGGCATAGCGTCCTTGCAGTGGCTATCGGTCAGTTGTGGCTTTCCCGTACCATCCGCGTTCATCATCCGGATGGACCCGTATGGCTGAAACGAATTGTCATAGAGTGCCGCGCCTACCTTGAAACCATACTCGCCGCTATCTACCAGGGTATCTTGGCCGTCCTGGCACCAGACCGCGTATTGGTGCAAAGCGATAATGTCGCTGCTTCTGCAAAGCCGTTTTGTCATTACGGGGATTGTAGTCGTCGTGCGGTGTCAGGTGGCAAATCGGGTTCTGTCTTGATCTCCAGGGATAGTGGCCCCGCTTCATCGTTCCAAGCTTTCCAACAGCTCGTCATCTCCGCCGTTTCTGCCTGCGACGCGCTGAATTCCGTAGTCTGGTCTGTAGATTCGGCGCATTCGCTTTTCCTATCCACCCTTGCTGCTGTTGGTCTGTATGTTTGGTCTATACGCTAGGAGCCTTCTGTATCTCCCGCTGGGACCTCACCACGCTAAACACATGGCTATAGAAACATCAAATGAAGCAAACAGGAAGTGGAACTAAACAGAAAAAGGGGAAGCCACCTAACGAATCACAGCCTCAAATGGCAGGAAGATGGTAAAAACGGTGCCTCTGTTCACACCACGGCAGGTGCTGCGGACCCGAAGATTGCCACCATGGCGCTTGATAATTTCACAACTGATCCAGAGCCCGAGACCGGTGCCGCCTTCTCCTTTCGTTGTAAAAAAAGCCTCAAAGATTTTTCTAACTGTTTCCTGAGACATTCCGGGTCCGGTGTCCGCGACCGTAAGTACAAGTCCTTTCTGGTGTGTCTTCCAATTTGTCGCCTCTCGGCTCCGAAGAAGCATTCGCCCACCACTCTGTTGCATAGCATCAATCGCATTACTGACAAGATTATTCAGCACCTGCCGTATCTCACCCTCGAAACAGGTCACCGGATGAGACGCACGCTTTCGCTTCTCGACCACAATGCGCGCGTTTACGATCTTGCCTTGGTAGATAGACAGGCCTCCCTCGATAAGATCCTGGCAAAACATCGGGACTGGATTCGTGGATTGTTTATGGAAACGGAGCGCTTGGCTCGTGATTGCTGAGACCCGTCGCAATTCTCGCTCGGCCGTCCCGAGATAGTCCTCCACTTTTGTGCTGATCGATGGATCAGTCCTGGCGAGATAGATGCAATTCATCACGGCTTCAAGCGGGTTGTTGATCTCGTGCGCGATTGAAGCCGAGAGGCGGCCAACCGCTGCAAGCTTTTCGTTCTGCATCAATGCTGCCTGGGCTTTCTTCTGCTCAGTAATCTCAATGGACGATGCGACTATTACCTGGACATCACCCTGTTCGGAGAAGACAGGAATGTACTCGACCAGCCAGGCCCGCTTTACACCGGGGCTATTCGCCATGGTCCCTTCGATGATTCTGCCAAGTACTGGGGTCCCGGCAGCCGCAGTGAGCAGGGCATCTCGCAAGCCCGAAACATCGTTAGCAAGATCGAAAACAGGAGTACCGAGAATCTGTTCGATGGGGAGATGTAATATTTCGGCAAGTTTAGGATTGCCACGGAGATATCGGAAGTCAACTGGATCAATCAGTGCAAGTGCCACTGAGGCTGTCTCATAAATGGCCTGCATTTCGGAGAACTGACGCACAACTTCCCGCTGAAGACGTTCGCGCTCTGCTTCGCGAGCGAAGGTGAGATCCCCTTCGTCATTCTCGACCGGCGCTCCACTGTTATCAATAGGGGTTACAGCTCCACTATGCGACCGAAAAACAGTATGGTTCGCCGAACCCACCACAGTGCCAAGCCGTTTCACGTTACCTGCCGGGTTTTCGACGAGTTGGCCTGTCTCCTTATTGACGATCACGAAAACTTCCGACAGAAGCCGCTCGCCGGCATCACCAGTCCGCCCGCCGGTCAGGTTTTCAGCCACTGGATTCATGTGGGTAATGCGTGCGTCAGCGTCCGTGACGATTCCCGCATCCTCAATGCTCTCGTGCATCCGAGTTGCACGAGTTTCGCTCTTGATGATTTGGGAAGCTGTCAGGACCTCAGCTGTAACGTCCAGCAACGAGCCGAAAATTCCCTTGATTGATCCACCCTCGTAGACGGGGCTGTACGAGTAAGTGAGATAGCAGGTTTGGACTTCCGCGCCTCTTGCGATCGGAACAGGCAACTTCTCGAAACAGCTCGTCTGGCCCGACGCGAAGACAGCCTCAAGCTGAGGGCCCACCACATGCCATGCCTCCGGCCAAACCTTGGAAGCAGGTTGGCCGAGCGCATCCGGATGTTTCGAACCAGCGAATGCCCGGTAAGCCTCGTTGTATATCAGGATGAACTCAGAACCCCATAACAGCCTGGCGGGAGTGGGAGCGCTCAAGGTTAGGTTGACCATGACGATGAGTTCGCGCGACCAGTTTTCAATTGGCCCCAGGGAAGTCGAGTTCCAATCAAGAGCACGAATTAGGTCGGCAAGTTCGCCATAGCCGACGATGAGGTGATGTGCAGAAGTGCCGGAGTCTGAAGAGCGAAACGGCACAACGTGAGATTGAGAGCCCATGCGTTTCCTCGTCCTATAGCGTAAACGTCTCGACCGTACTATACGCAATCCCGATTATCAAGAAGGCGCACTAACTTCTGCAACTCCCGAAAAAGAAGCGAGTTATGCTTTATCAAATATTCCCCGGATCAGTAAACGCTTTGGCGCTGTAAGTCATGTCGTTCTAAAGCCTTGGTGAGACAGCTACGCGGCCGGCAGCGCTCTCAACCGACCCAACGAGACGACGAGGATACGCTCAGCTGGATAGCCACTTATAACGGCCCGATGGTCCCCGCCAACAACGCCGTCACGCCCCCCCCCACCAGTACGGTAGCGACAACACCTTCGGCGGTTATTCGACAACTCTGGTCGCGCCTGAGGTTTTCGTGCTCAAGCTCCCCACCAGCCTGAAGCCCGAGATCGCCGCCCCTTTGTCTGCGCGGGCGTCGACGATCATTCAAACGCCTGTGACGCAAAGGCGGATCTACATATAACGCGGAGGAGGACCTGCGCCTTATTTATATTGATTGGATTTTTTGGTGGGCTATTTTAGGAAGCTTGTTGTTGTTGCGGCGAGTGCCATGTGGTGCGCCCGGAAGGATTCGAACCTCCGACCCTTTGGTTCGTAGCCAAATGCTCTATCCAGCTGAGCTACGGGCGCACATTGCTTCTTTCCGACTTCCCAAGACTAACCGACAACTGGCTTTGAAGCAAGGTTTGCGGCTATGGTTTGATCTCAGTTGCTGCGACAGGCTCAGACGGCGGGGGAGTGGCGTATTGCATCATCTTTTCGATGACGTCCAGACCGCCTCGGCGCAGCAACTGATGAACCACGGACTCGGTTAGTCGGGTAGAGTCGTACTCTACCCGGACTGTTTTCTCGGCTTCGCTGAACTGGACCCGCCGAATGCCGTAAACCTCGCGCATCCGGGAGATCGCTAGCGCCGCGGCCTCTGTTGGGGGCACGCCATAACGGAAAACTACATCCACTGTCGTCATAACCTGGATTTTATCAGCCGTCAGAGCTTACTCAGAAAGTCAGTGATCTCCGGGCTGGTCCAGTCCTGGGCTCCGATGAACTTCCTGCGGACGACACCCTGCCGGTCAATAATGTACGTTTCGGGAATCAGCACAGTTCCATACATCGCGTTCACTCGCTGGTCCGCGTCGCGCACCGTCAGCACATTGACATGATGCTTGATTAGAAACTTGCGATAAATGTCGTCATCCTGATCCGTACTTACCGCGACAACCGCCAATTGCGGCATCTTCTGTTGCAGTGCGAGCAGGCTGGGAAGCTCTTCGACACAGGGTCCACAGAAAGTCGCCCACAGGTTCAACACTACGATTTTCCCCCGCAGTTTGCCCATGTCGATGGCTTGAACGCCATCGCTTATGACGAACGTGGGTGCCGGCTTGCCGATCTTTTCCGGATGCTGCCCGCGATCGCAGCCCATGCCACAGCCAAGTGCCAACATCGCCGATATCGATACCACTGCTATCCGTTTGTGCACGTAACGCTCCAGCTTCCTATAATACGAAGTTGTGGACGAACTCTCACAACCAACTGACGCGCGCCTGGACGCTAAACCAGGATTCGTCCTCTCGGTCATTATTCCCGCGCGGGATGAAGCCGATGTTCTTCCCGCCTGCCTGGATTCGATTGTTGCCCAGTCCGAACCCGGTTTTCTGCTAGGTCAGGATTGGGAGTTGATCGTTGTCGACGACGCCAGCACGGATGAAACCCGTGCCATCGCCGCCCGTTATCCCGGCGTAACGCTGCTGGAGGCCCCGACGCTCGATACAGGGCCGGACGCTGGCTTTACCGGTAAGACGAACGCTTGCTGGGCAGGCGCGCAGGCCGCTCGCGGCGCGCTCCTTTTGTTTACGGATGCGGACACTGTCCACGAACCGGGAAATCTCTCTCGGGCTCGTCATGAGATTGAAAAGTACAAAGCGGCACTACTCTCATACTCGCCGCACCAACTTACGGCAGGACTTGCTCAGCGCGTGCTGATGCCGCTGGTCTTTGCAGAGCTCTCCGTGGCGTACCCGATGAAGCGAGTCAATGCTCCGGAAGACCGGACCGCGGCAGCCAACGGGCAGTTTCTGCTCATTGAATCCGAGACCTACTTCGCAGTTGGCGGGCACCGGGCCATCGGACGTGATGTGCTGGAAGATGTAGCCCTGGCCCGAAACGTCAAGCGCAGCCACCAGACGATTCGCTTCCGCTATGCGCCGGACGCGCTTTCCACGCGCATGTACCGAAGCACAGAGGCAATGCTCGAAGGCTGGACCAAAAATCTTGCGCTGTTACTTGCCAGTCCGATTCTGCTGGCGCTGCTGCGATTGCTCGACTTCGTGCTCATCGTCGCCCTGCCCGTACTCGCATACGTTTACCCGTTTCTCACGACGCTGCAACGTGCCCTGATTTTTATCGTCTGGGCGCGTGTTTTGTGGCGGTTCTATGCGCGGGTGGCCAAGTCTAATTTTCCAGCGGTCGATTGTGCGCTCTCCGTTCTTGGCATTCCACTGTTCGCTTTTCTCCTCGTTCGCAGCTACTTCCAGGTGAAGCTTTATAAGTCCGTTTCCTGGAAAGGCCGCACATACAAAACGAATCGCTAACCGATTTCTTTCATCACCATCACAGGTCCTATGATTCTTCTAACCCGCAAAGCCGAGTTTTCTGCCGCCCACTTCTACTGGAACGACGCGCTTTCTCCCGAAGAAAATCAGCGCATCTTTGGCAAGTGCGCCAACCGCAACGGGCATGGCCACAACTACACGCTGGAGGTCACAGTCGCTGGCGATATCGACCCGGTTACCGGCTTTGTCGTCGACCTGAAGCAACTCAAGGACATTCTGGAACGCGAGGTCGTTTCGGTCTATGACCATCGCCACCTGAATCTTGAAATCGCCGACTTCCAGACCACCATCCCGACGACGGAAAATATTGCAATTGCGATCTGGCGCAGGCTGTCTGGCAAGATTCCCAACACAAAGCTTCACCGTGTCCGCGTCTACGAGATGCCGGACCTGTTCGCCGACTTCTACGGCGAGTTCGAGGGAGGGGAGTAGTCATGCGCGCCTACCTTTCCCGTCGTTATCACTTTGTCGCTTCGCACCGGCTCCATTCGAAGGCGCTCTCCGATGAAGCGAATCGCCTCACCTTCGGTAAGTGCAACAACCCCTACGGCCATGGACATAACTACACTGTGGAGGTCACCTTCGCCGGTCCGGTTGATCCCGCAACCGGTATGGTCACGAATCTTGCGGACCTTGACGCGTTCGCGAAACAGCACCTGCTCGAGCCTTTCGATTACACCAATCTCAACACGCTCAAGCTTTTTACGGATCTTGTCCCGACTACAGAAAATCTTACTGTCGAACTCCACAAGATCTTCGCGCCCTATCCCCACGCCCAACTGACACGGATTCACGTCGAAGAGACAACTAACAACTCGTTTGACTTTGCCGGCGATATGCTTCCATCCGCTGGCCGCTACTAGAAAGGTTCCGCCCCATGGCTTCCGTTCTTAACCCCGTGGCTCCTACCCACAATCTGGACTCCGTATCGACACAGGAGCTCTACGCCGAAATGCTTCGCCGCCTTGGCGAGGATCCTCACCGCGGTGGCCTGCTCAAGACCCCTGAGCGTATGGAAAAGTCGATGGCCTTTCTGACCCACGGCTATAGCCAGACCGTCAAGGAAGTGCTCCACAATGCGCTCTTCGACGTCGATTACGACGAGATGGTCATCGTCAAGGATGTTGAGTTCTTCTCCATGTGCGAGCATCATCTGCTGCCGTTTTTCGGCAAGGCGCACATAGCCTACGTTCCCAACGGCAAAGTGATTGGTCTCAGCAAAATCGCGCGCTTGGTTGACGTCTTCGCACGCCGCCTGCAGGTGCAGGAGCGCCTCACGCGGCAGATCGCAGATTCGATTGAAGAGGCCATCGCACCCCAGGGAGTCGCCGTCATTATGGAGGCCCAGCATCTCTGCATGATGATGCGCGGCGTAGGAAAGCAGCACAGCTCCACCGTCACGTCCGCAATGCTCGGCGTCTTCAAGACTCAGCAGCAAACGCGCAGCGAGTTTCTTTCGCTTGTTCGCCGTCCTGGGACGGCTCTCTAATGGGGTTGAACGGGCTCCTGATTCTCGACAAACCTACTGGCATGACGTCGCATGACGTTGTCTCGATCGTACGGCGCGCGACGGGCGAAAAATCCATTGGCCATCTGGGCACGCTTGACCCCCTGGCGACGGGCGTCTTGCCGTTGCTGCTCGGGCGCTACACACGGCTGGCGCAATTCTTCTCGCAGGCAGAAAAGGAATACACCGGCACCATCCGCTTTGGCTTTGCCACGGACTCGTTCGACTCCGAGGGCACACCCGTGGGCGAGCCTCGGCCGCTGACGCAATCGCTGGCAGAACTGCAGCAATTGGGCCCCGCATTCCACGGCGAGATTGATCAGCTCCCGCCGATCTTTTCCGCAAAGAAACTGGGCGGCGTCCCAGCCCACAAACTCGCCCGCGCCGGTCTGCCGACGCCGGTGAAGCCTGCGCGGATCACTATCCACGACTTCCGGCTGCTGACACTGGAAGGCGATACCGCCACATTTGCGATGACTGTCTCGGCTGGTGGATATGTACGCTCCGTCGCCAATGAGCTTGGGCAGCTAGCCGGGTGTGGAGCGCATCTTTCGAGCCTCCGCCGCACACGCGCAGGCGTCTTCACGCTGGCCCAGTCCATCACGGTCGAGCAACTCAAAGAAGCCTCGATCGGTGGTGAACAGGCCTTCGCGGATCTGCTGCCGCACCCCAGAACCCTGCTGGCTGAGATTCCGAGCGTCACCGTAGAAGAACAGGTCGCCGGCCGCCTTCGTAATGGCATGCAGGTCAATCTACCCGAATACTCCCAGGCTCCTTTGGTCAAAGTTTTCACCAGTCCCACGGAGTTGCTGGCCATCGCGCGCCGCATCGCAGGAACGCTGATGCAGCCCCACATCGTAATCGGCTAATTACCTGCTAAGCAGCGGCTCGACCAGCGGCAGAACATTCCGCGCAACCACCTCGTTCCCCTTGTCGGTGGCGTGGGTGTTGTCGGCCTGCATCATGCCCTCGACGCCGTAAACATCCTTGAGCAGGAAGGGAAGCATGGGTACGCGATATGTCTTGCTTAGCAGCGGATAGGTCTGGGTAAAGGCGGAGATATAGTCCGGGCCGTAGTCCGGCGGCAGCGTAATTCCGGCCAGAACCACTTTGGAACCTCCGCGCTGCAGGCCAGAGATCATCGTGCTGAGATTCGCTCGAGTGGTCGGCACCTTGAAGCCCCGGAGGCCGTCGTTGCCGCCAAGTGCAAGAATGACCACTTCCGGCTTCATCGCAACGATTCCCGGCAGCCTGTCCACGCCATCCTTGGTGGTGTTGCCGCTGATTCCCTCATTTACGACGCGATAGTTGTAACCATCGCGGTCAAGGTCTTTTTGCAGGAAATCCGGATAGCTCTTGCCGTCGTCTGCGCCGTAGCCGGCCGTCAAGCTGTCGCCAAAGCACACGATCAAAGGCCGGGAATCCGGTGTACGCGCTGCAAGTTTTGTTGGTGCGGGCAATACAGCGCTCGCAGTATCCACCGGCTTCGCTGCCGAACCATTCGTTCCTTCGTCCATCTGTGGAGGTGTAATGGATCCCTTATCTGACCTACACCCGGCTTGCCCCAGGACCGCACCCGCTAAAATAAAAGAAACGATAAATCGCCGCATACTCCAAAATAACAAAAAACAGAATCCCGAACCTGCACGGACTGTTGCGCGCGCGTCATCCCCCCAAGGAGAGCCACACCGTTGACTCAACCCGCCGATATGATCACCGTTACCGATCTCCGCAAAGCCATTCGCAATGGTGCCCGCACAGTTGAAATTCTGAAGGGTCTTGACTTCAGCATTCCGCGCGGTCAGTTTGCCGCTATCATGGGCTCTTCCGGCTCTGGCAAGTCCACGCTGCTGGGCCTCCTCGCGGGGCTCGATACCCCCACGTCCGGTGATGTTTCGCTCAACGGAACGGCCATCTCCTACCTGCCGGAAGACCAGCTCGCCCAGGTCCGCGGCAAGACGATCGGTTTTGTCTTTCAGTCCTATCAACTGATTCCAACTCTTACGGCACTTGAAAATGTCCTGCTTCCGCATGAATTGAACGCTGACGGAAAAGGAGACGGCCTGGCCCGCGCGCGACAGCTGCTGACTTCCGTCGGGCTCGGTGACCGGCTTGACCACTATCCCGTCCAGCTCTCAGGCGGCGAGCAGCAGCGCGTCGCTCTTGCCCGAGCCTTCGTCCTGCGGCCTCCGATCGTTCTGGCTGACGAGCCGACTGGCAATCTCGATACCGTCAACGGGGCCGCAGTCCTGGAACTCCTCCTGAATCTCAACAAAACGGAGGGTACCACCCTCGTCCTCGTGACCCACGACCCCATTCTGGCGACCTATGCCGATCGTCGTATCGTGCTCCGCGACGGACGCATCATCTCCGACGACATGAACGAGAACCCCGCAACGCACGTAGCGGCGCCACAGCCCAGCGTTTAGGAAAGACTATGCCCAGCCTCTCCTATCGTTCCGCCGGCAAGATTGCCTACCGCGAAATGCGCTCGTCGCGCGGCAAATTCTTCTTCGTCATCCTCTCCGTCGCCATTGGAGTTGCCGCCCTTACCGGCGTCCGCGGCTTCAGTTCTTCCTTTCGCGCGACACTGCTCACCCGCGCCCGCTCAATCATGGCTGCTGACCTGTCTGCCCGGACAACCGTCCAGCCAACGGCGCTCGAAGCCAGGGGCCTGGTCGATATCCAATCCGAAGGCGTCCTCATGACGCCGGTCACGGAACTGCTGTCCATGGCGTCGGACCCGAAGACATTCGATCCTTTGCTGGTCTCGTTGAAGGCCGTAGACCCCTCGGCTTACCCTTTCTATGGCACGGTCGATCTCGAACCCGCCGGCTCACTGCGCACGGTCCTTGACGCAAACTCTGTGGTCGTCGCCGATGATCTCCTCGTCCGCCTGAAGCTCAAGGTCGGGGATCAGATCAAACTCGGCAACAAGCTCTTCCGCATCGCCTCGGTCGTCACCAACGAGCCCGACCGGCTCTCCAGCTCTTTTGCGGCCGGACCGCGCGTCCTTATCTCTCGCGAAGGTTTGGATGCGTCCGGGCTTCTCGCACCGGGTTCACACGCCGGTCAGCGCTACCTCTTCAAGATTCCGCCTCCAGGCAACGGCCAGCCTATCTCTGACGCTAGTGTGCAGAGCATCAAGACCCGCCTCATCAAACTACTTCCAGAGTCCCAGGTCATCGACTACCGTGAGACAAACCCCGCCCTGACAGCTGGCCTTGACCAGGCGACCAGCCTTCTGTCGCTCATGTCGCTCGTTGCCCTGGTGCTTGGAGCCGTGGGAGTTGCGATGGCGATGCGGGCCCACCTGGCACAGCGGCTGGACACGATTGCAATCATGAAGTCGCTCGGGGCCAACTCCACTCAGATCATCAAGATCTACCTGATTCAGACGCTTCTCCTTGGGGCGATTGGTGGGCTCGTGGGCGTGGTCCTGGGGATCGCGGTTCAAATTGCATTCCCCTATCTGCTTTCGAGCCTGATCAACGTCCGTCCGGAACTACACCTGGACATCCATGCCATCGCCAACGGCCTGGGCGCCGGGATGCTCACGACGCTGCTCTTTACCCTTCCGCCCCTGCTCGACATCCGCGGCGTCCGGCCCATCCTTATTCTTCGCCGCGCCGTCGACGATGCGGCCGATGAGCCCTTGAGGAAGACGGTCCTCCGCGGCATCAAGAAGAACTTTATCCAGTTTGTTGCTTTTGCTCTGATTCTCGGGGGGCTCACGCTCATTGCATACCGCGTGTCGGACTCCCGCCAGGTTGGCACGTGGTTTTCGGTCGGCCTCGCCGGCGTCCTCGTGGTCCTGCTGCTCGCTTCCTACATCGTTCTCAAGACATTGAAGTTTTTCCTGTCGCGCACTCGTCTGCATCTTCCCAGTGCGCTCCGCCACGGTTTGGCGAACCTCTACCGGCCCGGTAACCCGTCTGCGGCACTGCTTGCCGCGCTTGGAATGGGCGTCATGCAGATCATGCTGGTGTTCCTGATGCAGCACGCCGTTGTCCAGCAGCTTCAGATCTCGTCCGCACCCAACCTGCCCAACATCTTCCTGGTCGACATTGCAAACGATGAGATCGACGGCATGCGCAAACTACTCACCGCCTCCAGGGCCGTAAGTGCACCGCCGGAGCTTCTGCCCGTCGTCTCATCCCGCATTGTGTCTCTGGATGGGGTGGCGGCGGCAGATATCAAGACCAAGAACTTTCCCCACCGCATGCTCCAGAACATCAACCTGACCTGGACAGACACCCCGCCGCCGGGGGAGATCATAGTCGATGGAAAGTGGTGGAATGCCGGCCAGTCCAAAATCGCCGATAGCCATCCGGTTGTAGCCGTCGCTCAAAATCAGGCGCAGCGCCTCGGGCTGAAGCTGGGTTCGGTTATCACCTTTGCCGCTCAGGACAAGCACTTCGACGCCACAGTCGTCGCCTTTACCAAATCGGATGGCCAGCACGCGTTCGCGCGCGCGGAGTTTATCCTGCCGGAGCGTTCGCTCGCCGGCTTGCCCATCATCTGGTACGGCGGTGTCCATGCCGACCCGGCTCACGTGGGCGAACTGCAGCGTGCGCTCTACGCTGCCTACCCCACCGTCACCGTCATCAACGTCGCCCAGGCGCTCGAGACGATCCGCTCGGTCGTGATTCAAATCATCTACGTCGTGGAGTTTCTGGCTGCGTTCTCCATCTTCGCAGGCATCGTTATCCTCGCTTCGTCCATCGCAGGTACGCGTTACCGCCGCATTCGCGAGGTCGTCGTCCTCAAGACACTTGGCGCTACCCGGACCCGCATCGCAACTATTTTTTCGATCGAGTTCGCCGTCCTCGGCTTGGTCGCAGGCTTCGTTGGCATCTTCTTTGCCAACATTATTGTGCATTTTCTACTCAGGGCCCTCACCATTCCCAATCATGTCCAATGGGGTATGAGCTTTGCCGGCCTTGCCCTGAGTGCATTTCTTACGGTTGCCACTGGATGGGTCGCCAGCCACCGCATCCTGGGCCAGAAGCCGCTCGAAATCCTGCGCGAAGAGTAATGAAAACAGGGCGTGACGTGGATTGAGCCGCGTCCTTTGTTGCGTGTCGCCAGAGAGCGAAAAAAGGAAGAAACTACCGAAACGGCCTTCCGTGTAAATCTGAGTTGAGTCCATGTGGTCCGAAGAAGAACTCCGCGACATATCGCCCGAAGCACCCGTCAGGCGCACTGGTGCTCGTTCGCTCGCCGGGAATCTGAGGCAATCGCTCGCTGTCACAAATCTTGCCCGCGCCGCCGCTCATCCCCATGAGCTGACACGAGGACAAAATCCCAGCGTCATCTATGCTCCGTCTCGGAACGCGCACGGAAACTTTATTGAAGCATCCTATCGCCGCATTGCCGCCCGCCCCGAGTGGGCCCGCCGCCTTGAAAAGGCTCACACCGCCAAACGCCAGGCCCGTCCCAGCGGCCCGGATGAAGAGACGCGTGCCTGGAAAGAACTCGACACAGCTACGAGTTCCGACGCGCTGCTGATGAACATTTTCTGCTATCCCAGGGCGCTATATGGCGCACGCCTGACCGCGTTGCTCGGGATCCCGTCCGGGCTGGAACCCGTCTTTGGCTATCACCCCAGGACGCCCCGGCTGCGGGATTTATCTGACCGCACTGAAATTGACATGCGCCTCGGGCACCTGCTCGTTGAAGCCAAGCTCACGGAATCCGACTTCCAGACGGCCCCTCTCCGTTTGATCGAACGATATACCGATTTCGACAGTACGTTTGATCGCGACGAACTGCCGCGGACCGGCACGGGTGTCCGCTCCTACCAACTCATCCGTGGGATTCTGGCCGCGCATGCCGAGCAGGGCACATTTTGTTTGTTTCTCGATGCACGCCGTCCGGACCTGGTTGAAGAGTGGTACGCCACGCTCCGGGCCGTCCGCAGCTACATACTGCAGTCCCGACTTCGACTACTGACCTGGCAGGAACTGGCCGCGACTCTGCCCAGGCCGCTGAAGGTTTTTCTCGCGGAGAAATACGGGATTCATGCGTCACCCAGAACCTGACGTGGACACACCTAAATTGCTGCTGCTACCTCACCTCGCCGCGCCAGCCAGCGTCTGCCAAACTGCCGCGCCGGGACTTCAACTACGCGATAGAGCCCTTCTGCGACCAGCGCAGTAAGACCGTAGCTGAGGGCAAGAACTGCCGTCGCTTTCCATCCCGAATCCACCTTGATCCAAACCTCAAAGACATTCAGGCACAGCACGTGGACCAGGTACATCGAGTAAGACCGTTTTCCGAGCCAGACCATCGGGCCCCATGTGTGAATGCGTCGCAGCCATGAGTCTCGAGCGATGAGAAAAATCAGGAAAATTATGGATGTGGTGCTGAAGACAATGATCAGGACCTTATTCAAGTGCTCCGCATAGAAGCCAGCTAAAAAGATCCCCAGCACCACGATAACCGGCATTCGGCCCACGCCCGCCAGCACCCGTTCTCCATGCTGCCCGGAGAGCATCACCGCCATCAGGCATCCCATCACCAGCCCAAAATAGGCCTGCGCCAGATAGCCGTGGCCCATAATCGATGCCGCACCAGCCAGCGCGAAGAGGCTACCGATAACCCACATTCGGACACGGAGCGTCTTCGCTACCAGAAAGAAGAGGACCGGCCAGATCAGGTAGAACTTCTCTTCCACACCCAGCGACCAGGTATGGCTGAAGACAGTCCCATTACCCGGTTCTCGGGCAAACTCATTCATCATGGTCAGGAAGTAGGGAAGGCCGCCACGCAACTGGTTCCATTTCTCGGCCTGACCGGGAAGATGGCAGACAAGAACATAAAGCACGAGGACTACCAGGTAAACCGGGATGATCCGAAACAGACGCCTCCAGTAGAACGCGCCCAGGTCGATGTGCCCGGTAAAGTACTGCTCTCGTCTGAGCAGTGTGGTGATGAGGAACCCACTCAGGATAAAGAAGAGATCGACACCCAGGTGCCCATTCAACCATCGAACCCCATGCCCGCCGGACTTCAAGTGGTCGAACATTACGAGCAAAATGCAGTATGCCCTGACCCCATCGAGGGCGGGGAAGTAAGGCATCTTCCCATCGGCAGTCCGGACGAGCGTCGGCGGTATTCGGTCGGTTTCAGCCGTCCCGTGACGAGATCCCGTAGCGTCCCCCACGCCTCGACTTTGAGACGTGGGGTTCACAGCATTTACACCAGTTCGAGAGCTAGCTTCTTGGTTTCAGGGTTCAGTTCCACAAGCCGGAAACTGCGCACCTGACCCGCTGCCAGTACCTTGGAATCGCTGATTGCAGGCTTCGATCCCTTCACCGGCTTCGAAGGCTCGTTGGCGGTCTTCCACTTCGATGACAGCAGCGATCCAAGCTGGGATATATCGACGGGGCCACCACTGATTGCTTGGGTGGCGGAATCGTTCGTGGTTTCGAGCGGCGGAACTGCGCAAGGAGCCACGATCCCTTCACCGAGTTCGATGCGCGCCGTATTCGAAGGTCGATCAATATCGATGATGCGTCCCGTTACGGTATCGCCAACTGCGTGTTCGGCGATGAACTCGTCGAGGCCAGTGGGCACCATCTGCTTGATGGAGAGGCGCAATTGACGCTTTTCGCGATCGATCTCAAGCACCTGCGCCTTGACGCGTTCGCCCACCCGCAAGATGTCAGAAGGGTGATTGATCCGCTTCTCCGCGGTGATCTCGGAGATGTGAACCAACCCTTCTACGCCCTCGGCCACGGTGATGAATGCACCGAACTTGGTAAGTTGCGAGACAGGCCCTTCGATGACCGCGCCAGGGTGAATCGTCTTCACGACTTCGGCAAATGGATCGCCCAGTGCCTGCTTGAGGCCCAGACCCATGCGTTTCTGTTCAGTATCGATCGACAGGATGACGACTTCCACCTGTTCGCCGATCTTGACGACGTCTGAAGGCTTATGAACCTTTTTGCCCCACGCCATCTCGCTGATGTGTATAAGGCCTTCGATCCCCGGTGCGAGTTCCACGAAGGAGCCAAAGTCGGCGTCGCGAGTCACGATGCCCTTGACCTTGTCGCCCAGGTGGAACTGCTCGGAGACCGTGTCCCATGGGTGTGGTTGCAACTGCTTCAGTCCCACCGCGATGCGACGCTTGGCGGGATCCGTCTGGTCGATCTTGAGGATCTTCACTTCAACCGTATCGCCAACGGAAACGACGTCAGCCGGGCTGGCCACGCGCTGCCATGCCATATCGGAGATGTGCAGAAGTGCATCCGCGCCATCCAGGTCGACGAAGGCGCCAAAGTCCGTGAGGGAACGCACGGTTCCGTTGACGGTCTGGCCCTCGGCTAACTCCGCAAAGCGAAGTTCTGAGTTCGCGCGGGCTTCCTCTTCTACGACGGAGCGGCGGTCGACGATGGCATCCGGCCGACCGGATTCTCCACCTTCCAGGTCCAACTGCGTGATGCGTACGCGAATCTCTTGTCCGACAAGCTTCTCCATCTCCGCTGCGTCGCGGGTTCCGGTGCGCGAGGAAGGCATGAAGGCACGCATGCCTATATCGACCGTAAGCCCACCCTTGACGACGCCGGTGACCGTACCCGTGACGATGCCCTTGGCCTCGAAAGCCTCTTCAAGTGAGCTGTAATCGCGCACCAAGGCAGCCCGCTGGCGAGATAGCTGATAGTAGCCATCCATGTCGCGGCCCTTGACGGTTACACGAAACCTGTCACCGACCTCGACCGCCTTCTCTGTCGCCGCGAAGCCGCTCAGGGGCAGGACGCCTTCAGTCTTGTAGCCGATATCGAGAAAAACCATGTCAGCCGTGATGGCTATTACGGTTGCGTCGATCTGCTTGGAGCCGCCGCTACGGTCAACTGCCCCGGCTCTTGCCAGGTCATTCTCGCGCAGCATAGCGGCAAAGTCTTCGGTCTCGTTATCGTCGTTGAGCAGGGGAGCGTCAGGCAGAGAAGGGTTTTGAGTATCCACACGACAATCTTACTTCCCATCACTCAGCAGCACCAGCGCCCGGCCTCCAACGATGATCTTCTCCCCCAGAGTTGCCTCAGCGAAGGGGTCCTCAATGTTCTCGGTACTCATGACGTGCTTCCATGGGTTGCCGTTCGGCACGGCCGGCAGACTAAACTCCACGCCCTCCGCCGAGGCATTGATGAGGATGAGGAATGAGTCATCCCCAACCGGATTGCCTTCCTCATCGTTCCAGCCGAGCGTCTTGCCGTTCAGCATCACACCCATGGATTTATTCCAACCGGCGTTCCAGTTCTCTTCGGAAAACTCCTCGCCAGTCGTGTTGTACCAGGCAATATCGCGCACCACGGAGCCGCGAATGGTGCGATCCTGAAAAAATCTGCGGCGATGCAGGTTCGGGTGCGCTCGCCGAAGCTGGATGAGTTTGCCGGTGAACTCCTTCAGGCGTTTGCGCGGCGGGTCAAGGTTCCAGTCATACCAGGTCAGTTCGTTATCCTGGCAGAACGCGTTGTTGTTGCCCCGCTGCGATCGTGCGACCTCATCTCCGCCGGCCAGCATCGGGACGCCCTGCGACAGCATAAGCGTGGCAAGGAAGTTCCGAGTCTGCCGTTCCCGAAGATTATTGACGGTCTCGTCGTCCGTCGTCCCCTCAACCCCCATGTTCCAGGATTGGTTATCGCTCGTGCCGTCCTGATTGTCTTCACCATTGGCTTCGTTATGCTTGTCGTTATAACTGACCAGGTCGCAGAGAGTGAATCCGTCGTGCGCGGTGACAAAGTTAATGCTTGCGTAGGGCTTGCGGCCATCATTTTGATACAGGTCGGAGGAGCCGGTAAGGCGATAAGCAAAGTCGGATAGCTGCCCTTCATCACCCTTCCAGAAGCGCCGGACTGTGTCGCGATACTTGCCGTTCCATTCGGCCCACAGCACGGGGAACTCGCCCACCTGGTAACCGCCGTCTCCCACATCCCAGGGTTCTGCAATGAGTTTTACGTTTGCCAGCGTTGGGTCCTGGTGGATTGTTTCAAAGAAGGCTGAGAGCTTGGACACATCGTGCAACTCACGTGCAAGGGTTGCGGCCAGATCAAAGCGGAAGCCGTCGACGTGCATCTCCGTCACCCAATAGCGGAGCGAGTCCATCAGTAGCTTCAGCACCTGGGGATGATGAACATTGAGCGTGTTGCCCGTGCCCGTGTAGTCCATGTAGTAGCGATTGTCACCTTCCACCATGCGGTAGTACGTCGTATTGCAGACGCCTTTCATCGATAGCATGGGGCCAAGCTGGTTGCCTTCGCAGGTGTGGTTATAGACGACATCGAGGATGACTTCCAGGCCCGCCGCGTGCAGGTCCTTGACCATCTGTTTGAACTCATTGACCTGTCCGCCGGCGTCGCCTGCGGAGCTATAGGGGCCGTGGGGAGCGAAATAGCCGAGCGTGTTATAGCCCCAATAGTTCGAGAGGCCCTTGTCGATCAAGTGGCCTTCATTCACGAAGTGGTGCACTGGAAGAAGCTCGACGGAAGTAACTCCAAGCTCTTTCAGATAATTGATGCTGTTTTCGTGCGCCAGTCCAGCGTACGTTCCGCGAAGGTTCTCTGGCACCATGGGGTTGCGTTGCGAATACCCCTTGACGTGGACTTCATAGATCACAGAGTCGGACAGAGGGATGTCGAGTAAGCGGTCGTTGCCCCAGTCAAAAGTGTGGTCCACAACAATCGACCTCGGTACCCCGGCTGCAGAGTCGCGATCGTCGCGTTCCAGGTCATTTCCAGACTCGACGGGATAAGGGAAGACTGGTTGTTTCCAGTCCACGTTCCCACTGATTGCCTCGGCGTAAGGGTCAACCAGCAATTTAGCCTTGTTGAAGCGGAAACCATTCTGCGGATCCCACGGTCCATCCACACGATACCCGTACCGCTGCCCCGCCTGTACTCCCAGGATTAGTCCGTGATACACGAAGGCAGTGTGTTCCTTCAGTTCAACACTCTCTACCTCATGCCCTGCGTCGTCGAACAAACACACAGACACGCAGGTTGCGTGTTCGGAGTAGAGCGCAAAGTTGATGCCTTGGGAGCAGAGTTTTGCGCCCAGAGGGTAAGGGCGCCCCGGTAGGCTTTTTCGCGACATTTTGGCTAGCTCATTTCGACGGAATCTACGCTTTGTGTCTGGCTAATTTCAGCGTACTTTTCTAGGTAGATGCTCATCGATCCCCATAGGTTGACCCCGGCGGTTAACGCAACAGCCCGGCTCAATCTCCAAAGTCTCGCGATCACCTATCTGGGCAGGTGTAAACACGTGAATACCAAAATCCGCAGCCTGCGCTTTGTACCCTTTTAAAAGCCGCTCCTGCCTCGATCCAAGGTTCAGATGGACACCCGGCCCAATTTCGCCTTTGTCCAGCCGGATCCAGCCGTCGAGAAGGCGAGACTTCAAAGTCAACACAGCACAAGCCATTGCGGACGGTAGTAACGCCGAAGTCTTGAAGCTTTAGTAGCGCAGATCTGTCCGCTTACTCCGCGAGTGCCTGCGGAGCCTTATCGAAGTCGATGCCAAACGTGTAGCGCTCAACCAGCATGCAGAAGATGTGCTCCAGAGCGAGATGTGACTCCTGGATGTTCATCGTCGTGCTGGACGGGATGATGATGTTGTAATCGCAGAGATCGCGCATTTGGCCGCCGTCATTCCCGGTGAAACCGATCGTGTGGACGCCGCGCTTCTTCGCCTCATGCAAAGCGCGAACGATGTTCTTCGAGTTTCCGGAGGTCGAGATACCGAGAAAAACATCGCCCGCCTGCGCTAACGCTTCGACCTGCCGCGCAAAAACATAGCTGTAGTCCCAATCGTTGCCGATGGCAGTCAGGATGGAGCTATCCGTCGTCAGCGCGATAGCCCGAAGTGCCGGCCGATCTACCGTCAAGCGAGCCACGAACTCCGCTACAAGGTGCTGTGAGTCCGCCGCCGAGCCCCCGTTGCCGGCCACCAGAAGAGTTCTGCCAGCCTTCATTGCGTCGGCTGTCAGCTTGCCGATCGTGACCATTGTTTCGTGAATCTCCGCATCGTCATGCACGGCCTGCATGGTGGCAATCGACTGGGCAAGCTGTCTGCGAACAAGGTCTTTCATCAAGGCTCCCGATACTTGCTCTATTCTAGCTGCGACTGAGTGACAGGAGTTGCATCGCCGTCAGCCTGCGCAGAAAAGCTGAGTCATCCAACTCCGCAACAGATGGCCGTCCAAGCGCCTGCGTGTAGCGGACGCCGACGCACTTAGCCACCAAGGAAGACCAGCTGCAGGGAAGCAATAAAGAAAATCGCAATCAACACAGGCGCACACCAGCAACGTCGCCATCCAGTCCGTAACCGCCTGTGCAGCAGTTCGACGTGGGCTTCTTCATCCAGGCAGCCACCAACAATGCTGGCGGTCTTTATCGTTTGAAAGAAAATTTCTTGTGGGCGAAGTAGCTGTAGCTCGCAATCAGGACGGCGTTCACCATACCAGCCAGGAACGGCGCATAAGCATGAGTCGTTTGTGGCAACAGGAAGAGGTGAGTGGCAACCGGCAGGATGATCAGCTCAGCAGGCGTGCTGACGCCATAAACCGCAAAGCAGCGCAGCAGCTCTTTGACGTAGTTGCCATGGGTCCGGAAGACGAAATGCTTGTAGCAGAGGAACGCTACAGTGATGGAAATTGGCTTTGATACGATGGCCGAGATGTCAGCGATCAAGGGCTTGCCACGATGCGGAAAGAGATGGCCAAACAGAATCACGAAGCCCGAGTAGAGTGCGAGCGAGATGATCGTGTTCGAGGCGCCGACCATCAGAAAGCGGACGACCTCGCCCGCAGGAAGTACGCGTCGCAGCGCAGCGAATGGACCGTGAGCCTTTGGATCGGGCGTCGTCTCGATTGGCGAAAGGGTGTTCAAAATGACTTACCGCTATTTTAGCTGGTGCCATGCAACGGTGCGACGCAAACCTTCCTGAAGCGATACCCTTTGCCGCAAACCGAGTTCAGTTTGAGCACGATCAGTAGAAGGAACATAGCGCTGCGGCAAGGCGCCCGGATCCGACATTCTGGCCGTGCAAATCGCGATGAATGAGGCTACCCAAACTCTCCTCGTCTTCCAGAGCAGGACAGGCCGGCCTGAGGCATCTCAACGCGACAATTCAAGCATCGTGCGTTCGTAGGAATTCGTGACAATATTCTTTGTTTCGGGACAGGAGAGACGACACTTTGCATATAAACGGACAAATC
>JAYVZP010000125.1:0-3010 GCA_043783275.1 Rhodanobacteraceae bacterium
CTGCGGCTTCTCGCCACGGACACCGAGTTCGCGCTCTTTGGCTATGGTCTTTACGCGGGCGATTTCCTTGCGCAGTTCGCGCAGCTTGCGGATGCCTTCGCTCTGTCCCAGCTTGGCCTGAAAACGGACGCGGAAAAGTTGCTCGGCGACCTGGGTCCCCTGCGTATTCAACTCTTCATCGCTCAGGTTACGAATCTTTGCTAATTCCATCGGTCTCTCTCCGGCGTGGTGAGCCAATCCGCTCCTGCGCCTGTCTTGTTACTTGATCGATGTGTGCGCATCGACCCTGCTGCTGGGATCCTTTTAGAGGACCACTTCTTCTACGTTTTTGATCACTGCCGGGCGCTGTACGAAACGGGTGCGCAACGGAAGCTTGTTGGCAGCCAGACGCATTGCCTCCATGGCAACCTCAGGAGCAACCCCTTCCATTTCAAAGAGGATCTTGCCCGGACGAACCACTGCGGACCAGTGATCAAGAGCGCCCTTACCGGATCCCATTCGGACTTCGGCAGGCTTCTTGGTGACTGGCTTGTCTGGGAAAAGACGCAACCAGATCTTGCCTCCGCGTTTGATAAAGCGCGTCATCGCGATACGGCTGGCTTCAATCTGGCGGTCCGTAATGTAACCGCACTCCATGACCTTCAGGCCATATTCCCCAAACGAAAGGGTAGAGCCGCGCCATGCTTTGCCGCGCATCTTGCCCTTCTGCTGCTTGCGAAACTTGACCTTCTTTGGCATCAACATAGCGAATCCTCAACAATCAGCTACCAGCCTTCAGCTGATAGCTACAATCTCTTTCATCTCAAAAGAACTTCTCACCGTCTGGCAACCGAAACAAACGGGAGCCAGAAGCAGCACCTTAAAGCTGGAAGGCGCCTGCGCCGGCCACAACTGGCTGCCTGCGCTTCTGTTCGTAGATGTCGCCACGATAGATCCAGGTCTTCACACCGATGATGCCGTAGGTGGTGTGTGCCTCAGAAAATCCGTAGTCGATATCTGCGCGCAGTGTGTGTAGCGGCAGCCGACCCTGCAAATACCATTCTGAACGCGCAATCTCGTTCCCATTCAGGCGACCGGATACGCGAACCTTGATTCCCTTGCAACCGAAACGCAGCGCCGAATCAACGCTCTTGCGCATCGCGCGGCGGAAGCCAACACGCTTCTCAAGCTGCAGCGCAATATTCTCAGAGACCAGCTGAGCATCGAGTTCCGGCTTGTTCACTTCGAGAATGTCGATAAAGACATCCCGGTTGGTGCGCTTTGCCAGATCCGTCTTGAGCTTTTCAATCTCTGAACCCTTGCGGCCAATCACGATGCCTGGACGTGCGGTGCGGATGATGAAACGCAGCTTGTTGCCTGGACGCTCGATCTCGACCGAGCTCACGCCGGCAGCCTTCAGCTTATCCTTCAGCTCTTGCTTGAGCTTGACGTCTTCGACCAGCAATTTGGCGTAGTCGCGAACACTGAACCAACGTGAGCGCCATGGCTTGTTGACTCCGAGCCGAAATCCATAGGGGTGGACTTTCTGTCCCATACTTTGCCTCTCAAATCCTGTTAGGCCTACGCGGCCTTTTTGGTCTTACTCGTTTTTTGGCCAGCAGACTTGCGCGCCTTTTTGGAGGCTCCATCTACTTTTGTGACCAGATCTTCGTTGACGGCCCGTTCGGCGACGGAAACAATGATATGGGTGAGGCGACGTTGGTAGCGGAAGGCCCGGCCCATGGGTGCAGGGCGAATGCGCTTCATGCGTGGCCCTTCGTTAGCCACGGCCAACTTTACGTACAAGTTATCTACATCCAGATCCAAACCCCGCTCATCGGACAGATACTTCGCATTGTCCAATGCCGACGTCAGTACCTTGTGGACCACCGGAGCGATCCTCTTCTTCGTAAAAGCGAGGGTCTCCAACGCTTTCTGAACTCCCAGGCCCTTGACCAGGTTCAGCACCAGCCGCGCCTTCTGGGGCGACACGCGCTGGAACCTTGCCTCGGCCCGATATTCAGGGATTCCCACTTTTATCTCGACTGCCATAGTCTGCCTTCCTGTATCTGTCGCACGGGCCATATTCCCGGGCTGCCTGGTCTGAATGCCTATTCTGTGTCTTACCGAGCTTTTGCGCCCGACTCAGACGACTTCTGGGTGTGGCCCTTGAAGGTGCGTGTCGGGGAAAACTCGCCAAACTTATGTCCCACCATGTTTTCAGTCACATAGACGGGAATGAACTTCCTGCCGTTGTGCACTGCGACGGTGTGGCCGATGAATTCAGGGAAGATGGTGGAGCGCCGCGACCAAGTCTTGATGACCTTTTTGTCGTTTGCGGCATTGAGTGCATCAACCTTCACCATCAGATGAGTGTCCACGAAAGGACCTTTTTTTGTCGAACGTGCCATAGTCTGCCTCTCGCTCCCTTACTTCGCCCGGCGGCTAACGATGAATGCATCGGTCCGCTTGTTATTACGTGTCTTGTAGCCACGTGTCGGCTGACCCCATGGGGTAACCGGGTGACGTCCGCCTGAAGTCTTACCCTCACCACCACCGTGCGGGTGATCCACGGGATTCATGGAAACGCCACGGTTGGTAGGACGGATGCCCTTCCAGCGATTGCGTCCGGCCTTGCCGATCGAGACGTTTTCGTGGTCCGTATTGCCGACCTGGCCGATGGTTGCCATGCAATCCACCAACACCTTGCGCGTTTCGCCGGAGGGCAGCTTGAGAAGAGCGTAGTCGCCCTCTTTAGCTACCAACTGTGCCTGCGCTCCTGCGGAACGGGCCATCTGCGCACCCTTTCCAGGGCGAAGCTCGATGTTGTGCACCGTCGTACCGGAAGGGATGTTCTTGAGCGGCAACGCGTTGCCGATGAGGATGTCCGCTTCAGGGCCGCTCATGATGGTTTGCCCGACCTTGAGACCGACAGGCTGAATAATGTAGCGCTTTTCACCATCCAAATAATGAATGAGGGCGATCCGCGACGAGCGGTTTGGATCGTACTCAATGGTAGCTACTTTGCCAG
>JAYVZP010000126.1:0-2985 GCA_043783275.1 Rhodanobacteraceae bacterium
TGGTCCTCGGCGACGGCGACGGCCGCTTTACCGCCCGCCTGTTCCAGTCGCAATCCGACATCGCAATAACCGCCGTCGACGCCAGCCCGGCCATGCTCAACCTTCTCCAGCTAGCGGCATGTGCAGCCGTTCCCAACCCCCGCCTGTGCACAATCTGCACAGATATCCGCAACTGGCTGCCAACTGCCAGCTACGATCTCGTCTCCACTCACTTTTTTCTGGATTGCCTCACCACGCCCGAAGTCGCGACCCTCGCCAGTCGCCTCGCCCACTTCGCCGCTCCCAACGCCCTCTGGATTGTCTCCGACTTCGCCATCCCCGCCAATCGTTTTGGCCGATTGCTCGCCGCCCCAGTCGTGGCTATCCTCTACCGCACCTTCCGCATCCTCACTGGCCTTCGCCCACAGTCGCTCCCCGACCACCGCACAGCCCTCGCCGCCGCCGGATGGACCCTCCAGGCCCAACATCCCCACCTCAACGGCTGTCTAGTCAGCGAACTCTGGCGTCTCAACTCCCCCGCGCCTACCGCCGCAGATACACCAGCAGCACTACCCCCGCCGCCAATACCACCACCGGTATCCAGAACTGAACGTCTGTAACCACCTTCTTCAACATCCTCTTGTCCTCTCCAACTCCACCCTCCCGCACCCACCTGGAAGAGCAATCCCGCAAGCTGATTTCTGAATATCCAAACTAAATTCTCGCCTTCCTGATCTCGCCAAGACTACTATGAATCCAAGCACTTAGGAGAAGCCCCCCCGCCATGCATGCATCCGTACCCTCTGTAAATGTCGCCGAAGCAGCCCACGTCGAAGAACAATGGGACGAATTCGTCACCGGACGCTACAAGGAAGGCAAATCCGAGACTGAGTTCCGCGTCTACGATGCCGCTGTCGAACCCGGCGTGGCCGACTTCTATCGCCTCAACCATCAGTTCCAGACCTACGACTTCGTCCTCGCCAAAGAGGCGGAATTCCTGCCCCTCACCAAGGCCAAAATGGGCATTTGGGAGGCCGCTGAATTTCTCAATACTCTGGTTGACGACAGCGACCCCGACACCGACCTCAGCCAGACCGAACATCTGCTCCAGACCAGCGAAGCAATCCGCGCCGATGGTCACCCCCGCTGGATGGTCGCGGTAGGGTTCGTCCACGACCTGGCCAAAGTCCTCTGTCTCTGGGGTGAACCCCAATGGGCCGTCGTAGGTGATACCTTCCCCGTCGGCTGCGCCTGGTCCGATCAAGTCGTTTTTCCCGAATATTTCGCAGCCAACCCCGACGCACAGGTGCCCCTTTACCAGACCAAATATGGCGTCTACTCGCCAAACTGTGGCCTTGGTAACGTCCACATGTCCTGGGGACATGATGCCTATGGCGCCAAGCTATTCGAGCCCTTTCTCCCCGAAGAAGCCATCTACATGCTCCGATTCCACTCCTTCTACTCCTGCCACCGCCAGGGAGCTTACAGCCACCTCATGTCCCCCCATGACGTCGCCATGTTCGATTGGGTCAGGAAATTTAACCCATACGATCTCTACTCCAAAGGCAGGGCCAAACCGAACTTCGCCGAAATCAAGCCCTATTACGACGACCTGTTCGCGGAATTCTTCCCAGCCCAGCTCAACTGGTAACCCAACTCGCTCGTTGCCAACGGTCAGAGCCCCCGCTGCGGAGCAGTCTGTCACCAGACTTTTCTGCCATCCACTCAGACCGCTGCCAGGCTTGGCGCCAGCAGCTGGATCGTTGACTGTTGACCAGCTCGCAGGCGCGTAAAGGTGAGAACTGTGATGTCGTCGTCCTGACCAAAGGCCACGGCGGCATCGGATGCCTCGGCGGCGTTGGGGTTCGTGGCAAAAAGTGCCTCCAGCCGGTCAAAGCTGAAAATCTCGCCAGAAGGGCTGCGAGCCTCAAGCAGACCGTCCGTGTAGAGCGAGAAGCGGTCCCCTTCCATGAGTTGAAACGTTGACTCTTCGTAAGTAGCGTTGGAAATAAGGCCCAGCGGAAGTGCACCGGACAGTTCCAGCTCACGCTCGTTGAGGAAGGGCGCAGGGTGCCCCGCAGAGGCCAGCGTACAGGTGCCGTCAGCGTGGAGCCGAAGCGCAATGCACGTCGCGAAGCCATCTTGAAGGCGGCCGTGAAGCCGCCGATTGAGTCCGGCCAGGATCGTTGCCGGGCTGGAGGATTGTTCAGCCAGGCTGCGCACAGCTCCAACGATCAGAGAGACCGTCATAGCCGCTTTTAGACCCTTGCCGCTCACGTCTCCCAGCAGGATAAGCGTCGAGCCAGAGGCCACCCCAGGGGCAACTCTGTCGTCCGTCAGGGGGATGATCTGGAAGAAGTCGCCGCCTACTTCCTGCGCCGGCCGATAGGCGCTGGTCACGGCAAATCCGGGGAGTTGGGGGAGAGTATCGGGAATGAGCACTTGCTGCAGTTCACGAGCGCTTTTGAACTCCTGCTCCAGGGCGCTCTGACGACGCGATGACTCCTGCTGGTAGCAATAAACGGCATAGATAATTGCCAACAACAACAGAGTGGCGGCGATTATCTGGGCTGTGAAAACATTTCCGTTCACGGTAAACAGAGGCCCTCCGAGAGTGTTGCCCAGGGTCCAGTGCGTAAAGCGGTCGCCCTGTAGCAGTCCGATGCGGACGACCGAGATCATCCCCGCAGTGAAGGCGGTGATCGCCACCAGCCAGCGGGCCGGATCCAGGCGCTTGCGAATCGCGAGAATCACGAGAACGAGAGGATAGAGTTCGGCCATCGTAAAGATGCCCGTAAGAATTGCGTCCGTGACCTGCGCCCACGGAGTGATCAGGGGATTGCTCCAGTCAAGCATAGTGAGTAGACCGTCAAGGCAGGTGCTCGTGATGCTGATCCAGGCCAGCGTTCGCGTAAAGCGAGCAAGACGGGGACGCTCGTTGAGTTGAAGTATGTAAAGCAGCAGGAACCATAGGCCGATATCGTGAAGGCCCAGTACCGGTTGGAG
>JAYVZP010000127.1:0-47155 GCA_043783275.1 Rhodanobacteraceae bacterium
TGCTCGCAGGATGGTTGAGGCTCGTATCCATAGAAGTGAGGCCAGCCATAAGTTAGTGAAGTCAAATACGCGAGCCGCAGACGCTGCACCTCAAATCCCGGCGCAACCTCATCCCGATTCAATCGCTGCTGCTTTGCAAGGTGGCGGAAGTACGCCCTGGTCGATTGTCGTAGGTCTTACGCTGCTCACTCTTCTGCCCGCGCTTCTGCTCGCCATGACTCCAATGGTTCGCTTGCTTGTGGTCTTCCATTTCCTTAGGCAGGCGCTTGGTACTCAGACAGCGCCGAGCAACCAGATTCTGATGGGTTTGGCTTTGATGATGACGTGGTTCCTGATGTCGCCCGTTTTACTGGATGTGGAGGCCAAAGCGACGACTCCATATCGGCAGGGTTCAATCTCCGGAGAGGAGGCGATCCAGCGCGGCATCGTGCCAGTAAAGACCTACATGCTGCGATATGCACGCGAGAAAGACCTCGCTGTCTTTGCCGCTGCCGGAACCACTGTGCGGCCAAAAACCAGAGAGGAGCTTCCGTTCCAGGTCGTCGTACCCGCGTATATGTTGAGCGAGTTGAAGGCAGGCTTTCAGATTGGCGCCATCCTGTTTCTTCCATTTTTGCTCGTGGATCTTGTCGTCGCCAGTGTCACCACGTCGATCGGCATGTTGCAGCTTCCACCTGTCGTCATCTCGACCCCGGTCAAGATTCTGCTCTTCGTCATGGTCGATGGTTGGAACTTGCTGGCAGACAAGCTGATGAAGAGCTTCTAGGAGACGTGCCATGGGACCCGATCAGGTAGTCGAGTTGATGCGTCACCTACTGGTGGAGGCCATGATGCTAAGCGCTCCATTGCTCGTTGCGGCTGCGCTCATCTCGCTTGCAGTTAGCCTTGTGCAGACTCTGACCAGTGTGCAGGAGCAAACGCTCACCGCAGTCCCGCGCCTCGCCGTCGTATTTGCTGTGGCCATGGCCACGATGCCCTGGATGATTCATCGCCTGGTCAGTTATACGACGCGGCTCTTTAGCGACTTCCATCGGTTTCTCGGATGAAGGACTGGGAACAATTCCTATCGGCCGGCTTGCTGGTCATGATGCGGCTGAGCGGACTCTTCGTCTTTGCTCCTGTATTTAATTCCCCTGCGATTGCAGTGCGCATCAAGGCCGGCTTTGCGTTGGCGATGACCATTCTGATCGCGCCAGTGGTAGCCGCTGTACCCGGTTCGTCGGTCGAGCTCGGCATAAAGAATATCGCCGGCGAGTTGGGTGTTGGTCTTGTCTTTGGACTCAGCCTGATGATGCTTACCGAAGCCTTGCTCATGGCGGGCACCCTGCTGGGCATGAGCTTCAGCTTTTCTCTCGTGAACCTGCTGGATCCCAACACGATGGTGGAGACCCCGGTTCTGGGTCAGATGGTGGGCTGGGTTGGCGTTCTCATCATCATTGCAGCAGGTCTTGATCGTGTCCTGATTGCGGCCGTAGTCAGAAGTTTCTGCATGGTTCCGGTAGGCCATGCGGTGGTGCAGGCCTCGACAGGAATCGCGCTTGCGCGCATGGCAGGCGGCATATTTCTTGCGGGGCTTCAGCTTGCTGCACCCGTCATGTCCGCAGCGTTGGCGGTTGAGATGACCGTTGCGATGGTCAGTCGTCTGGCGCCGATGTTGCCCGCGCAGGTCATCGGTGTGCCTCTCAAGACGATGGTGTCGTATGCGGTTCTTGCCGGCAGCCTTGCCGTTTGGCCTGCATGGATCGAGCGCCACTTCGCCGCGCTGCTCGACTCTGCAGGCAAGTTGCTGGTGGCGCAATGAGCGAAAAGGGAACTGAAGCAGGCACGCCGCAACGCAAGCAGAAAGCACGCGAGAAAGGCGATAGTGTTCGCAGTCGGGAGTTACTTAGCGCCATGTCTATGCTCGCTGGCGTGGTCGCATTGGGCGCTGTGTCGACCGGGTTCGTGCATACCTGGCGAATCGTCTTCGAGCAGTGTCTCGGCTCTGCCACAGTGCGCGACGGTGTCTCTGAGATGACCTGGGCCGTGGCCGCGCGGCGCATGCTGGCCCCGGCTTTGATACCCGTTGGAACGGTGATGGCTGCAAGCTTTACGGCAGCGTTGATTGCGGGTATTGCCCAGGGAGGCGGGCTCGCGATTCATCCAGGCGCGCTTGGCCTGAAGTTTACGCGGCTCAATCCTGTGACAAATCTCACCAACCTCTTTAGTCTGCGAAGCCTTACGCGTGTCTTCAAGTCACTTGTTCCCGCGGCTGCGATGCTCATCTTCGGTTGGAGTGCATTGAAGTCGCTCATGCTGCCAATGCCGGTTATGAGTCTCATCCGACTCCCGCATGCTTTTTCTGCAGCCTATGGGCTTGCCTTGGATGCAGCGTGGGTCACCCTCGCGTGGAGCGGTCTGGACTACACCGTGGAGTGGCTGGCGTGGAACAAGCGCATGAAGATGACCAAGCAGCAACTGAAAGACGAGATGAAAGAGGCGATGGGCAATCCGCAGGTCAAGGGCCGGATTCGCCAGGTACAGAATGCGATGCGTCGTCGCAAGGTGAAGGCCGACATCTCGCAAGCCAGTGTGATCATTACCAATCCAACGCATTACGCGGTTGCCCTGGAGTTCAGCTTCGAAACCATGCAGGCCCCCAAAGTATTGGCCAAGGGTCGCGATCTTCATGCTGCAGAGATCCGCGAAGAAGCGCGCTGGGCGGGGATTCCCATGATTGAGAATCCGCCCCTGGCGCGGAGCCTCTACCGCTCTGTCGAGCCCGGACAATCCATTCCATTTGAGCTTTATGCAGCCGTTGCAGGTATTCTCGCGTTCCTTTATCGCCAAAAAGTAGAAGAGAAACTACGAGAAGATCGCCAACAAACGAGTCGCAGATAACAGGGGACAAGACCAGTGAACGATGCAACTAACTCCAAGGGAAACATGAACAAATGGAAGGCGCTTCTTCTGCCCACGATGGCGATCAGCATGGTCTTCGTGATGCTGATTCCTATCCCGGGCTTCGTGCTGGACATCCTGCTCGCTGCTTCGATCACGGCGTCGATCATCGTCTTTCTCACTGCGATCCAGGTGCGCAAGGCAGTTGACTTCTCGGTCTTCCCGACTCTCTTGCTTCTCCTGACTTTACTGCGGCTCAGTCTCAACATCGCCTCCAGCCGCCGCATTCTCCTGCATGGCCATGAAGGCACACACGCCGCGGGCGCAGTCATTGAGGCCTTCGGACAGTTCGTCGTGGGCGGCAATTATGTTGTCGGCTTTGTGCTGTTTCTTGCGCTCGTGGCGATTCAGTTTCTGGTTGTGGCGCATGGCGCCGTGCGGACGGCAGAGGTGACGGCCCGCTTTACGCTCGATGCGCTCCCAGGCAAGCAGATGGCGATCGACGCCGACATGAACGCGGGCCTGATCGATGAGCAGGGAGCCCGTAAACGGCGAGAGGCAATTGCTCGCGAAGCGGAGTTCTACGGCTCCATGGATGGTGCCGCCAAGTTCAACCAGCGAGATGCGATGGCGACGATTTTGATCACGGCGATCAACATCGTCGCGGGCATCGTTATCGGTACGTTGCAGCAGGGAGTCGACCTGCTTACTGCGGTCAAGACCTACACCATCCTGACCGTCGGGGATGGTCTGGTAACGCTGATCCCGAGCCTGCTGGTTTCAATCGCAGGCGGCATGATTCTGACTCGTGCGTCCAGCTCCGGCCAGCTTGACACCGAACTCAGCTCGCAGTTGCTCAACCGGCGCAACACCTTGTGGATCGCATGCGGTGTACTGCTCGCAATAATGTTGATCCCTGGATTGCCGAAGCTGGCTTTTCTACTCATGGCGGGAGCGGTTGCATTGGTCGCCAGACGAGTGACACAAAACCCGACTGAGATGAGTGGGCTTCCCGAAGATATCAAAGGAGCCAAAGCGGCAGATCCCGCTGCAGGCCCATCCGGCGAGAACCTCGCCAGCCTCCTCAAGATGGATGAACTTACCCTGGAAATCGGTTTTCAACTCATTCCGCTGGTAGATGAAAAACAGGGTGGGCAGATGTTAAATCGTGTCCGCTCACTACGTCGGCACCTTGCAACTGAGCTTGGTTTCATCGTGCCGCCAGTTCATATCACTGATAACCTTCGGCTGAAGCCACGTGAGTATACCGTCAGTTTGCGTGGGATCGAGATCGCACGCTGGCAGACGGAACCGAACTGTCTGCTCGCCGTGAACGCCGACCCCAAGGCCCGTGCCATCTCAGGGATTGAGGTCAGGGAGCCCGCGTTTGGCGTCGCTGCAAGGTGGATTCAGGAAGGCCTCGAAGAACAGGCTCTAGCCGCGGGCTACAGCGTTGTAGACCAGACGACGGTGATCGGAACGCACCTCGGCGAGCTGATTCGGCGTCACGCGCACGAGCTGCTGGGCCGCCAGGAGACCAAACGTTTGCTCGATTCGATGAACGAGTCACATCCTAAGCTGGTCGAGGAACTCGTTCCCAAGCTCATGACCCTTGGCGAGGTCCAGAAAGTGCTGCAACAACTCCTTCGAGAACAAGTATCAGTGCGCGATCTGGGGGCCATTCTTGAGGTCCTTGTAGAAGCCGTGCAGCAGTCGAAGAGCATCGTGCACCTGGTAGAGAGCGTGCGCCAGGCCCTGGGCCGCGGGCTTATCCATCCCTTGCTGGACGCTGAGGGAGGCTTGAAGGTGCTGGTGCTTGAAGGTACCCTCGAGGCCGACCTGGTGGGAACCTTCGACCCGCAAGCCGCAATGCGGATTGGCGATGGCACATCCCAAAGCGCCAGTCATGGCGACCACCTGCGCCGCCTCCTCGAATCTGTGAAACGCCTAACCGGTGGCGGTACGTCGATGGCCCTGCCCGTGCTCTTATGCCCATCGCCGGCACGCTATCACGTACGGCGGTGGCTGGAGCCGTTCGTACCGAAGATCGTTGTGCTTGCGCCGGTGGAGATACCGCCGGAGATACGGGTTCGCAGTGTTGGCACGGTTGGCTAAGGCAGATTGAAAGAGACACGGGAGATGAAAATGGCAATGGGGAATGCGATACCACTTGGTTTGCTTCGCGGATTTGATGACGACTCAGCCTTCTTCGAGGGCTTGAACGATAAGGCGGTATCTGCACTGCCTGCTATACCGGCCTACGCGACGATAACGCCGTCACAAGCTGCGGTTGGGGGAACGGGACTGGAGTCGATGTCTGCCGGCGATCGCGAGCGGTTGCTGATCGAGCATCTGCCCACAGTGCGGTATCTGGCCCGCAGGATCCATGAGCGTCTTCCCCAGCACGTCGAACTTGACGATCTTGTGTCGGCCGGCATGGTCGGGCTCATCGACGCATTCTCAAAGTTCGATCATGCCAAGAAAGTCCAGTTCAAGAGCTACGCGCAGTTTCGCGTGCGCGGCGCGATACTCGACTCGCTGCGGACGCTGGACTGGAGCCCTCGTGAACTGCGTCGCAAAGGACGCGCCGTAGAGGAGGCCATCCGCAACGTCACGCAACGGCTCGGCAAGGCCCCGCAGGAGCAGGAAATTGCGAGCGAGATGGATCTCACTCTCAGCGCTTACCAGACCCTGCTTGGCGATCTGAAAGGCCTTGAGATTGGCAGCCTTCACATGGAGCGGTCGGAAGACTCAGGCGATGAAGAGTTAAGCTACATCCCCGGCGCACCGGAGGACGACCCACTCTTTCGCTGTCTCAAGGGTGAAATGAAACAGCGCCTCACAGACGCGATTGAAGACCTGCCCGAAAAAGAGCGTCTGGTTCTGACCCTCTACTACTATGAGGAGCTGACGATGAAGGAGATCGGTCTGACTCTGGGCGTCGTCGAGTCGCGCGTATCGCAGATTCATTCCTCTGCAGTCGTCCGGCTGCGATCTGCGCTCGCCAGCCTGCGGCCCAATGGCGCGACGGAGCTAAAGCGCTCTGGCCGCGCCGCACGATAAGGAATTTCTCATGGAGAAAGTTCTGGGGCAGCAAGAGATTGACGCTTTGTTCACCACCGTGCGAACCGGTGCTGAACAAGAGGCCGTACCTGTCTCCGGTTCGGGTGTTGAGAGTTACAACTTCAGCCGAGCGGGGCAGATCTCCAATGAACAGATGCGCGCGATCGCGACCGTCAACGATCTCTTTGCGCGCAATCTCATGCACAATCTCGGTGCGTGGTTGAGAACCGAGTTTCAGGTCACGCTCGTCTCTGGCGAGCAGATGCCTTACACGGAGTTTGTAGAGCGCATACCGGAAAAAACATATGTTTGCTCCATTCGCCTGGAGCCTCTGGGGGCGGTTGGCTTGTTGGAGTTGGAACTGATTCTCGCATCCCCGATCATTGACCTGCTCCTGGGCGGTACGGGCAAAGCCGAGCCCGCGCGTCTGCTGACGGATATCGAAGAACTCATCATGGCCTCTGTCGTCCAGATGATCGTAAAAGAGCTGAATGCGGCCTGGCAGCCAGTTGGCCTGCAATTCAGCTTTGAAAAGCGCGAATCGGCGGCGCAGGTCGCACGCATGATGCCTGCTGGAGAAAAGACTCTCTGCGTCAGCTTCGAGGTCAAGATGCCAGAGGCGCTCGGAGTCCTCAATCTTTGTCTGCCGGCGGTCGTGCTCAACACCATCCTGCGCAAGCTCGTCGCAGAGCGCGATCGTCCGCGTCGACGTTCGCAGGAGGTCCGGACTCGCGTTCGCGACCTCGTCGGGGAAACTCTTGTCGGCAGCGTATTGCAGTTTCCACCCATCCGTCTGAGTGCCCATCAGATTGCCTCTCTCGTTCCTGGCACGGTGCTGCGCCTACCTCTGCCCCGACACTCTGCCGCCGAACTTCGTGTCGGGGGCCTCGCCTTCGGTCGTGCCCGGCCAGTCCGCATGGGCGAGCATCGCGCAGCGCGCATGGAGCCCGTCACTCAAGTTGAAACAGAACTACTACCCGCGACTGTGAACTGAGGCAACATGAATCAAGAAGCAATGGAAGGTACCAATGTGCCCGATCCTGGCCTCGCAGAAATGACAGTGGTAGATGCAGGAATGAATCTGCTCTATGACATTGAACTTGATGCCACGCTGCAGTTTGGTTCGCGAGAGATGCCACTGCGCGAGATCCTCGAGCTTGGGCCGGGCGATGTCGTCGAGCTCGACCGTCATGTCTCC
The DNA here is from genome assembly GCA_043783275.1 of Rhodanobacteraceae bacterium. GTDB lineage: Bacteria > Acidobacteriota > Terriglobia > Terriglobales > Acidobacteriaceae > Edaphobacter. The sequence continues at coordinate 7,142 of JAYVZP010000127.1, forward strand.
GAGCCGGTCGACCTTGTTGTTGGAGACCGAATCGTAGCGCGTGGAGAAGTGGTCGTCGTCAGCGGTAACTTTGCCCTGCGAATCACCGAAGTAGCAGCACCGCAACTGCGGTTGGAGAGCATTCGATGCCTGTTTTAGGAAGATTCGGAAGTGGTCTTTTTGGCAGTAGAGCAGAGTTCGCTCTCGCCTCGCTCAACAAATTGCAAACGACCTCTGACTTCGGAGTGGATGTCTATCGGCCCGCGGCCGCCACGCAACAAGCAGCCGGTAGCGAGACCTGCGGCGCGCCAGGATGCAGCGGCGGGTGGATGAGGCCATGGAAGAATCGCCGACGCCCAATCTTCGAGAACTCCTGGGGGTGCAGTGGCCGTTGCCTTGAAGATTTGGTTCGTCTGTCCGTGCGCAGAGAGGTTGGAGATGGACACGCCGCCTCCGACGAGGTTCACCGTCATCGCGTCCCGCTTGGCTTGGTCTTTCTCGCCCAGGGATGGATCACTCATGCGCAGTTGCAATCGGCACTCCAGGCCCAGAAGGCGAGCGGAGAGGGGCGCATCGGCGCATGGCTCGCCCAAAGCTCCGGCCTGAGCGAAGAGCGCATCACCCGCGGCGTGGCCCTGCAATGGAACTGTCCGGTCCTCTCACTAGAAAGTTTTTCGCCGGTCGGGATGGCCCGCGTAATGCCAAAAAGATTCGTAGCCGAGTTTGGGCTCGTACCAATTCGCGTCGCTGGATCGTCGATTCTCTACCTCGCGTTTGAAGAAAAGATGAACGCCGCAACAGCTTTGGCAGTAGAACAGATGAGCCATCTCAAGGTTGAAAGCGGCTTGTTGTCGGGTACACAATTTGCCCAGGCACGATCCAGCATTCTTACGGCCGAAGGCATTCCGGTGACGCTCGATCGATTTGCGGATGCCGATTCACTGACACGTGGAATCGTCACCGCTCTGGAACAGCATCAACCACTCGGCGCGCGCCTGGTTCGAGTACACCACTACTACTGGCTTCGCCTTTGGCTTGAGAGCGGTGCGAGGAGCGGGTCAGGAAACATCCCCCCAACCAGTGAGGATGTTCAGGATTACGTCTTCACCATTGCCAGATGCTAGCTGGAATTGCGCCGAAAAGGAAAAAGCCCCCGATCATCGGGGGCTTTGAACGCGTGAGCAGTATTACTCGTTCGAGGGAGTTCCGACCGAAACTGCATTCGCCGGAGAGACCTCTTCGGTCGACTCATTAGTTCCCGTTACCAATTCGGCAGAACTGGCGGAACCGGGTCCAAGTCCCAGCTTGATAATGGCGCGCGCATCCGGCATCAGCTTGGTCTGCCATCCGTTATCAGCCTGCAGCTTTTCCATTGCAGCCTGGGTCGGCGCATCCCACACTCCGGATGGTGTACCTGTCAGATATCCGGACCGGATCAGCGCAGTCTGAATCTGTGTTGACCGTCCCGCATCGATATGGGCCATTGCGCGGGGTTTCGGGGTTGTCGCCCGAGTTCTGAAGAGACGTGGGGAGGTGGGCCCACGGTGGACGCGGGGTGCAGCATAAGCCGCAGCCACGCTGAAGATCAGTGCGGAGGCGACAAAGGCGATTTTACCGAACTGCATCAATGATTTGAACCTCAAACTAGAGTATCGGCTAATCATCAGATCCTATCCCTTACTTACTCCAAAGACTACTGCGAAGGGAAGCACTTGGCAACGGTAAAGGTATCCTTGTATACCGAGATACCTTTATAGAGTCTCCACAGCATCTTCACAGACACATACAAAGCCGGATAAACCGAGGTTCCTCGCCCTATCCGGCTTTGTCTCAGGTTGTTGTTTCGTCTAGCGCAGAGTGCCGCCAACAAAAGTATTGCCGCTCTTCCCGCCCGGGTCGTGGATAACGAACACCACATCATCGCCCGTCTTGATACGCGAAACTGCGGCGCCATAGCTAGTTTCATCGGTCACAGCTTGGCGGTTGATCTCAACAATCAGGGAGCCTTTGCCCAGACCGATATCGTCCGCAAACGACCCCGGAGTAACGTTGGTAACGGTAACTCCACCCGGGATGTGCAGCTTGGCGGCGGCTGCCGAGGGAATTGAAGTTACGGTGATACCAAGTTTGCTCTGGCCTACATCGGAAGGCACCGGACTCTCAGCATCTTCCTTATCTCCCGCGATATCCGAATAAACCTTGGCGCGGTCGCCTACAACGACGCTGGCGGTTTTCAACTTGCCTTCGCGCAGATAGCCGATCTCAACCGTCGACCCAACCGGCCGAGCCGAAACATCGGTCACCAGATCCTGACCATCTTTTTCCTTGATCTGGTGTCCGCCAACCGAGACGAGAATGTCGCCGGGCTTGATCCCTGCCTTGGCAGCGCCACCGTTCGGCGTGACCACAGAGACGATGACGCCGCCGCTCGAGAAGCCGTACATCCGGCTGACCGCTGACGAAGTCGCAGCCTGGAACTGCAATCCAAGCGAACCGCGGACTACCTTGTGCGCCGGGCTGATCAAATCGTTATAAACTTTGGCCAGAATCGTGGAGGGCATCGCAAAACCCACGCCCTGCGAACCCATCGACTGGGTATAGATGGCCGTGTTCATGCCCACAACCGAGCCAGTCATATCCACCAGCGGTCCACCGGAGTTACCCGGATTGATCGCGGCATCAGTCTGGATAAACTTCTGGAACTGCTTCGGTAAGCCCGCCGCGTCACGGTCGTCGATCGTCCGATCCTTCGCCGACACAATCCCGGCTGAAACGGTCTGCGAGAGCCCGAAAGGACTTCCGATTGCCAGAACCCAGTCGCCAACCTGTGCGCCATCGGAATTTCCAAGCTTGATCGTCGGAAGCGGTGTCTTGGTGTCGATCTTGATCACCGCAATATCCGTCTCCAGGTCAACTCCCACCACGGTGGCGGGGTGGCCCTGCATCCGCGAGGTGCCATCATCCGGCTCACCCGCCAGCTTCACGAAGATGCGATCCGCTTTTTCGACCACGTGATTGTTGGTCAGAATGTAGCCCCGGGGATCAACGATAAAACCAGAACCGAGCGCCTGACGTTCCCCACCCTGAAGGCCGTCGGAATCTTCATCTCCGCCCTGGCCCCCACCCTGTCCGCCAAAGAAGTGGTTGAAAAAATCCTGCATATCGCCTTGGTTGGGCTGTCCGCTACCATCGCCGCTGCCTGGCTGGCGGCCATTGCGGCGGCCATGCGGCGACGCTACTTTCTTGGCAATAGACTCCGTATTGATATTCACCACAGCTGGCCCAACTTGCTTCACAATCTGTGAAAAGCCATTGGAAAGCGTCACGGGGTTAGGGATCACGATCGCGTGGGCATCGGACGTGTCCAGATGCTGCTGCTCCTTGGCTCCCACGCCATGCGTCAGCACCGAGCCGGCAAGCACGCCAATCGTCAACACGGTCAGCAAGGTAAAGGTGGAGGCGAGCCGGTGGTTCCGTATGCGTGTAAACAAGTCTTGCTTCGTAGGTGATTCCATGGGTCGATCGAACCTCAATTAGTTTGTCACTGTTTGCCTGTAACAAGGCTTTCAAGCCCGGCAGGCCTTAGTATAAGTGCGCGCTTTTCTCTTTTTCGGTCAGCGTTGAGCGCAGTCAAACTTTTAGACGCTAAACCCGACAAAAAGGTGATGCGTCTACTCTCAGGCCATCACGCCGGAATCTCCGTTGTGTGCGTGGTATGCAACATCTCGATCACCACAATGCCCACCAATATCAGCCCGGCACCCATCATGGACCGGCGGTCCAGCGAGTCATGCAGCACCACAATCCCGGTGACCCACGCAAAAACCGGCTCCAGCGTCAAAAGCACGACAGTATGGGTTGGCGGCAAAACCTGCTGCGCAAAGCTTTGAATCGTAAATGCCGCAGCCGTCGCAAATAGACTGCAGATTGCCAGCGTGATCCACAATCGCGGAGTGAAATTCACATGCGAGCGCTCCAGCGGCAAAGTAATCAACATAGCTGCCGTGCAGAAGCCGATCTGCAATGTCGCCAGGACACCCGCTGCAACACCCTTCGATACCCGCGCCAATGTCAACAAATGCGCCGCAAACGCCACCGCACACGCCAGCGTCATCAGATCGCCCGTGCCAATGCTCACAAACAGATGTCTCAACACCGTCCCTTGGGGTGTCGTGATCAGGATCAATCCAGCAAAGGCCAGCATCGCCCCAACCACCGTACTTATCCCGGGGGGCTTCGTGCCGGCAGGCCGGAAAGCCGGAATCAGCGTCAACGCCGGAACAAACACGACTACAAGCCCGGTCAGAAACGCCGATTTCGCCGGCGTCGTCTGTGTAAGCCCCATCGTCTGGAACTGGTAACCCGCCGCCAAAAAGACTCCCGCAACGGCTCCACCTCCAAGCTGCCTCCGTGTGACATGCCCTAAACGTCGGAAATTGATCGCCACCAGCGCCAGGGTTGCCAGTCCCATGCGCATCAGGTTAAACAGCAATGGCGAAGCATCGCTCAGAGCACCCTTGACCAGAACAAACGTTGCGCCCCACACAAACACCGTCGCCAGCAGCAGAAGGTGCGCGAGTGCCCGTGGATTCTTCATCGGCAACTCGCAGCCACCCTACTCAACGCTCTCCGGACTACCGCTCCGCCCCTGCACCGCATCACTCGATGACTGCGGGGTCGCCATGTAAACCGTTCTCCCCCCCACCACCGTCCGCAAAACCTTGGTCCGCAAAACCTCCACCGCTGAAGCCTTCATCAAATCGTGATCCAGCACCACGAAGTCTGCGAGGAAACCAGGCTCCAGGCGTCCTTTACGCATCTCCCGAAACTCGGCAAACGCCGATGCCTGGGTATACGCATAAATCGCCTCGGCGATCGTAAGTTTCTGCTCCGGCTCAAATGTCTTCGTTCCCGCCTCATTCTTCCGAGTCACCGCCGCATAAAGCCCCCTGAACGGGCTAACCGACTCCACCGGATAATCCGTTCCAAACGCCAACGGAATATGGTGGTCCAGCATCGACCGCCAGGCGTAGGCGTACTTCGACCGTTGCGGCCCCAACCGTGCTCCGGCCCAGTTCATATCCGTCAGCAGGTGGCTGGGCTGCATGGAAGCAATCACCCCAAGCTTCGCAAAGCGATCAAAATCCTTTGGCAGCAAGACCTGTGCGTGCTCAATCCGGAAGCGCAGATCCGACGGTGAAAACGTAGACGTGCCGGACGTCACAACCTCCGCATCCGGGTGCGTCGGCCCTGCCGGATGCGTCGCCGGCACCGCAACCTGTTCCGCATTTTCAAAAGCGTTCAGCGCAATCGCATTCGCTTCGTCGCCGATGGCATGAAATCCAAGCTGAAAGCCCGCCGCCGCCCGCGCCGATGCCAGGTTGTTCAGCTTGTCCTGCACATACCGTGGAATCCCGGAGTTATTCGGATCATCTGCGTAAGGCTCCGCCATCGCTGCCGTCCTTGACCCCAGCGACCCATCCATGAACCCTTTCAACTGCCCCAGATGAAGTAACGGATCATCTGCCGCGTGCGAAGCCCTTCGCTCCTTCAGCACTTCGAGTGGCGTATCGAAGGCCATCCACTCCGATACGCGCAGGTCCAGCTTTCCCGAGCGTTCCATCGACTCCAACACCAGCCAGTCCTGCCAATCCGAGTTGTCCTGCACGCTCGTCACGCCGTGCGCCAGCGCATCCGCAATGGCCAACTCCAGCGCTTTCCGGCGAGTTTCAGTCCCCGGTTGCGGCACCTTCGCATAAATCATCGAAATCGCCGCACTCTCCCGCACAATCCCCGTCGGCGTCCCTGTGGTATCCCGGTCGATCCTGGCGCCCTCCGGATCTTTAGTAGCCGAAGAGATTCCCGCCGCCAGCAGCGCCGCGGAGTTCGCCACCACAATATGCCCGTCCGTCCGATAGAAAACCGCAGGATGGCCATCCGTCACTTTGTCCAGATCCCCCCGCGTCGGTAGAGCCTTCGACGCCCAAACCGTATGATCCCACCCCGCTCCCAGAATCCACTGGCCGGGTTTGGCCTGTTTCACATAAGCGCGAATCCGCTCAAGCATATCTGCAAGCGACGTCGTCCCATCCAGATCCACCGTCAACTTCTGTTGCCCCGCGCTTGCTATATGCGTATGCGCGTCGTTGAACCCCGGCATCACAAAAGCCCCGCCCAGGTCGACGACCTGCGTATGCGCCCCCCGCAGCTTCAACATCGCCTCATCGGACCCCACAGCCACGATCGTCGAGTTCGTCACAGCCATCGCACCCACCCGGTCAGGCGTGGCTGATCGGTCATCTGCCTTCAGATGCGCGCCCGTCAGGACGTTTCCATGAATAAAAATCGAGTTGGGAGAAGTATCCTGCGCTGACGCAAGGGCCAGTGGCGCGAACGCAAAAAGAAGAGGTAACAAGCTGTTTCGAATGATCACGCTTCGAGTGTAAATCGCCCGTCGCCCCTACGGCAGAGTCCCCATCGTCTGCGCCAGATCGAGCACAATCAGCAGCGCCCTCCGCAGCGCCGTCTCCCGCCCCGTCGGGTCGTACCATTCCGCCAGCGTGTGAATGCCACCCCCCACGCCGCCACCCGCAAGCGCCACCGCCGGAATCCCCAGCGCCAGCGGCAGATTCGCATCGGTCGACCCTAGCTTCGGCTCTGTCCGCAAACCAAGATGCCTGTCAACGGCCCGTATCGTATGCCACATCGGCGAGTCATCCGGCAACCCCGCCGCCGGCCGATTCCCAATGCTCTCAATCTGAAGTCCAGCCCCACTCGGAGTGCGATTGGTGTAAGCCACAATCTGCTCAAACGTCCGATGAATCTCTAGCGTATGCAGCTCCAACTGCTCCGGTTCGGTCGACCGCAGGTCCAGGTCCACGGTCGCGGAGTAGGGAATGGAGTTGATCGAAGTCCCGCCAGAGATCTGTCCTGGGCTCAGCGTCGTGCGCGGCCCTGCCCCGCCTGCCTGCAGCGTAGAAAGGTCGGCCAAGGCAGCCAGTCCTCGACTCAGCAGCGTAATTGGATTCGGCGCCCCAGCGTCACTCCAGGAGTGTCCCCCGGGCCCGGTAATCGTCACGCGAAACCTCCGGCTACCCAGTCCCCGTGTCACGACTGCCGACGTCCCCGACCCTTCCATCGCCACAGCCGCAGCGATCCGTCCTTTATATGCCCCTTGCTCAAACAGGTGCCGCATTCCCCGCAGATCGCCTTCACCTTCTTCGCCCACATTTGCCGCAAACAAAATCGGCATCGGCAGCGCGATCTCGGCAAACTTCAACGCCGCTAACACTCCCAGCATTGCCGTCAGCCCCGCGCCGTTATCGCACACCCCAGGCCCTAGCATCCGCGTCCCGTCTTCACTCGGCTGCGTATCCGTTCCGGCAGGGAACACCGTATCCAGATGCGCGGAGACGAGCACAAACTGACCATCTCCCGGCATGCCCGCGCTCCATTCGCCCAGCGCATTGCCCACCCCGTCCAGATGGACATTCGTCAGTCCCAGCGCCCGAAACCGTTCCAGGAACCACTCTGCCCGCGCACCTTCTGCAAACGTAGGTGCCGGAATCGCCACCATCTCCAACTGCCACAACCGTAGCTGTGGCTGGTGCAGATGCAGCCAACCAAATGCTCGATGAACCGCCGGCAAACTTGCCAACCGGGTAATCCGATGCTGTGCCAGCGACGTCTGCACGGACGTTATTTCTCCTTGTGAACTCATACGAGGTATTCCACGCCGATCAAAAAAAGCCCTTGAGCCGGTGCCGTCGCACCCGCCGCCGAGCGATCCCGCAAAGCCAGAATGTGAGCAATCGAATCCGGTTCCAGTCTTCCCGCCGCTACATCCACAAATGTCCCCACCAGGTTCCGCACCATGTGATGCAGAAACCCCGAACCCATCACCCGATAGACAAATAGTTCACCTTCCTGCCGCCATTCCGACTGAAAAATGGTCCTGATTGTCGGTGGAACCTCCCCGCTCGTTCGTGTAGCCCGATCCGGGTCGGATGCCGCGAAGCTGGCAAAGTCATGCTCTCCCACTACCAGTCTCGCAGCATCCTGGGCCCGCCCAAGCGAGAACGGCCATGGACAATCCCACGCGTAACGCGCCACAAACGGGCTGCAGATATGCTCCTCGCTCGATCCACCCCCCTGCGCCTTACCCGGAAAGAGCTTGTATTCATAGGTCTTCCGCAACGCGCTATGGCGAGCATGAAAGCCCGGCCCCGCATGCTCCGCGGACAAGACCCGTATAGACAGAGGCAGCTTTCGATTGAGTGCCCGCAGAAAGTTTGCGGGAGGAATCGGCACTCCCAATTCGAAGCTCACCACCTGACCCAGCGCATGAACCCCCGTATCCGTCCGGCCTGAGCCCTGCGGCAGCACGTCTTCACCACAAATCTGTCTGATTGCGGACGCCATCGCCCCTTGCACGGTCGGAAGATGCGGCTGCACCTGCCAGCCGTGAAATGCGGTACCGTCGTAGGCGAGAGTGAGTTTCCAAAGCTGCATCGGATTTCTGGAAAATATCACGCGCCGGGCATTGCGGTTCCGGTTGATATAGTTAGGAACGAAGAAGACCGTTTTTATAGTTGCTCCAGAAAAAAATAAACAGGGAACTGCAGCGCGGTATCCTGCGTAGGAATCCTTAGGATAGGTGCAACACGGCAGCGGGCTATCTGTTGAACCAGGGCAAGCCTCCCGAACCGATCCTGGCTGCTATCCCTTTGATTTAGAGTCTCCAGCCCCATCGGAGGCGTCTACTAGTGCATTATCTGGTCGGAGAGCAAACACGTGAGATCTATTGATTTGAAAGCTGGAGCCACAGTTGCGCTCCTGCTCCTGAGCAGCGCGGGTCAGCAAGGGTTTGCACAGCAGGCCGGCGCCACCAGCGCCACCCAGCCTGCTTCGCCTCAAAAGGTGCAGAACGATACAACCAGCCAGCCGGGTCTCCCGCAGGCTCCTGAGCCTAAACTCACTGAGCCCCTTTACCTGCGCGATACCGCCAAGGACTACACGCACCTCAAAAAGCACACCTTCCGCGCACCGTTTGCACCCTATACCCCCACGACCGTGGACCTCCCGCGACTGGGAAACACACCCAAACTCAACGATCTGCTCCGCGACGGCAAGCTCTACCTCAGCCTCTCTGACGCCGTCACCCTTACGCTTGAAAACAACTACGACATCGCCATCGCGCGTATCAACCTCGATATCGCCGACACCGACATCCTCCGCACCAGCGCCGGATCCACCTTCCGCGGCGTCTCAACCGGTCTCGTTACCAATACTCTCGGCGGTTCCAGCACCACCATCACAGGCGGCGGCGGCCCGGGTGGTACCTCCAGCGCGGCAGGCGGAGCCGGCACCGGAGCCTCCGGTCTGGTGCTCAGCACCAACGGCGGCGGCCCTTTGCCGTACAGCTACGATCCCATCCTGACCGGCACAGGACAGTATGAGCGCGCAACCACCCCGCAGCCCAGCAGTCTCATAACCGGAACCAACTCGCTTAGTCAAAATACCTTCACCGGCAATCTGGGCTACCAGCAGGGTTTCAGCACCGGAACCCTCTTCAATCTCACCTTCAACAACAGCCGTGTAACCACAAACAGCCAGCGTTCCAGCTTTTCTCCACAACTGCAGTCCACTTTTCGCGCGCAGGTCACTCAACATCTGTTGCAGGGTTTCGGGCCAACCCTCAACCGCCGCTTCATCGTGGAAGCCAAAAATAATCGACGCATCACCGACTCCGCATTCCGCCAGCAGATCATCTACACCGTCACCCAGATTGAGAGCATCTACTGGTCGCTGGTCAGCGCTTATGAGGACGAACAGTCCAAGGAGCGCGCTCTCACCCAGTCCACGCAACTCTCCGCGGATAACCGCAGACAACTTGAAATCGGTACCCTGGCGCCGCTCGACGTGGTCAACTCCGACTCCGCCGTAGCTACTGACCGCCAGGCGCTGATCACCTCCAAGTCCAACCTCGAGTACCAGCAATTGCTCATGAAGCAGGCCATCGCCCGGAACCTGAACGATCCTCAACTTGCGAACGCTCCCTTGGTTCCTACGGACCGCGTCGGTCTCGATCGCCTGCCGGAAGAGGATATGGGCGTCGAAGATCTGGTTCGTCAGGCCTTCTTAAACAATCCGCAGATCGAGCAGGCAACGCTGAATATGAAGAACAACGAGATCACGATTCGTGGAGAGAAGAACGGCCTCCTTCCCACGGTCGATGCGCTTGCCTTCTACGGTAGCTCCGCCCTGGGCGGCTCACAGAACCCGGCTCAGAACTGCAACCCATCTTTCACGTCTCCCACGTTCGTACCCTGCACCCCTACTAACGGCGGAGTTTCCGGACAGGGGTACGGCGGCGTGGTGCAGAATCTGCTGTCGAACAAGAATCCTGACTACGGCATCGGCGTCAATATCAATATTCCTCTTCGCAATCGTGTCGCCCAGGCGGACCAGGCACGTTCGCAGATGGAATACCGCCAGACCCAGATGCGCCTGCAGCAGCTTTACACGCAGATTCGTATTCAGGTCATCAACGCGCAATATGCCTTGACCAATGACCGCGCCAACGTCATGGCGGCCCAGACCGCGCGTGATTTCAATGCGCAGTCGCTTGAGGCCGAGCAGAAGAAGTACAAGCTGGGTGCCTCTACAACAGCAAATGTCCTCCAGCAGGAGCGCATCCTGGCAGGCGGTGAGAACAATCTGATTTCAGCGACCGCGGCCTACGCCAAGGATCGTTCCTCGTTGCAGCAGATCCTGTCGAACACTCTCGATCGCTACAGCATCTCGCTCACCGATGCGGCCTCCGGAACCGTGACCCAGCAGCCTCTAATTCCAGGGCTGACCGCGCCGCAGCCCCCAGCGCCCCCCAGGCCGCTCTCCGGAAACCCTCCGCCTCCGCCCGCTCAGTAAGGCAAGCAGGGCATCAACATAAAAGCTCGGGCTTCAGCTCGAGCTTTTTTTGTACATGTCCGCGCTATATCCTTATCGGATGGGCGCTGAAGTAAAAAACGGTCTTGTGGGTGCGCGTTCCGCGTATCTTCGTTCTGCAATGCATCAACCAGTCGAGTGGAACGAGTGGGGCGCCGAGGCCTTCGCCAAAGCCAAAGCCGAAGACAAGCCAATTCTTCTAGATATTGGTGCCGTCTGGTGTCACTGGTGCCACGTCATGGACCGCGAAAGCTACGAAAACCCCGAAACCGCGAAGGTCATCAACGAGCACTTCATCGCCATCAAGGTAGACCGCGACGAGCGGCCCGACGTCGATACCCGTTATCAGGCCGCAGTCTCCGCTATCAGCGGCCAGGGCGGATGGCCCCTCACGGCATTCCTCACTCCCGATGGCAAGCCCTACTTCGGTGGCACCTACTTTCCACCCGTCGATGGCCACGGTCGCCCAAGCCTTCGCCGCGTCCTCATGACCATGGCCGAAGCCTTTGAAAATCGCCGAGATGAAGTCAATGAATCAGCCGGCAGCGTCATGGCCGCCATCGAGCACAATGAAACCTTCGACGGCAGCGCCGCAAGCCCCGGCGCAGAACTCGTTGAAAAAATTATTGCTGCCGCCCTCAACCAGTTTGACGGACGCTTCGGTGGCTTCGGCTCGCAACCCAAGTTCCCCCAGTCCGGCGCTCTCGATCTGCTCATCGACTCCGCCACCCGTATCGGCCCGCAATCCGCCTCCGCCCGCCTCGCCGCCATGGTCTCGCTTGAAAAAATGTCCAAAGGCGGCATCTACGATCACCTTGCCGGCGGTTTCCACCGCTACTCCGTCGACGAGCGCTGGGTCGTCCCTCACTTTGAAAAGATGTCCTACGACAACTCCGAACTGCTCAAAAATTACGTCCACGCCTTCCAATCCTTCGCCGAGCCCGAGTGCGCCCGGGTAGCCCGCGAGACCATAATCTGGATCAACGACTGGATGAGCGACCGCGAGCGTGGCGGCTTCTACGCATCCCAGGACGCCGACTACTCCCTCGAAGACGATGGCGACTACTTCACCTGGACCCGCGCCGAAGCCGCCGCAGTCCTCACCCCGGAAGAAATGGCCATCGCCGAACCCTTCTTCGACCTCGGACCCATCGGCGACATGCACCATAACCCGGAAAAAAACGTCCTCCACATCGATCACCCTCTCGCCACCGCAGCCCAGGCCGCCGGCATCGATCGTGCCCGTGCCGCCGAACTCATTGCCACCGCCAGGACCAAGCTTTACGCCGCCCGCAAGTTACGCCCCACGCCCTACGTCGACAAGACCGTCTACGTCGCCTGGAACTCCATGATGATCTCCGCGTACCTCGAGGCCGGCCGCGTCCTCGCCGACCGCACCGCCACCGACTTCGCCCTCAAGAGCATTGACCGCATGCTCGCCATAGGCGCATCCAACTCAGTCTGGACAGGAGAATCTCTCCGCCACGTCGTAAGCTACGGCGAAGGCGTAGAAACGGGCGACCCCGTCCCCGGCGTCCTCGAAGACTACGTCTTCACCGGCCACGCTGCCCTCGACGCCTTTGAGATAACCGGCGGAATGCACTACTACCGAGCAGCCCTGGCCTTGGCCGAGTCAGCCATCGCAAAGTTCTACGACGAAACCAAAGGCGGCTTCTTCGACACCGAGTTCACAACTGAAGAGCGTCTCGGCGCTCTTGGAGCCCGTCGTAAACCTTTGCAGGATTCCCCCACGCCCGCCGGAAATCCCGTCGCCGCCTCTCTCCTTCTGCGCCTGGCAGAACTCACTGGCCGCGCCGACCTCCACGCCAAAGCCAAAGCCACGCTGGAATGTTTCGCCGGTGTCGTCGAGCACTTTGGCCTCTACGCTGCCACCTACGGCCTTGCTCTGCGCAGGCTCGTCCTACCTCCCATCCAGGTCGTAGTCATAGGAGACGACAGCGCCGCAGACGCACTCGAAGCCGCCGCCGTCGTCAGGTTCGCCGTCAATAAAAGCGTAATCCGCCTGCGCTCCATCCAGGTCGAAGCACTTCCACCCTCACTCGAGGAAACCATCCGTCACCTGCCCACCGACGGCCGCAGCTTCGCCGTACTCTGCACCGGCTTCACCTGCCGGCCGCCCGTGCACTCAGTAGACGAACTTGCAGAAGCCCTCGTCGAAGCCTGCTAGACCAAACGCCTCACCTTAAATAAGCCGCTGTCCTCCCCTTTGTTGTCATTTCGCAGCGAAGGGGAGGAGTCTGCGGTTAGGCTCCAACGATCGGCTGCTGGCTCGGCGGCGCAGTCGGATCCTTTGCCTGCGGCATAATCAGCAGGCTCGAACCCGAACCCAGCGGAATTCCACGTTCCTCAAACCCGATCACAATGCGCCGCCGCAACTCGCGCAGCACTGTATCCTTCTGATTTGGCGCAACCCGAAGATTCACCGGGTAGACAATTGTGCGCCCATCGATTTTGTCGACCCCCAGAACTTTCGGATCTTCGAGCACTACGTCCTTGAACGCCGGATCGCTCCGCACCGATGCCGCAATCTCCCGCAAAAGCTCAATCACCGTATCCGGATTCGCAGAGGCATCCACCGCCACGGGCAACGAAGCCACGGAGAAGTCTCGCGACAAATTCGATACTGTCGCAATCTGTGAGTTTGGAATCACATACAGCGTCCCGTCGTTGTCCCTCAGCCTCGTCAGACGCAGCGTCAGGTCCTCCACCGTCCCCGTCAGCGAGGCAATCTTCACCATCTCGCCCACGTTGTACTGATCCTCGACCACAATAAATATTCCGTTGATGATGTCCTTGAACAGCGACTGCGCCCCCAGCCCGATCCCCACCCCCAGAATGCCCGCAGACGCCAATAGAGGCGCATAGTTGATGTTGAGCAGATTCAAAAGCTGAAGAAACGCTATGAAACCCAGAACACTGTAAGACGTCGCCCGAACGATCGTCGCCATCGTACGCAACTGCGTTCCTCGCAGCGCGTTACCACCTCGCCTCATGGCGATTCGGTTCATACGCTTCACCAAAAACTTGATGATCTGCTGCACCAGAAACAGTAAAAACAGAACGACCAGCACCTTCGGAAGACGATCGCGAACCCCAACGATAATCTCTTGATGCCAGTCCCGTTCCAGAACTTCAATGGCTGGTTCTTCCAGACCTGGTGGCAGAAACATAAGAAGATTCAGGGCGTCACTCGCTTTCGTAATACGCATGGGCCAGTTGCAAACAGTTGCGGACTGGCTGAAAATGAGACGTAAAAGCGGCGCACGGGGAAGCCGCATACCGGGAGAAATGCGATGCGGATAACCACAGGTTCCACTCGAAAAGTATCGTTGGCACTGGTCATGTTTGCAGCTCTGGCGGGCATCGCTCAGGTGCAGAAGCCGGGGCAGCAAAACCATTCCCAGATGCCGCATAGTCAGGATGCGCCAGGATTCCCTGACCGTAACGATAATATCGGCATGCCAGACAAGATTACGGATCAGCAGACGAAAATCCGCAATGACGACCGCCAGAAACGACTCGTTGCCGACTCCAATAAATTACTGGAACTGGCCACACAGCTTCACAACGATGTCGCCAAGACCGACAAAAACATCCTCTCTGTCGATGTCGTCCATCGCGCAGAAGAGATTGAACGGCTAGCCCGCTCGGTCAAAGAGCGGATGAAGGGTTAGCTTTCGGCTAACATCCCGCAACGCAGTAGTGGAATCTGCCGTTTGGGCCAGCCTCGCCCCATGCAGTTTGCCGAATCGCTTCGTGACACCCTACCGGCCAATGAATTCCACCTCAATCGGATTCGCTTTCGCTCTTGCCGGCACTAATCCCAGCGCGCTGACCTGCGGTACTCCCAGCCCCGGTACAGCCACCGCCATCGCTCGCAACGCCGCCACAGTCGTCACCGCATCCCAAGTCGGATGCGCCCCCCGCAACAAGGCCGCTACTCCGGCCGCCAGAGGAGCTGAGGCACTTGTTCCCATCGCCTGCACATACGCAACATGGCCAAGCCCAAAGCATCCCATTGAATGATTTGCATCCGTTGGCGGTCCGGAAAGCGTTGCAGGTCTTCCGCTTGCGCAAGCTGAAACAATCCAGCCCGTCGGTTGGCCCGGGTCCGCGGCAGGCCCCGCCGGATAGCTTCCCCCGGGTGCAGCCAAAGCGTTCAGCGCGGGGCCAAAGTTCGAGTAATAAGGCATCGTAACCGGTCCTGAAGAACACACCGCGCCCGCTGCAATATCTTCTGCACATGCCGGATTTGTTGAAGCTACGATCGCCACGACATCCCGAGACCCCGCCGGAAGCTCCACATAACGAGCATTCGCGAGCGAAAATCCATCATTGCCCGCCGCCGCAATCAACACCACTCCTGCGTTAAAAGCCGCGTGCGTCGCCTGGTCGAACGTCGCCTTCAGTCCCGCGCCATCGCCCGTCGTGACATCGACCAGCGTCCCCAGCGACATGGAAATCACGTCCGCCCGGTTGGCCACAGCATCTTCAATGCCCTGGATTACCCAACTGAGCAGACCTGCAGCCTGCCCGCCGTTGCATCCTGTGGGGTCACTTTCCGTTGGCGTGGACGGAAGCCGTTCCAGCACCTTGATATTCAGCAAAGTGGCCTGTGGGGCTACCCCTGCGATCTGCCCCGTGCCCTCCCCCAGTGCACCGGCAGCCAGACCCGCAGACCATGTCCCGTGTCCCTGTTGATCCCGCGGTGTACCGTCGTCGCAGACGCTGGGTAACGCAGTCAGGTCCACTTCAGAGAGATTCAGCCCTAGATTCGCTTTCAGGTCCGGATGATTCGGATCGATGCCGCTGTCGAGGATTGCGATCCGCACACCGCGGCCCTGCGAGATGTTCCACGGTCCCGTCCGTGTGGAATCTGTACCGTCTGCCCCAAAGCCCCCGACCTGTCGAACGGCCCATCCCTGTTGCGAGTGATATAGCTCGTCCGGGCGTGCGCTCAGGGCGGCCGCCCGAACCGACAAAGCGTGTCCCGTAACCACCCTGTCCGCCACAACAGCGGCAACATCAGGCTGAATCGTCAACTGCCTCCGGATCCGATCCACGTCCCTGGACGATCCCTGCACAACAGCCATTCCCAGACGCTCGTGCCGAAGCAGCAGCCGGGCCCCCGCTCGTTCGGTGCTGGCAAAGGCGTTAGCGGGAATCGCGCCGTTTCGGTACGTTACGATAAAACGGCCCGGCACAATGCGGCCGATCGGCGAATCGTTCTGACCATAAGCAACCGGAGCGAGCATTAGAAGAGCCACAGCCAAAGCACGAAGGAGCATCGAAAAAACCTCATGGACGGAAACCCGCGTCTTTGTGTCCATCGGCCTCTGACGCTGCGATTTACCTTGATGAGTCGCTCTAAGGCGGTACGGTAGTCACGTGACGTTCGTCCCACTTCCTCAGGTGGGACAATTGTGTCCGCGAAGTGGTAAAAACGAAAGAGGAGAAACATTGCATGGCGCGTCACTCGGGTAGTGTTGTTGCAGAGCAGCCAAAGGAAGCGGCTGGCGTCTTGCAGGCTGTCGAAACAAAGGTAGCCACGGAGTTGACCCGGGACCAGTTGGTGGAGTTTTACCGGCTCATGTACCTCTCCCGCAAAACGGATGACCGCGAAATTGTGCTCAAGCGGCAGCAAAAGATCTTCTTCCAGATCTCCTGCGCCGGCCATGAAGCTCTGCTGGTAGCCGCCGGAATGGCCCTGAAGCCCGGTTACGACTGGTTCTTTCCGTACTACCGTGACCGCGCCATCTGCCTCACTCTCGGCAACACTGTAGAAGAGCAGCTCCTGCAATCGGTCGGAGCCGCATCCGACATCGCCAGCGGTGGACGCCAGATGCCTTCGCACTGGTCCAGCAGCAGGCTCAACATCGTCACACCCTCATCCTCTACCGCCACTCAGTGCCTGCACGCCGTAGGCTGCGCAGAGGCTGGTCGCTACTTTGCGAAGCATCCGGACGCCGCAGCACAGGTCCCGGGCGATTATCGGCAGTACAAGAATGTAAAGTTCCACGGCGATGAAGTCATGTACGTCTCAATCGGTGAAGGCTCCACGAGCCAGGGCGAGTTCTGGGAGTCGCTCAACTCCGCCTCGAACCTGAAGCTGCCCGTTCTTTACGTCGTAGAAGACAACGGCTACGCCATCTCCACCCCGGTCGAAGCCAACACGCCCGGTGGCAACATCTCACGTCTCGTCGCAAACTTCCCCAACTTCCACTTCGCAGAAGTCGACGGCACCGATCCCATCGCAAGCTACGCCGCAATGGTCGAAGCCGTAGCCTACTGTCGCGCTGGCAAGGGTCCCGCGCTTGTCCACGGCCACGTCGTCCGCCCCTACTCCCACTCCATGAGCGAGGACGAGCGCGACTACCGCGCACCCGAAGAGCTCGCCGCCGACGCACTGCGTGACCCCATCGCCAAGATGCAGTTGTGGCTCTTGCGTGAAGGCATCCTGAGCGCTGAAGAGATCGACGCCCTCGAACGTCGCGTCGACGTAGAGGTCCAGGAAGCCGCCAATCGTGCGATCGTAGCCGCATTTCCCACCGTAGATTCCATTACCAGGCATGTTTACTCCGAAGATCTGAGCTGCATGGACCCACGCTTCGTCACAGAGCCTGCACCCGCAGTCGACGCGACCGAGCGCACCATGGCCGACCTCATCAACACCTGCCTCAAGGACGAGATGCGCCGCGATCAGCGCATCGTCGTCTTCGGCGAGGATGTGGCCGATGCCACCCGTGTCGAGGCCCTCAAAGATCCCCGCGTCAAGGGCAAGGGCGGTGTCTTCAAGCTAACCTCCGGCCTGCAAAAGGAGTTCGGCAGCGATCGTGTCTGGAACGCCCCGCTCGCTGAAGCCAACATCGTCGGACGTGCCATCGGCATGGCCATCCGAGGTCTCAAGCCAGTTGTAGAAATTCAGTTCTTCGACTACATCTGGCCCGCGATGCACCAGATGCGCAATGAACTTGCGCTCATCCGCTGGCGCTCCAATGGCGATTTCAGTTGCCCCTTGGTCATGCGCGTTCCCATAGGCGGATACCTGACCGGCGGATCCATCTATCATTCGCAGTCCGGCGAAAGTATCTTCACCCATACTCCGGGCGTCCGCGTCGTCATGCCCTCAAATGCCCTCGACGCTCTCGGCCTCCTCCGCACCGCCATCCGCTGCGATGACCCGGTGCTCTTTCTGGAGCACAAACGCCTTTACCGCGAGACCTTTGGTCGCGCCACCTATCCCGGTCCCGACTACTCCATCCCCTTCGGCAAAGCCAAGATCGTCAAGTCCGGCAAGGATCTCACCGTCGTAACCTACGGCGCCGTGGTGCCCCGCGCCCTTCAGGCCGCTGTCAAGCTCGAACGTGAGAAAGGAATCTCAGTAGAGCTCATCGACCTCCGCTCCCTCTCTCCCTACGACTGGGAAGCCATCGCGGAGTCGGTCCGTAAGACCAATCGTGTCATCGTCGCGCATGAAGATATGAAGAGCTGGGGCTACGGAGCAGAGATCGCCGCCAGGATCGGCGAAGAACTATTCCACGACCTCGATGCACCAGTGCGCCGCGTAGCTGCAATGGACACGTTTGTGGCGTATCAGCCCGTGCTCGAGGATGCAATTTTGCCGCAGCCTGATGATTTGTATCGCGCAATGGCGGATTTGGCGGCATTCTAGCTTTTTGCTCCACGTGGAACAATTGGGCTTCCACGCTTTGCCTGTGCAAAAAACTAATTATCAAGAGTCGCGCAACAGAAAGGGTGTAACAGGGTTTTTGTGAACGAATGCCGATTCTGCTGGTTGCTCCTCGGGGCGCAGCCCAAGCTAAGGTCGAGCATCGCCGGAGCGCACCTCCATGAACCCTGTTCGACTTTCTGATTTTGCGTTCTCTCGTTCCTTTGCTGTGGCATTGAAGAACTGTTGTCGTGCCGCCGTCACCGCAACGCTGTGTGTGCTTCTGGTCGAGCAGCCTTTGCTCGCGGAAGCCACAACCAGCGAGGTGCCGGCGACAGCACCTGCACAGCTTTCGGGGCCGGAGAAGATACTGCATGCGCTTGACCGTCTTACCTTCGGGCCTCAGTCCGGCGATATTGCGGCCGTCGAGGCCCTTGGCCTCAAGAAATGGTTTGAGCAGCAACTGGACTCGAAAGCAATCGACGACTCCAGACTGGACGCCATGCTGGCCGAGTATCCAGCCATGCAAATGTCGCAGGCAGATCTGCAGCGCAAGTATCCGGGTCCCCAGACGCTCCGCGGAATGATCGAAGGGCGGATTCCGCTTCCGAATGACGCTACGGAGCGCGCGATGGTCAACGATCAGATCGCCTTCTACAAAGTGGCCCGGGCGAAGCAGGAGACGGCGACTGACGTTACAAAATCGGGTGAGACCAAAGCTGTGGACGAGCCATCGATGGCTGGCGGGCAGTCTGCGATGGCCAGCGAAGGTGATGCTGCCATGATCGGCGACGCGCTGAACCGGCAGATTCCAGCCAGCGAGCTTGTTGCCGAACCGATGATGACTGCGAATACAGGGGCCGGGTATCAACGCGAAGATGTGGAGCGAATCATCAATCTGCCCGCGCAGGACCGCATCAAGGCGATTCTGGCGCTACCTCCGGCGGATCTGGTTCGGTTTCGTCAGTCGCTCAAGCCGCAGCAAGTTGGACAGATGAGCGATGGCATGTCACCGGTTCAGAGGGAGATGCTGGTTGCGTTGCCGGGTTCACTTCGCATGGTGGCGCTCGAGAGCATGGAGTCTCGTGTTTTGCGGGACATCTACAGCGACCGCCAGCTTGAAGCGGTGATGACGGACTTCTGGCTTAATCACTTCAATGTTTATGTCCGCAAGAATCAGAACGAGCCCTACCTGATTCCGTCATACGAGCGTGAGACGATCCGCCCGCATGCGCTGGGCAACTTTGAGGAATTGCTGGTCGCAACGGCGAAGAGCCCGGCGATGCTGGTCTATCTGGACAACTTCCGCAGCGTGGGGCCGAATTCACCGCATGCCAGCCGCGCCAAACGCGCGCAGGAGATGAACCGGAACGGCAAGCTGCTGAAGCAGGCAAGCGCAGGGCTGAATGAGAACTACGGGCGCGAGTTGATGGAGCTGTACACGTTAGGCGTGGGCGGAGGCTATACGCAGACGGACGTGACCAACGTCGCGAAGGTCTTTACCGGCTGGGGACTTGACCGGCCCTACCAGGGATGCGACTACAAGTTTGAAGAGAGCCGCCACGAGCCAGGTACGAAGGTGGTGCTGGGTCAGACGATCGGCGAGGCGGGTGAAGGGGAGGGCCTGCAAGTTCTGCACATGCTTGCGACCAGCCCGGCGACGGCGCACTTTATCTCGCAAAAACTGGCCGTGCGTTTTGTGAGCGATAACCCGCCGGCAACGCTGGTCGACAAGATGGCGGCAAGCTTTTTGAAGAGCCACGGCGACATCAAGACCGTGCTCCGCACTATGTTCGACGCACCCGAGTTCTGGGTGCCGTCTGTCTACCGGGCCAAGGTCAAGACGCCAATCGAGTTCGTCATCTCGGCGGCTCGCGCAAGCGACCTGCAGGTCGCGAATCCTGCCGGGCTGGTTCAAGCGCTCGACAAGCTTGGGATGCCTCTTTACGGGATGCAGACGCCGAACGGATATAGCTGGAAGCAGGAGGAATGGGTCGGTACAGGCGCGCTGGTCAGCCGCATGAATTTCTCGCTGGTGCTGAGCGCGAACAGGCTCCCGGGTACGCGGACCTCGTGGTCTACCTTGCTGGCTAAGACGCAGCCAGATTTGGTGCCGGCTGCTTATGAGCCGGGCGCGATTGGCGATGCGTCGACTTCTGCCGTCATGAAAGAGCGGCATCTGGAGCAGATTCTTCTAGGGCAACCGGTGAGTGAGCGTACGAGGACCACAGTGCTCGGGCAGTCTACCGACTCCAGCATGGCCGAGCAGGCGGAGATGCAGTTTGACCTGCGTCCAGCGGGCGGCAAGGGCAACTATATGCCGCGTGGGGCTGTAGCAGGAAAGGGCCAGTTCGGGCCACCGCCAGACGATCCACAGGCTGCCATTATGGCCGGCCTGTTGTTGGGTTCTCCGGAATTTCAGCGTCGCTAACTCCGATGAAATTTACATCGCAGATACAACTTCCGGCCTTGACCGGGTTGATACAACTGACAGGGAAGACAGCAAGGGAGAAACCCGATGGCGAACTTCAAGCAGGGACTGATCGATACGAGTAACTGGGGATGCGATTTGCACGGACGCGATATGGCTCGGCGTGGACTTGCGGGTGGACCTTCCAGACGCGGCTTTATGAAGGGCGGGGCGCTGGCGCTGATCGGGACGTCTGTCATACCCAGCTTCCTGATGCGCAGCGTGATGGCGGAGGCGACGACGGCTCAGGCCAGCAAAAAAAAGCTGGTCGTGCTGTTTCAGCGCGGCGCCGCGGATGGACTGAACATCGTGGTGCCTTACCAGGAGAAGAATTATTACTCCATGCGTCCTTCAATTGCGATCCAGCAGAAGGATGTGCTCAATCTCGACGGGCAGTTTGGATTGCATCCCGCGATGGCGCCTTTCAAGCCGCTGTTTCAACAGGGACATCTAGCTATCGTTCACGCTGCTGGTTCCACTGATACGACGCGGTCGCATTTCGACGCGCAGGACTACATGGAGAGCGGCACGCCCGGTGTGAAATCGACGCAGGATGGATGGTTGAATCGCGCGTTATGGAACGGCCCCGCGCCGGATGGACCGGGTGGCAAGCCTTCTGCATTTCGCGCGGTGGCCCTGGGGTCACAGGTTCCGCGGACCCTGCAGGGCAAGGTTCCGGCGATTGCGGTCTCCAATCTGGCCGACTTTTCGGTTGGCGGCAAGGGGCCACAGACCTCATCTATCTCTAACGCGTTCCAGGCGATGTATGACGAGAGCTCTGACGCTGTGCTGCATGGCACCGGCCAGGAGACGTTTGAAGCCGTGAAAATGCTGAAGGCGGCGGATCCGGCAAAGTACCAGCCTGCAAGTGGTGTGATCTATCCGAATTCACCTTTTGGCAACAGCTTGAAGCAGATTGCCCAGTTGATGAAGGCGAATCTTGGCGTTGAAGCAGCCTTTTCCGACATCGGTGGCTGGGACACGCACCAGAACCAGGGCTCTGCAACCGGGCAGCTTGCCAATCGCCTGACAGAGTTCGCCAACGGCATTGCTGCATTCTGGAAAGACATGGGCGCGGACGTCGAAAATATCACGCTTGTAACCATGTCGGAGTTTGGCCGGACCGCGCGGCAGAACGGTACGGGCGGCACGGATCATGGACATGCCAATGCGATGTTTATCCTGGGCGGATCGGTCAAAGGCGGAAAGGTTTATGGCAAATGGCCGGGCCTCGATAACAATCAATTGAACGAGGGCCGCGATCTTGCGGTTACGACTGATTTTCGCCGTGTGTTGGGCGAGGCGGCTTACAAGACTCTGGGTGCCAGAAACATGGAAGCAATCTTTCCGGGTGCAAAGGTAAGCCCCGGCGACTTTCTCAATTTTGTGTAATTTTCTTGCGCAAAAAATGAGAAACCGGCGGGCAAAAAACTTTCGATTGTGAATTTTTCGTTCTGAATTTTCACGAGAGAATACAGCAACAAGCCTGCAACCGGGACAACTA
The DNA here is from genome assembly GCA_043783275.1 of Rhodanobacteraceae bacterium. Taxonomy (GTDB): domain Bacteria; phylum Acidobacteriota; class Terriglobia; order Terriglobales; family Acidobacteriaceae; genus Edaphobacter. The sequence continues at coordinate 29,732 of JAYVZP010000127.1, forward strand.
ATTTCTGTACAGAGCGTCTTATTAGGTGTAGCAAGTAAGTGCCGGGCTTTCAACTCCCTCGGTTCCGGCTTCCCCTATCCGCAAATTCATTCCCACCTATACGTAAGGCGCCCTGGACACCGGGCGCCTTCACTTCTTTCTAGTTATGAAGCTTCATGAGATTCCAAACCTGCGATCAAGCGAAAGCGCTCCCGATCCGGCCGTGAAGATCATCAGCGCCATGACGATAACCGCAAGCGTGTATTCCGACCCAGCATAGCCATGGTGGCGATTGACGGTGATGAGCGCAACGACCATATTGCCTGCGACCATGAAAGCCCAGAACCGGCTGAGCAGGCCGAGGATGAGGAAGAGGCCGCCGAAGAACTCGGTGACAGTGGAGACATAGCCGAGCCAGCGGGGCAGACCCAGCGATGCAACGAAATCGTTGAAGTGCTCAAAGGAGGCGAGCAGGTGGCCGTGCTGGATGGCGTGTTGCAGACCATCTGACGGATAGACCTTGCTCCACGAGTGATAGACCATCGAAAAGCCGACAGCGAGACGGAGCAGCATAAGCGCGTAGGGCTGGAGCTTTGCGAGAGAACGCATACGGGTGTTGCCTTTCAGTGTTTCAGTGTCGAGGACTGACGTATTGGTCCAGGAACCGACGAAGGGTCTCGACGTAGACATCTTTGGCACCGGGACCGCCGATGCTGACCGTAATCTTGGGATCCGGAAGCGTTTTATAGAGTGATTCCACGCGGGTGCGATGGCTCGGTTCATCGACGAAGGGCGTGTCAGTAAGGAGCAGCCTGGGCCGATTTGAGGATTTGAGTGCCGACTCAATGTCGAAGCGCTCACGGACGAGCAGGTGCGTGGGAAGCAGGCGGGCGCGACTCTCGTCTACGACGCGAGAGAAGGCGTCGGGGTCCGGGCTGTCGATGATGAGGGCGGGGAGTTCAGGGTGCTGGTTGGACAAGCGTGCCGCCATGACGGTACCGAGGCCTTGCCCGTAGGGAACGATCGTCTGCGCAGGGATGTGACGAGTGTTGACGAGGTAGTCGAGCGCGGCGTTCGTGTCTTCAAACATGCGCGCCTCGGTGGGGTGCGGCGGGTCGCTGAGGCCGAAGCCACGGTAATCGATGGCGAAGATGTTGACGCCGGCCTGGTGGAGCAATTGCAGTGTCGGCAGAGCCGCCGAGAGGGAGCCGTGGACGTCGTGGAGGAAGAGGATGGTGGGCGCGGAGGGGGATTTGGCGGGGATCCACCAGGCTGTGAGGCGTGGGCGGCCCGTGGTGCCGGCGTCGAAATGGATGTCGTCGAAGGGAATGGAGAAGCTGGTGGGGGTGTGGTCGACGGATGTTGAAGGAAAGATCAAGCGCTGCCAGCCGCCCTGAAACAGCAGCAGGCAGATGGATAGGTAGCCGAGGACGGCAGCGCCTCCGACAGTGAGGGCGAACGCCTTCAAAAGCCAGCGTGGGTCGACGATCTCAGGAGCACCAGAGGGGGGCCGCGCGGGGTGGCGCGAGGTTGATTTTGGGGTTGGAGTTGCCATAGGGCTCAAATGCGAGGGTAGCACCGACGGCGGGGCCGGCGCCCGATGCATCTAGGATTGAAGCAGAGGTGTTTGATGACGCAGTGGGTCAGAGTTTGCAGCGTGGGTGAAGCGCCTGCGGAGGGGCAGGTGATGGAGGCGGAGGCTGCGGGCGTTGCGCTGTGCGTGGCCAATGTGGGAGGAAAGATTTCGGCTTTGGATAACTGGTGTCCGCACCGGCGCGGGCCGCTGGGGCAGGGATGGCTGGAGGGGAATGCGGTGGTGTGCCCCTGGCATTCCTGGGCGTTCGATGTGGGGAGCGGGGTGGCGGATTATCCGGAGAATGAACGGGTGAAGGTGTTTCCGATTAAGTTGGAGGGTGACGACCTGCTGGTCGAGCTGGATCCTCTTTTAGATTCAAACGACTTGGCTGGCGGGGTTGACGCAGGGGGGTAAACGAATGCGGATTACCTCTCTTACCGGGGCGAATGAGGTTCGTAAGCTGAAGCTTGCCGCTTGCGGTGTGCGGCTTTGCCTGCCGGATCGGTTGTGGCGGCCAACGCTCTGGGGTGCTGGCCGCGTGACCATCACCGGATAGAGTGTAAGTGCTTTCTGCAAGAAGAGAGTTGGGCTCTGCGCCTGGTCTTTTCCGCGTCTGCAGGTTTTGGGCCGATGGGGTTCAACCTGATAGAATCGTCAGGTTCGAGCCTAAATACAGGAGATGCAATGCAGGCAATGCTCGCGCTCGAAGACGGGCGCATCTTTCGCGGGAAGAGTTATGGTGCGCACGCGCAATGCTCGGGTGAGGTGGTCTTCAATACCTCGCTGACGGGATATCAGGAGATCTTTACCGACCCTTCTTACGCAGGGCAAATCGTCGTTCTTACCAATCCGCACATCGGAAATTACGGGACCACTCCTTCAGATGCAGAGAGTGCCCGTCCGATGATTGAGGGGCTGGTGACGCGAGAATTTTCGCCCATAAGTTCCAATTGGCGTTCGACTGAAATAGCCGATGAGTATTTGGAGCGGAGTGGCATTCCGGTCATCTCAGAAGTGGATACGCGTGCGGTCGTTCGGCACCTGCGTGCCAATGGCGTGATGCGCGGCGTGATTGCAAGTGGCGAGCATCTCAATGAGGCCGCGCTGGTGGCGAAGGCGCAATCGATCAGGAAGATGGATGGCACTGACCTTGCCTCGGTTGTGACGACAAAGGTGATTTACGAGTGGTCGGACGCCGAGCCGAAAAATCAGACTGGCGACAAGTTTTTGCCGACTGAGTCTGGTACCGAGAAACCGATGCATGTGGTTGCGTATGACTTCGGCATCAAGGAAAACATTCTGCGTATGTTGACGCGTGAAGGCTGCCGCGTAACGGTTGTGCCGGCTCGCACCTCCGCGGCGGACGTGCTGGCAATGAATCCGGATGGAATCTTCTTTTCAAACGGTCCTGGCGATCCTGAACCGCTCGATTACGCGATTGAAAATGTCCGCGCGCTCAAGGGCAAGGCTCCGCTCTTTGGCATCTGCCTGGGTCACCAGATCTTTGGGCTGGCCCTGGGGGGTAAGACGTACAAGCTCAAGTTTGGCCACCACGGCGGCAACCACCCGATCATGAACCACGCAACGGGCAAGGTTGAGATCACGGCGCAGAACCATAACTACAACGTCGATCCGGATTCGCTGCCGAGCGACGTGCAACAGACCCATACCAACCTCAACGATCAGACGCTGGCGGGATTGCGCCACAAGACGGATCCTATGTTCAGCGTGCAGTACCACCCCGAAGCCAGCCCGGGACCGCATGACTCGCATTATTTGTTCCGTGACTTCCGCAAGATGATGGACGAGTGGAAGCGATAGAAGTCGCTCAACGCGGGTGCTGCTGTATGCAAGCTCAGCTCCGCCGTGATGTTTCGTGAAGATTGGAAGATGAATGCCACGCAGGAATGACATTGCAAAGATTTTGGTGATTGGCTCCGGGCCGATCGTGATTGGACAGTCTGCGGAGTTCGACTACTCCGGGACCCAGGCCTGCAAGGCTCTCAAGGCCGAGGGCTACGAGGTCGTGCTGGTGAACTCGAATCCGGCTTCGATCATGACGGACCCTGAAGTCGCCGATCGCACCTACATTGAGCCGCTGACCGCGACTTACGTGGAAGAAATTCTGCGGGTCGAGACCGAGATGCTAGTGGCCTCGGACGCCAAGGGTGTCTTCGCCGTGCTTCCGACCGTGGGGGGGCAGACAGCGTTGAATCTTGCCGTCGATCTCGCTGACTCCGGCGTGCTGGAAAAGTTTGGCGTGGAGTTGATTGGCGCGAAGCTCGAAGCAATCAAGAAGGCGGAAGATCGTCTCTTGTTCAAGGACGCGATGAACAAGATCGGGCTCGATATGCCCCGGTCGCAGCTTGTAAACAATGTCTCTGACGGACTTACCTTTGCAGCCAAGATCGGCTTTCCGGTGGTCATTCGTCCAAGCTTTACGTTGGGTGGATCGGGGGGCGGTATTGCCTATAACCGCGAGGAGATGTCGGATATCCTGTCGCGCGGAATCGATCTTTCGCCGGTCAGCGAATGCTTGATTGAAGAGAGTGTGCTGGGCTGGAAAGAGTACGAGCTTGAGGTTGTGCGCGACCTGAACGACAACGTCATCATCATCTGCTCGATTGAAAATTTTGATCCGATGGGCGTTCACACGGGCGATTCCATTACCGTCGCACCCGCACAGACCCTGACTGATCGCGAGTATCAAAAGATGCGCGACGCGGCCATTGCCGTCATTCGCGAGATCGGCGTCGAGACCGGCGGAAGTAACGTGCAGTTCGCGGTGAACCCGCAGAACGGCCGCATGACTGTGATCGAGATGAATCCGCGTGTCTCGCGTTCTTCCGCACTCGCAAGCAAGGCGACCGGATTCCCGATTGCGAAGATCGCAGCGCGTCTGGCTGTCGGCTACACGCTCGATGAGTTGCAGAACGACATTACCAAGGCGACTCCGGCTTGCTTCGAGCCGACCATTGATTACGTCGTGGTGAAGATTCCGAAGTGGCAGTTCGAGAAGTTTCCCGGAGCTGATGAGAACCTGAGCCCGCAGATGAAGTCCGTCGGCGAGGTCATGGCCATCGGACGCACTTTCAAGGAAGCGTTGATGAAGGCTATTCGCTCGCTTGAGACGGGAAAGAAAGCGATGGCAGACGATATTGAACCGCGCCGCCTGACCCAGCGCCTGGTGACGCCGCACCCGGAGCGCCTAAGTTATATTCGCTACGCTTTTGAGCGTGGCATGACCGTTCGCGAAGTCTCTCACATGACGGGAATGGACCCCTGGTTCCTGCACCAGATGAAGCAGATTACGGATGAGATCAAGGCCATCGGCGCCATAGGTATCGACAGCGTCAGTGCGGAATATCTTCGCACGGCAAAGCGCATGGGCATCTCAGACGAGCGGCTTGCCTTCGGCTGGGGACTCGCCGGAGCAGAAGGTACCGAGGCGGTCCGCGCACTGCGAAAAAAGTTAGACGTGATGCCGGTTTACAAGATGGTCGACACGTGTGCGGGCGAATTTGAGAGTTTCACCCCGTATCTGTACAGCTGCTACGACGAGGAAGACGAGGCGGCGCCGACCGACCGCAAGAAAATCCTTATCCTCGGATCGGGTCCGAACCGTATCGGGCAGGGAATCGAATTCGATTACTGCTGCTGCCACGCGGCCTTTGCGCTGCGTGAAGATGGCTACGAGACCATCATGGTGAACTGCAATCCTGAGACCGTCTCGACCGACTACGACACCAGCGACCGCCTTTACTTTGAGCCGCTGACGCTTGAAGATGTGCTCGGCGTTTATGAGCATGAGGCTGCCGCCGGCGCAGAGGTTGGAATGATCGTGCAGTTCGGCGGACAGACTCCGCTGAACCTATCTTTGCCCCTGAAGAAGGCCGGCGTACCGATCATTGGAACGTCGCCGGAGTCCATCGACCTCGCAGAAGATCGCAAGCGCTTCGGCAGGCTGATTGAAGAGTTAGGCATTCCGCAGCCTGAGGGTGCGTTGGCAACGAGCGTGGCAGAAGCGGTTGCGGGTGCGGATCGCGTCGGTTATCCCGTGCTCGTGCGGCCCAGCTACGTGCTGGGCGGCCGAGCAATGGTGATCGCCTATGACCGCGATGCTGTCCTGCGCTATATGACGACGGCTATTGAGTACTCGCAGGAACGACCGGTGCTGATCGACCACTTCCTCGAGGACGCGACGGAGTGCGACGTTGACGCGCTGTGCGATGGAGACGATGTCGTGATTGCGGGGATCATGCAGCACATCGAAGAGGCGGGCATCCACTCCGGCGATTCATCTTGCGTGTTGCCTTCGGTCGACTTGACTGACGAGGTAAAGGCTACGATCCGCACCTACACGCGTGCTTTGGCGAAAGCTTTGAGTGTGATGGGTCTGGTCAACATTCAGTTCGCGATTCAGCGTGGCAAGGTCTTCGTGATCGAGGTCAATCCGCGGGCTTCGCGCACGGTACCGTATGTCTCGAAGGCGACGGGCATTCCGCTCGCGAAGATTGCCTCTCGCATTATGGTTGGTCGCAAGCTCAGGGACCTGCTGCCGCAGTACACCGCTGGTGGCGAACGCGAGGGCCAGGATCTCGACACGGGCTCGCACTTCTTTGTGAAGTCGCCGGTCTTCCCATGGGGCAAGTTCCCGGGCGTCGATACGGTGCTTGGACCGGAGATGAAGTCGACCGGCGAAGTGATGGGCGTGGCGGACAACTTTGGCGAGGCGTTTGCGAAGGCGCAGATTGCCGCCGGCCAGCACTTGCCGGAACGGGGCAACGTCTTCCTTAGCGTCAACGATCATGATAAAGACGGCCTGGTGGAACTCGGCAAACAGTTCCAGGACATGGGCTTCCATCTGGTCGCGACGCATGGCACGGCCGCTGTGCTCGAAGCCGCCGGGCTGCAGCCGGAGCGCGTCTACAAGGTCAAGGAAGGTCGGCCGAATGTCGTGGACCTGATCAAGGGCGACCGGATTCAGTTGATCATCAACACTCCGCGCGGGCAGGATACGTTCTTCGATGAGAAGGCGATTCGCCGAGCCGCTGTGCTTGCGCGCATTCCGACCATCACGACGCTGGCTGCGGCTCGGGCTGCGGCGGAAGGTATTTCCGCACTGCAGCAGGGCACGCTGAGCGTAGTTGCATTGCAGACGCTGCATGCGCAACGCCAGGAGTAAGCGAGTTCAGCAGCAACTGAATGCCGTGTCCGGTGAATCGCTACCGGGCACGGCGTTTTTCTTTATCGGCGAAGGAATTTCTACCGGTCTGGATTACCGGTCTGGATTACCGGTCTGGATTACCGATCTGGGTTACCGGTCAGGCCAAACTTTGCACCGATAGCGTAGCCGATCATCGAGAGAGGTATCCACGTGCCGACGAGCAGGCCGTCGCCGGCCATCAAGCCTGAGCCGTTCTCGATTTCAAAGAAGGTGCGGGATAGCTTCTCTGTGGCTCCGCACTTTTCGCAGAGGCCAGGACCCGTTGGCAGGTCCAGCACCCAGACGCAGACAATGGCGAAGACCAGCACTCCAGAGATCCACGTGTATTTCGCAGTATGGTCTTGTCTCGACCGCGCTATGAAGAAGCCCGCGATCATCGGCATAAAAAATCCGAGTATTGTTCCGAGCAGTTTGGGTCCGTTTGCGTCCGGATCCGGGTGCGCCAGATACATCGCGAACACGACGGCCAACAGGGTGAACACCGCCAGGAGGCTGTGGAGGAAGAACCACATCGCTTCCGTACTGATTTGGCGAGCGCTCTTGCCTTGCGAAGTTTCACCAACTTCCGTCATGGACTGTTTATACGGGAGTTTCAGGGTTGTTTGTATCCCCAATTGAGGTCAGGATTGGCGTTTCGAGTTCAGCGGCTCGTTAGAATAGATCCATGTTGCTTGATGGAATCTTCCTGCCGCTGACCACTCCGTTTCATCCTGATGGGCGTCTCTTTCTCCGCAAGCTGGAGGGCAATGTGGATCGCTACTCACGCACGCCCGCCGCTGGCATGCTGGTGCTGGGGCAAACTGGAGAGACGGCGTTGCTGACGGATGCAGAGGCGCGCCAGACGCTCGAAGCGGCGATTGGAGCGGCCGCGAAGGAGAAGGTGATGCTGGCCGGTGTGGGGCGGGAGAGCGTTTTTGCCACGCTGGAGATGGCCGAAGTTGCTGCTCGTGCGGGTTACGATGCTGTCGTTGTGCAGGCGCCGTTGTGGCTGTCCGACGCTGCGATCGAGAGGCAGTTGCTGGTGTACTTTCAGGCCGTGGCGGATCGATCGCCGCTGCCCGTGATTCTTGCGAACGATGGTGACGTCAGGCTGCCGCTCGGACCAATTGCCGAGCTTGCGAACCATCCGCAGGTAATTGGTTTGATCGACCGGTCGACCTCTGCTGAGCGCGTGCGTGAACTGGCAAAATTTACTGCGGGCGTTAGCCGGGAAGTTACGGTGACGACCGTGTTCGGTGCAGCTACAAACCGAATGCTGCGGCAGGCACAGCCTGGGGCGAGCCTTGTCTCCGCACAGGGTTTGCAGGGCGGTGGGACGGTGACAGTAGCCGCGCCCGCAATACAGGCTCTGAAGACGCGAACAAAGAAGGTTGGGTTCCAGGTGCTGGCAGGTTCTGCTGTGGGGATGCTGGAGGCCTGGAGGGCTGGGGCGGCAGGTGGTATCCCGAGCATGGGAGCCTGCGCGCCACAGGCTTGCTGCGAGGTCTGGCAGGCGTTTCGCGATGGAGATTTGCCGCTGGCTGAGGAGAAGCAGGCCCGCATTCAGGGCGTCGCGGCAATGACGGAAGGCTGGAGCGGCATTGCCGCGATCAAATATGGCTGCGACTTTAATGGCTACTTTGGAGGCCGTCCGCGCCTCCCCCTGCTGCCGTTGAGCGAGGAAGAACGGAAGGGCCTTGAAGCGGCTCTGGCCGGGATGCGGAACTGACCTTACCCTGATTAGGGACGTGCCTTGATGGGGATGCCCATGCCGCTGATCCGGCTGCGAGCCTGCGCGGCCTCCGGCGAGTTGGGAAAGCGCTGAATCAGGGTGCGGAGTTCGCGGACTCCGGCGTCGTTCTGCTTGAGCGCAATGAGAGCCTGGCCCTTGTGCAGGTGCGATGCCGGGATCTTGTTGGAATCGGGAAACTGCTCAAGGACCTTGTCGTAGTTCTTGGCGGCGGCAGCGTACTTGCCGGCGCGATAGTCCATCTCGCCGAGATAATAGTAGGAGTTGCCGGCAAGAGAATTATCCGGATAATTTCGAATGACGTCGCCGAACTCCGATTGTGCGACGGCGTACTTGGCCGACATGTAGTCGCTGTACGCGGCTTTGTAGAGATCCTCAACCGGTGGCGCTGTCGATTTGATGGAGGCGACTGGCCTGCGCACAGGGGCCGCGGGAGGGTCTACGAGGGCCGATCCCGGCGGCGGGTTTGCAATCGAAGGTGCGGGTGTTGAACGCTGTATGGTGGCTGGGCCGTTGCCTGGCGGCATGTTTTGCGGCACGTTTTGCATTGCGGCGCTTATGTTCTGCTGCTGACTTTCAACGCTGCCCAGAAGCTTCTCCAGACGGTTCATGCGCGTCTTGATCTCGTCAAGGGAATCGTTCAGCGCCTGGACCTGGCCTGAGACCTGATCCACTTTTGTTCCCTCAGCGCCTTGCTGCGCGGCCAGTTGTTTTTGAAGCGCGTCCATGTTTTGAGTCATGCGATTGACGGAGTCGGAGGACTGCTGCACGAGATCCTTGAGGACTCCCATGCGCTCGTCGTTGGACTGCTGCAGTCGCGCCACGGCGTCCAGAAGCTGCTGGACCTGCGTCTGCAATTGCACCATGTCCTTGTTGACAGCGAATGCGGGCGTGGAGGCGAAGAGGAGAATCAGAAGGGCGGCGGTGGCGATGCGGGAGACGCGTACCTTTTGCATGGCAGACTCAGCTTTCCGTTGACTGGTATTGAATCGGCGGCCCAAAAGCAGGCCGCCGAGGTTGGTAGGTATGAGGCAGAGAGGCTACTGATCGATCGTGAACTGCGCGCGGCGATTTTCCTGCCAGCAGGTCTCGTTGGCTTCAGTGCAGAACTGCTTTTCCTTGCCAACGGAGAAGGCGCGGATACGACCGGCCTCAACACCCGCGCTGATCAGTGCTGCCTTGGCGGCGTTGGCACGATTTTCGCCGAGTGCCAGGTTGTATTCAGCGGAGCCGCGCTCATCGCAATAGCCAGTGATGAGAACCCGGACTGAAGCATGCGTGCGCAGGTAGGCTGTTGCTGCTGCTGCAGCGGTCTGGGCATCGGGGCGGACGTCAAAGCTGTCGTAGTCGAAGAACATGTCCTGCACGGCTGCGTGGAAGGCTGACTCTGTAACTGCGCCAGCATCGGCTGCGTTCTTGTTTGCGCTGTTATCAGCCATTGTGGGTGCGACGGGAACCCGAACGGTCACACGAACATTGGCATCGGTGGTGCCACCATCGCCCTTTGCTATCAGATGGAAGTTGGTCGAATTGGAGGGTGAAACCGTCTGCGTTCCGTTGACATTAACCTGACCGATGCCTTCGATGGTGACAACAGTCGCGTTGGTCGTGCGCCAGTTGAGAACTACCGTTTGTCCGAGGTCGATGGCCACCGGATCAGCCGTCAGAGTGGCTGTTGGAGCGGATGTGCTTGACGCGGCGCTTGTTATGTCCGTGGGTCCAAGACTTGATGGATCGATACCCTTGGCCTTCTTATGGCAGCCAGTGGAGAAGGACATCAATGTGCCGCAGAGAGCCAGCAGAAGAAAAGAGCGGAAGGCAGGGCGCGAGGCCTGAGAATTTATCGATTTCAAGGTTTTAGGCTCCATGGTTGATTTCAAGATCTATCTCCTGCTTGTGTAATCCAGAGGGGAGGAAAGTGAGGAGATGGCTGCAAGGATACGTCATTTCCAGCTCCAGTTCGGCATATCTGAGACAGCGGTTGTCAGGGAGTGGCGTTCGGTTCCGTCGGCGAGCATCGTCATGATGTGCATGTGCGCGTCGCGGCCGTCAGGAGAATTAGCGAAAACAATATGGCGACCATCCGGTGACCAGGAAGGAAAGTCGCACAGGCCGGTGTCGTGGGTAAGTTGAATCCACTTCTTGGTAGCGATCTCCATGACATAAATATCCTGCCCGCCCGGTGCGCCAGGACCGTACTTGCGGTTCCAGGCAAAGGCGATGAACTGGCCGTTGGGTGACCAGGAAGGCGAGGTGGCGTAACCGCTGTCAGAGAGACGCTGAACTGAGGAGCCGTCCGAGTCCATGATGTAGAGCTGCGGAAGGTTGGTGCGGCCGCTGATCCAGGCAATCTGCGAGCCGGTGCGAGGGTTGAACACAGGCGAAACATCGGGCCCGCGGAAGCTTGTAACGCGTCGTGCGAGAGAGCCGGACACGTCAGAGATCCAGATATCTGCATCCCCGTTCGGAGAGGCAGAGTAGGCCAACTGCTTGCCATCCGGAGACCATGCCGGAGATGAGTTAGTGCCTGCGCCGCCAGCAGGAAAGTTCACCATGCGGCCAAGCAGGAGCGAGTACATCCGAATCTTGAAGCCATCACGGCCCAGCGAGGTAAAGGCCAGGCGGCTGTTGTCCGGCGATACGCGAGGAGAGAGCGAAATGGTTCCGAGGTGGGTGATCGCGCGCTGATTGGCGCCGTCGTAGTCCATCTCCCAGATCTCTTTGGTGCCACCACCGGCGTGAACGTAATAGATCTTCGTCTCTGCGATACCGGCAATCCCGCCGCCGAGCCGCAGGATAATCTCATCGGCAAAACGATGTGCAATCTGACGCGCGGCATCGTCAGAAGCCTCCTCGCCATACTGCTTGGCGAGCACTTGCGGATACTGCGTGTTCTTGGCGTCGAACAGGAAGCCATTTACCGCTAGCCTGTTACCCGTAACCCCGAGTGCACCGAAGGCCACCATCGACGCATTTACCGGCGCGCCGGACCACTGGCCCAGGTTGATCTCCGCAGGAGCCCCCGGAGTAACCTTCGGAGCCATCGACTTCGATACGAGATCGAAGATTCCCGCATTGGCAAGGTCAGCGTAAAGGACGCTGTCAAACGTGTGCTTCAGGCTTGAGTTTGTGGAATCAGCCGTCCCGGACTTGAAGTCGGAGACGGCGATACGGGTACGATCCGCTGCATTGCCGGACAGTTCAAGCTTGATGTCATCCTGCGCCAACGCGAGACAGGGTAGAGCGCAAAGACACGTAACAATCAACAGACGGAGCGACCGGATATTTTGTATGAGAGGCATTCCTCCTTTATGGTAGACGCAAAAATGAGTTGCCTGGTGAGGGAAGCCTGTGAGTTTCCCGGCGGTACTCACGCAGATACCTAGTGGCTGGTGTAGCCAAAGGTGATCGTAATGTGATCACCCTGCGGCAGCGGCCCGAAGGTATCGATGCGTTGAATGGCCCGTAGAGTGGACGTATCGAGGGCAGCAGAGCCGCTGCGGCTCGCAGTCTCAACGTCGATTGGAGTCCCGTCGCGGTCGATCGTGAAGCGAACCGCCGTACGCTTGCCCCTGGTCTCCGGCGGGTCAGTTTCCTGCTGTTTACTTTGATTAATTTTCTGACTAATTAACCGAATGTAGTAGGCGTAACGATCACCAAACGAACGCTCGTCGATGGTGACGGTCGCAGTTCCGTTCTTGAGTTGGGAGATTGATTGCGGAATCTGAATACCAGCAGTCTCGCCCGTCGTTGCCTTGGGAGTTGGCGGTGGAGGGGTGACCGGGGCTCGCTTTGGAGTAACGGGTGCAGGCTTTTCAGCCGTCCTGGCGGTCAGCTTGGGGGGTGACGCCTTGTTCGGGATCAGTACCTCGTCGGGCCTGGGTGGCGGCTCTGCCTTGGGCTTTGCGGGATCAGCCTTGACTTTGAGCTCAGGGGCAGGCGGCGGAGGCGTTGGCGCTACGCTCGGATTGTCTGAGGCCAGCACGGCCTTATCCAGAAAACGCTGGCGCGGCGGTAAGGGCAGGGCATTGACCATGCTGGCCTGGATGGATCCCGCAGTGGGGTCCTTGTCTCCCCAGTGCGGATTGGCCCGATGACTGAGATAGACCGCGGCAAAGAGTCCTGCGACGACGACGCCGTGCAACGCGAGCGCGAACGCGAACCCATGCGAAACCTTTTCGGTCGTGTGTGTCGACGTTCGAGTTGGCAGGGTCTCGGTGGGCATTGCGGTTACTTCTGGTAGGGCTGCGTGACGATGCTGATGTTGGTGATTCCGGCGCGCTTGACCGACTCCATCACCGTTGCAAAAGCGCCGAAGGGCACCCGCTCATCGGCCCGCACGTAGACGGTCCGTTTAGCTGTAGTCTTCTCGCTTGGCTTCTCACTCGACTTCAGCAAACCCGCAAGATCATTGACATTGATGAGCTTGTCCGCACCGCTGGCCTGCAGATATACATTCTGGTCCTTGTCGATGCTGACGACCATGCGCTCTTCCGTCAGCGTGGCGGTAGACCGCGTATGGGGAATCGCAACGTCGATACCGGACTGCAGTACCGGCGCAGTCATCATGAAGATAAGCAGCAATACCAGCACCACGTCGACCAGCGGTGTGATGTTGATATCAGACAGCGCCGTCTGGGTGCGCGTTCCGTTCGATCCACGAGAAGAGAAGGCCATGGGCTAGAACACCCTCCTGCGTTCCTCGGAGAGGTTTGCGGCGGGCGCGGATGGCGGTGGCTGGAAGGCCGCAGCGTTCTCGATAGCGTTCAAAAGCTCGCGACCAAAGTCATCCATACGGGCGCCAAAATCGCGCAGTTGGGACGTGAGCTGGTTGTAGGCCACGACGGCCGGAATCGCGACCAGAATGCCGGCGGCGGTTGTGATCAACGCCTCCGAGATGCCTGGAGCGACCGCTCGCAGAGTTGCCGCCCCGGCTGTCCCCAGGCCGTGGAACGCATCGATGATGCCCCATACCGTTCCAAATAATCCGATAAACGGGGCGATATTTGCAATCGTCGCGAGCCATGTGACGCGGTCTTCCATGACCGTCAGCGCCTCGCTGGATGCGGTCTGCGCGGCACGCTCCAGGCCTACGGGATTGCGCGGGAGGCCACGCCCGTTGGTCTGCCGGTGGTACTCGTCGTTGATCTCGGTGAACACGGCGACCAGCGGCGAAGGCTTGAACTGTTCGGCAACTGCGGCTATCTCGCTCAGCCGTCCTGAACGCCGGAAGGCTTTCAGAAAGCGTGTGCTCTGGATGCGCGCAGAACCAAACGCCCGGTATTTTGCAATGATGATCGTCCACGAGAAGATACTTGCCGCTCCCAGAAGAATCAGCACGGCAAAGGCGACGGGGCCGGAGTTGTGGAGGATGTCGCCGAGCGCTGACGAGTGGGTAGCGGCGCTTGGAAGAGCCGTCGCCGTGGATTCATCCTGCAGGAAAGAGGCTGCCAGAGTGGTGAGGGAGCTAATGATCATCCTTCCATGAGTGTAACGACTGCGAGCCAACACGTGCGAGTGGAACCGCCCTTCCTTTCCCGCGAGGGGCCGCGAATGACAACACCGCGGTGCAGGTTAGCGGCTTCGTGCTACGCTTTGCCAGAGCGAAGGTGAGGCGAAGCGAAGATGCTGCTGGAGTTGCGCGCAGAGAACTATGCGGTGATCGATCGGGCGGAAGCGCGATTTGGCCGTGGTCTGAACCTGCTTACGGGTGAGACCGGAGCGGGCAAGTCGATCCTGATTGACGCCCTGGCGCTGCTGTTGGGAGGCAAGGCCTCGGCGGATTTCATACGCCACGGCGCAGAGAAAGCGGTCGTTGGCTGTGTCTTCGAGGCGACTCCTGGCGCGCTGGCCGTGCTTGAAAGTAACGGGATTGACCCCGATGCCGATGCAGAAACCGTCGTGTTGCGACGGGAGATCGTCGCCAATGGCAAGGGTCGGGTATTCATAAACAATCAACCCGCGACGGTGGGGGTACTTCGGTTGCTCGCACCGGAACTTGCACTTGTGCATGCACAGGGAGAGACGCTGGGAGCCTTTGACCAGACGCAGCAGAGGATGCTGCTGGACCGCTTTGGCGGCTTGTCGCTCCAGGTTGTTGCTACTACGTTCGCACAGTGGCGCGCCACGCAGACGCGGCTGGACCAGATGCTCGCCGACGAGCAGGACCGCCTGCGCATGGCCGATCTGTGGCGGCACCAGACCAAAGAGATCGCTCAGGCCGGAATCAGCGGCGAAGAGGAAGATACGCAGCTTGAGGCTGAAAAGCGGGTCCTTGCCAACGCCGAGAAGCTTTACACCGCCGCAATGAGTGCGCACGATCTTCTCTACGAGGCGGAGCACTCCGCGGAGACGACCCTGGGCCAGGCCTTGAAACTTGTGGAAGAACTAGCCCGCTACGACGACCGTTTCGCCATTCCTGCGCAGGAACTTGCGGCGGCCAAGGCGACGGTGGAAGACCTCAGCGCGACTGTGCGAGACTTCGCCGACAACGTCCAGGCTGGCCCGGAGAGGCTTGAAGAGATCGAGGATCGTCTGGCGGCGCTCGACCGCCTGAAGCGCAAGTATGGCAAGACACTCGGCGATGTGCTGGCCTTCGGAGAAGACGCCGCGCGGCAATTGGCCGAGGTCGAAAATCGCGACGCGGTCCTTGCAGAGTTGAGAGCGGCTGAAAAGCTTCAGGCTGATTCCTTTATGGAAGCCGCAGAAGCCCTTTCAGCGGTACGAACCGAGGCTGCTCGAAAACTTGCCGGCGCAGCGGAGAAGCAGATCAACGACCTTGCCATGCACGTGCGCTTCACCATTTCAGTTCAGCCTGCAAAGAACCGCTCGCACTGGACGGCGCATGGCTGGGATGAGATTGCATATCTGATCGCGACGAATGCGGGCGAACCGCTCAAGCCGCTTGACGAAATTGCTTCGGGCGGCGAAATGTCGCGAGTGATGCTGGCCCTGAAGGTCACAGTTGAAGAAGCGGTCACCGGCCGTGGCGGGAAAAAGAAGACAACGCTCCCCCGAACCCTGGTCTTCGACGAGATCGATATTGGCATCGGTGGCCGCGCGGCAGAGGCAGTCGGGCTGAAACTTAAGGCTCTCTCCCAGACCCAGCAGGTTCTCTGCATCACCCACCTGCCGCAGATCGCCGCCTTCGCCGATCAGCATTTCCTGATTGAGAAGACCGAGGCTCGCGGGCGCACGCAGACGGATATTCGCAAGATGGACGACGACGAACGGATTCGCGAGGTAGCCCGCATGCTGAGCGGCGCAACGTTAACCGAGACCAGTCTCCGTCACGCCGAAAATCTGTTGAGTGCAAGTCGGTAAACATCCTTGCCAGGTTCTTCGGCATCCACATTGACAGAAATACAGTGTCGAGGAGGATTCAGATGGCTCAAGACAGCAATAAATGTGCTCACGAGAATTGTGGTTGCGTACCGGCTGCAAACACAAAGTATTGTTCTTCTTTCTGTGAAGACTCAAAAGACTTCGTCACCCTGATGTGCAAGTGCGGTCATCCAGAATGCGGTCAGCAGGCAACGTTGCAAGCGAGCGGAGCTTCCGTGGGGTAGTTTTGCCTTCGTCCAAGTCGCTACTTATTCCATCTGGAACACGAAGAGTTGGATCTGGGGAGCGAAACTAGTAAGTGCGAGCACGAAGGTTGTAGCTTTCATGGTGGAACCCGGATCCAAATCCTGCTGCCTGTTCTGTGAGACCCGAAAAGCTGTCATATGCTCCTGCAGGTGCGGTAACGCTGCGTGCGAATCGCAACTGGTATAAACCGGTATACAAAAGGTCTGCACCGCTTTTGGTTCAATATCCGTGCTCCATTCAGGGGAAAGCGGTATACTTTGCAGGTGAGCTCTTTGACTTCCGACCTTAATTCCGACCCTACCAACCCTTCCGACGATCAGGGCAGACCCTCGCCCGGGACCAAGCGCATCCTGCTGCTCAAGCCTAGAGGGTTTTGTGCAGGTGTTGTGCGCGCGATCGACATTGTCCAGATTGCCCTTGAGACGTTTGGCGCGCCGATTTATGTGCGCAAGGAAATCGTCCACAACAGCTATGTCGTCACGGATCTCGCCAAGAAAGGCGCGATCTTCGTTAACGAATTGG
The DNA here is from genome assembly GCA_043783275.1 of Rhodanobacteraceae bacterium. GTDB lineage: Bacteria > Acidobacteriota > Terriglobia > Terriglobales > Acidobacteriaceae > Edaphobacter. The sequence goes on from JAYVZP010000127.1 coordinate 46,355, forward strand.
ACGAAGTGCCGGAGGGTGCCCGGGTTATTTACTCAGCGCATGGCGTTTCACCCGCGGTCCGGCAGCACGCCAGAGAACGTGGCCTGAAGGTGGTGGACGCTACCTGTCCGCTCGTGACCAAGGTCCATGTGGAAGCGATCAAGTTCGCCAAGCAGGGTTACTCGCTCGTCCTCGTTGGTCATCGCGACCATGAGGAAGTGGAAGGCACACAAGGTGAGGCGCCCGACGTCACGCAGGTCGTATCTACCCTCGAAGAGGTTGACGCGCTCATCGTTCCTGATCCCGAAAAGGTCGCATACCTTACCCAGACGACACTCTCGCTCGATGAAGCCCGATACATGATCGAGGCGCTCAAAAAGAAGTTTCCGAGCATCGTTGGACCGCACGCTCAGGACATCTGCTACGCGACCGAGAATCGCCAGGTTGCCGTCAAAAACGTTGCCCATGGCGCAGACCTGGTTCTTGTGGTTGGGTCTCGAAACAGTTCCAACTCCAATCGTCTGGTTGAGGTTTCGAAGAACCTGGACACAAACTCTTATCTGATTGATACGGCAGATGCAATTCAGCCTGAGTGGCTCGACGGTGTGAATACCGTTGCGGTTACTGCTGGCGCATCGGCTCCCGAGGTTTTGGTGAAGGATGTCGTCGAATATCTCCAGGCTATGGGGTACGGCGATGTCGATGAAGTTGAGGTCATGCCGGAAAATGTACGCTTCGGACTCCCGCCGGAGATCGTTCAGGCCATTGCCTCGGCACCCAAGAAATCGGAACAGCCGATTGCTTAGCAGGGTACACAGACGT
>JAYVZP010000128.1:0-46213 GCA_043783275.1 Rhodanobacteraceae bacterium
GATACCTCCTACGTCGCGAACGTGGCGCGGATGAACGCGGCGGCTCTGGCGACGTTTGCCCGGGCTCCCGGCGAGCCGGCGGAGGTGCGCATCCTGACCAAAGCGCTGGACAACAACACGGAACTGACGTGGAAGGCGCCGGCCGGTGCTCCCACGGGCACGACCTATGAAGTTCTGTGGCGGGCGACCGAAGCGCCGACCTGGACGACAGCGGTGTCCGCCGGCCCGGCGTTGACGATCAAGCTGCCCATCTCCAAGGACAATGTGGTTTTTGGTGTGCGGTCAACAGATGCTGTCGGGCATCACAGCCCGGCGGTTCTACCTGCGCCGGTACGCTAGCAGGCTAACCGGGGTTGGGGCAGAGGAGTCTATGATGGGAAGATCATGCCTCGCTCCGGCCCCACTACACTCGCGCTACCTCCCTTCGCGGGTGCGACCCGAAAACTGATTCTGATTAGTGTCGGGGTTTTTTTTGCAGAAGCCGTGCTGCGGTTGGTTCTGCCAGCCGGGATCTATCAGTTCCTTTACGCGCAGCTGATCCTGCTGCCGAGAGATGTCCTCCACGGCGAGATCTGGCAGTTGCTTACCTACGCGTTCCTGCCGATCGGAATTCTTGGAACGCTGTTTGCCATGCTGACGCTGTGGTTTACAGGGTCGATGCTGGAAGGCATTCGCGGTTCGCGCTGGGTCTACGAGCTGTTCCTGACCTCAGCCGTAGCCGCAGCTCTCCTGGCGTCGGCGATTGCGTATACGCGCTTGTTTCACCTGGACCCGGCTTCGTCTGCGGGGGTCGGGCCGTGGGCCGCAATCTATGGCTTGCTGATCGGCATCGCGGTGCTGCTGGGCGATCAGGAATTCTTGCTCCTGTTCATTGTCCGGATCAAAGCCAAGTACCTGGTGGCGATTTACGTCCTGATCGACCTCGCAACACTGCTCAAGTCCTCCAACACCTTTGAGGCGCTGTTGCATCTATCGGGCGCGCTGTGCGGATACATGTTTATCAGGTACGTGCCGAGGCGGGGCATCGCGTCAGGATTCATGGAACGCGTTTACGGCCTGCGCAATGACTACTACCGGTCCAAACGCCGGCGCACGGCCCGCAAATTCGAGGTCTACATGCGGGCACAGAATCGCGAAGTCCACTTCGACAACGATGGTCGATACATCGAACCCGAAAAACGCGACCCCAACGATAAAAAGTGGATGAACTAGAACCGCCGCCAGCTAGGTACGGGGGACGGTTCTCAGACTTAGTTCGCGCATCTGCTGCTCGCTTACCGGTGTTGGGGCGTCCACCATCAGATCGATGGCCTTCGCGGTCTTCGGGAACGCAATGACCTCACGCAAACTGTTGGCGCCCGCAAGAATCATGACGATGCGATCCAGACCCAGGGCAATGCCGCCATGGGGAGGAGTACCGTACTCGAGCGCGTCCAGGAAAAAGCCGAAGCGTTCCTTCTGCTCCGCATCATCCATTCCAAGTGAGCGGAAGATCTCCGCCTGCACATCTTTGCGATGGATACGAATGGATCCGGAGCCAAGCTCCGTCCCGTTCAGGACGATGTCGTAGGCGAGCGCGCGCACTGCGCCCTTGTCGTTGGTAAGGCGGCCCGCCTTGATATCTTCCTCATGCGGCGAGGTAAAGGGATGGTGCGCGGCGTCCCAGCGCTTGTGCTCTTCGTTCCACTCGTACATGGGGAAGTCAGTGACCCAGCAGAACTTGAAGTCGGCTGCGGTGCCAGTCTGAGTAAAAAGACCGTGCTTATGAGCGTACTTTTTGGCGAGTTCCAGACGCAGGCCGCCAACCTTCTTGAAGATCCATTGCGGATCGTAGTTCCAACGCTCCGGAGTACCGAGCTTTGGCGTTACGACGATGGACAAGTCGTCCGCACCAGGTTTGATCGCAGATTCAACGGCAGCCGCCAGCGGCGCGAAGGCCTCATTCGTCTTTAGCCGGGCAATATCCAGAAAATCCAGACCGCAATCGCCAAAAAACTTGCGAATCTCATCGACCAGCCCGCGCTTCTGCGTCCCGCTCATGGTGCCGGCGGAGGGAATGACAAAGCCAAGGATCGGCAGCGTCTGCTCGATCTTCAGCGACTCGCGCAGCTCCGTCGTTACGATGGCAGTCAGGTCGACCATCGCGGGCAGGCGCATATCCGGCTTGTCGATGCCGTAGTTGCGAATCGCCTCGTCATACGTCATCTGCACAAACGGCGGCTCCAGAGCAATGCCCGCGGCCTTGAACGCAGCGGTCAGAAATCCTTCGACCGTCTTGAAGATGAGTCCCTGCTGCGGAAAGGTCATCTCCAGGTCGATCTGCGTAAACTCCGGCTGGCGATCGGCGCGGAGGTCTTCATCGCGGAAGCAGCGTGCGATCTGGAAGTATTTGTCGAAGCCCGAGACCATCAGGATCTGCTTGAAGATCTGCGGCGACTGCGGCAGCGCGTAGAACTCGCCGGGGTGCACGCGGCTGGGGACGAGGTAATCGCGTGCGCCTTCCGGCGTGGACCGCGTCATGAACGGAGTCTCGATCTCGAGAAATCCAGCGTCAGACAGGTAGTTGCGGATGGCGCGTGCGACCTCGTGCCGGAGCCGGAAGTTCTTTTGCATCTCGACGCGGCGCAGGTCCAGATAGCGATACTTGAGACGAACTTCCTCGTTCGCGATGGCGTCTTCTGCAGGGGAAAACGGAGGTGTTTTTGCCTCGTTGAGCAGCAGCAGTTCGCTGGCGACGACTTCAATCTCGCCGGTGTCCATCTTGGGATTCATCAGGCCGATGTCGCGCAGCCGAACCTTGCCCAGCGAGGCCACGACGAACTCCGGACGTGCCGCCTCTGCCCGGAGATGCGCCGCGCCGGACAGTTCCTTATCGAGCACGACCTGAATGATGCCGGTACGGTCGCGCACGTCGAGAAAGATCAGATTGCCGTGGTCGCGTCGGCGGTTGACCCAGCCCATTACGATTACATCTTCGCCCGCGTTTGCGGCGCGAAGCTCTCCGCACATGTGCGTGCGCTGCAGGTTGCCTAGGAAGTCGAGTGTCACAATATCCTTATTGTACGAAGTTCTGGATATCAGGCGACGCTGTTGAGTGCAATCGCGTGAACTTTCCACTCTGCCTGGGTTCTACGGCAGGGGCGACGGCACGAACCAAGGCCGCATCGAAGTTTTCATGTCGCCGAACAGGCCACGTTCAATACGCTCTGCAAAGCCCACTCATGAGCCTGTAGGGGTCACTACCAACCCGGTTGACAGCGCCAAAGCTGGAGGCCTCCGCTACGTTACGGACGCCAGGCCCGGGATCCAGCGGCACAAGCGCGGAAGCGGATTTCGCTATGTCGGTCCAGACGGCGGCCCGATACGTGATCACGAGACGCTTGCGCGGATCAGGTCGCTGGCCATTCCGCCGGCATGGCAGGAGGTCTGGATCTGCGTCCTGCCCCACGGCCACTTGCAGGCCACGGGACGCGACGCCCGCGGTCGCAAACAGAGTCGCTACCATTCACGCTGGCGAGAGGTTCGCGACGAGACCAAGTATGGGCGGATGCTGCTCTTCGGCAACGCCCTGCCGATCATCCGCAAGCGTGTTGAGGACGATCTTTCGCTCCCCGGTCTGCCACGCGAAAAGGTCCTCGCCACCATCGTGAGACTTATCGAGACGACGTTCATTCGCGTGGGCAACGCAGAATACGCGCGCGAGAACAAATCCTTTGGACTGACGACCATGCGCACGCGCCATCTTTCAATCCATGGCAACACGCTAACGTTTGATTTCCAGGGCAAGAGCGGTGTCCACCACACCATCGATTTGCAGAATCGCCATCTTGCCACGATCGTCAAGCGCATCCAGGACCTGCCCGGTTATGAGCTCTTCCAATACGTCGACGAAGAAGGAGGTCGGCACGCCATTGGCTCGTCCGACGTCAACGATTATCTGCGCGAGATGACGGGCGAGCACTTCACCGCCAAGGACTTTCGCACCTGGGCCGGAACCGTTTTGACGGCGATGATGCTGCGTGAATTCGAGCCCTGTGAGACGCCAACCCAGGCCAAAAAGAATGTTGTGGAGGCCATCAAAGCCGTCGCCGAGCGCCTGGGCAACACGCCAACGATCTGCCGCAAGTGCTATGTCCACCCGGCGGTGCTGGAGCATTACTTCAGCGGTGCGATGCTTGAAGCCGTGGAGGCTGAGGAGGTCGACCCCACGCTGGTGAAGTTGCGCGATGAAGAGCAAGCGCTGTTGCATCTGCTCGCACACCGCAATGGTGGGTCGGCCTGATACTGTGTGTCGTGTAGATACGGTTGCTTATGCCCGAACTTCCAGATATCGAAGCTTATCTGTTCGCACTGCAAAACCGGATCGTCGGGCAGCGGCTTGAGGCTGTGCGGATCGGCACGCCCTTCCTGCTGCGCACCGTCGACCCACCTCTCTCGGCGGTGGAAGGCTGTACCGTGACGGCGCTGCGACGCATCGGGAAGCGTATAGCCATCGGGGTGGAGGGGGATGTCTGGCTGGTCCTTCACCTGATGATTGCGGGTCGTCTGCATTGGCGCGAGGCCCATGCAAAGCTTGTGCCGCGGCGCACGCTGGCTGCGTTCGACTTTGCGGACGGGAGCCTGACGCTTACGGAGGCGGGATCGAAGCGGCGTGCGTCGCTACACGTGCAGCGCGGAGAAGCAGGGTTAGAGGCGCTGGACCCCGGTGGCATAGATGTATTCACAGCCACGCCTGCAAGCTTTCAGCAGCAGCTTTCGCTGGAGAACCGGACCCTCAAGCGCGCCCTGACCGATCCGCGGATTCTATCGGGCATCGGGAATGCTTACTCGGACGAGATCCTGCACGCGGCGCGCCTATCTCCCATCGCACTGACGCGCAATCTGGCGCCGTTGCAGTGGCAAGCGCTGTTTGAGGCCACGCAGTCCACCCTTGTGCTTTGGCGTAACCGCTTCGTCGCCGAAGCGGGCAATTGCTTTCCCGAGAAAGTAACTGCGTTTCGCGAGGGCATGGCGGTTCACGGACGATTTGGTAAGCCATGTCCTCGCTGCGGACAGCCGGTGCAGCGCATCCGCTACGCCGATAACGAGACGAACTATTGCCCAACCTGCCAGACCGGAGGGAAGCTGCTCGCCGACCGAAGCTTGTCGCGGCTGCTGGGTAAGGATTGGCCGAAGACGCTGGTTGAGTTGGAGACGCTCAAGCGCTCGTCGCGGTAGGGACCGGGTTGGAGGCTCTCAGCGTGCTGTGCAGGTCTTCTCGCGCAACCTTTACCTGCTCGCCCGTGGCGAAAGTCTTGACCGTCAGGACTCCGCTTGCCACTTCATCCTCGCCCAACAGGACGACCTGACGAGCTACCCGATCTGCCGCCTCAAAGCTCTTTTTGAGCCGGAAGCTGCCGTCGCCAACCTCCACCGAGACTCCGGCGCGGCGGAGTTCTCGCGCCAGGGTGAGGGCTGCGGCGTTCTGTTCAACGGCGAGTGGCGCGATATAGGCGTCGATCTTCGTGGCAACGTTCTCGCCAAGTTGTGCCTGCAGGGTCAGGATCAGGCGATCCTCGCCGATGGCGAAACCGATGCCCGGAGCTTTCGGTCCGCCGAGCATCTCGCTCAGGCCGTCGTAGCGTCCGCCGCCAAGCAACGCGTTCTGGGTGCCGAGGCCGCTGCCGTCGGAGACTGTGAATTCGAATGTTGTGCGGGTGTAGTAGTCCAGCCCGCGTACCAGCCTGGGCTCGACAATATACGTCACACCACAGGCATCGAGGGCTGAAAGTACCTCCGCAAAATGCTGGGTGGAAGCTTCGTCTAGGTATGCGGCGATCTTCGGCAAGGCATCGATCGTCGCCTGATCCTTCGGCACCTTGCAGTCCAGCACGCGGAGAGGATTTGTCTCGGCGCGGCGCTGGCAGTCGGCACACATCCCGGCCTTGACCGACTGCAGGGCTTCGCGCAGGGCAGTGACATAGCGGGGGCGGTCGGTGGCTGAGCCCACGGAGTTCACGGCCAGGCGCCAGCCCTTGATCCCCAACTCATCCAGGAGGGAAGCGAGCATCTCCAGCACTTCGGCGTCGCGGATGGCGCTTTCGGCCCCACTAGTCACGGGTCCCAGGACCTCTGCGCCGATCTGCCAGAACTGGCGGTAGCGCCCGCGCTGGGGTCGCTCGCGCCGGAACTGCGGACCAATATAAAAGAGTTTCTGCAGGTGACCGGTATCGCCTAACTTGTGCTCGATGTAAGCGCGGACGACGCCAGCGGTGTTTTCCGGTCGCAGGGTAAGGCTCTGCGGCTTCTCGCTGGCGGCTCGGGCGCGATCGTCCCAGGTGTACATCTCCTTTGAGACAACGTCGGTTTCTTCTCCGACTCCGCGCACGAAGAGCTCAGTTGTTTCAAAGATGGGCGTGCGAATCTCGCCGAATCCATAACGTGCAAAGACGGCACGGGCGCTAGCCTCGACTCGGTTCCAAAGCTCTGTTTCGGGCGGCAGAAGGTCCCGTGTGCCGCGAACTGCCTTCAACGTCGACATTCATAGAGTCTATCGAAGACGTCAAGGAGTGGTTCAACGTGCTGTTTCTTTTAGTTCAACGTGCTGTTTCTTTGAGTTCAACATGCTGTTTCTTTTAGATAGATCGCCACATAGTCCACATAGTTTCTGGCGTACTGCAGGATCATTTCGCGGTCCTTGTCGCCGAGTTCCCGCCGAGTTTTGCCCGGAACGCCGGCCACCAGACTGCGCGGCGGAACGATGGTGTGCTCGGGGATTACCGCCCCTGCGGCGATGATCGAGCCTGCACCGATACGCGCGTTATTCAGGATTACCGCGCCGATTCCGACGAGAACTTCATCCTCCAGCACGCAGCCGTGCACTGTGGCATTGTGGCCAATGGTTACCATTTCCCCAATGTGAACGGGGTACAGGTGACGCATTCCGTGCAGAACTGCACAGTCCTGCACGTTGGATCGCGCGCCGATCCGGATGGAATTTACATCGCCGCGCACGACGGCATTCATCCAGACGCTGGCGTGTTCGCCTAGCACAACGTCGCCTATAACCTGCGCACTTGCATCGATATAGCAGGAAGACGGCACGGTGGGGGTGATTCCTTGATAGCTGCGGATCATGGAGAAATCATAGCGTCGTATGGCCAGGGTCGCCATGTCAACTGCTTGGGTCTCCCGCAAAAAAGATGCCTACAAGAAAAATTACCTTTACAGAAGCCACTCTTAAGGCGTTTGCTTAGCGTATTCTTGAGGTTAGCCAATCAGGCACGATTGTGAGGTGTATTTCCCTTGGCAGAGATTCGAGTACAGGAAGGCGAGCCTTTAGAGAATGCTTTGCGCCGTTTCAAGCGCAAAGTGCAGACTGAAGACATTATCAAAGAGGTAAAGCGCCATTCCTTTTATCTGAAGCCAGGCGAGAAGAAGCGTGTAAAAGAAGCGCTCGCTCGCAAGCGTAATCGTAAGAAAGTTCGCAAAGAACAGGACTGATAGCCCATCCGGGCTGCTTCAACCGTTCTCAATTGGCAAGGCGGGCTGGCCCAACTTTCAGGCCAGTCCGGTCATCTCAGCCGGGTAATCTTATTCTGCCCCCTTCACCGGCTGTTGTTTCTAGGGCTGTAACATTTTCATATTAGTGTTGGTTGCGCAACGCCCGGGCCCCGATTCCTATCGGATGTTTTACCCAAGCTTGACCGCTCAACAGGCCTGCACGTTTATTTATGGTGCTCGAGTGATCATCCTTTTCCTTACTGTGGAGAAGAGATATGGAACTTCAGCAAACACAATTCGTAGACCGACTCCTTACCTGCTCCGATTGCCACAGCGAATTCATCTTCACTGCTGGTGAGCAGTTGTTTTTCAACGACAAGCAGTTCAAAAACGATCCCAAGCGTTGCAAGCCCTGCAAGTCGCGGCGCTCCGGTCTTTCCGCCGCTGCCACCGGTACAGGGCCTGCGGCTGCTGGTCTTTCGCGCACTGAGACCCGCACGGAGTGCTCCGAGTGCGGCATCCAGACGACAGTTCCGTTCAAGCCAACGCAAGGCCGCCCGGTGCTTTGCCGACAGTGCTTCCAGGTCAAAGGCAAGGCAGCCGCCAAGCTTGCCGAGGTAGTGCCTGCGATGACGGTGCCGGTTGACATGCCACCCGTTCCCTCTGCTTATGCAATCACCGAAGCCGAGTCCCATTCGCAGATCACCTCTGCCCTGACCGAGGCCTCCGTCTCGACCAACGGCGCGATGCTCTCAGCGGATGCAGCGGTGGTAGCCGCCACCTCCATGGCCTCTGCTTCGCCACAATCCTCCGTGGCCAGTGCGGCTGATCTGGCGTCAATTTCAGAACTGGCGTCAACTCCAGATATGCGGGAGATTGGCGGGCAGGGTTCAACCGCCCTGGCTGCAGCAGCGGCGGTAGACTTGTTGAACAGTGGCATGGTGCCAGCTCCAAAAGCCTGAAGCATCGTCCGCGGCTTCGGCCTCAATGGGCCACCCGACCAACCGTAGACGCTGTTTCGGACATCGCATGGCTATGCATCCCAGTTCTCGCCCCGCTGACAAAGACCTCATCCGGGGACGCTTACCGTTTGGCGACTTCGATCTAACTTTTTGTACCGATGGCACTTACCTGCTCGATGGAGGCGCCATGTTCGGCGTCGTCCCCAAGACGTTGTGGCAAAAGCGTGCCGCTGCAGATGATGCCAACCGCATCCTTCTGGGGCTCAACTCAGTCATCGTCCGGACGGGCTCGGCCGTAGTTGTCATTGAGACAGGCATCGGGAACAAGCAGTCCGACAAGATGCGGCAGATCCACCAGAATCAAGAGTTGCTGCCCGACTCGCTCGCTGCCGCCGGCATCCGGGTTGATGAGGTGACACACGTCATCAACACCCATCTACACTTCGACCACTGCGGCTGGAATACTACGCTCCACCCCGACGGTTCGGTCACGCCGACCTTCCCGCATGCTCTTTACCATGCGCATCGCGGTGAGGTGGAGCACGGCCATTTGCAGCTTGAGCGGGACCGCGTCAGTTACCTTTCCCCCAACTACGATCCGCTCATCGAGGGTGGAAGGATGACCCTGATTGAAGGTCTGCCGCCCGGCGTTGAGCGCGAGATCGTCCCAGGTATCTCGGTTGAACTCTTTCCCGGACACACCGCAAACCTGCTTGCCGTGCACATTCGTTCTGGCGGACAGCATGCCTGTTATGTTAGCGACCTTATCCCGACCAGCCATCACCTGGATGCCGCATGGGTTATGGGTTACGATCTCGATCCGCTCACCTGCATCACGGAGCGCAAGCGTTTTCTGGCACGTGCGATCGCGGAGAAGTGGCTCGTACTCTTCACTCACGATCACCAGGTTCCCGCCGCGACGCTTAGCCTGAACGAAAAGGGGAAGCCAGTGGCTTCCCCTTTATTTACCCATCTGCTTTGAGTAGCGCAGGAGCCCTCAAGCGGTGGTTGCGACGCCGACAGATTTGGCGGAGAATGTTTCGATAATCTGCTTATTGAAGGCAGGGATGTCTTCCGGCTTGCGACTGGTGACCAGGTTGCCGTCGACAACTACTTCGCGATCCACCCACTTTGCGCCGGCATTGATCAAATCGGTCCGCAGAGAGGGCCAGGAGGTCATCGTCCTGCCTCGAACCACGTCGGCCTCAATCAGCGTCCACGAGGCATGGCAGATCGCCGATACCGGCTTGTGCGCCGTAAAAAAGCTTTTGACAAATGCGACAGCCTCCGGATTCTGACGCAGAATATCCGGATTCATGACGCCGCCAGGCAGATGGAGAGCATGGTAATCGTTGGCATTGGCCTGGGGAAGCTTCACGTCCACGTCGACCGATTTGCCCCATTCGGTCGCAGCCCAGCCCTTGATCTTGCCCTGTTTCATTTGGCTCTCGGGTGAGATGACATGAACCGTTGCGCCCGCATCTTCGAGCGCCTTCTTCGGCTCCGTCAGTTCCACTTCTTCAAAGCCTTCCGTCGCCAGAATGGCAATGCGTATGCCCGCGAGCGGGCCATTCTTCTCATCTTGAGTAAAGATTCCCATCGATATTTCTCCTGCCAGGTGAACCTGGTTATTCGTGTACGATTCGCTTGACCGACTGTTGCGTTGCCTTTTCCGCTTCTTTCGATTTTCGGCGTCTAACGTCTTGCGCTATGGCTCGGACTTACCTCTACAAGCTGACTTCTGACCGTGGCGGCGCTCCCTGCGCCCTAGCCCCGGCGGGTGGTCGGGCGGCTTTGTTGACGCTCTCCATCTGCAAGCCAGCGATCCGCCGTACTGCCCAAGCGGGAGACAGAATCATCGGCATCACCAGCCATTCGCTCGCTCATTCAGATGGATACCCGCTGAACTCGGTCATTTATGCGGCCATCGTGGGTGAGGGCATTGAAGCGCGGGACTACTTCGCAGCCGAAAGCCAGTTTACTTATCGCCCGGACTGCATCTACGAGTTCCACCAACACAACGGCACAGTCGCCCACACCGGCCGAACTAACCTGCACCGCGACGAGGCTCACATCCTGAAAGATCTCGGCCGGTACCCCTTCTACAAGAACGGTAGAATCCTGCTTTGCCGCGACTTCCGCTACTTTGGCGCTGGGGCTGTCCGTATCCCGTCCCGTTTGCACATGCTCAATGTCGCTTCGGAAACGCTCGGGCAGGGGCATCGGGTCTACAACGAACGAGACCCGGAAGCTCTCGAGGCCGAAGCCCTCTTCCGCCATCTGTGGAAACGTGAAACTGCTTACACGCCGGCCCAGGTCGACTCCGACGCTTACGACCATACGCCGCGCAAACGGGCAGATCCGCCTGTTCCTAAAGACTCCTGAGGAAGGCCAGCAACCCCGCAAAGTACACGGCCTGGTCGTCCCACATAGCTAAATGGCTCCCGTTTGGGCAGATGAGCGACTCTCCCAGGGGTATCAAGGCGGCCATCTTCTTCATGTCTTCGGGGTCCATGGTGTCGTGGGCGGCACCAATTGTCAGCGTGCGTACATTGATCTTGTGTAGATCGTCCCAACGATCCCAAGTCTTGAAGTTGCCGGTCACGACGAACTCGCTCTTACCCTGCATCTCGTTGTAGATCTTCAAGTTGGCATCCCGAAACGCACGTGTCACCGGCTCTGGCCACGGCCTGGTCCGGCAGATAACCTGCGGGTAAAGTTCCTCCATCATGATTCGCTCATACTCCGGCGCGTCGTAATCCTGGGCAGCTTCCAGGGTGTCAAGGCTGGACCTGGACTGCGGCGTCAACAGGTCCTTCAACTCTTCCAGCCGGCGCAGATAGGACTTGATGCTGGCAGTCATGTTCGAGATCACGAGCCCGCGCAGATGCCGCTGGTACTTCAGCGAGTATTCAATCGACAGCATCCCACCCCAGCTCTGTCCATACAGTACAAAGTCTTCAAGCCCCAACCCACACCGGACCTCTTCGACTTCTTCGACGTACCGCGGAATCGTCCAGAGCGACGTATCGTCCGGCACATCCGAGTTCCCCGTCCCAAGCTGGTCGTAGTAGTACATCTCGATGCCGGCTTCGGGCAGAAACGACTCGAGCGCCTCCAGATACTGGTGCGTGAATCCCGGTCCGCCGTGCAGCGTCAGCAGCTTGATCGGCCCGCTCCCCACCTTCTTGGTCCAGACTTTATATTTACCATCCATCACCGGAACCATCTTGATGCCCGCTACACGAATCCCTTGCGGATTCAACTCGTCCATCAGCCTTCACCTCGGAATCTCCGAAGTATACGCAAGCGAAAAAAAGAGGCTGGGTAAGAGCCGTCCAAGCCGCCTCTACTTTGGCCTCTCTTGTTTTTATTGTGGTTGCGCCGTGATCTTCTTCGCATGCCGATACGTCAAGCCGTAATGACGTCCTGCCATGGGCCATTTACGTTTTTGGTCATCGCGTCCCGCTGGTCGCGCCACATCGTTAGCATCGCCGACAACTGCTCAATGCGACACCGTGGGAGACGATAGACGATGGAGCAATCTTTGTATCTTCAATCGACTTCAGCAGGGGCTTCCTTTATGAAAGCATGGCGATCCGGCGTATCGCCATGGGGAAGTCCTTACCAAAAAAGCTCCTTGGCATTACGAGGATGGCACAAGGCCGCACCGTACAGACTTTGTTTGGACCAAGCAAAACACCCGCCCAAGAATCAGGCGGGTGTTTGGTCAAGCTACGCTTACAGGGGGAGAACTACTGTGTCGCTCTTCTGGATCCTGCCCCTTGGACATTTGCTGCAAGGGCAGCCACGCGGGCACGAGAAGGCACAAACCCACTCACGCGAGGCTGAGGTGCAACCGCCTGCTGCAAGGTTACGATCACTGCAGAGGCTGGTACGTCGCCGGCACACACATAGCTGTGGATGGTGGACGCGTCAAAGTAAATCGCGTCGCCAGCCTCCACGTGGTGTGTAACCTCGCCGTGCTGGATATCCAACTGTCCAGTAAGCAGGTAGAGGAACTCGCAACCGGTGTGTTGGTGTGCGCGTGGCTCACGATCCTTCTTATTGGGCAGGAATTCAGCGAAGTAAGGATCAAGTTGACGGTCAGGGACGAGGTATCCCAGGCTTTCAAAGAAGTACGCCGGATCTGTGACGCCGCTCTGCGGCAAACGCACACGATCCTTTGCACGATGCACGCGGAACAACGTTAGCGGTTCCGGGTCAAAGAAGTAGCTGAGATCCTTGGAGAACACCATTGCTACACGCGCGAGATTGCGGAGCGTGGGCACGACGCGGCCCGTTTCAAGCTGTGAAAGGAAGCTCGCGGAGAGGCCAGTGTGGCGGCCGAGCTCTACGAGACCCATCGATTTTTTGAGCCGTAGGTACTTGATTCTTTCGCCAATACGCTTCTCGGCGATAAATGATTCGGCGGCTTCGCCGTCAATCTGCAGGTTTACCGCTTCTACGGGCGGTTCAGGTAATGCATGCGATGGGGATGGCATCTCCGGTGAGGTAAATGCGGCTTTCATTGGTGTAGCTTTCATACTATGAATAGACTCCACTATGGCGTCAAAAGATGCAAAGGCCCAAGGATATATTTTTCGGGCCTCCCGGCAACTCCGTAAACCTATGATTGGCATAAGAAAAGCAGGTTTGAAGGCGACGGATGCTAGGCTGATTTAAATGTTTATTCCTCACTTCGGTTCGCATAGTGGGCGATGTTCCGAAATTCTATGCATAGCATCCGCTACGCTCGCTCTCTTGTTTTGCGCGGGTTGTGCCAGCCCGGGATCGCCTCGGCCTCCGTCCCTGCATCTGGCCAGCCCCGTCCGCGACCTCCGGGCCGAACGGACAGGCGACTCCGTGCTCCTCAACTGGACCTCCCCGGCCAGAACGACAGATGGCGACCCCGTCCGACCCGGCCTGCAGGCCGTACTCTGCCGTCGTGAGGGTACGCTGTCCAGTTCGGCGCCAGTTTGCACGGAGATAGGCCGTATTTCCGTCTCGCCAGGCCCCACGCAATTCACGGACACCCTCCCCCCCTCCCTGAGAGTGGGCCGCGTCAGACTCTTGGAATACCGCGTCGAAGTACGAAATGCCGCCAGCCGCTCTGCCGGACCCTCGTCTCCCGCCCTCGCCGCCAGCGGCCCCGTGCCTCCGCCGACCGGGCCAATTCGTGTGGATTCCAGCAGTGACGGCGCCACCATAAGCTGGCATCCCGAGCCCTCCTCCGCTGCCATGCAGGTTCAGCGGGTCATCACCGCAACCTCCGCCGGACCGATCGTAAAAGCAGAAGCAAGCCCCCGCAAGAACTCGCCGGGCGCATCCAGCCTTGGCTTGGGCAAGCCGCGCGCTGCCTCCAATGAAGTCACGCTTGTGGCAGAGACCTCTGGCAAGGCCAACGGTGGGCTTCTTGATACATCAGTCAAAGATGGCGACACCTATAACTATGTCGCTCAACGCGTGGCCACGATGGTAGTGGACGGCCATCCCATCGAAGTTCGTGGACTTCCATCTCCGCCCGTCAGCCTTACGTACCGCGATGTCTTCGCTCCGAAAGCTCCATCGGGTCTGATCTCCGTGCCCGGCGGCGGCTTTGACGCATTACCCTCCATCGACCTTTCCTGGGAGGCAAGCTCCGGCCCCGGTACCCTCGCCTACAAGGTCTACCGGAGGGAAGGAAACCAGCCCATCCAACTGGTAACCCCCCAGCCTATTCCTGCCGCCGCCTGGCATGATTCCAAGGTGAATTTTGGAAACACTTATAGCTATCGCGTTACTGCGATTGACGACCACGGCAACGAAAGCTCCCCGAGCCCCGAGATTCATGAGACGCTGCGAAAATAGTCACACCACATTGAGGAGGTATCTACGATGCGTTACGCCAAGATAAGCACCCTTGACGGTCCCCTGTACGTCGAAGTGGAAGACCGCGATGGAGTTCTGTGGGCCACAGGGCCTTACCTCGCCCCGGATGAAGATCCCCAACCCTCCGCGCGCCCGGCCGTCAAATTCCGGGCCGCGCCTCTCGACGCCTTTACACTTCTGCCACCGGTTCGTCCCAGCAAGATCGTCTGCGTAGGCCGCAACTATAAGGATCACGCAACGGAACTCGGCAACGACGCCCCCACCGAGCCGTTGCTCTTCCTCAAGCCGCCATCAGCGCTGCTCGGTTCAGGTGGCACCATCCGGATGCCGGCACTCTCCAGACGGATTGATTTTGAGGGGGAAATCGGTATCGTGATAGGCCGCAAGTGCAGGAATCTCGGGGCCAATGAAGACGTCCGTCCCTACATCCGCGGCTATGTCCTGGTGAACGATGTAACCGCCCGCGATATCCAGAATTCTGACCCACAATGGACCCGCGGCAAGGGCTTCGACACCTTTTGCCCCGTCGGGCCCATCGTCTCGGATGAAGTCGACCTTACTACCCAGCCCCTCACCGTCACCACGTGTCTTAATGGGGACCTCCGCCAGACTGGATCGTCCGCCGATTTCATCTTCCCCATCCCGGAGCTGCTGCGGTATATCTCCGCCTGCATGACTCTCTGCCCTGGCGACATTGTTCCCACCGGCACACCCGCAGGCGTCGGCCCGATGCAGGACGGCGATATTGTCGAAGTGTCGGCTCCGGGTCTGGGCACTTTGCGCAACACGCTGGCCGCCGAGTAGATTTGCGGCTTTTTCCGTCCAATCCCCTTGGGGCATCCTTTATATGAGGACGCGAATCTTGGTAAAATATGGAGCAGCACAAAGAGGAGCAAATATGGCAACCCTATTGGAGCAACTTCGTCAGATGACCACGGTCGTCGCCGACTCTGGTGATATCAATTCAATCAAGAAATTCCAGCCCCAGGATTCGACGACAAATCCCTCGCTCATCGCTGCTGCTGCCGCGCAGCCCGAGTATCAGTCGATCGTCCAGGAAGTGCTGATGGCCGCGCGCAAGGAAGCCGGAGACGGCGCCAGCGACCACGATGTCGCCGCCTATGCGTTCAAGAATCTTGCCGTAGCCTTCGGTCGCAAGATCCTGGACATCGTGCCCGGCCGTGTCTCCACTGAAGTCGACGCGCGTATTTCCTATGACACCGAGGCGTCCATCGCCACGGCTCGCGATATTATCGCGCAGTATGACAAAGTCGGCATCTCCCGCGACCGCGTCCTTATCAAGCTTGCAAGCACGTGGGAAGGTATCAAGGCCGCCGAGATTCTTGAGAAGGAGGGCATCCACTGCAACATGACCCTGCTCTTCGGCCTGCACCAGGCCATCGCCTGCGCGGAAGCCAAGGTCACGCTGGTCTCGCCGTTCGTCGGCCGGATTCTGGACTGGTACAAGAAAGACACCGGCAAGGACTACGTCGGGGCAGACGATCCAGGCGTACAGTCCGTCACGACGATCTACAACTACTACAAGAAGTTCGACTACAAGACGGTCGTCATGGGTGCCAGCTTCCGCAACATTGGTGAGATTACAGAGCTCGCCGGTTGCGACCTCCTGACCATCGCACCCAAGCTCCTTGCCGAGCTCGATTCGACCGAGGCCCCACTGTCTCGCAAGCTGGATCCTGCCAAGTCCAAGCTCATGAGCATTGAGCGGATACCCATGGACAAGGCTACCTTCGACAAGATGCACGCCGAAGACCGCATGGCCGACGACAAGCTAAAGGAAGGCATCGAAGGCTTCTCAAAGTCTCTCGAAGACCTGGAAAAGCTGCTTGAGAAGCGCCTTACTGAACTCGGAACCGGCGTTCTGCAGGGTAAATAAATTTGTTCAGGCGATAGGAGAGGCGGCCATCACTGGCCGTCTCTTTGTTGCACCTTACTTGGCCTTCATCAGCGCGACGGCCAACCGGTTTCCAGGCGTCGCGATCCCCTGTCTTCTCCCAGCCGAACAATCACGTCATAACGCGCGTTGATCTTCGTCTGCCGCCCCGCCATCCCGTCCTCCAGCAGAGAGTTGATGTAGTCCCGTTCGCCAGCGCCCGCTTGCCGATCCCGTCTTCGAGCTGCGCCCCCGCCGCACGACCAGCCGCGACGCACTCCGCGACAATCTCCAATGCAATGAGTCCCAGGGCATCATCCCGCAGGCCTTAGCCTCAGCGCAGAAAGCACTCCCGGAGCAGTTCTACCTTAGCGCCTGTGCTCTCAAAGAGTTCCTTGAATTCCCGACCGTTGGGCGAGGTCTCAACCCGGATCTGCGCCGGCGCACGCTGCAGCACGGTGCCTTGAGCACGCTGTTCCGCAGGCCTATCGATGACCACCGGAAGCACCGCATACTCCGGTGATAAGGGCTCACGATGTCCGATCCCACTCTCAAAAACGGCCACGCCAGTCCCCGGCCTACACAGCCGTTGCAGCCACACTGTCGCCCGGGCGCATCATAAGTCTTCGTCGAAACAAACACCCTGATGCACGGGGGTTCGTAGCTGCCGGGCCCGTCAGATTACTGGCCCCAGCGCGCACAATTCCGTGTGGAGTTTTGACCACCAAGCCGTTCAGTGCCCCGCCACCTGGGGCAGTCCGGCAAGGACACCTTCGACTGCCCCCACCCCGCGACCTTCGCCATGCGTGACTCCGCCGCTACAGAATGTAGCGGCTTAGATCCTGATTCTTGACGATCCCCGCGACCTGCTGCCGAACGTATTCTGGATCCACGACGATAACCTTTTCGGTCGTGCCATCTTCCTTCTTGCGCTCGATTACGGGTAACGGCGCAGACACGGTCTCGCTCGGCACACCCAGCGGCGCAGACACGTTGATCTCGCCCACTACGCCCTCTTGCGAAGCCTCAAGCCGGTCAGCCTTCATCAGGTCCGGAGCCTGGAAGCTGATCTCATCCAGCACCCGCTCCATGATGGTGTGCAGCCGGCGAGCGCCAATGTTTTCCGTCGTCTCATTGACCTTGAAGGCAAACGCAGCCATCTCGGCCAAAGCCTCCGTGGTGAACTCAAGCTTCAGCCCTTCGGTCTCCAGCAACGCGGTCGACTGCTTCACCAGCGAGCTCTTGGGCTCTGTCAGAATTCGCACAAAATCGTCTACGGTCAGCGAATGGAGTTCGACGCGAATCGGAAAGCGTCCCTGCAGCTCCGGAATCAAATCGCTTGGCTTCGAGACATGGAACGCTCCCGCCGCGATGAATAGAATGTGATCGGTAGAAACCATTCCATACTTGGTGCTCACGGTCGTGCCTTCGACGATCGGCAGAATATCGCGCTGCACACCTTCGCGCGAAACGTCCGGTCCATGCCCGCCTTCGCGTCCGGCGATCTTGTCGATCTCGTCCAGAAACACGATGCCTGAATCCTCAACTCGCTCTACCGCGAGCTTGACGACCTGGTCCATATCGACCAGCCGTCCTTCTTCTTCCTGGACCAGATAGTCGAACGCCTCGGCTACCTTCATCTTGCGCTTTTTGGTGCGCTGTCCAAACAGTCCGGGTAGCACGTCTTTCAGCGACATATCGCTCTCATCCTGCCCCGGTGTGGCGATGAACTCGAAGCTAGGCTGGTTGCGGTCGCGCACGTCGATTTCGACCATCCGCTCGTCGAGCTTGCCTTCGCGGAACTGTTGCCGCAGCTTCTCACGAGTCCGCTCCGCGCTGGTCTGCGGATGTTTGTGGGCATGTTCCGCGGGCGTCGTGTTCTCCTCTGAAGTCGTATCCATGGAGGCCGGAAGTTGAATTACGTTGGTGCCCGGAACCTCCGTCGCCTCAGCCGCATGGGCCGCCGTGGTGGCCGCAGGCGAGGCTGGCAGCAACAGGTCGAGCAGCCGGTCCTCGGCATTCAACTCGGCCTTGTCTTCCACGTCTTCCAGCTTCTCTTCGCGTACCAGGTCGATTGAAATCTCCACCAGATCGCGGACAATCGATTCCACATCGCGGCCAACATAACCGACTTCGGTGAATTTACTTGCCTCCACCTTGAGAAAGGGCGAATTGGTCAGTTTTGCCAGACGCCGCGCAATCTCGGTCTTGCCCACGCCCGTCGGTCCAATCATGATGATGTTCTTCGGCATGATGTCGTCGGCGAGCTCCGGTGGCAGCTTCTGCCGACGCATCCTGTTACGCAACGCGATCGCCACGGCCCGCTTGGCCGCGTGCTGCCCTACGACATACTTGTCCAACTCCGCTACGATCTCTCGCGGCGTCAACTCGTCCAGCGCCAGCGCCTGGTCTTCAGCCGCTCCTGGTAGATAAATTGCCATCGTGTTCCTCAGTCTCCTGCGTTACTTGGAAGCAGGTTCGGCCTTCAACTCTTCGATCGTCACCTGGTCGTTGGTGTAGATGCAGATATCGCCCGCAATCTTCATGCTCTTCTCCGCAATCTCGCGTGCAGTCATATCCGTATTGGCCATCAATGCCCGCGCAGCAGCCAGTGCAAAGCTTCCGCCGCTGCCAATCGTCATGACCCCTTCGTCGGGGTCGATGACGTCGCCGGTGCCTGAAAGCATCAGCGTCTGGTGCGCATCCGCGACGATCAGCAGGGCTTCCAGCTGGCGCAGCATCTTGTCCGTCCGCCAGTCCTTGGCCAGCTCAACGGCCGCGCGATTCAGGTTGCCGGCATACTGCTCCAGCTTGGCCTCAAACCGGCTGAAGAGGGAGAACGCATCGGCGGTGGAGCCTGCGAAACCGGCCAGCACCTTGTCGTTATAGAGCCGCCGAATCTTCTTCGCCGAGCCCTTCATGATGGTGGAGCCGAGCGACACCTGGCCATCGGCTGCCATCACAACCTGGTCGCCGCGGCGAACGCAGATTACGGTGGTGGAACGAATTCTGCGCCCTTCGCCCAAGTCTAGGGGATGCCCAAGCGGCTGCGCTGCCGATCCGTTTTTCTTGAAATTTATGCCAATATTCTGTATTTTCTGCACTCCCAAGTATAACGCCAGCAAGTCGCCAGCGGAGTTCACCAGAAATCGATCAGCTACTCTAAAAGTGCCATGCAGCCGGTCTTGTTATTTATACGCAATCCACGCCAAATCGCTGTAATCGCAGCCAGCGTTTCCGCCTTCATCGGGTTATCGGCTTATCGGTTATTCCGCCGCAAACCAAGCCCGGAAGAGGTAGAGACCGCTCGTCGCAGCTACCTCACTGCGAACGGACACATTGTCGACGGCTCGCTGATGGATGCGACGCCCAATCTCTCCCACCCTCATACCCTCTTCTATTCCTATCGTGTCGGGGGCGTGGAGTACGAGTGCACGCAGGATATCTCCACACTGACCGACAGACTCAGGCTGGACCCGTCGATGCCCGCGCTCGATCTACCGATCCAGGTTCGCTACAATCGGGCCAATCCAGGCGACAGCATCGTCGTGGCGGAGGCGTGGAACGGCCTTTGGAGCTTGCCGCGAACAGGAAATCAGTATCGTTTGACTGGATTACACTAAGAACATGCACATGGTTGCGTCCAACAACCGCACGATGCAGCGCATCCTCAAGATCTCACTTGCGGCTACATTTCTATACGTCGTCGCTACCCTCTTCTTTGGCTTGCGTTCGCACTCGTTGGCGCTGATCTCGGAGGCGGGCCACAACGCCTCGGACATGCTGGCCATTATCCTGTCGTTCGTCGCGGTGTACTTTCATCTGCGTCCTGCGACAGACACCAAAACCTTTGGCTTTCAGCGCGCAGGCGTGCTCGCCGCATTCGTCAACGCCGTCACGCTCATGGTGCTGGCTGCGTGGATTGGGATCTCCGCAATTCATCGCCTTTACTCCCCTGTCGTTGTCGAGCCGAAGATGATGATGATCGTCGCCGCTGCCGGCGTATTGATGAACGGCTGCATCGCAGGTCTGCTCTGGAAGTTTTCAGGCGACGTCAACATCCGCTCGGTCTTCATTCACATGCTTGGCGACACGCTCTCGACCGCGGCCGTCATCCTCGGCGGCGTTGGAATCCTGTTCACCCACATGCAATGGATCGACCCGATCCTGTCGCTAATTATCGCGGGTATGATCATCTGGAGTTCCTGGGGCATCGTTCGCGAGACGCTCAATATCCTGCTGGAAGGTATGCCCAAAAATCTGCGACTGGCAGATATTCGCCACGCAATGCAGTCGGTTGAAGGCGTCAACAGCGTGCATGACTTGCATGTCTGGAGCCTGGGATCAAGCTCCCACGCGCTCGCCAGCCATGTGCTGGTAGACGAGATGCATCTTAGCGATTGCTCGCAGATTCTGGACAACATCCAGCACGCCCTGTTGAACAAATTTCACATCTCGCACACGACGATTCAGTTTGAGATCACGGGCTGCGAAACCACCCACGGGTGTACCTGTCCGCCATCCGCAGAGCCAGTCGCGCACGCGCATCACCACGGCCACGATCACGCGCACTAGCCCGGCTTGTCTTGTTGTTACTAAGCTGCGCACGATGGAATTTGGGGTGGCAAGTCACCATCAGCTTCAAAAAGCGCTACCGAGTTTCACAATATGCAAGGCAATAAAAAAGGGTCCGAGGACAATCACCGGACCCTTTCAACCTTTGCGACCAGCGTTACACCAACGTCGCATCCAACGTGATCTCCGCTGCCTTCAGCAACCGGGAGATGGGGCAGCCAACCTTGGCCGTCTCCGCAAGCTCGTCGAATTTTTCCTTCGACGCTCCCGGAACCTTGGCCCTGGTCGTCAGATGAATCCTGGTAACGGTGGGGCTCTCGCCAGTCATGTCCATTGTGACGACGGCGGTGGTCTCCAGCGTCTCCGGCACGAGCTTCGCCGACGTCAATTGTGCGCTTAGTGCCATCGAAAAACAGCCCGCGTGCGCTGCTGCGATCAACTCTTCAGGGTTCGTCCCCACGCCATGCTCAAAACGCGTGCCGAAGCTGTACTGCGCTTCCTTCAGCGTGCCGCTCTGGGTGGAGATGGTTCCATTGCCTTCTTTCAGACTGCCGTGCCACACTGCGCTTGCGCTGCGATCCATTTTGTCTCTCCTTGAAGTTTCCGGGGCTCTATAGCGCCCACAGCCATCTGATGCATCGCCGTCGAGCGCGAACATGAAAATCTCAAGCAGCTCAACGGCCCCTGCCAACGATTAGCGACTGGTCTGGCTGTTCTTGCGTGCCGGCTCAAACTCATCGCCGACGTTCCACTCGATTGGCTTGGCGTGCATTGCCTCCCAGCCAAGTTCCAGGCCAAACCGCGCCAGCTTGGCATTGCCCCGGAAGTCCATCTCCGGCGTGTAGTTGTCGCTGAAGTTGTGGTAACGATTGTCGTTGTAGTCCTTGCCCTGTGCCTCGCCCCAGGCACGATCGTGGCCTTCGAACTTGTCTCCTGCCTCTACCGAAAAAGCAGGAATCCCTACACGGCTCATGGAGAAGTGGTCCGAGCGATAGTATGCGCCAGCCTCCGGCCGAGGGTCCGGAACAATCGTCAACCCAAAGCGCTTCGCCACCGCTTGCACGGTCGGATAGAAGTTGGTCCGCTGCGCTCCGTTTACGTTGACCTCCTCCGGCACGCCGATGGGCGGGATCGCGTCGAAGTTGATATCGAGCGCAATGCGTCCGGCAGGAATGGGTGGATGCTGCCCCAGGTACTCAGAGCCGAGCAGCCCCTGTTCTTCCGCAGTCACGGCCGCAAAGATGATGGGATGCGGTGGCTGCAGCCTGCCCATGCCCCACACGCGCGCGATCTCCAGCAGGATGGCACTGCCCGTGCCATTGTCCACGGCGCCGTTGTAGATGTTGTCGCCGGGCATGCCCGGAACAAAGCCAAGGTGATCATAGTGCGCGGAGTAGACCACAGCCTGGTGCGGATCCGTCTTCTCGCTCGCAGCAGTGCCCGGCAGAATCCCGATTACGTTTGCGCTCTGGAAAGGGCGAATCGTGCTCTCAACATGCGCCTTCAGCTTGAACGGCAGGTCCATCGCCTTGAAGCCGCGCTGCCCGGCCCGCGTCATCTCCTTATCGAGATCCATTCCGCTGGCTGCAAACAGCTTCCGCGCCGCCTCCAGATGAAGCCAGCTCGCCGCCTCCAGCTTCGGGTTGGTGTCATCGCGCAGGTACGTCTTCTCGCTGATGTTTGAGTTCTTCACGACACCCCAGCCATAGCTCGCCAGGTCCGTGCGATGAATAATCAGTGCGCCTAAAGCACCCTTTCGCGCAGCCTGCTCAAACTTGTAGGTCCAGCGACCGTAGTAAGTCAGAGCCCTTCCTGCAAAGAACTTCGGATCATCAGACGGTGGATCGCCCACGATGCAGACGATCACCTTGCCCTTCACATCAACGCCCGCATAGTCGTCCCACGCAAACTCCGGCGCCGTCACGCCGTACCCAACAAATATCAGCGGCGCATCGATATCGGCGACAGCGTGCAACTGCTGGTCAGACACCGTGTAGTCCTCGCCGAACTTCAGGGCAATCGTCCCACTCTTCACAAGCGGTACAAACTCATAGCGTGTCTTAGCTGGCACTGCCTTCACGCCTACAAAGTTGATCTGCTGCAGGTAGCTTCCGCTATCGCCTCCGGGCTGCAGCCCCGCCAGCGCAAACTGCGTAGCAATGTACTTGGCCGCAAGCTCAGCTCCACGCAAGCCCGGGTACCGTCCCTCCAGCAAATCGTCAGCCAGAAATCGAACGTGCGCCCGAATCTTCTCTGCATCGATCGCCGCCTCGGTCTCCTTCAGGGCCGCCGTCTGTGCGTATGCCGCTTGTCCAACGAGCCCTGCGAACAGGGCCAATCCCATCGCATACTTCTTCAAGTTGTTCTCTCCTGACCAAACCTGCGGGGTCCACCCCCGTGTCAAAGTATAAGCATCAAGGCGTGCTTGCGACGGCCCGCACTGGTGTCTCTGGTCCGGCAATCGCCGAAAGATCTACGCGCATCAATACCTTGCGCGCCAGTCCCGTCAACGGCACATCGCCCAGCTTGGATGTCTGCTGCCAGGATAGTGTCTCCTTCGCCGCCGGCACCGCCCTGCGGAGGGCGCGGTCGTGGACATAAATCTCAACGTAATAATTCGTATTCGTAATCGAGTGTCGTACTCGCAGAATCGGCTCACGTCCCTCGACGGCATCCATCGGCAGAGGCGGCAGCTCGTACATGCCGGGCATCAGGCTGGATTCAGCTCCGCGCCGTTCCAGCAGAACCTCCGTCAACGTGCCGCGCTTACGCGTCGCAAGCAGAAAGGCCACGGGCTTGCTCTTCTGCACAGATCGCGGCGCCGTAACATGTTCTCCGCGCGTCTGGCAAAGGTCAAACACCGGACAATGCAAACAAAGCGGCGCACGCGGCAGACAAATAGTTGCACCCAGCTCCATCATCGCCTGGTTGTGGTCGCCCGCCGCGTTGGTCTCTTCCGCCAACCGTTTATGAGGCACCAACGCGGCAGCCTGTGCGCGTACAAGCGCCTTGCCCGCAGCGCTCGAGTCTTGCGCACGTCCAGCTATGCGCAGCAGCACGCGCTCCACATTACCGTCCACCACGGCGATGCTCTCGCCAAACGCAATACTCGCAATCGCCGCACAGGTGTACTCCCCGACGCCCGGCAGCGTATGCAAGTCCGCAGACGTCTCCGGGATATGTCCGCCACGCTCCCGCACCAGGAACTGCGCGGCTTTGTGCAACATGCGCGCCCGCCGGTAATATCCCAGCCCAGACCATGCCGCCAGTACGTCGGCCTCGGGAGCAAGCGCCAACGCCAGCACGGTAGGAAATCGTTTCAAAAATCGCTGGTAATAATCCAGCACCGCAGCCACACGCGTCTGCTGCAGCATTACCTCAGAGACCCACGTCCCATATGGATTCTGGTTGCCTCGCCACGGAAGCTCACGCGCGTGGGTGCGGTACCAGCTCATCAGCTTGCGGCGGAAGATTGGGATTTGCAGGTTGTTCAAGCCACCGGTAGGCTCCATCCCTAGATTCTACGGCCACCCAAACGAACAGAGTGCAAGCCGCGTAGAACCGGTTTGCACTCTTCAGTCACGCCAACAGAGCGGAAGTTAGTTCGTATCTCCCGGCACCGTCTGGGAATTCACCTTGCGTTGCGCGGAAGGGTACGGCATACCCTTGGCCAGCACGGCCTCAAGCTGCTTGTCATATCCGTACAGGTCGTCGAAGAAGTGCACGTCGCCATGTTCTTCCACGTTCGCCGTCAGGTAGAAAATCGCGATGGGCAGTGGAGTCTTCAGGCCCACGGTCTTGTTGTTTTCGCCACTGTTCATCGCCTTCTGTATTTTTTCAATATCCCAGTCGCCCTGCGTGTTGCTGCGCTTCAACACCCAGACCGCAAGTTCCTCCGGCTTTTGCACGCGCACACAGCCGTGGGAAAAGTCTCGGCGAGATCTGTTGAACAACTGCGGCGCGGGGGTTGAGTGCAAATAAATGTCGTAGTCATTCGGGAACATGAACTTTATCAACCCCAGCGAGTTCTTCGGCCCGGGCTTCTCACGCACAATGACGCCGCCACGCTCGACCTGAGCGACGCTGGGTGAAACCGGATTGCCACGCGAGTCCACCGTCTCAAAGTTCTTCGACGCCAGGTAGCCAATGCCGCTCTTTTTCAGGTGGGGCAAGAGCTCTTTCTTGATGATGCTGATGGGAACATTCCAGTACGGACGGAAGACCAGGTACTTCATGTCATGTGTAAACACCGGCGTGTAGTGATCGCCCAGGACCTTTCCCACCACAACCTTCATCGTGAAGTTCAGGTTATGATCCGCACCATATCCGCGCAGAACAAACTCCGGCAGGTTCACCATCAGCGCAGGATTGACATATTCATTCGGCAACCAGCGCCAGCGCTCCAGCGAGTCATTCAACTGGCGAACGCGATCGCTCATCGGCACATTCAGAGACGCAATCGTCTCCTTCGTCAGCTTTCCGTCTTCCGTAAATCCATGGCGCTCCTGGTAGTGCTTCACGCCTGCAGAAAGCTCCTGCGTAAACGTGGGAACACCATCGAATTGCGCTGCCGCGGTCAGATCACCTTCAAGCTGCAAACGTGTCCCCAGCAACGCCAGCGCTTCATAGTTTCCGCCCACGGAGACAGGCTTTACCACCATTGGCAGCGGCTGTTGCAACTCCGGCGTGGCCGCCTGCTTCTTCACCAACTCCAGATACTTCGCCAGTTCCTCTTCAGTAGCGCGGTAATGGTCGGAGTCCGGTTCAACCCCGCGAATCAGCTTGGGAATGTCATCCGCATCAACTGCGTTGTCGGAGACAAACTCCGCCAGATCGTACTTCTTGTCCTGCGTTTTAATGTCGAAGTTGAAGTGCGTCGGATTCACGCGGCCAATGCGCAGATCCGAGATGTAGCGCATCACGTTGACCGTCATGGCGGCATCGAACGTCGCCGTATTGTCGTCATTCTTGTCGGCAAGTTTTTGCAGGCGCGCCGACCACAGCGAGGCGTCGTAGTCTTCCGGGTTCAGCCCCTTGTGGGCCGCATCCTGGAACGCGGCGATGAAGGCCCTGGCTTGCGCGGTGGGCTGGTTGTTTACAATCCACGCCACTTCAAAGTTGCGGTCGTCATAGAAAGTCTGAACGAGGGGCTCATAGTCGGAGAAATTTGGCCAGTGCAGGACCTGCAAACTTTTGGACGCGACAATCGGCCTCAGCTTGTCGGCAAAGTCCTCTGACTTCGGAGCTGAGCGAGTCTTGCGCTGGCGGTGGCAGCCACCGGTTACCAATAACATCCCCAAAGCAAATGCTGCCCAAACCCTACAAATGTTCGCTTTCATCATGCCCCGTGTCGCCCCGTTAAGTCTTTATGTCGCTGATTGTATGCAAAGTATGTGGGTTGTTGAACTATGTCCGCGCAATCATCGGCAATGCACCGAGACAGACAAGAGCCTGCGTCACGACCACCATGCCGCTGGTCGCGAGAAACAGCTTCCTGTACTTGGTTTCCAGTACATCGCTGAACACGCCGCCAATGAACGTAAACAGGAACGGAAGAGCCCACAACCACGGCGCCGAAACAGTCTGCGTCGTCATCAGGAATGCGGTAAAGAAGAACATGGCAAGCGGTGCGGTATTGCCAAAGTAGCGGCTGCGCCTGATCCCCGCGTACATCACGAGCGAGATCCCCGCCGCAATCAGGATGGGCCAGTTCGTCTCCGCGGATGCAAAGTGCCGCAGTCCTTCAGTGGAAAACCAGAAACGTCCAGACCCACCGGTAAAGATGTAGCTGAACGGCGCAAGGTGGAAGCCGAAGAAAGCAAGCTCGATCAGCAGTGCGCCAAGCGCCGTATAGGTCACGATCAGCAGTACCGCACTGCGTCGCCGCTCAGCCAGGTAAAACATGAGTACAACGGAGGCAACAAAACCGGCCATCGCGGCCAGCAGATGTGCCGCCGCTGTCATGCCCAGGGCCGTCGTCAACAACAGAATTCGCGGCTTCCACCTGCGTCTCGGACCCTGCATCGCATGGGCCACGCCCATGGCCGTGTACACCAGCCCATAGAGCCCCCACATCGCCAAAACTTCATTGTTAGGCCGAACCGAATACCGTACGATCTCCGGACAAAAGCAGTACAAGGCCAGCGCAATAAATCCGCCTTCGTTGCCAAACAGCCTACGAGCCACCCACCATATTCCGCCGCCCAGCCAGATAGCAAAGAACACAAATGGCAGGTGCAGCAGGTACTTCACGAAGCCGATCTGGTGCCGCGCCTCCCACGTGGACCCGTTCAGCGTCCCATCGCCGTAGAGCCTGTCGGCGGGCTTGCGAAACTTGTCTCCGGTTAGCAATATGAGTCGCTGCGCCGTCAACGGGAAGCCAGCCAGGCGGTATGCAAACGTGCCGTTACCGTTCAGGTTGCCGCATGACGTGAAGTAGCCCGCGAGCGGCGACGGTTTTTCCCACATCTCGCGGCCGCAGCGTGCGTAGCGGTAGTCCTCGTTTGTGACCTGCTGGCGTGAGATAACCCACAGGCACTCGCCTAGAAAGATGAGCAGGAGCAGGGCCGCAAGTCGCTGCGGATGGCCCATGCGGAACGTCGGAACCTTTAGATATCGGGGAAACTGCATGCCCTCCGAGTGTATCGTGAAGAGATGGAGTCGCTTTCGTTTCGCCCTGGCCGTGCCTTTCTCTCATCAAACTCACCCGCTGTCCCCTGGACCGTCGTCTTTGAAGATGAGGGCATTGCAGGTTACTTTTACGCCTGCGACCGCTCTCAACAGACCCAGGAACACAGCATCATGGATGCGATGCTGGTCTACAACGTCGGCTCGTTGAAAGATCCCGAAACCGAACGCATCGCCTCCGTGCAATGGTCGAAAGACGGCCAGCAGGCCGCGCTTTACCTCGACGGCACAGCGCAGGCCCTGTTCGATTTCGCGCAGCGCTGCGGCTACTCCCGCATGGACTTCCCTAACTACCTTGCGGATGAGGGTGGGTGGCGCAAGACCAGCCACGCCTGGTCCGACGCCGCCCTGCAACGCCTAGAGACGGAAATCTACGCCACCTAAAGCGGGATGTTGCCATGCTTCCTGGGCGGGTTTTTCTCGCGCTTGGTGGCGAGCATGTCCAGCGCCTGGTTGAGGCGCCGGCGTGTCTCTCGGGGGCGGATGACTGCGTCAACGTAGCCGCGCTCGGCCGCGATGTAGGGGTTGGCGAAGCGTTCGCGGAACTCGTCGATCTTCTCTTCGCGCAGATCGGCTAGGATGTTCGCCTTCTCCTGCTCGGTAAAGGGCTTGCCCTGCGGCCAGACGGCTTGTGCGGTCTTCAGTGCCGTTTCGAACTCCCGCTTGTAGACGATATTTACGGCACCCTCCGGCCCCATGACAGCAATTTCGGCGGTCGGCCACGCAAGATTCAGGTCCGTGCGCAGGTGCTTACTGCTCATGACGCAGTAGGCGCCCCCGTAGGCCTTGCGGGTGATGACGGTCATCTTGGGTACCGTCGCCTCGGCGAAGGCGTAGAGGAGCTTGGCGCCGTGGCGGATGATGCCGCCATGTTCCTGTTGGACGCCGGGCATGAAGCCCGGGACGTCTTCAAAGGTGATCAGCGGGATGTTGAAGGCGTCGCAGAAGCGCACGAAGCGCGCGGCTTTTACGCTGGCGTCAATATCCAGCACGCCGGCCAGAAACGCGGGCTGGTTGGCGACGATGCCCACCGGGCGCCCTGCCATGCGCGCGAATCCCACGACGATATTCTTTGCAAAGTGCTCGTGCACCTGGAACAGATAGCCTTCATCGACGATCTTCGCGATGACCTCGGTCATGTCGTAGGGCTGGTTGGACTCAGCCGGAATAATGGTGTCGAGGGCGTCGTCTGCGCGGTCGTAAGGGTCGCTGGAGGGCGACAGCGGCGGCGTTTCCAGGTTATTTGACGGCAGAAAGGTCATCAACTCACGCACTGTCGCAAGCGTCTGCTCGTCGTTTGCCGCCATAAAGTGGGCTACGCCGGAGATTTCGTTGTGGGTGGCGGCACCCCCCAGGCGAGCCTTGGTCACATCCTCGTGGGTGACGGTCTTGATGACGTCCGGACCGGTGACGAACATGTAGCTGGTGTGCTCGGTCATGAGGGTGAAGTCGGTGATGGCGGGGGAGTAGACGGCGCCGCCGGCGCAGGGACCGAGAATGGCGGAGATCTGGGGGATGACACCGCTGGCGAGGGTGTTGCGGAGGAAGATGTCGGTATAGCCGGCGAGCGAGACGACGCCTTCCTGGATGCGGGCGCCGCCGGAGTCGTTGAGACCGATGACGGGTGCTCCGACGCGCATGGCGGTATCCATAATGTCGACGATCTTGGCTGCGTTGGCTTCTGACAGGCTACCGCCGAAGACGGTGAAGTCCTGGGCGAAGACGAAGACGATGCGCCCGTGGATGCGGCCGTGGCCGGTGATGAAGCCGTCACCCGGGACGCGGGTTTCCGCCATGCCGAAGTCGGTGGCGCGATGGGTGACGAACTTGCCGGTCTCTTCGAAGGTGCCTTCATCCAGGAGGAAGTCGATGCGCTCGCGGGCGGAGAGTTTACCGGCTTTCTTTTCGCGGGCTCGGCGCTCGGCACCGCCGCCTTCTTCGGCGAGTTGGTTGCGGGCGGCTAGTTCAAGGAGACGGATTTCTTGCGGGGTAGCCATGAGGTGGGATTCTAGCAGCGGGATACCCCCACCCTTACCTGAAAAGTCCTAAAGTCCTCCATTCATTGATGTTAGGTCCGGACCTCGAAGCGTAGGGTCTAGAGGGGATTGGAGTTAGGTTTGTCTGGGACCCTGGGAAATTCAGGGGGTGGAGGGACCTGGTGGCAGCGTCAAGATATGAGTGCGTCTCTGTCATATTATCTGCAACTTTGTTGATCTACACTGCGTCTTAGAGAGGTGATGTAAGTACTTGTACTTGTACTTCGCTCCTGACGAAAGTTTCAGGCGGTCTGGGTTTTTCGAGAGCAGACAAACTAATGGGAACTCATCTTGCGGGATGACGATGTAGAGACCGTGGGATGCGGGAAAGAGGACTGAATGGCGATCAAGTGGGAACGGTTTACGGTGAAGTCGCAGGAAGCGATGCAGGCAGCGGCGGGACAGGCTTTGGACAATGGGAATCCAGAAGTGTTGCCGGTGCACCTGATGACCGCCTTACTGGAGGATCGGGATGGGGTGGTGCTGCCGGTGCTCGAAAAGGTGGGGGTGCCGGTGGAGCAGATGCTCTCCGGGGTAAATTCGGCGATTGCCAAGCTGCCGAAGGTGTCGGGCGGGGCGCAGCCGGGGGTGTCGGCGGCGCTGAATAAGGTTCTGGAGCAGGCGTTCAAGGAGGCCGAAGGGTTCAAGGATGAGTATGTTTCGACGGAGCACCTGCTACTGGCCCTGGCGCAGGAGAAGAATGGGGCCGTTGCAGGGGCGTTGAAGGCCTTGGGTGCGACGCATGAGGCACTCTTGAAGGCGCTTTCCGCAGTGCGTGGGTCCAGTCGGGTGACGGATCAGACACCGGAAGGAAAGTTTCAGGCGCTGGAGAAGTATGCGAAGGATCTGACGGATCTGGCGCGGCGCGGCAAACTGGACCCGGTAATTGGGCGCGATGAGGAGATTCGGCGAGTGGTGCAGGTGTTGAGCCGCCGGACGAAGAACAACCCGGTGTTGATTGGCGAGCCGGGTGTGGGCAAGACGGCGATTGTGGAAGGGCTCGCGCGGCGGGTGGTTTCGGGGGATGTGCCGGAGTCGTTGAAGGATAAGCGGGTGGTGGCGCTGGACCTGGCGAGCATGATCGCCGGGGCGAAGTTTCGCGGAGAGTTTGAGGAGCGGCTGAAGGCCGTACTCAAGGAGATTGAAGAGTCGAACGGAGAGGTAATTCTCTTTATCGACGAACTGCACACACTGGTAGGGGCCGGGGCGAGCGAGGGGCAGATGGATGCCTCGAATATGTTGAAGCCAGCGCTGGCCCGGGGTGGGTTGCGTGCGATCGGGGCGACGACGCTGAATGAGTATCGCAAGTACATCGAGAAGGATGCAGCGCTGGAGCGGCGTTTCCAAATTGTGTATGTGGGTGAGCCCAATGTGGAGGACACGATTGCCATTCTGCGCGGGTTGAAGGAGAGGTACGAGTCGCATCACAAGATTCGGATCAAGGATTCGGCGATTGTGGCGGCGGCTACTTTGTCGCATCGGTATATCTCTGATCGATTTTTGCCGGATAAGGCGATTGACCTGATGGATGAGGCGGCGGCGGCGCTGGCGATTCAGATTGGCAGCGTGCCGGTGGAGATTGACGACCTGGAGCGGCGGGCGACTTCGCTGGAGATTGAGAAGCAGGCGCTGAAGCGGGAGACGGATATCTCGTCGCGGGAGCGGCTGGAGGTGGTGGAGCGCGAGTTGGCCGAGGTACAGGAGAAGGCTTCCGGACTGCGGGCGAGGTGGCAGACGGAGCGGGGAGCGATTGCGAAGATCGCGGAGTTGAAGGCTGCGCTCGAAGGGCTGCGATTCAAGGCAGAGGAGGAGACGCGGAAGGGGAATCTGCAGCGGGCGGCAGAGTTGCAGTATGGGGAGATTCCAGAGCTTGAGGCGGAGTTGAAGATGTTGACAGACGCTGCGGATAAGTTGGCCGGAGGAGATGAAGGGCCTACTGATGGCGGTGATGCTGCGATGGGTGGGGAAGGCGATGTTGCAGGTTCAGCCCAGGTTTCAGGTGCGAGAACGGGGACACCCGGTTCCGGGGCTCGTAGGAAGAGGATGCTGAAGGAAGAGGTGGATGAAGAGGACATTGCGAAGATTGTTTCGCGGTGGACGGGTATCCCTGTGGCGAAGATGTTGGAAGGGGAGATGCAGAAGCTGGTGCAGATGGAGGATCGCCTGCGCGAGCGGGTGGTGGGTCAGGACGAGGCTTTGTCGGCGGTGGCGAATGCGATTCGGCGGTCGCGGGCGGGCTTGTCCGATCCCAAGCGGCCGATTGGTTCGTTTATTTTTCTGGGGCCTACGGGTGTGGGCAAGACGGAGACGGCGAAGGGGCTGGCGGAGTTTCTGTTTGACGACGAGGCCTCGATGGTGCGGATTGATATGAGTGAGTACATGGAGAAGCATGCCGTGGCTCGATTGATTGGCGCGCCTCCGGGCTATGTGGGCTACGAAGAGGGTGGGCAGTTGACGGAGGCGATACGTCGGCGTCCGTATGCGGTGGTGCTGTTCGATGAGATTGAGAAGGCGCATCCGGATGTGTTCAACGTGTTGCTGCAGGTGCTTGACGATGGGCGGCTGACGGATGGTAAGGGGCGGACGGTGGACTTCAAGAACACGGTTCTGATCATGACCTCGAACGTGGGGGCGCAGGCGTTGGCGACGGCCTGGGCGCAGGGGGAAGAGGGGTTCGAAGAGGCGAAGGTACGGGTGATGGAGAGCCTGCGGACTCAGTTCCGGCCGGAGTTTTTAAATCGCGTGGACGATATTGTGGTGTTCCGTCCGTTGGGAGAGGAACAGTTGACGCATATTGTCGACCTGCGGTTGAAGGATCTGGACAGGTTGCTGGCGGATCGGAAGATCACGCTGAAGTTGACCGATGCGGCGCGAAAGGCGATCTTTACGGCGGGATACGACCGTGCGTATGGGGCAAGACCGTTGAAGCGTGCGATTCAGCGTATGGTGCAGGACAAACTGGCGGTGAAGATTCTGGACGGAAGCGTGTTGCATGGAGATCATGTGTTGGTCGACGCGGGGAAAGATGGGTTGACGTTTAGCGTGGATTCGCCCACCTGAGGTCTCGGGATGAACTGAGGCGGCTGTCGCCTAGCGCATTGGCGGGAGGCTGTAGATTCCCTGGGCGAGAGCCTGGTTGAGGACGACACGGGCGAACTCCGGTTCTCCGCCCACGATAGCCTCGCCGTTGGTGCTGATCATGGGTACATTGCGGGCCGGATCCGCGGCGAATTGCGTGAGGCCTTCGGCGGTTCGAACGCGGCGCTTGTGTAGTGCCTTATACCCAAAGAAGTCTGAGCTTAACGAAAGCAGCATGGTGGCGGCCAGGGCACCGGCAAACAGGGTTTGCTTGCGGTTTCGCAAGAGGGTGAAGCGCCTGAAGAAGCTGGCGCCGAATCCATAGCAAAAGATGAGCAGCAGATCGGAATAGATTTTGTAGCGGAGCGAGAGGCTGATATCCATGCCTAGACCGGCGCGTCCCTGGGTTACGGCTGCGGCAGAGAGAAGAAACCAGAGGCAGGAATAGAAGGCGAAGGGGTTTGTTCGGTCGAAGCGAGTGCGGAGCGAGAGCAGAAAGGTTGCGAGGATGACGAGTCCCAGCACGACAGCGCCGTTGCGCACTGGGAAATGCCGCATGTTCTCTGCTGCCGCGCCGAGGAACGCGAGGAAGAAAAGAATTTTGTGAGGGAAGGTGACGTGCGGGTCAAAACCGGCGCGGGTGATGGGAATGTATCGGTAGAGGTATAGGGCGAGCGCGACAAAGAAAGTGGTGGTCCAGGCCACGATCGAGCTCCAGCTGGGGGTTTGGGACCTGCGCTTTGCCGAAAGCAGGATGAACAGGCCTATAGGTGCGATGAGGAAGCCATTTGCCGAGGAGAGGCAGGCAAGGAAAGCGCAGAGGCACGCGCACGCGATGCTTCTTGAGTCCAGCTTGAGGACAAGGTGCAGCGCCGCGAGAGTGAACAGCAGGACGGGGACGGTCTGCATGCCGCACATGGCCCAATCGAGGTTTTCGACATAGTTGAGCTGGAATATGAGATAGCAGATAGGCGCAAACAGCAGGATGCGGCGGGCGAGGTTTTTTTGCTCTGCGAAGTAGTGTTTCCAAAGCAGCCACAGGATGCCAAGAAGCAACAGGTTGCCGAGCACGATGAGGAAGGTAAAGCTGATTCTTCCGGTAAGGGCAAGCTGCGCGGCGAGGATCATGTGTTCGAAGATGAGCTTGTATTCATCGTGCTGGGCGGCGACGATGAAGAGCAGCTTGGAGCCGAGATTGGGGAGCTGCCTGAAGATGAGCGCGAAGGAGACGATGGCCTGATAGTCGTCGAACATGGGGGCGTTGCGCATCTCGCGGAAGAGCAGGGTGTAGACCGCGAGGATGGGGGAGAGGGCGCAGGCAAGAGCTCCCAGCAGGGCGGTTTTCGAGGATGGGAGCGAAGCGGCTTTGGCTTCGCGAAGGCCGGACGAAGAGATGGGCATTAGATGATTATCGTAGCGGGGCGTCACTTTTCCGGGGTATGCATCGTGTTTTCGATCGAGCCAGTCCCAATAAGATACTTTTTGCGTACCAATGGATTAGTGTGAGCGCGTCACGCCATCTACGACAGGTTCTGAGCAAGTTTTGCCAGTGGGATAAACTGACCGAAGAATCAAGCGTTAGGCGGCATTTTGATAGAGGAACAGAAGCGAGCGATTATTATTGGGGCTGGTCCGGCGGGATTGACGGCGGCTTTGGAGATGTTGCGGCGTACCGGGATCAAGCCCGTGGTGCTTGAGGCGAGTGACGAGATTGGTGGCATCTCGCGGACGATCCGGTACAAGGGAAACCGGATGGATATCGGGGGGCACCGCTTCTTTTCGAAGTCGGACCGGGTGATGCAGTGGTGGATGGACCTGATGCCGCCGGAGGTTGACGAGTCGGCGACGGAGATCTCCTACCACGGCCAGAGGCGGGTAGTGGCGGTGCCGGCGCATGTGGAACAGGAGCCTCCGCTGCGCGGGATGGGACCGAAGGCCGTTGTGATTGAGACGGATACCGATGAGACGGATGCCGATGGAGTGGAGCATCCGGAGGCGCATGGGCATACGGAGACGGTGGTGGTTGGGGCGCCGGTGGACCGGGATCTGGTGATGCTGATTCGTCCGCGGAAGAGCCGGATCTATTACCTGCGGAAGTTCTTCGACTATCCGATCAAGCTGACGGGGACGACGCTGACGAACCTGGGAGCGGCGCGGACGGTACGGGTGGGAGTAAGTTATTTTCAATCGCGTTTGAAGCAGATTGCTCCGGAGAAGAGTCTTGAAGATTTTCTGATCAACCGGTTCGGGCGGGAGCTTTACCTGACGTTCTTCAAAAGTTATACGGAGAAGGTCTGGGGGACGCCTTGCGATCAGATTTCGGCGGAATGGGGAGCACAGCGCATCAAGGGGCTGAGCCTGACGACGGCGGTGAAGCATTTTGTGAAGAAGACGTTTGCGCGGAGATCAAAGAACACCGGAGACGTAGCGCAGAAGGGGACGGATACAAGCCTTATTGAGCGGTTCATGTATCCGAAGTTCGGGCCGGGACAGCTTTGGGAGCATGCAGCGAACCTGGTGACGCAGATGGGTGGAGAGATCCACATGGGTTGGCGGGTAGAGACGATTCACTCGGATGGGAAGATGGTGAGTGGAGTCACTGCGGTGAATGAGGCGGGGACGCGCCAGAAGTTTGAAGGGGATTATTTTCTTTCGACGATGCCGATGCGGGAGTTGGTGAATGCGCTGGATTGCGCGGTGCCGGCTAACGTGAGGGAGGTGTCGGATGGCTTGCAGTACAGAGACTTTATTACGGTGGGGCTGCTGTGCGGTCGGCTGAAGGTGAAGGAGCCCGACGGAGGGCTGCTGAAAGATACGTGGATTTATGTGCAGGAGCCGGATGTGCTGCTGGGGAGATTGCAGATCTTCAACAACTGGAGTCCGTACCTGGTGAGCGATCCGGCGAAGGTGTGGATTGGTTTGGAGTATTTCTGTTACGACACGGATGATCTGTGGAAGATGGAAGACGAGGACCTGAAGAAGTTTGCGGTGGCGGAGGTGGCGAAGATCGGGATTCTGGAGGCGGATGCGGTGACCGATGCGCATGTGGTCCGCGTGCCGAAGACGTACCCGGCATACTTTGGGACATACGATCGGTTCGATGAGTTGCGGACGTTTACGGACGGTTTCGAGAACCTGTTCCTGGTGGGACGGAACGGGATGCATAAGTACAACAATCAGGATCACAGCATGTTGACGGCGATGACGGTGGTGGATGGTCTGTGTGCGGGCAAGGTGGATAAGGCTGCGCTGTGGGGGATCAATACGGAGCAGGAATATCACGAGGAGAAGAAATGAAGAAGCTTTTGGCGCTGATCTTTCTGGGGCTGATTGTTTTTGTGGTGGTGTACCGGCAAAGGGTGTTTTTGAGGAATCCGCTTGCGACAGTGACTCGTGATGGGGTCAAGGTTGGGGATACGCGGGTGATGATCAATTATTCGAACGATGTGCTGCTGGATGATGCGAGCGTGGGGAAGCGTCGGATTTATATCGTGCAGAACTGGGACAAGGTGGCGAAGTCGATGGCATCTACGCTGAGGTGCATCCAGGGGGTGGCGTGCATGACGGAGGCGGATCAGGCTGCGGGGGTGGCGGTGGCGATGGGGTCTCGCGGAAGACGGAGTGCGTTTGAAGGGGTGACGATGACGAACAAGCGGGTGGAGTTTGTAGATGAGGATGGGGCGCTGGTCGAGGTTGTGTTGTGGTAATTAAAGTTTTGGGGTGGCCCCGGCTCATCGCGGTGAGATCGCGATGAGCGGGGCGCTGGTTTAATGTGGATTCAGGGCCGCTGAGGGAGGCCGGACATGGGCGTCCTGACGGGGGTGGCGATGCCGATGAAACGGACGAGGCGGTTGTCTCCGGAACTGGTGACCCAAAGGTTGCCGCTGGCGTCGATGGCGGTGCCGTAGGGCTGGTTGAGGATTGCGTCAAGGCCCAGGCCGGGGGCGGGGGTGAGGATGGTGCCGGGGGTGGTGGCGGTGGAGTCTGCCACGATAGCGATATTGTTGGAGCCGAAGTTGGCGACAAAGAGGCGTCCGGCTCCGTCGGATGCGAGGGTGTGGGGGGTGTTGAGGCGAGAGTCGGAGACGGTTCCGGCGGATGCGCCGAAGCCCTGAATCTGGGTGAGGGTGTTTTGGGTTGAGTCGCCAACCCAGACGGTGCCGCGGGTGTCCAGCGCGAGCGAATCAGGAGTGATGCAGCAGGCGATGTTTTTGACGAGGCTGCCGGACTGGTCGATGAGCAGCAAAGTGCCGGCTGATTTGTCGGCGATCCACACGTCTGAGAACTGGTTGCCGGCAATTGCGGAGGGCGTGGTGAGCGAGCCGATGCCGAATCCGCTGCCGGACGTCGGCTTACCGTTGGAGCCCAGCTGCGCCATAAATGCGGGTTGGCCAAGATTAGTGGCCCAGATGCTGCCGTTAGGTGTGGCGGCGACGGCGGTGGGGGAGTTGACGCCACTGACGTAGCCGGAAGAGCCGGAGAGGATTCGGCCGTCCTGTGAGATCTCGGTGACGGAGCCGTTGGGATTGGCGGTGTTGCCGTCTTTTATGTTGGCGACCCAGATGTTGTTGTTGAGGTCGATGGTGATGCCGGTGGAGCTGCTGAGGCCGGCGCCGGAGATTCCGTGCTGCCACAAGGCGACACCCTGCGGGTTGAAGGCGGAGACGGTGCCGCTGAAGTTGGCGACCCAGATATTGCCGGACCCATCGACTGCGAGATTTTTGGCGCTGGCCAAGTCGGCGCCGGTGGAGGAGATGCTCATGCTCCAGTCGTTGGGTGCGACGGAGAGACCGCCACCGAAGGCGACGTGCGAGGGTGTATCGAGAAAGAGCTTGGCTACGTTGTGATTGGGGTTCTGAACGATGGAAAGCGCGGCCTGGAAGGTGTCGGTCAGGGTGGACCCGGAGACAAAGGAATCGTTGAAAAGGTTGGAGCAGACGGAGGTGCCGTCGGAGTTGATGCAATCGGCGAGGATGTCGGCC
This sequence comes from Rhodanobacteraceae bacterium, assembly GCA_043783275.1. Classification (GTDB taxonomy): domain Bacteria; phylum Acidobacteriota; class Terriglobia; order Terriglobales; family Acidobacteriaceae; genus Edaphobacter. The sequence goes on from JAYVZP010000128.1 coordinate 37,568, forward strand.
AGGGTGATGAGCTTGGCGGTTTCGGTGGTGCTGTTGGCGGAGAGCTGTGGCGAGGGCGCGACGCCCAGGGTGGAGTCGGCGAGGAGCATGGCGGTGTGCATGGCGTTCTGGAGGCCGGGAGTGTTGGTCGCAGAGGCTCCAACGTTGGCGACGGAGGAGGCGAAGGGTGCGAGGGCCCAGGCGGCGGCTACGGTGGTGAGCTCGTTGATGGAGATGTTGGGGATAGTGGCGAGCGAGCTGCAATCGCCCAGGCCTGCGACGAGGGCGATTGCGTTATTGTTGGCGATGCCGCTGAGGCCCGGATTGCCACCGGTGGCGGCGATGTAGACCTGCGCGTTGGGTGCGGGGCAGGTGTAGTCGCCGGTGATGTTGAAGCCGCCGTTTGTGTCGGTGAGGACGGTGGTGGGTAGGAGCGGCGTGGCTGCGGACATGTTGCCGCTGGTTCCAGCGGAGTAAAGCTGAATGGCGGCGCCGGATACGGGCTGCTGGCCTCCCTGAACGTGGCCGCGAATGGCAACATTGGAGGTGGCGGCGGAGGTAGGCTGCATGCGGGACATGCTGCATCCCGAGAGTGCGAGCATGCCGGTTGCGGCGGAGAGGGTGATGGCGGTGCGAACGATCTTTTCGCTGCGTCTAAAGATCAACGAGATGAGCGGTGTCGCTGCCATGCGGGTGGTAACTGACGATCCTGCGAGGGGGGTGGGGTGTTTGAGCATGATGTTGGAAAAACCTCTGGCGGCCTCATCGGCGGGGAGTTGCGGAAGCTTTAGGGTTCGCGCCGGATTTCACTTGCCCGTAATGCTTGAAGAGGATGAGTATCGCGAAAGGGAGACCTGGTGGCGATGACGGATGGCGGCATGAAAACCCCCGAGGAGGCGTCGGTCAAAGGCGGTGGGAGCGCTCCGGCTAACGGCGTTCCAGAGGGGACAACTTCGGACGCCAAGGCGGAATCCGCGGTGCTGCACGCGCTGGACCAGGCAGTGCCGGTGGTCGAATTAGGGAAGGTGGCAGAGTCTCCAGGCAACGGGGAAGACGATCCTTTGACGGATGCGCCGCCAGTGATTCCATTGGATCGCAAGGGGTCGATGCTTGAGCCGATGCTTGAGCCGATGCTTGAGCCGATGTGGGATCGGACGCCGGTCAAAGAGGGGTCGTTTGTGCTGGAGCGGAAGCACCCGCTGGCGATTCGGTGGATGCACTGGATCAACTTTCCGGTGTTGTTCACAATGATCTGGAGTGGGCTTCTGATTTATTGGAACGACTCGGATAACGCGTATCAGCATCCGCATCGCGTTTACCGGATCGGGGTGGGGACGTGGACGCTGTTCCGGTTCTTTCCGGACTGGTTTTATGCGAAGCTCGACGTGCCTTACCGGGTGACGCAAGGGCTGGGGTACCACTTCTTTTTCATGTGGATCTTTGCGTTGAACGGGTTGGCGTATGGGCTTTATCTGCTGTATTCGCGCGAGTGGAAGTTCATGGTTCCGAATCGCGCGTCCATCCACGAAGCGATTCAGGTGACGCTGGTGGACCTGCATTTGCGCAAGGGTTTGCCGCCGCAGACGAAGTACAACGGGGCGCAGAGGATTGCCTATAGCGGAAGCATCCTGATGGGATTTGGGGCTCTGGTGACTGGGCTTGCGATCTACAAGCCGACGCAGACACATTGGCTGACGTCATTGCTTGGCGGTTATGAGATGGCGCGGTGGTTTCACTTTCTGCTGACGATTGGTTTCTGTCTTTTCTTCGTGGTTCACGTGGTGCAAGTCGCGATGGCGGGTTGGAATAACCTTCGCTCGATGGTGAGCGGTTATGCGTTTCGGCGAGCGGATGAGCCCTCGCTTGAAGCGGAGAGGAGGAAATTTTGAGCGATCTGGAACAAATAAAGGAGGAGTCGGCGCGGAGGACGCGGCGCAGTTTTTTGGTCGGAGGAGTGGGTGCGGTGGCGGGCTATGGGTTCTATCGCTGGATTGCGCGTTCGCCGGGAGATCAACTGCTTCCGAGGCCGCTGCGAAAGGCTTTGAACTTGAATGCGACGGTTTCACGTGAGCTGTTTGATGAGCGTGGTTCGGCGCCTACATATGACGTGAGCGAGTCGAAGGATCTGCGACTCAACGGGAACTATGGACTGAAACAGGATTTGCTGCCGGCGCGGTATCGGCTGCAGGTGGTTGGCGTGGCCGGGGCGAAAGGCTTCCCACAGTATGTCAACGATGTGACGAAGTGGGAGTACGGATACGTGCCGAAGGAGGCGGCGTACACCGGGCACGATACGAAGGTCGCGCCCAAGGTGGAGGATGCGAAGATGCCGCCGGCGTTTGAGAAGGCGTTTGAAGAGATGCGCGCGGCGCAGGGAGGGAAGCCGCTTCGAGGGCAGGAGGAGGCCGGGTTGAGCGACTCGGCGCTGGAGGAAGGGACGCCGGGCTTGCTGCTGACGACGGAGGATGTTCGAAGACTGCCGCGGCAGGAACTTGTGACGCAGTTCAAATGCATCGAGGGATGGAGTGAGATTGTGCACTGGGGCGGGGTGCGGCTGGCGGACTTTATCGAGGCTTATCCGCCGGCGAAGAACGCGGAGGGGCGGGAACCGAAGTATGTCTACATGGAGACGCCAAACGGAGACTACTACTGCGGGTTTGAGCTGGCGGAATGTCGGCATCCGCAGAGCCTGCTGGTGACGGAGATGGCAGGGCAGCAACTGACACAGGCGCATGGCGCGCCGCTGCGACTGCATATGCCGATCAAGTATGGGTACAAACAGATCAAGCGGATTGGGCTGATCGCGTACACAGATGAGAAGCCGGACGACTACTGGACGAAGCTGGGATACGACTGGTATGCGGGATTGTAGGAGAGCGAGAGCGAAGCTCTCAGCTCCTGGCAGCCAGCCACGCCACGGCGCTCGCTAGGCTCGCAGAAACTGGCTGCCACAGCCAAACCTGTCGATGGCGACGAAGTAGGGTTCGTAAACTGACTCCGGCGCTGACGGATAGTTTCCTGGTGGCGTGGAAGGTGTCCTGAATATCCGATCACTGTTGTAAGCGGATGTTCTTAGTAAAGACAAAAAAGAGCCCGCAAAGCGACGTAGCGATGCGGGCTTGCCAGCAAGAGTGAATCTGGTTTATTTCTTTGCGTTGGCTGGGAGTTGACCGGTGATCCAGCGGTTGACGCGGGCGTCCAGGAGATCGAGAGGGAGGCTGCCGCCGCTCAGAATCTCGTCGTGGAAGGTGCGCACATCAAACTGGGTTCCAAGCTGCTGCTGAGCCCGGGTGCGGAGCTCACGAATCTTGAGCTGGCCGAGCTTGTAGCTGCAGGCCTGTGCCGGCCATGAAATATAGCGATCGGTCTCTGCCTGGATGGTGGGCTCATCGATGGCGTGCGACTTGCGCATGTAATCGACGACCTGATCGCGGCTCCAGTTCATGTCGTGGATGCCGGTGTCGACGACGAGGCGGACGGCACGGAAGAGCTCCGAACGAAGCCGGCCGTAGTCGGAGCCGGGGTCCTGGTAGAAGCCGACTTCCTTGCCTAGCTGCTCGGCGTAGAGCGCCCAGCCTTCGGTGTAGGCGGAGTTGCCGCCGTGTTTGCGGAACTCGGGCAGGCCGGTGAGGGTCTGCTGGACGGAGAGCTGCATGTGGTGGCCGGGGACGCCTTCGTGATAGGCGACGGCTTCATCGTTGATGAAGCTTCGCTTTGTGTAGTCGGAGACGGCCACGGAGACGCGACCGGGACGTTTTCCATCGGGGGTGCCGGTCTGGTAGTGGGTGGCGGCGGCCTTCTGGAAGTCGGGGATGGCCTCCACTGTGACGGGAGCTTTGGGCACGTTGTTGAAGAGCTGAGGTAGCTTGGGCTGCATCTGGGCGATGTACTTGCTGAAGTCGTCGACGATGCTTTGTTCCGAAGTGGGTTTATATTTGGGGTCGTTCTCGACCTTGTTGCGAAAGCTTTCGAGATCAGCGAATCCATTGGCTTTTGCGAGCGCGGTCATCTCGGCGACGATGCGGTCGTACTCGGAGAGGCCGATGCGGTGGATTTCAGACGCTGGAAGGTTGGTGGTGGTGAGGCGGCGGATGGCGGCCTGGTAACGACGCTTGCCGTCGGGGAGGGATTCGATAGACAGGGTGGAGCGACCGGCGGGAACATAGTCCGAGGTGATGAAGGACGCGAACTGTTTGTAAGCCGGGAGAACTTCAGTGTTGACTGCGGTGGTGATGGAGTCGGTGAGGCGCTTCTTGTCGGCTTCAGAGAAGGTGGCGGGAAACTTCTTCAGGGGGAGCAGGAATGGGTCGGCTTTGACTATGCCTTCGCACTGGGCGGGAATCTTTTCGGCCAAGAACTTGACGATGGTGAGGTGATCCCTGACGCCGGCGCGCATGACGTCTTCGGTCTGCAGGAGAGCCTTGGGAATCTGGTGCAGGCGGGTGATGTAGTCCTCGTAGTGCTTGACGGAGTCGAAGGGGACGGAGAGCGGGAGGTCGGCGAGGTTGGTGTGGATGCCGCCCTGAGCGTTGACGGGCATCTCGTAGTCTTTGAGGTCGAAGTCATCCATGCCTTCCTGGAGGTTGCGCAGGAAGAGGTCATGGGAGGTGCGGTCTTCTTCGCTGAAGCCATTGGGCGAGATGGCCTTGATGCGAACCAGGTAAGCTGCGTTGATCTCGTGATGGCGCAGGATGGCGGCGAGCGAGTTGTCGCCAAGCTGGTCGTTGTAGCGATAGTCGCCGATGGCGGTGGCGAGGGTGGGGGACAGCCTGAGGTTAGTCTCCCACGACTCGTTGAAAAGAGTCTTCTGGGTGGCGAGGCGGGTTTCTACTGAGGGGGTTTGGGCGAAGGCAGACGCGGCAACGAGCAGGGTGACAGCGGCGAGAGGGTGAATGCGCATGGAGATGAGGGTAGCAGAGGAGGAGCGTAGCGATAAGCGCGCGGAGCAGGCACCATGGGGTGGAGACGAATTATGCGGGCAGAACCAGAGACTCCGGCACCCTGGAAGACCTGTGCTCGCCGATGATCTCGAAGCGGATCATACTGGAACAGAAGTCACACTCTGCCTCGTTGGTCCCTTTGGAGACATCGGACACTGGAAAGGTGCGCAGGCACTCTGAGCATGTAACTGCGATCGTTCCCCTATCGTTCTTGACCCAGACGGCGGCCTGGCTCGGCTTGCCGGCTTTAGGTCGGGTTGGTAGTTCGTGCAGCAGATCGATGATCTTTTCGAAAAGCTGCTTGGCGTTGTAGCCGCCTTTTGGGAAGAAGGCGTCGGCCAGCACACTTTCAGGTACGGAAAGACCGGAGAACTCACCTGAAATGACGATGACCGGGATGGTGGGGAATCGCCGTCGGACGACCGAGAGAAACTCAAACCCGTTCATGTTCGGCATTTGCAGGTCGGAGATGATGATGTCGGGAAGTGACTGTTTGAGTGCCGCCAAGCCCTCGAAACCATCTTCTGCCCCACGTACCTCGTAGCCCTGTGCAACCAGCAGTATTCTTCCGAGTTCCCGCAAGCTTGGCTCGTCTTCGACAATCAGAATCCTGTACGGAAATGGGCTACCTGCCAAATGAGCGCTCCTGTTGCGGGTCTCGCGTAAGTATAGTCCTCCGGGTTGATTGCTGCGCGATCGTTACCGCGCCCGTTTATTGCGTGGGCGGCTGCGCGGCGGCAGGAAGAAGGCCGCTTTCGACGAGTGCAGGTGGATGCCGGTGATGGGTACGGAGTTCGTAATCGTAAGCCCACCCGATCATGTCGCCGTCGTGCCATTTGCGGGTGCTGATCTCGATTCCGAAGGGCAGGCCGTTGGGGTAGAAGCCGCCGGGGAAGCTGATGGCAGGGACGCCCAGCATGTTGACCCAGCCGGTGTCGCTGTGTGGGCCTTCGGAGATGCGGCCGTCCTGCGGCATGGTCTCGTCAACGGGCGGCATCTGGATGGCTGGATAAAGGAAGCCGTCGAGGTGCAGGCGGTCCAACTCGCGGTTGTACAGGTCGAGAACCTGGCGGCGGGGTGCGAGGAAGTTGGCCTCGGCTGCGGGATCGTCTTCCAGCTTTACCTGCTTGATGCCGAGCACGTTGCTGGCTCCGGTCTTGTCGCCACCGATGATGGTGCTGGGGATTTGCTGGCCGGTGGCGCGGGCGTAGTCTTCTGCCGAGTGATATTGCGCAGGGCCGAAGTGGGCGAGGAAGGTGTCGGTTCCCTGGCGGAGATAAGGAAGAGTGCAGATGTGGGAGGCGGCTTCGGCGAAGCTGTCGGGGAGGATGGTGGGATCGATGAGGACGGTGGCGCCGGCGGCCCGGAGCTCGTCGATGGACTTCATAAAGGCTGCGCGGGTTTCGGGTTGGAGGGGGAGGCGCGCTTCTTTGCGGGCGGCTGCGAACTGGGCCGGCGTGGCGGTGGAACAGACGCCCTGGAAGGGGGTTCCGCCGCCTTCCAGAATGAATGCAGGCACGGCGAAGCGCTTGCCCTTGAGGGCTCCGGCTTTCAGGTAGTGAGTGAATGGCCCGGGCTGGGCTTGTGCGGGGCTACCGATTGTGGCGGGGTCGAGGGGGTCTTCGCCGGCCATGACGGTGAGCTCGAGCGCGGCGTCCGGAACGTTACGGGCGATGGGGCCGGTGTTGTCCAGCAGGGAGTCCAGGGGGGCGATGCCCGCGAGACTGACAAGACCGCGTGTGGGGAAGATGCCGACGAGTGAGCTGGTTGCGACGGGCATCCGGATCGAGTTACCGGTGTCGGTTCCGTTGCCGATGACGGCGAAGTTAGAGGTGACCGAGGTTACGGTGCCGCCGGAGGATCCACCGGGGGAGAAGCGCACGTCGTAGGCGTTGCCGGTGCGGCCGAAGACAGTGGAGCGGTTGGTATCGCTGGCGGCGAAGTCCGGCATGTTGGTAATGCCGAGGAGGACTGCGCCTGCGCTTCGCAGCCGGGAGACGATGGTCGCGTCCTGAGGGGCGATGAGCTCATGGCTGGGCAGGTTGTAGCCTCGCCATCCATCCGTTGTGACGAGGCCTTTGACGCTGGTGTTGGCCTTGATGACGAGGGGGATTCCCCAGAGGGGACCAGGGTTAAAGCCGGGGCTTCGGGCTTCGACGTCTTCACGTGCGGCGGTGGCCAGGGCGGCTTTGCGGTCGATGGTCTGGACGGCGCGGTAGATGCCGTTGTAGCGGTCCATGCGGGCGAGATGCCACTGGACGACCTGCGTGACGGTGTATGTGTGGGCGCGATAAAGGTCGTGCAGACGGGCGATGGTGACTTCCATGAGGTCGCGGTCGATCTTGCCCTGGCTTTGGGTGTGGGTGTGGTTCTGGGGCTGGCGAGCGGTCTGTGCGGTGAGTGGCAAGGCGCTGAGAAGCACGGAGAGGGGAAGAAGTCGGAAGGTCAGCCGGGACATGGGTGCAGGATAGCACCGGGAGTTATTGGGGCTTGCGGGCGAGCGCTACGCGGGGGATTTGCTGGAGGTCGTTTATGAAGGCGACGTCTTGCCAGTCGGTGAGGAGAGCGGCGATCGCGTCGCGTTGGCCGTGGCCGATTTCGAGTGCGAGGAGCCCGTCAGGCTTGAGAAGGGCGTATGCCTGGGGGATGAGGCGAGCGTAGATTTCGAGGCCGGAAGGACCAGAGAACAAAGCACTCCGGGGTTCGTGATCACGGACCTGGGGATGGAGGCTGGGGGCATCAGAGTCCGGAATGTAGGGTGGGTTGGAGACGATTACGTCCCATGCCGTGGGGTTCTCGACGCCTGTGGCTCCGCTCTCTGGGGTTGACGGGTTGACTAGTTCTTGCAGGAGATCGGATTGCAGGAAGCGGATGTTCAGATTGTGGATGCGGGCGTTTTCCATGGCTACGGCCAGGGCCTCAGAGGAGATGTCGATCCCGGTTACCGCTGCCTTGGGAAGTGCGTGGGCCAGGGCGATTGCGATGGCTCCGGAGCCGGTACCGATGTCGACGATGCGGAGGGGCTCAGTGCTGTGAACCGCAGAACTCTCTCTGCCGGTGTGGGATGACACCAAAGAAGTCTGGAGGTGGGCGAGGACGGCCTCGACAAGGAGTTCGGTTTCGGGACGTGGGATGAGGACGGCGGGAGCGACGCGGAGGGTGAGGCCGTAGAACTCCTGCTCGCCGGTGATGTATTGGATGGGTTCGAAGGTGAGGCGGCGCTCGATGAATCGTTGGTAGCGGGCCTGGTCTTCGCGTTCGATGCGTCGCTCAGGATGGGCGATGAGTGTGGCGCGGGGGATGGCGAGGCTGTGCATCAGCAGCAGTGCCGCGTCGGGGAGCGCGGTGGGGCGTAACTCCGGATGCATGGAGAGCTGGTCGGTGGCGCGGGTTAGGGCTTCGCGGAGAGTCATCTTGAGTGCAGTCGTGCAGGAGTGAGCTTCGTAGGTATGCGGTCCTGAAAGAACGACCTCAATGCCATCAGAAGGAGGGGTCGGGTGATGGTCTTCGACACGATTTGCTCTCAAGAGAGTGTCGCATGGGGGACGGGCGCTGGTGGGAGCGTGCGCCTGCATGAACGAAAAACGGATCCTTGGATTTAGCTCAGGATGGCAACTGCACCGGTCTAAAGACGGGCAAGCCGGGGTCAGGTACGGCATCCTGACTGGTCCTCCTGACCCCGGGGCACCCGGCTGGGTTGGTGATGCAGACGCCTGTCGCCAGGTAG